>JBQTGU010000061.1:5000-118007 GCA_052390575.1 Actinomycetota bacterium | reverse complement strand
CTCGGCTTCCTGACCGACGACGACCCCGAGCGGGTGCGCGAGAACCGGCGGCGCGTCGGCGGCGCGATCGGAGGGGCGGCCGCTGATCCGGAGCGGTGGTTCCGAATCCGGCAAGTGCACGGTGCTTCGGCGGCGGTGGCGCAGTCGGGCCCGGAGGGGCCCGCGCCGGAAGCCGACGCGGTCGTGACCGCGGTCGCCGGGCTGCCGCTGAATGTGCTGACGGCGGACTGCGCGCCGGTGGCCCTCGTGGCCGGCGACGCGGTCGGTGCGGTCCACGCCGGCTGGCGCGGCCTGGCCGTCGGTGTGCTGGAGACCGCGGTCGACGCGCTCCACCGCCTCGACGAGTCGCCGGTGGAGGCGGTGCTCGGGCCCTGCGTCCACCCTGGTCACTACGCGTTCGGGGCGGCCGAGCTCGATCTGGTCGCGGCCCGGCTCGGCCCCGAGGTCCGGGCGCGCACCGCCGGTGGCGACTCGGCTCTCGACCTCGCGGCCGGGGTCCGCGCCGCGTTGGCGAATGTCGACGTCACCCGGGTCACCGACCTCGACGTGTGCACGGCGGCGTCGCCCGACTACTTCTCCTTTCGCCGCGACGGACCGACCGGACGCCAGGCGATGGTGGTCGTACGAGAGCCGTGACCGAAGGACCGCGCGAGCGTGTGCAGACGGTGCGGGAATGCATCGCCGGGGCCGCCCGCCGCGCCCGTCGCGACCCCGCCGATGTCACGCTCGTGGCTGCCACCAAGACCGTCCCGGTTCCTCGCATCGCCGAGGTCCTCGCCCTCGGGGTCACCGACGTGGGCGAGAACCGCGCCCAGGAGTTGCTGGCCAAGGCGCCCCCGCTCGCTGACGAGCCCGCCCCGCCGTGCTGGCACTTCGTCGGGCGGCTCCAGCGCAACAAGGTGGCGGCGCTCGCGCCGTGGGTGGCGTGCTGGCAGTCGGTCGACCGCGAGCCGCTCGGCGCCGCGATCGCACGCCGGGTGCCCGGTGCGAGGGTGCTGGTCGAGGTCAACCTCGGGGACGAGCCCCAGAAGGGCGGATGCACGCCCGTCGAGGCTGCGCCGCTCGTCAATGCCCTGCGCGAACACGGCTTGCGCGTCGACGGGCTGATGACCGTGCATCCGCAGCACGACGAACCGCAACGCTGGTTCGCGGCGCTGCGAGACCTCGCGGCGCGCTTGGAGCTGCGGGACCTCTCGATGGGCATGACCGACGACTACGAGATCGCCGTCGCAGAAGGGGCCACGATCGTGCGGGTTGGCCGTGCGCTGTTTGGGGAACGCGCAGCGTAGGCCGCGTCCGCGCTTTGCGGTAGCGGCGACGGTAGGCTGAACGCGCTCCAGGAGGGCATCAACCATGGCTTCGCTGTGGCGTCGGGCGATGGTGTACCTGGGTCTCCAGGACGACGAAGAGTTCGCCTACGACGCCGACTATGACTATCCCGAGGGTGAGACGGAACCCGCGGCCCGCGAGGCCCGCGAGTTCCGGGAGCCGCGCGATCCGCGCGAGCTCCGCGACCCGCGCGACATCCAGCCGGCACGTGACCCGCGGCAGCTCCGTGATCCCCGAGATCCAGTGCGGGCCGAGCACGGGGTCACCGTGCGGCCGGTCGCTCGCGACGATGCCGCCGACATCTCGCCCCAGCGGGCGTCCGTGGTCCGGGCGATGCCGACCAGCTCGGCCCGGGTGCACGTGGTCGAGCCGCAGGGCTTCAACGACGCCCAGGAGGTCGGTGACCGGCTCAAGGCGAACCAGCCCGTGATCCTCAACCTCCAGGGCGTGAGCCGTGAGCTCCAGCGCCGCCTCATCGACTTCTCCAGCGGCCTGGCCTACGCGGTGGGCGGCTCCATGGCGCGGGTCGCCGAGCAGGTCTTCCTCCTGACGCCGAGCAACGTCGACGTGTCGCCGGAGGAGAAAGAGCGGCTGCAGGCACGCGGCCTCTACCGCGCCTGACCGTCCGTGGGAATCATCTGCGCGTTCCTCATCGTGTACATGATCGTCTTGGGGGCGCGAGCGGTGCTGTCGTGGTTCCCGGTGCGACCGGGCACCGCGATGGCGTCCGTCGGTGCGGTCCTCCGCGACGTCACCGAACCTGTGCTCGCGCCGGTGCGCCGGGTCATCCCGCCGATCGGGATGATCGACATCTCCTTCATGGTGGTGTTCTTCGTCCTCTATTTGCTGTTGCAGATCCTCTGCGGTTGAGGACAGGCGGGATCTGAGTCCGCCGAGGCATCCCGCTACCATGGTCGGCCATGGATGTTTCCCCTCAGGAACTGCGTGATACCGACATTCGGGAGGGCTTTCGCGGCTACCACCGCGACGACGTCGACGAGTTGCTGGAGCGGGCGGCGACGACGATCGAGGGTCTCTCGGAGCGAGTGCGCCAGATCACGGAGCGCATCTCCGAGGCGGAGACGACCGGATCCCGCAACCGCGAGACTGAGGAAACGCTCCAGCGCACGCTGATCCTGGCGCAGCGAACCGCCGACGAGGCCGTCGCCGACGCCCAGAAGCGGGCCCGGAAGCTGCTGGAGGACGCCGAGACGAAGTCCCGCACGATGGTGACGGAGGCCGAGGCCACCGCCCGTCGCATCGCCGAGGACGAACGGCGCCGGATGGAGACGGACGTGCGCGACCTCGCCGCCCGCCGCGACAAGCTCAAGACCGACGTCGACGCGCTCGAGAAGTTCGAGGGCGAGTACCGCGAGCGTGTCCGCTCCGCCCTCCAGACCGAGCTCGACTCGCTCGGGCGTTTCTCGCCCGAGAGCGCCGCCGCCCGCCCGACGCTGCACGAGGTCGACGTGCCCCCGCCCGCGCCCGAGCAGATCGCCCCGCCGCGGCCGGCGCCCGCGCCACCGCCGGCGCCCGCGCCACCGCCTGCGCCGGCGCGCCCAGAGCCGGCCGCTGCGTCCGTCATGCCCGAGGCTCCGTTCCCCGACGAGGCCGCGCCGCCCGCCCGCGCGCCAGAGTGGGGTGAATCGGCGGCGTCGGGTGAAGCGGCCGGCGCCGACGAGTCGCGCGAGAACGGCATGGCCGCCTTCGTTGCCGACGAGCCGATCGAGGCCGAGGTGCTCGACGACGACGCCTTCTTTGCGTCGCTGCGGGAGGCGGTGCGCGACGACGATGCGCCGCTCAGCCTGCAGGAGGACGCGACCTCCGAGAACTTCTTCGACCAGGAGGAAGAGGGCTCGGGCAAGCGTCGCTTCCGCCGCCGCCGCTAACTCTCTCTTCGCGTCGCGCAGCTCCTAGCTCAGCTCAGGCCTTTTCCAGGCGTGCCCAGACGACGCTGCCGGAAACCTCGAGCTTCGCAAACCCGTTCGATCCCTCGCCGCCGTCGGGTTCATCGACGGCGTAGTCGACGGCGAGCACCTCGTCCCTGATCCAGTCGCCGTGGCGCTCGAGCGCGTCCCGCGTCGCGCCCTGGCCCCGGAGCCACACCCGGATCCGGTCGGCAATCTCGAACCCCGCCGCCTTGCGCAGGTCGTTGAGCGCCCGCACCACCTCGCGGGCGACGCCCTCGAGGCGGAGGTCGTCGTCGAGGACGGTGTCGAGCGCGACCGCGGCCAGGCCCTCCTGGGCGAGCGCGAGCTCGTCGTGTGAGGTCGCTCGTACCTCGACGTCGCCCGGGCCGACCTCGAACGCCTCCCCGTCGAGCTCCAGCCGGTAGGTGCCGTCCTCGGCCAGCGCCCGGCGCACCGCCGCGCCGTCGGCGGCCGTCAGCGCCCGCTTGAGCTCGGGCATGTGCCTGCCGGCACGAGGCCCGAGCGTGGCGAAGTTCGGGACCACCTCGTAGGCGATGAGGCCCTCGAGGTCGCTGATGGGCTCGAGCGCCTTGACGTTGAGCTCGTCGGCCACTTCGGCGGTGACCGCGTCGGGTAGCGCGGTGCCGTGGGGGAGCAGCACCAGCGCCCGTCGCAGGGGTTGGCGCACCTTGAGCTTCGACTCCGTCCGCGCCGCCCGGCCCAGCGACACGACCTGGCGGGCAAGGGCCATGGTCGCCTCGAGGTCGGGATCGATCGCGGCGGCGTCGGCCTCGGGCCAGTCGGCCAGGTGAACGGAGTCGGGGTCGCCCGACAGGTTGTCGTAGAGCTCGTCGGCGACGTACGGGCAGAACGGCGCCATGAGCTTGGCCACCGTGACCAGGCACTCGTGCAGGGTGGAGTGGGCGGCGCCGTCGGCGTCCTTCCAGAACCGGGGACGCGACCGGCGGACGTACCAGTTCGACAGGTCGTCGACGAGCGCGTCGAGCGCCTGGGCGGCGCGGAGTGCGTCGAACCCGTCGAGCGCGGCGGTGACGTCGGCGACGGTGGTGTGCAGGCGCGACCGGGCCCACCGGTCGAGCACGTGGGCCGGTTGTGGGTGGTCGGCGTCGGGTGTCCACCCGTCGATGTTGGCGTAGGTGACGAAGAACGAGTACGTGTTCCAGAGCGTGACCAGGAACCGGCGAGTGGACTCGTCGATGCTCGCCTCGGACACCCGCCGCGTGGTCCATGGTGATCCGGCCGACAAGAGGTTCCAGCGCAGCGCGTCGGCGCCGCGGGTGTCGAGGACGGTCCAGGGGTCGATCACATTGCCCCTCGACTTCGACATCTTCTGGCCGTCGCCGGCCACGATGAGGCCATGGCACACGACGTTCCGGTACGGGGACCGGTCGAACACGAGCGTGTTGACCGCGAGCAGCGAGTAGAACCAGCCCCGGGTCTGGTCGATCGCCTCGCAGATGAAGTCGGCGGGGAAGCGCCGCTCGAACAGCGCCTCGTGCTCGAACGGGTAGTGGAACTGGGCCGAGGGCATGGAGCCGGAGTCGAACCAGGCGTCGAGGACGGGCTCGACCCGGAATGCCCGCCCACCACACGCCTTACACGCGATCGCCACGTCGTCGACGTAGGGCCGGTGCAGGTCGAGGTCGGAGAGGTCGGCGCCGGCGCGCTCGCTCAGCTCGGCGACCGATCCGATGCAGGTGTCGGCGGCGCAGTCGCGGCAGCGCCACACCGGGATCGGAGTGCCCCAGAACCGGTCGCGCGACAGCGCCCAGTCGACGTTGTTCTCGAGCCAGTCGCCGAACCGCCCGTGCTTGATGTGCTCGGGGTGCCACCCGATGGTCTCGTTCTCGCGCAGCAGCTCGTCGAGGTGGGCCGAGGTGCTCGCGAACCAGGTGGGCTTGGCCCAGTAGATCAAGGGCGTCCCGCACCGCCAGCAGTGCGGGTAGGAGTGGGTGTAGTCGACGACCGCCTCGAGCTTGCCCTCCGTCGCCAGTGCGTCGATCAGGTCGGGATCGGCGTCCTTCACGAACCGGCCTGCATAGGGGGCGGGCACGCTGTCGTCGAAGCGGGCGTCCGGCCCCACCGGGTTGAGCACGGGCAGGCCGGCGCGCTCGGCTGCCTCGCGGTCGACCTCGCCGAACGCGGGCGCGAGGTGGACGATGCCCGAGCCCTCCTCGAGCGTGACGAAGTCGGCGGCGAGGACGACGTTCGCCTCCGGGTCGATGGGAAGGAAATCGAAGGGGCGGTCGTAGTGGAGCCCGACCAGCTCGGTGGCGGGTACCGGCCCGAGCACCTCGGCGTCGTCGCCGAGGGCGGCGGCGACCCGGCCCGCCGCCATGACGACATCGCGCCGCCCGTCCCGGCCCCGCACTCGCACGTACTCGAGGCCCGGCCCCACCGCGGCGGCGACGTTCGAGACCAGCGTCCACGGCGTCGTCGTCCAGACCAGCAGGTCGAAGTCGCGGTCGGAGACCGGGAACCGCACGTAGACGGACGGTTCGGTGAGGTCCCGGTATGCGCCGGGCTGGCCCAGCTCGTGGCTGGAGAGCGCGGTCCCGCAGCGCCCGCAGTAGGGGACCACCTTGAAGCCCTCGTAGATGAGGTCGCGGTCCCACATCTGGCGGACCACCCACCACACGCTCTCGATGTACTCGTTGGTGAGCGTCCAATACGCGTCGGCGGTGTCGATCCACATGCCGATGCGGGCGGTGAGCGCCGACCAGTCCTCGACGTAGCGGTACACCGACTCCCGGCAGCGTTGGTTGAACGCCTCGATGCCATACTCCAGGATCTGCGGCTTGCCCGAGAAGCCGAGCTCCTTCTCGACCTCGACTTCCACCGGGAGGCCGTGGCAGTCCCAGCCGCCCTTGCGCGCGACGTAACGGCCCCGCATCGTGTGGAACCGGGGATAGAGGTCCTTGAACACCCGGCCGAGCACGTGGTGGATGCCCGGTCGTCCGTTGGCGGTCGGCGGGCCCTCGTAGAACACCCACTCGGGCGCGCCCTCGCGCCGCCGGAGGCTCTCGGCGAACACCTGGCCGTCGCGCCAGCGCCGCGCGACCCGCTCCTCGAGCGCGACCGGCTCGAAGCGGGACGGCACCGGCTCGAACGGCATCACACGACGTAATGTACCGGCGAATGCCTGAACTCTCGGACCTCTATAACGTCCAGGACGGCGCGGTCGTGCTGCACGTGCACGTGCAACCCGGAGCCGGTCGCGCTGCGGTGGTCGGACGACACGGCGACTCGCTCAAGATCCGGGTCGCGGCGCCGCCGGTCGAAGGGCGGGCCAACGACGCCGCGGTCGCGCTCCTCTCCGAGGCGCTCGAGGTCCCGGCGAAGGACCTCGAGCTCGTGAGCGGCGGGAAGTCGCGGGTCAAGCGGTTCCGTATCCAGGGCATCACCCCCGAGGAGCTCGAGGTGCAGTTGCGCAACGCCCTCGACGAGGCAGCCACGCGTATCGGCGAGCCGCGCCGCCCTCCAACCTGAGCCGCGCTCTGTCGACCCGGCAGCGTTGAACTAACGCACCGGTCGGCCTACACTCCGGCGCCCTCCCGGCCCCAAGCGGACCGATGCCGGGGCGGGCTCTGGAATGTCCGTGCGGACGAGCGTCCCGCAGGGCGGCGCCGGGTATCCCGGCGCCGAGCGAGGGAGCCATGTGATGGCGACGCCGAAGAAGTCGGCGAAGAAGGCGGCCCCGGGGCGCAAGCAGGCGAAAGCGAAGCCGGCCCGGGCGAAGAAAGCTGCCAAGGCGAAGACCCAGGCGCGGCGCAAAGCCGCGCCCAAACGCGCCCCGAAGAAGAAGGCGCTCAAGAAGAAGGTGCCCGCC
Source organism: Actinomycetota bacterium (assembly GCA_052390575.1). Taxonomy (GTDB): domain Bacteria; phylum Actinomycetota; class Acidimicrobiia; order IMCC26256; family JACDBD01; genus JBPCMN01. Next base: position 110,918 of record JBQTGU010000061.1, on the reverse strand, counting down.
AAGAAGAAGGTGCCCGCCAAGAAGAAGGCACCGGCGAAGAAGAAGAAGGTGGTGGCGAAGAAGGCACCGGTCAAGAAGAAGGCGCCGGAGGCGAAGAAGGCACCGGTCAAGAAGAAGGCGCCGGAGGCGAAGCCCAAGGCGGAGAAGAAGGCGCCGCCGAAGAAGTCGTCGCTGCTCGACCGCAAGCTGCCGCCGCGGAAGCCGGGTTCAGTGATCTGCCCGCTGTCGGGCTTCGAGGTGATGCCGACGACGCCGAACCTCTCGGAGAAGACGGTCGAGCGACTCCGGCGCAAGCTGCTCGAGGAGCGGGAGCGCCACGTCCGGCAGGCCGAGGAGCTCCAGGCCGAGGCCGAGGCGCTGGCCATGGAGCGTGACCCGGGCGACACGCAGTTCGACGAGGAGTCGGGCGAGGGCGACACGGTGAACGTCGAGCGGGAGCGCGACCTCCTCCTCTCGGCGTCGGCCCGCCAGATCGTGGACGCGATCGACCGGGCCCTGGCCCGCATGGACGCCAAGACGTACGGCCTCTGCGTCCCCGCCGGGCGGCGCATCGCGCTGGAGCGCCTCGAGGCGATCCCGTATGCCGAGGAGTGCGTCGACTGCAAGGCACGTGCCGAGCGACGCCGGTAGCGCAGGCCCCGAGACGGAAGCGAACCACGGCCGCACCGCGCTCGTCACCGTCCTCGTCGTCGGGATCATCGCCCTCGACCAGCTGACGAAATCATGGGTGGTCGCGACGCTGTCGGATGCACCGCTGTCGATCGTGGGCACGACGGTGGAGTTCCGCCTCAGCCGCAACACCGGCGGCGCGTTCAGCCTGTTCCAGGAGTTCACGCCCGTCCTGGCGGTGTTGGCCGTCATCGTCGCGGTGATCCTCGTGCGGGCGCTCCAACGCACGCAGGACCGGGTGATCCTCGTGGCGCTCGCGCTCGTGCTCGCCGGTGCCGTCGGCAACCTCCTCGACCGGATCTTCCGTGCCCCAAGCTTCCTGCGGGGCGCGGTCGTCGACTTCATCAGGGTGGGCGACTTCCCGAGCTTCAACGTGGCCGACTCCTCCATCACGATCGGCGCGGTGCTGCTCGTGATCTGGGGGTGGAGGTACCAACCCGAAGGTGAGTGAGCTGGAGGTCCCGCCCGTGCTGGCCGGTGAGCGCGTCGACCGCGCCCTGGCCACGCTGACCGGATGGACCCGGAGCGAGATCAGCCGTCTCTGCGCCGCCGGCGACGTCCTCGTGACCGGCCGGCCGGTGGCGAAGAGCAGGAAGCTCGCCGCGGGCGAGGTCGTCGAGCTGCTCAGCGAACCCGAACCGCCGGCGCCACCGGGCCCCGACCCAGACGTGGCCGTCGACGTGCGTCACGTCGACGACGACGTCATCGTCCTGGTAAAGCCCTCCGGGCTGGTGGTTCACCCGGGTGCCGGCAATGCGGGAGGCACGTTGGTGAACGGCCTCCTGGGCCTGTTCCCGGAGATCGAAGGCGTCGGTGACCGCGCCCGCCCCGGCATCGTGCACCGACTGGATCGGGCGACGAGCGGGTTGATGGTGGTGGCGCGCTCAGCCTCGGCGTACGAGGCGCTCGTAGACCAGATGGCGCGGCGCGAGGTCGACCGGCGCTACCTCGCGCTCGTCTGGGGTCACCTGGACGCACCGCGGGGGGCGGTCGACGCGCCGATCGGCCGGTCGTCGGCGCAGCGGACGCGCATGGCCGTCCGCGAAGGTGGTCGCGACGCGCGCACCTCGTACGAGGTGGTGCGGGAGTTCGATGACCCGGTCGTGTCGCTGCTCGAGTGCCGGCTCGAGACCGGCCGCACCCATCAGATCCGGGTGCACCTGGCCGCGATCGGCCACGCGGTAGTCGGTGATTCGGCCTACCGCGGGGCGCGGCCGTCGCTGCCGCTGGCCCGCCCGTTCCTGCACGCGACCAGGCTGGCGTTCGTGCACCCGACGTCGGGCGAGACGATGCGATTCGAGGAGCCGCTCCCGGACGAGTTGGAGGCGGTCCTGGCGTCGCTATGAGGCGGGCCTATGAGTCGGGATGGCCGATCCGGGTGCGCTCGACCAGGTCGGACAGCGTGAACCGCTCGAGGATCTGGCGGGTCTCCTCCGACACGCCCACCCAGACCTCCTGGAGCACGCAGTGGCCCTCACAGTGGTCGTGCTCCTCCATCAGCGTCGTGAGGGGGCCCTCGACCGCGGCGAGGATCTCGGCCAGCGTGATCTCCTCGGCCGGACGGGCGAGGACGTAGCCGCCACCCACGCCCCGCTTCGAGCGGACGAGCCCGGCCCCCTTGACTGCCAGGAGGATCTGCTCGAGGTAGGGCTGGGGGAGGGTGGTGCGCTCGGCGATCTCCTTGACCGACGTGGGCCGGTCGGAGCCGTGGAGGGCGAGTGAGAGCAGGGCCCGCGCGGCGTAGTCGCCCCGGGTCGAGACCTTCATCGCCGCCATGGTCGCGCGTCGGAGACGCGTTCCCGCGCAGTACGGCGAATACGGTGGGGTGATCGATCCCCTCGTACCCGACTACGGCGGCCGGTGCGTCACCGGCCTGGCGCCCGCGCTCGTCGGGGTGCAGCCGGTCGACTGGTTGCCGGAGCCGGTGGCCGGGGCGGACGCGGTCGTCCTCCTGGCGCTCGACGGGCTCGGGGCGGAGGCGGTCCGGTCGCACGGGCAGGAGCTCCCGGCGCTCGCCTCGCTCTCCGGCGAGGCGATCACCACGGTGGCGCCGTCGACGACAGCCAGCGCGCTCACCTCGCTCGCCACCGGGCTCGCGCCGTCGCAGCACGGGTTGGTCGGCTTCCGGATGCGAGTCGACGGCGCCGTGCTCAACGTCCTGCGGTGGCCGACCGGGAGCCGAGCGCCCGATCCCTTCGCGGTGCAGCGTCACGACGCGTTCCTCGGGCGCCCCGTCCCGGTGGTGACGCGCCGGGAGTTCCTGCACACCGGGTTCACCGACGCCCAGCTGCGGGGGACCCGCTTCGTCGGGTGGAGCACGGTGTCATCGCTGATCGTGCACTGCCGCCGGCTCGTCGCCACCGGTGAGCGGCTCGTCTACGCCTACTACCCGGGCGTCGACACGGTTGCGCACGAGCACGGCCTCCGCAGCGACTTCTACCGGGCCGAGCTGCGCGCCGCCGATGCACTCGTGGCCGGGATGTTGGACGCGCTGCCGGAGTCGGCCGCGCTCCTCGTCACGTCGGATCACGGCCAGATGCACATCGAGCCCGAGAGCTGGATCGAGCTGTCCGCGCTCGAGGCGCTGATCGAGCTCCAAGCGGGCGACGCCCGGTTCCGATATCTCTACGCGAAGTCGGGCGCGGCCGCCGAGCTGGCCGAGGCCGCCCACGCCGAAGTGGGCGCGCACGCCTGGGTGCTGACCCGCGAGCAGCTGCTCGACGAGGGCTGGCTCGGCCCCCGGCCCACCGGCTCGATCGGCGGCCGGATCGGGGACGTGGTGCTGGCCGCCCGCGACCCCGTGGGGTTCGTCGACCCGGCGCTGCCGCAGGAGGCCACCCTCCTCGCCATGCACGGCTCTCTGACTCCCGACGAGATGCAGGTTCCGCTGTTGGCGGGCCGGGGGAGAGGAAGAGGTCGAGAAGGGCGCTGACAACCCCGGCCACCCGCGCTATGTTCGGAACTACAACGGTGTGATTCTCCACAGGCCTCTCCCCAGGGCTGTGGATATGTGGGAGGGGGGTCGTCGGCGCGTGGCCAAGTCGTTCGCTCACCTCCATCTGCACACCGAGTTCTCGATGCTCGACGGGGCCGCCCGCATCGACGATGTCGTCGCGACCGCCGCCGCCGACGGCCAGCCCGCGGTCGGGATCACCGACCACGGGAACATGTACGGCATCCTCGACTTCTACCGCGCCGCGCGCGAGGCGGGGATCAAACCCGTAATCGGGATCGAGGCCTACCAGATCGAGGGCAGCCGCTTCGACCGGCCGCGGCGCGCCGACCACGAGATCTTCCACCTCACCCTGCTGGCCGAGACCAACGAGGGCTACCGCAACCTGATCAAGGTCGCATCCCACGCCTACCTCGACGGGTTCTTCTACAAGCCCCGAGTCGACTTCGACCTGCTGGAGCAATACGGCGCCGGGCTCATGGGCACCAGCGGGTGCCTCGGTGGGCTCGTCTCCCAGCAGCTCCTGCGGGGCGACTACGACGGCGCACGGGATTCGGCGGCACGCTTCCAGTCCGTCCTCGGACGCGACTCGTTCTTCATCGAGCTCCAGGACCACGGGTTGCCCGAGCAAGGGCAGGTCAACCCCCAGCTCGTGCGGATGGCGCGTGAGCTCAATGCGCCGCTGCTCGCCACCAACGACAGCCACTACACCCACAAGGCCGACGCCGAGGCCCACGACGCGCTGCTGTGCGTGCAGACCGGCGCGCTACGCGACGACCCCAACCGGTTCAAGTTCGACGCCGAGGAGTTCTATCTGAAGACGGCGGCGGAGATGCGCCATCTCTTCGCCGACTACGAGGAGGCGTGCGACAACACCCTGCTCATCGCCGACCGGGCCGACGTCGAGATCGAGTTCGGCAAGCCCGAGCTGCCGGCGTTTCCGACGCCGGCCGGGCACGACGAGAACTCCTACCTGCGCGAGCTGACGCTCGCCGGCGCGCGCGACCGCTACAGCGAGCCGATCCCCGCCGAGGTCGCGGAGCGGATCGAGTTCGAGCTCGGTGTCATCAAGGAGATGGGCTTCTCGGCCTACTTCCTCGTGGTGTGGGACCTCGTGCGCTACGCCAAGGAGCGGAAGATCCGGGTGGGCCCGGGCCGGGGGAGCGCGGCAGGGTCGTGCGTCGCGTACTGCCTGCGGATCGTCGACATCGACCCGATTCGCTACGACCTGCTGTTCGAGCGGTTCCTCAACCCCGGCCGCAAGCAGATGCCCGACATCGACATGGACTTCGACGAGCGCCACCGGGGCGAGATGATCCGCTACGCCGCCCAGCGCTACGGGTGGGACCACGTGGCCCAGATCGTCACGTTCTCGACGATCAAGGCGCGGGCGGCGGTGCGGGACGCTTCACGCGTCCTCGGCTACCCGTGGTTGGTCGGCGACAAGATCGCCAAGCTCATGCCGCCGCTCATCATGGGCCGCGACACCCCGTTGCGGGCGTGCCTGGAGAAGGTGGAGGGGCAGGAGGACGGCTACAAGATGGCGGCCGAGCTGCGGTCGCTGTACGACACCGACCCCGACGCCAAGCGGGTGATCGACGTCGCCCGCGGGCTCGAGGGCCTGCGCCGTCAGGACGGCATTCACGCCGCCGCGGTGGTGATCACCCGGGAGCCGCTGACCGAGTACCTGCCGATCCAGCGCAAGCCCGAGCCGGGGGGCGACCTCGAGAGCGCGCCCATCGTCACCCAGTACGAAATGCACGGCGTCGAGGACCTCGGCCTGTTGAAGATGGACTTCCTCGGGCTGCGCAACCTGTCGGTGATCGAGCGGAGCCTGGAGCTCATCGAGGCGTCGACCGGCGAGCGGGTCGACATCGACGCGGTACCGCTCGACGACGAGCCCACGTTCGAGATGCTCAAGCGGGGCGATTCGATTGGCGTGTTCCAGCTCGAGGGCGCCCCCATGCGGGCGTTGATGCGCTCGCTCGCGCCGAGCACCTTCGAGGACGTGTGCGCGCTGGTCGCGCTGTACCGGCCGGGGCCGATGGCGGCGAACATGCACACCGACTACGCCGACCGCAAGAACGGTCGCAAGCCGGTGACCTACTACCACGACAGCCTGGTCGACATCCTCGAGCCGACATACGGGCTCATGGTGTACCAAGAAAGCCTCATGAGGGTCGCGCAGCGGCTCGCCGGCTATACGCTCGAAGAGGCCGACAACCTGCGCAAGGCCATGGGCAAGAAGATCCGCTCGCTCATTGCCAAGGAGCGCTCGAAGTTCGTCGAGGGATGCGCGAACCAGGGTCACTCACGCGACTTTGGTGAGCACATGTTCGACATCATCGAGCCGTTCGCCGACTACGCGTTCAACAAGTCCCACTCCGTCGGCTACGGACTCGTGGCGTACCAAACCGCCTACCTCAAGGCCAACCACCCGGTCGAGTACCTCGCTGCGCTGCTGACGAGCGTCAAGGCCAATAAGGACCAGACCGCGGTCTACCTCAACGAGTGCCGCCAGCGGAGCATCCCGGTGCTCGTCCCCGACGTCAACGAGTCCGAGAGTGACTTCGCGGTGCGCGACGGTTCGATCCGCTTTGGCCTCTCGGGGGTGCGCAACGTCGGAGAGGGGATGGTCGCCCACGTCGTGGCTGCTCGAACTGCGGGGGGCCTGTTCACCGACTTCCACGACTTCTGCGACCGGGTCGACATGACCGTGCTCAACAAGCGCACGGTCGAGTCCCTGATCAAGGCGGGCGCGTTCGACTCGCTCGGTCATCCTCGCCAGGGACTCCTGCACGTGCACGAGCAGATCATCGACCAGGTGCTCGAGGTCCGCCGCCGCCGCGACCAGGGGGAGATGAGCTTCTTCGACCTCGGCCCGAATGCCGGCGCCGACGACTTCGACCACCGGGTCGACATCCCCGACACCGAGTTCGGCAAGGCCGAGCGCCTCCGCGAGGAGAAGGAGATGCTCGGCTTGTACGTGAGCGAGCACCCGATGATGAGCGCGGAGCGGGCGCTGCGCCGGTACACCGAGTGCACGCTGGCCGAGCTCAAGGAGTGTCGGGAGGGCGAGATGCGGGTCGTCGGCGGCGTCGTGACCGCCCTGTCCCGCAAGTACACGAAACGGGGCGACCTCATGGCCACGTTCGTGCTCGAGGACCTCGGCGCGGCAATGGAGGTCATGGTGTTCCCGAAGACCATGACCGGCTTCGGTCACCTGATCGAGGACGACGCCATCATCTGCGTCAAGGGCCGGCTCGACCTGCGCGACGAGCAGCCCAAGATCATCGCCATGGACGTGACCCGCCCCGAGCTCGTCCTCGACGGCAGTCCGCCGGTACGGGTGCGGGTGAAGCTGGGGGCGCTGTCGGCGGAGAAGGTCGAGCGGCTCAGGGAGATCCTGCGGGAGCACCCGGGCGAGAGCCCCGTGTACGTGCACCTCGACAGCCCCGAGAAGACGACGGTCCTCCAGCTCGCCGACGACTTCCTGGTCGGCTCCAGCAACGGGCTCTACGCCGAGCTGCGGATCCTGTTCGGCGCCGACTGCATCGCCTAGCGCTTCCGGCTCGGCCGCGAGCGCCGCGTCTTGCGCGTGCGGTCGAGACGCTCGACGTGGTCGAGCACGCGTGCCAGCAGCGCCAGTCGCTCCAGTGGTGTCGCGCTCCAGACCGGTTCGAAGCCACTCCGCCCGAACCGCACGTGCGCGTACATCCCGTCGGGATGGGCGTGGAAGTGCAGGAACGGCCGAGACCGAAACTGGAAGTTCGGCGGGTCCTTCCCCACGTCGACGAGACCTTCGATCCCGCGAAGCGCCGTGACCAGTTCGCCGTGGCTCATTCCCGGGCCGTCGCCCGCGGGCGCGTCTCTCGCGGGAGGAAGGGGTCGAGGCATGAAGCCAATGATGATCGGCCGCTCGCTCGTGCCGCCGCGAATTACTCGCCTCTCGACGCGCTCCCCACCGCTTTGCCGATGAAGTAGGCGATGATCGCGACGATCACGTAGCCGGCGAGCGCGATGGCCCGTCCGACGATCGCGAACACGAACGACAAAGCGATCCAGGCGCCCACTGCGAGCAGGCCGATCACGAACAGCTTCGCCCACAGGGGTGTGGTCGGCCTTTCGATGTCGTCAGCCATGTCAGCCCGCCTTGGCGATGACCGAATCGGCGAAGTCACCGATGGCCTTCTTCAGTGTCTCGAGGTCGAAACCGAGCGGCGGAATGACCATCCGATCGACGCCGAGGTCGGCGAAGCGCTTGACCCCGTCGACGTCGAAGGCGCCGCCGGCCGTGATCTCGATCTTGCCGGGGTCGCGGCCCGCACCGGTCGCGGCCTCGCGCATCAGCGCGAGGAGCGGCTCGAGCTCCTCCGGCCTGAACCGTCCGGGGAAGAAGCCGTCGCCGAGGCGCCCGGCCCGGCGCGCCGCCGCCTGACTGTGGCCGCCGACCACGATCGGGATGCCGCCGGGCTGCACCGGCTTCGGGTTGCAGTGGCAGCGATCGAACGACACGAACTCGCCCTTGAACGTCGCGGGGTCGTCGCTCCAGAGCGCGCGCATAGCGGCGACGTACTCGTCGGTGCGCGCCCCCCGACGTTCGAACGGGACGCCGAGCGCCTCGAACTCCTCCCGCAGCCAGCCGACGCCGATTCCCAGGTCGACTCGGCCGCGCGAGAGCACGTCGAGGGTGGCGAGCTCCTTGGCGAGGGTGACCGGGTTGCGCTGGGGGAGGATCAGGATCCCGGTTGCCACCCGCAGGCGGGTCGTGACGGCCGCGACCCAGCTCATCCAGATGAGCGGATCGGCGATCGCCACCTCGTCGCCGCCGGGCATCTTCCCGCTGTCGTCGTACGGGTACTCCGACGCATAGCCGGCGGGTACCACAGTGTGCTCGACCGTCCACAGCGACTCGAAGCCGTGCTCCTCGGCCAGCTGCGCGAGGCCGGTGGTGACGTCGGGCTCACCGAGCGGCCCGGCGTTGGCGAAGATGATCCCGAATTTCACGTGTCGCAGCCTACGGCGGTTGCGGCGAGCACGTCTGGCGGCCGTGCCAAGCTCTCGGCGTGAAGATCGGAGTCATGGGGGCGACCGGCCCCGCGGGCAAGGGACTGGCGGCGCGATTGGCGAGCGTCGGTCACGACGTCATTGCCGGCTCGCGCGACCCGGCGCGGGGCGAGGCCACGGTGGCGGAGCTGCGCGAGCGCTGGGGTTCCCGCGTCGACGGGCTGAAAGGCGGCTCCAACGCCGACGCCGCCGCCGGGGGCGAGCTGGTGGTCCTGGCCGTCCCGTGGGACGGCGCGGTCGACACCGCCCGGGCCCACGCCGAGGCGCTCGCGGGCAAGGTCGTCATCGCGATGGCCAACGGTCTCACCAAGCACGGGAGCGAGTTCCATCCCGTCATCCCCGACGAAGGCTCGGTCTCCATGGCGGTGCAGTCGGCCGTGCCCGAAGCCCGGATAGTCGCGGCGTTCCAGCACGTCCCCGCATCGGCGTTCGGTGACCTCGACCACCCGATGGAAAGCGACGTCATCGCCTGCGGGGACGACGACGAGGCCCGCCGCGCCGTGCTCGAGCTCATCACCGGCATCCCGAACCTGCGGGCGTTCGACGGCGGATCCCTCGTCAACGCGCTCGGCATCGAGGCATTCGCAGCCGTTCTGCTGTCGATCAATCTGCGTCACCGGGGCAAGGGAACGCTGCGGCTGCTCGGCGTCGAAGGCCACACGCCGGGCACGGAGCCCGCGTGACCATCCGGCTCCACGACACTGCCCAGCGGGCGCTGGTCCCTTTCGAGGCAGGGCCGGCCGTGTCGATGTACGTGTGTGGCATCACCCCCTACGACTCCACCCACCTCGGTCACGCCGCCACCTATCTCGCCTACGACCTGCTGATCCGGCGGCTCGAGGAGCTCGGCCACGACGTCCGGATGGTGCGCAACGTGACCGACGTCGACGACTCGATCCTCCCCAAGGCGCGCGAGCTGGGGGTGAACTACCTGGAGCTCGCCGACGCCGAGCTCGCCCGGTTCCAGGCCGACATGGATGCGCTGGGGATGCGCCCGCCGATCTCGGAGCCGCGCGCCACCGAGGCGATCGACGGGATGATCGACATGGTCGGCAAGCTGCTCGACTCGAAGCACGCCTACCAGGCCGACGGGACCGTGTACTTCGACGTGGCGACGTTCCCGCGCTTTGGCGAGCTGTCGCATTACCCGCACGAGCACATGGTGCGGCTCGCCCGCGAGCGGGGTGGCAACCCCGACGACCCCAACCGGCGCGACCCGCTCGACTTCGTGCTCTGGCAGGAGTCGGCGCCGGACGAGCCGTCCTGGCCCGCGGCGTTCGGTGCGGGGCGTCCCGGCTGGCACGTCGAGTGCTCGGTGATGTCGATGGACGCGCTCGGTCCCACGCTCGACCTCCACGGGGGTGGCACCGACCTGATCTTCCCCCACCACGAGTGCGAGATCGCCCAGAGCGAGAGCGTGACCGGGCAGCCGTTCAGCCGCCACTGGATGCACTCGGCGATGGTGAGCTACGAGGGCGAGAAGATGTCGAAGTCGCTCGGGAATCTCGTGTTCGTGAGCGATTTGCTCAAGGTGGCGGATCCGCGCGCGATTCGGCTCGCGCTCATGCGTCACCACTACCGGGCCGGGTTCGAGTGGTACGACACTGACCTCGACGAGGGGAACGCCTTGCTGCGCCGGCTGCTGGCCGCGGCCGAGCGACCCGACGGCGCTGATCCTCGTCCGTTCGCCGAGCGGGTCCGCAGCGCGCTCGACAACGACCTCGACGCGCCCCGCGCGCTCGAGGCTCTCGACGATCTGGCCAGCGCGGTCCTGTCGGGTGGATCCGATCGGTCGGCACCGACGGAGTTGTGCGGCCTGGGCGAGCTACTCGGGCTCGACCTCACCCGCCCCGTCGAGCGCGGCGGCTGATCACGACCCCTTGTAGTTGAGGACTTGCGTCAGCGTGTGCACGACCTCAGCGAGATCGGCTTGATCCTCAATGACACGCTCCACGGGCTTGTACGCGTCCGGGATCTCGTCGAGGAGCGCTCGTGCCCGGTCGCGGTTCCAGGCCTTGCCCTCCATGTGTGCCTCGAGCTGATCGACAGTGAAGCGCTTCTTCGCCTGGTTGCGGCTGAAGCGGCGTCCGGCTCCGTGAGCTGACGACTCGAAGCTCTCGGCCTCTCCGAGGCCGCGGACGATGTAGGTGCCCGTGGCCATCGACCCGGGCAGGACCCCGAGTTCGCCCTTCCCCGCTCGGATGGCGCCCTTGCGGGTCACCCAGAGATCACGGCCTTGATGCTCCTCCTGGACGGTGTAGTTGTGGTGACAGTTGATCCGGCTGATCTCGCGGCCGCGTCCTACCTCGCGGAACAGAGCCTTGAGTAGCTCGTCCATCATCTGCTCACGGTTCGCGAGCGCGTAGTCCTGAGCCCACAGCATGTCGGCGATGTACGCATCGAACTCCGCTGTGCCCTGGATGAAGTAGGCGAGATCGGGATCCTCCAGTGGCGTCCGCTCTTGCCGCGCCAGCACCTTCGCCTTCTCGATGTGGTGTGTCGCGAGTTGGTTGCCGATGCCGCGGCTCCCAGAGTGGAGGCCCGCCCACACGATCCCGCTCTCGTCTACGTGCAATTCGGTCCAGTGATTCCCGGAGCCGAGCGTGCCGAACTGAACGGCCGCCCGTTCCTCCTGGCGCGAGGAGAAATGCTCTTGGCGCCAATCCCGGGGATCATGCTCAGCGAGCCAGCGCTGTGCCGCCTCGGAACGACGATCGTGCCCGCGCCCGACACCGGCAGGGATTCGCCGCTCGATCTCGCGTAGCAGCGGATCGAGGCTGTCCGGGAGATCGTCCTGCCTCAGGTCCGTCTCCACCTCGATGACGCCGCAACCGAGGTCGACGCCCACCGCTGCCGGAATTACGGCTCCGCTTGTCGGAATGACGGAGCCGACCGTGGAGCCCTTCCCGAGATGCGCGTCGGGCATGAGCGCGACGTGGCCCTCGATGATCGACAGTCGGGCGGTTCGCTGGGCCTGCGCGACGGTCTGCTCGTCGATCTCCGACGCCCACGACAGGAGCTTGGGCGCGAGCTGCTTCGGAGGCACTCAGACCTTCGCGGTGAACAGGTGCCAGGAGTCGGGGATTCCCTTGAGCTCGTGCTCACTCCGGTCCTCGAACTCGATGCCGGAGCCGGCCACGAGATCCTTGACGGTGCTCGACACGAGGACCGCGCCCGGCTGCGCGAGTGCGGACACACGCTGCCCGATATGTACGGCGAGACCACCGATGTCGTCACCGCGCACCTCGACCTCGCCGGTGTGCAGGCCGACCCGGACGTCCAGCCCCAGATCGGACGCGGCCGCGCGGATGGCCGACGCGCACCGGATGGCGCGGGCCGGGCCGTCGAACGTGGCGAGGAAGCCGTCACCGGTGGTCTTCACCTCACGACCACGGAAGGCCTCGAGCTGGTGGCGGATGGCAGCGTCGTGGGCGTCGAGGAGTTCCTTCCAGCGGCGGTCGCCGAGCGACGCCGCCCGTTCGGTCGAGCGGGCGACGTCGGTGAACATGACGGTGGCGAGGACGCGGTCGGGCTCGGGCGCGACGCGTGTGCCGGTCACGTACTCCCTGATCTCTTCGATGACGATGTCCGTGTCACCCGCCCAGGGAAAGTGGTCCTGACCCGGTAACTCGACGTATTTGGCCGTGGGAATCTGGTCGGCCATCCACCGCGCAGCTCGCCGGTTGATGACACGATCGCCTCGCCGGTGCAGGACCAGAGTCGGCACCTGCAGCGTCGGCAGGACGTGACGCACGTCGATGTCCATGAAGATGGTGAAGAGCGCGGTGAGGCCATCGGGGCTAACCCCCGCGCGGCGATAGCGGCCGAGCCAGGCCTTGGCAGGGGCGTCATCGGCGAGCGACGGCGCCCAGACATCGATGTCCTCGCCGGTGTACAGGTACGGGACGAGGAGGTCGGTGGCCGCCTCCACGGCCGCTTCCGCCGGAGGAGCCCAGGGGTAGTCGGGTGCTTCGGTCGCGCGCGCCATCCCCCCGAAGAGCACAAGCGCTTCGGTGCGCTCCGGGTGCGTAGCGGCGAAGAGCAGGCACATCGGCGCACCCTCCGAGGTGCCCATCAGCACCGCCCGTTCCGATCCCACGGCATCCATGACGGCGCGAACGTCGTCCATCCGTTCCTCGAGCGTCGGGATCGCAACTGCACGGTCGGAGAGGCCGGTGCCTCGTTTGTCGAACAGGATCAGGCGGGTGAACGACGCCAGTCCGCTGAGGAGACGAGCCATCCCCGGGTTGTCCCACTCCAGGTCGAGATGGCTGACGAAGCCCTGGACGAGGACGAGGTCCCGATCGCCGTCGCCGACGACTTCGTACGCGAGGTGCACGCCGTCGTTCTGCGCGTACTGCACCGGCGACCGCTCAATCACATCCGCCAGGCTAAATGCCCACTGGTATCGTCGCTCGGGAGATGGCCGAGCCGATCAAGATCGAGCTGCCGGACGCATCAGAGCGCGAGTACCCGTCGGGCACGACGCCGGGTGAGATCGCGGCGTCGATCGGCAAGGGCCTGGCCAAGGCCGCGGTCGCGGCCAAGGTCGACGGCGAATGGGCCGACCTCGGCCGCCCCATCGACCACGACGCCAGCGTCGCAATCATCACCGCCGACAGCGACGAGGGCCGCGAGGTCCTCCGGCACTCGACCGCCCACGTCATGGCCCAGGCGGTGACCGACCTGTTCCCGGGAGCGAAGTACGCCATCGGGCCCGCGATCGACGACGGCTTCTACTACGACTTCGAGCTCCCCGACGGCACGCACTTCAGCGAGGACGACCTCGACCGCATCGAGAAGCGCATGCGCGAGATCGTCCAGGCCGACCAGCCGTTCGAGCGGGAGGAGGTCGGGCGCGGCGCGGGACTCGCCTTGTTCGCCGACCAGCCCTACAAGGTCGAGATCATCGAACGGGTCGAGCCCGACAACACGACCGAGGTGGGGGAGGGCGAGGTCATCTCCGTCTACCGCAATCCCCGCGACGGTTCCGACCCGTTCGTTGACCTGTGCCGGGGCCCGCACGTACCGTCGACGAAGCGCCTCGGTCCGTTCAAGCTCATGAAGGTCGCGGGCGCCTACTGGCGCGGCGACGAGCGCCGCCCGATGCTCCAGCGGATCTACGGCACCGCCTGGGAGTCGAAGGCCGCGCTCGACGACCACCTCCATCGCCTCGAAGAGGCCGAGCGGCGCGACCACCGCAAGCTCGGCACCGAGCTCGATCTGTTCTCGTTCCCCGAGGAGCTGGGCGCCGGTCTGGCGGTCTGGCATCCGAAGGGCGCGATTGTCCGCAAGGTGATGGAGGACTTCTCTCGCGCCGAGCACGAGCGGGCCGGCTACCAGTTCGTGTTCAGCCCCCACATCGCCCGCTCGACGCTTTGGGAGACGAGCGGCCACCTCGACTTCTACGCCGACGCCATGTACCCGCCCATGGAGCTGGAAGGGGCGAAGTACTACCCGAAACCGATGAACTGCCCGTTCCACATCCTCATCTACCGCAGCCACCTGCGGTCGTACCGCGAGCTCCCGATCAGGTTCTACGAGCTCGGCACGGTCTACCGGTTCGAGCGCTCGGGCGTGCTCCACGGGCTCCTGCGGGTCCGGGGGATGACGCAGGACGACAGCCACATCTTCTGCGAGCGATCCCAGATCGTCGATGTCTTGCGCGAGCTCCTCGACTTCGTGCTCTCGGTCCTGCGCGCCTTCGGGTTCACCGAGTTCGAGGCCGAGATCTCGACCCGACCGAAGGAGAAGTCGGTCGGCGCTGATGCCGACTGGGAGCTCGCGACCCAGGCGCTCTTCGACGCGATCGACGGGTCGGGGCTTTCGTACGACGTCGCCGAAGGCGAGGGTGCGTTCTACGGGCCCAAGATCGACGTCCACCTGCGTGACGCGATCGGCAGGCGCTGGCAGCTGTCGACGCTCCAGGTCGACTTCCAGGAGCCGCAGCGATTCGAGCTCGAATATGTCGGCGCCGACAACGAGCGCCACCCGCCGATCATGATCCACCGGGCGCTCTTCGGGTCGGTCGAGCGGTTCTTCGCCATCCTGGTCGAGCACTACGCCGGCGCGCTCCCGACCTGGCTCGCACCGGTACAGGCAGCCGTCCTGCCCGTAGCCGACCGCCACGACGCCTACGGCTTTCGGATCGTCGACCGTCTGCGGGCGGAGGGCTTCCGGGCCGAGCTTGTCGACGCCGCCGCCGACTCGCTCGGCGCGCGGGTGCGCCGGGCGAAGCAGGAGAAGGTGCCCTACGTGCTCGTCGTAGGGGACGACGATGCCGATGCCGGCACCGTGGGTGTGAACGCGCGTGGCGGCGACGAGCCCGAGCGCGGGGTCAAGGTCGACGACTTCGTCGCCCGACTCGCCGCCGAGGTCACCGAACGGGCGTGACCCTCGAACGCATGTGGGCGGGTTGGCGCGCCGCCTACATCGACAGCGTCACGTCGGAGGAGTCCGACCCGGACGGGTGCCTCTTTTGCGAGCTCGCCGCCGCCGATCCCGACGAGGCGCTGGTGGTTGCCCGCGATGATCTCGTCTTCGCGGTGATGAACGCCTACCCGTACATCTCCGGTCACCTGATGCTGGCCCCACTCCGCCACGAGGCGGAGCTCGACGGGCTGAGCGACGCCGAGGCCGCCGCGCTCATGGTGATCACGCAACGAGCGACGACCGCGCTCAAGGCCGCCTACCGCCCCGACGGCCTCAACGTGGGCGCCAATGTCGGCCGCGCCGCCGGCGCGGGGGTACTCGGCCATCTGCACGTGCATGCGCTGCCGCGCTGGGGCGGCGACACCAACTTCATGACGTCGGTGGCCGAGACCCGCGTGCTCCCGGAGGATCTGCGCACCAGCTGGCAGAAGCTGAAGGACGCCTGGCCCGACCGGTAGCTTCCGGGTGATGTCCGACGAGCTACCAGAGGACCTCGACGTCACCGCCTACGTCGGGCCCTACGTCTTCCCCAACATCACCCGCCGGCGCATCCCGGGCGCCATGTATTTGCTCGTCGCGCTGATCTGCATCGTGGGGTGGCTCGCCACCGACAACCCCGGGCTGCTGGCGGCCGCCGCCGTCCTCGCCGCGATCAGTGCGTACCACTTCGCCACCGCGTGGGACGTGCGCGTCGACGAGACCGAAGCGCTGCTCATCGCCACCCGGACGGTCGGGTTCCCCGTCGGTCACTCGTCGGCGCAACTGGCGTGGCGGGGGCTGCGCAGCCGCCCCGCCTGGCGCATCCTGCTCTACAGCGCCGACGAGCCGCCGACGATGCGGGGCCTGGTCGAGCTGGACGCGATCGACGGCCACGTGATGGGCGAGTACACCGAGCCCAACCCCGAAGACTGGTCGCAGTACGGTCTCGAGAGTCGCGGCGCGGACGACTAGCTCGCGCTACGAGTCGGGCGGCGAGGGCTCCTCATCCTCGGCGTCCACGCCGGCGGCCCGGGCGCGGGCGAAGACGACGGCGCCCCCCACGACCAGGGCGATCGCGACGACGGACCAGACCACCTGCCACAGTGCCCGAGGGAGCCCGGTCTCGCTCGCAAGCAGGTCGAGATCGGACGAGGCGCCGGCGCCCGCGCCGAGCAGCCGGAACTCGCCCAGCGTCGCCACCGCGAGGACGAGCGCCACCGCGGTGAACCCGACCAGGCGCAACGGCCGGGACGCGAGCAGTGTCATCGCCGCGCACACCAGCACCGCGCCCAGTACGAACCAGAACGTGACCCACGCCTCGCCCGGGTAGGCAGTGGTGGCGATGGAGTTCGGACGAACCCACACCGCGCCCGTCACCGCGAAGTAGCCCGCGAGCGCGGCCCAGGCCGCGATCCCGGCGCGGAAGAAGGCGAGGGCGACGAGGGCGAGGGCGGCTCCTGTCGCCGTGCCGAGGAACCCGGCCGAGGCGGTGAAGACTGTCGACGCCGTCGAGGGATCGCGGTCCTCCACGACCGTGACGCCGCCGAGGTGCCGGCTGACGGCGATGCCCGCCGCCCGGTCGCCGGTGGCGGTGGCGGCGATGGCGTGACCCGACTCGTGCACGTAGGTGCCGAGCAGGGCGACCGGCGACTCGAGGTTCCCGGTCGGGAGCCCGGCCATCAACGCGAGGCCGACGATGAGCCCGCTCACGAGCCCGCGCTGGCGCCAGGGCGCGGCTGCCGGTGGCCGTGACGGCTCGGGTGAGAGGGACGCGCCTTCGGTCACCGGGAGCTGCTACGACTTCGCGGGCTCCTTGTCGCCCGTGAGCTTGTCGACGAGGTGGCTCGGCACCGGGTCGTAGTGCGAGTGCTTGACCTCGAAGAGACCGCGACCACCGGTCATCGACCGGAGGTCGATGGCGTAGCGCAGGATCTCGGACGTCGGGATCATGGCCACGATCTCGACGTGGCCCCTACCGATCGAGCTCGCGCCCTGGATCCGGCCGCGCTTCGAGTTGAGGTCGCCCATGATGTCGCCCTGGCTCGCCTCGGGCGCGATCACCACCAGCTCGCTGATCGGCTCGAGCAGGATCGGGCCCGCCTTCGCCATCGCCTCCTTGAACCCGAGTGATCCCGCCATCTTGAAACTCATCTCCGACGAGTCGACCGAGTGGTACTTGCCGTCGAAGCATTCGACCTGCACGTCGACCACCGGGAAGCCGAACACGCCGCCGTTCTGCATCGTCTCGATGACGCCCTTCTCGACCGCGGGGATGAACTGCCGCGGGATCGCACCGCCCACGATGCTGTCGACGAACTCGAAGCCCGCGCCGCGCTCGAGCGGCTTCACCCGCACGAACGCCACGCCGAACTGCCCGTGGCCACCGGTCTGCTTCTTGTACTTGCCCTCGGCCTCGGCTTCGTCCGTGATCGTCTCGCGGTAGGGAACCTTCAGGTCGTCGGTCGTCACCTCGACGCCGAGCTTGCGGTGGAGGCGCTCGATCGCGATCGAGACGTGGGTCTCGCCCATGCCGCGCAGCAGGGTCTGCTTGGTCTCCGAATTGCGTTCGACGCGCAGCGCGGGATCCTCGTCCTGGAGACGGTGGAGCGCGGTTGCCAGCTTGTCCTCGTCGCCCTTCGACTTCGGCCGGATCGCGACCGCCAGCACGGGCTCCGGTGCCTCGAACGGCTCGACGTCGGCTTCGGCACCGCGGGCACCGAGCACGTCACCGGTGGCGGTGTCAGACAGCTTGGCGACGGCGGCGATGTCGCCCGCCGGGACTTCCGACGTCGACTCCTGCTCCTTGCCCCGGATCGTCGAGAGTTGGTGGAGTCGCTCCTCCGCGCCGCTGCGGCTGTTGACCAGGTGGGCGTCGGTCTTCACGCTTCCCTGGAGGACCTTGAACAGGTTCACCCGCCCGACGTACGGGTCGACGATAGTCTTGAACACGAACGCGACCGGGGCGCCGTCGGCGACGTTCGGCGCCGGACCCTCCTCGACGATGAAGCGCGCCAGCCGGTCGACGCCGATGAGCTTGCTCCCGCTACCGCACAGCACCGGGAACACGCTCGCCTCGGCGATGCCCTTGGCCAGGGCGGCCTGGAGCTCCTTGACCTCGATCTTCTCGTCGGAGAGGTAGCGCTCCATGAGGTCGTCGTCGGCGACGACGATCCCCTCGACGAGCGCGTCGTGGACGCGGTGCTCCTCGGACTCCATGTCGTCGGGGACGGGACCCTCGGTGCCCTTGCCGGTGTCGCCGTCGTAGGTGATGGCCGAGTCGCTCAGCAGGTCGACCACACCGTGGAACGCATGCTCCTCGCCGATCGGGAGCTGCAGGGGCGCGATCCCGGCACCGAACTTGGCCTTGAGCTCATCGAGTGTGCGGGAGAAGGAGGCGCGCTCGCGGTCGAGCTTGTTGACGAACACGGCCCGGGGGAGCCCGCGGTCCTCGGCGAGACGCCAGGCGGCCTCGGTCTGCACCTCGACCCCTTCGACCGCCGACACCACGAACACGGCCAGATCGGCGGCCCGCAGCGCCGCGGCCACGTCGCTGACGAAGTCGGCGTAGCCGGGGGTGTCGATCACGTTGACCTTGTGACCGTCGTGCTCGAACGGAGCCATCGCAAGCGACACCGAGATCCCCCGACGCGCCTCTTCGGGGTCGAAGTCGCCCACCGTGTTGCCGTCCTCGACCTTGCCGAGGCGGGGGATCGCGCCGGCGATGAAGAGCAGCGCCTCGGTCAGTGTCGTCTTGCCGGACCCGCCGTGGCCCACCAGCGCGACGTTTCGGATCTGCTCCGACGGGAAGCTCTTCACTCGATTCCCCCTTCGAGCGACTTGGTGTGTGAGTCTATGGGGACTCGAAGGCCTGCCATCCAGCGACATCAATCGCGGCCTCGTGCGGGAGCGACGAGCGTTCCGAAGGACGCCGGCCAGGTACCCTGGCCGGCGAGCGAGTGCGACCAGATAGGTCGGAGGATCTCTACATGCTCGACGGACGCTGGCGCGGCAAGGTCGAACGGGGCCTGGAGCCGGTCGGCAAGGGCCTCCACAAGGCCCGGGTGCACCCCGACGCCCTCACCATCCTCGGTCTGGCGTTCTCGGTCGCGACCGCTTTCCTGATCGCCAATGGCCGGCTCGGGCTGGCGGTCTTCGGCGTCGCGCTCACCGGCGTGCCCGACATTCTCGACGGCACCGTCGCCCGCCAGAGCGGCAAGGCCAGCCTCCGCGGCGCGTTCTTCGACTCGGTGTGCGACCGCGTGTCGGACGCGGTGCTCCTGGGCGGGGTGGCGTGGTTCCTGGCGGGTGAGAGCGCCTACCTGCCCATGCTCGCCTTCGCGGCGATGTCGCTCTCGATGCTCATCTCGTACGAGCGGGCGAAGGCGGAAGGCCTCGGGTTCCACGCCAAGGGCGGGATCATGGAGCGGGCCGAGCGGCTCGTGCTCCTCGCAGTCGGGCTCGCGTTCGATGTGCTCGTCCCCGTGCTCTGGATCATGGTGACGCTGAGCGCGGTCACCGCCATCCACCGGTTCGTGAAGGTCTGGCTCCAGGCCACGGAACCGACCGAGTCGCGAGACGGTGAGGCGCGCCTCCAGGCGCGCTTGCGCCGATTCCGCCACCCGCGCCGCACTAGCGAAGAGCTCGAGCTCACCGGCGCGCGCACCCCCCGACGCTTCGCCGACTGGTGGGCGTCGCGCCAACCGCGGACCAGGTCCCGTCCGCGGCGCCGCACCCGACCCTGAGGTCCCGTGCCCGGCGCGCTCCGCGGCCGCGCGTCATACCTCGCGTACCGGGCGGCGTCGGTTGTGGGTCGTGTGCTCCCCGAGTCGCTGGCTGAACCGGGGGCGCGAGCGCTCGCTCGGCTGTCGTCGGTGGCGACGCCGGCGAAGCGGCGGCAGGTCGAGCGCAACCTCCAGCGCGCCACCGACGGGCGATTGCAGGGGGCGGCGCTGCGACGGGCGGTGTCGCAGACGTTCGACTCGTACGGGCGCTACTGGTTCGAGCTGTTCCACCTGCGGGGCGACCTCGATCACGACGAGTTGCTGGCCGACAAGAACATGGTCGACGGGTTCGACCGGATCGTGGCCGGCTGCGAGGCCGGCACCGGCTCGATCCTGGCGCTGCCCCACGTCGGCGCATGGGATTACGCCGGCGCCTGGCTCTCGGTGCAGGGGTATCCGCCGACCGTGGTGGTCGAACCCATCGAGCCGCCCGAGCTCTTCGAATGGTTTGCCGACACCCGGCGCCGGCTCGGCATGGAGGTCGTCCCGTTGGGGCCCGAAGCGGGCGGCGCGGTGCTCCGAGCCCTGCGCGACGCGCGCGTCGTCTGCCTGCTCTGCGACCGTGATCTCACCGGGGACGGGATCGAGGTCGAGTTTTTCGGGGAGCGCACCACGCTCCCGGCCGGGCCGGCCACGCTAGCGCTGCGCTCCGGGGCGCCGTTGCTCCCGTGCGCGGTGTACTTCCGGCCCCGGGGAGGTCACCACGGCATCGTGCAACCGCCCGTACCGGCCGAGCGCCAAGGCCGCCTGCGCGACGACGTCACCCGGGTGACTCAAGAGCTCGCCTACCGCTTCGAGGAGCTGATCCGGGCTGCGCCCGAGCAATGGCACCTTCTGCAGCCCAACTGGCCCAGCGACCGCCCCTCCAACGACGGCCCCTCCAACGACGGCCCCTCCAACGACGGCCGCGCCGACGACGCCGCCGCGCGAGGGTGAGTGACGTGAGGGTGATGATCATCTCGCCGTACTCGCTCACGTACGTGGGCGGGGTGCAGGGGCAGGTGCTCGGTCTGGCCCGGTCGCTGCGGGAGCTGGGCGTCGATGCGCGCGTGGTGGCCCCGTGCGACGGACCGCCGCCCGAACCGGGTGTCACCGTGGTCGGTGGGAGTGTGCGCTACTCCTCCAACGGCTCTATCGCGCCGATCGCAGCCGGGAAGGCGGCGGCCACCCACACCCTCGAGGCCCTCCGGGTGGTCGCGCCCGACGTCGTGCACCTCCACGAGCCGCTCGTCCCCGGCCCCACCCAGGCCGCATTGCTGGCGGCCGAGGCGCCCCTGGTCGGCACGTTTCACGCCTCGTACTCGGAGCCCAACCGCTGGTACCAGTTCTTCCGCCCGCCGCTGCGCCGCGCGCTCGACCGCCTGGCGATCCGCACCGCAGTCTCGGACGAGGCGCGGCGCGAAGCCGAAGAGGCCTTTGGCGGCACCTACCAGCTGCTTCCGAACGGGGTCGAGGTCGAGCGCTACGCGAGCGCGGAGCCGTGGACGAGCCCGCGCCCGGCGATCTTCTTCATCGGCCGGCACGAGCCCCGCAAGGGCCTCGCGGTCTTGCTCGACGCGTACGCCCAGCTCGACCGGGACGCCGTGCTCTGGATCGCGGGCGAGGGCGCGCAGACCGAGGAGCTCCAAGCGCGCAACGTCCCCGGCGTCGAGTGGCTCGGCCGCATCTCCGACCGCGAGAAGGCGGCTCGTCTCCGGGGCGCGACCATCGCCTGCTTCCCGTCGGTCGCGAGCGAGTCCTTCGGCGTGGTGCTGCTGGAGGCGATGGCCGCCGGTGTGCCCGCGATCGCGTCCGACATACCCGGCTACCGAAGCGTCGCCCGTCCCGCCCGCGAGGCGCTGATCGTGCCGCCCGGTGACGCCGATGCCCTGCGACTCGCTCTACGCCAGCTCCTCGATGACACAGACCAACGGGCGAGGCTCGTCGAAGCGGGGCGGCGGCGCGCCGACGAGCTCTCGATGGACTCGCTGGCGAAGCGGTTCGTTCCCATCTACGAGGAGGCCATCGCCGTCGGCCCGGCCCGCTGAACCGTGACCGAGATGGAGCGCCTCGCCGACGACGTCGCCGAGCTGGTGCAGGCGGCGGTCGTCCCCCATCTGGGAACGACGGGAGCGCGTGCCCGGGTCGCCCGTGCTCCCGGCGGTGACGCCACGCTCGCGATCGACGAGGTCGCCGAGCGGGTCGTCGAGGAGCGGCTCGCCGCCGCCGGCGACATCGGCTTCTACTCCGAGGACCGCGGCCTGGTGACGTACGGACGGCCACGCGCCTTCCTCGTGATCGACCCGGTCGACGGCACCCGGCCGGCGGCCGCGGGGCTGGAGTCGTGCTGTGTGTCGATCGCGGTCGTGCCCCCGTCGGAGGACGCGCGTCTCGGCGACGTCTCCTACGGCGTGGTCCACGAGCTCAAGAGCGGCGATCGGTTCCGGGCCCGGCGCGGCTTCGGTGCCCGCGGCGCGGCCTCCTCGGGCGCGCCGATCCCGCTCGAGCCCTCGGACAACACCGACCTGACCGCGCTGTTCTGGACCGCGGGCCTGCGGGGCCGCCCCCTGCTCCCGACGAGCATCGTGCTCGAAGATCTCGTCGACGGGTCCAGCATGGGCGGGGGCTACTTCGACCTGGGCTCGGCCGCCTTCAACCTGACCCGGATCGCCACCGGTCAGCTCGACGCCTACGTCGACGTCGGTCGGCGCATCGTCGACGAGGTCCCGACGACCGAGGCGGCCTTCCTCACGGTGGGGGAGGGCTCGGTGTGCACGAACTTCCCATACGACGTCGCGGCCGCCGCCCTGATCCTGTCCGAGGCCGGGGGAGTCATCACCCACGCCGACGGCCGGGCGCTCGACGACCATCCCGCGGTCGGCTCGTCCCGCCAGCACGGGCTCGCGGTTCTCGCCGCCGCCGGCGCGCCGCTCCACCGGTCGCTCCTCGATGCGCTCGAGCGAGGGATGGATCGGCTGCGGGAGCGGGTGGAGGGTGGGGCTATATGATGCGCCCGGTCTCATTCCCTGAGTAGGAGTGCACTACGTGATCGGGCTCATCATCGTGGGGGCAATCGTCCTCGTCCTCGTCGTTGTCGTCATCCTGATGTACAACGGGCTGGTCCGGTTGCGGAACCGGATCGACAACGCCTGGTCGCAGATCGACGTGCAGCTCAAGCGGCGCTACGACCTCATCCCGAACCTGGTCGAGTCGGTCAAGGGCTACGCCGCCCACGAGAAGTCGACCTTCGAGGCCGTCACCCAGGCGAGGGCCAACGCCCTCAACGCCCAGGGCCCGGCCGAGCAGGCTCAGGCCGAGAACGTCCTCACCGGCGCGCTCAAGAGCCTGTTTGCGGTGGCGGAGGCGTACCCCGACCTGAAGGCGAACCAGAACTTCCTGCAGCTCCAGGAGGAGCTGACCTCGACCGAGGACCGCATCGCCTACTCGCGGCAGTTCTACAACGACTCGGTGCTGTCCTATAACAACAAGATCCAGACGTTCCCCCGCACGATCATCGCCGGGACGTTCAATTTCGAGAAGCGGGAGTACTTCGAGGGCGACCCCGAGGCCACCGGTCCGGTCAAGGTCGAGTTCTGACGGCCACGTTGACGCCGGGGCGTCCGGCGAACTGACGAGGTTCCCTCCTGTACGAACAGATCGCACGCAACAAGCGGCGGACGTTCGTCCTGCTGTTCTTCTTCGTCGTCCTCATCGCCGGCGTCGCGATCGCGTTCGACTTCCTGCTCGGCTTCGGCGTGGTCGGGCTGGTGATCGCGGTGGTGTTCGCGGTCGGGATGGCGTTCTTCGCCTACTTCTCCTCCGACAAGGTGGCGCTCGCGGCCAGCCGGGCCAAGCCCGCCGACGGGCCTGAGTACCGCCGCTACCACAACCTGGTCGAGGGCCTGTGCATCGCCGCCGGTCTGCCCAAGCCAAGGCTCTACGTCGTCGATGACCCGGCGCCCAACGCCTTCGCCACCGGCCGCAACCCGAAGCACGCCGCGCTGGCGGTCACCACCGGGCTCCTGCAGACGATGAACCGGGTCGAGCTCGAGGGGGTCATCGCCCACGAGCTCGCCCACATCAAGAACTACGACATCCTGGTGGGGACGGTCGCGGTCATCGCGGTCGGCGTCATCGCGCTGATGGCGGACATCGGGCTGCGATTCATGTGGTTCGGAGGTCGACGCGACCGGCGGGACAGCTCCAGCAGCGGCAACCTGGGCATCATCCTCGTGATCCTCGCCTTCGCCCTGCTGATCCTGGCGCCGTTCGTCGCCCAGCTCATGCAGTTCGCCATGAGCCGCAATCGCGAGCTGCTGGCCGATGCCAGTGGCGTGCAGCTCACCCGGTACCCTCCGGGGCTGGTCTCGGCCCTGGAGAAGCTGAAGGCCGACCAGGCCGTCGTGCACCACGCCACTCGCGCCACCGCCCAGCTCTGGATAGAGTCGCCACTCGATCGTGATCAGCAGCACAAGCGGACTTGGCTCAACCGCGCCTTCGACACCCACCCGCCGCTCGACGAGCGGATCCGCGTTCTGAAGGAGATGTAAGTGCGCCGTTCCCTCCTTGCCACCGCGCTCGCGCTGGCCGTGGCGCTCGCCGCCTGTGGTGGTGGCGGCGGTGACGACACGACCGAGAAGAAGGCCAAGCCCAAGAAGGACGAGGAGGAGGTCGCGATCGCGCCGCTGACCGGCCTGCCCGACCTCGACGGCACCGCCCAGACGCGGCCTGCGCTCACGGTCAAGATCGACAACCTCAACGGAGAGGGCGTCCGGCCCCAGACCGGCCTCGACCGCGCCGACGTGGTGTACGAGGAGGTCACCGAGGGCGGCATCACCCGGTTCGCGGCCATCTTCCAGTCGCAGGTCCCCGAAGAGGTGGGCCCGATTCGCTCGGTCCGGGCGATCGACCCCGATCTGGTGGCGGTGATCGGCGGTGTCTTCGCGTTCTCGGGCGGAGCCGGCCCCAATGTCGAGAAGATCAGGCAGG
Source organism: Actinomycetota bacterium (assembly GCA_052390575.1). Taxonomy (GTDB): domain Bacteria; phylum Actinomycetota; class Acidimicrobiia; order IMCC26256; family JACDBD01; genus JBPCMN01. The sequence continues at coordinate 86,069 of JBQTGU010000061.1, read as the reverse complement.
CGCCGGTGAACGCGATCGACGAGGACGCCGCCGGCGACGCCATGTTCCGCAACGACGCCAAGGATGCACCGCACAACCTCTACGGACGGCCGCAGGCCCTCTTCGACAAGGGTGGCCAGCCGGTCCCGCCGCCGGCGCTGTTCGAGTACCTCGCCGAGGGCGAAGTGTTCGCGGGCGAGGCCGTGACGTCGTTCCGGGTCGGCTTCGGCCCGGGGTACGCGCCCAACTACAACTACGACGCCGCCACCCGCACCTGGAAGCGCGACATCGACGGCGTGCCCTTCACGATGAGCGACCTGACCCAGGTCGCGCCCACGAACGTGATCGTGCAGTTCACCCAGTACACCGGCGGTGGCGAGGGCGACGTGATCGGCGAGGGCGTCGCCTGGATCTTCTCCGACGGCAAGCTCATCCGGGGCACGTGGAGCCGGGCCGCCCGCGAAGAGACCATCAAGTACTTCGACGCCGCCGGGCAGCCGGTCAAGCTCCTCCCGGGGTCGACCTGGGTGGAGCTGCTCCCGAACTTGTCGCCGGTCGACCTGGTCGCGCCGCCGGCGCCGGCGCCGCCGAGCACGTGATGCGTCGCCCCGTCGCGCTGCTCGTCACCACGGCCTTCGCCGTGGCGGGAGTCGGGGCGTGTGGTGGTGGCGACGACAAGGAAGAGGTCAAGAAGAAGAAGAAGGAACCTCCCGAATCCACGACGACGACCGCGCCGCCTCCGATCGCTCCGCTCACGGGTCTGCCCGACCCCAGCGGCGCGTCGCTCACCCGACCCGCGCTGACGGTGAAGATCGAGAACTCGCCCGACTCCCGACCGCAGGCCGGGCTCGACCTGGCCGACATCGTGTACGAGGAGGTCGTCGAAGGGGCGATCACGCGGTTCGCGGTGATCTTCAACTCCACCGTGCCCGACGTCGTCGGGCCCATCCGCTCGGTACGTGACATGGACCCCAACATCGTCTGGCCGATCGGCGGGGTCTTCGCCTACTCAGGTGGCGCCCCCGGCCCCAGTGCCCACATTCGTGACGCGCCGGTGAACCCGGTCGACGAGAGCGCGACCGGTACCGCAATGTTCCGCGATCGCGGGAAGGCCGCGCCCCACAACCTCTTCGGGTACGGGCAGGCGCTCTTCGACCGGGGTGGCCAGCCGGTGCCGCCGCCGCCGCTGTTCACGTACCTGGCGCCGGGCGAGACGTGGGCGGCGCCCGAGCCGGTGGCCTCGTTCCGGGTCGGTTTCACCCGCGGGTACGACCCGACGTACACGTGGGACGCCGCCTTCGGGCGGTGGCGGCGCTCGTACGGCTTGACGCCGTTCATGACCGCCTCCGGCGCGCAGGTGGCGCCGGCCAACGTCGTGGTGCAGTTCATCGAGTACCCCGGCTACAGCGACGGGAAGACGGTCGGGGAGGGCGACGTCTGGGTGTTCTCGGGCGGGCAGCTGACGCGGGGGCGGTGGATCCGTCCCGCGCCCGAGCAGCCGGCCCAGTTCGTCGACGCGGCCGGGAACCCGATCAAGCTCGTGCCCGGACCGACCTGGGTCGAGCTGCTGCCCATCGGCTCGGCCGTCGACGTCGTCGCCGGCCCGCCGCCACCGCCTCCCACCGAGGCGACCACGACGACGAAAGCCAAGAAAAAGAAGCAGGCCGACGAGGACTAGTCGCTCGGTACACTGTGCCGGTGACTCCCGATCGCGCCACGGGTACCGCCCGCGTCAAGCGGGGCCTGGCCGAGATGCTGCGGGGCGGCGTCATCATGGACGTCGTCACTCCCGAGCACGCCAAGATCGCCGAGGACGCCGGTGCGGCCGCGGTGATGGCGCTCGAGCGGGTACCGGCCGACATCCGGCGCGACGGTGGCGTCGCCCGCATGAGCGACCCGGTGATGATCGAGGGCATCCAGGAGGCCGTCACCATCCCGGTGATGGCGAAGTGCCGCATCGGGCACTTCGCCGAGGCCCAGGTGCTCGAGTCGCTCGGCGTCGACTACGTCGACGAGAGCGAGGTGCTCACACCGGCCCACGAGGCGCATCACCTCGACAAGTGGGCGTTCACGGTCCCGTTCGTGTGCGGCGCCACCAACCTGGGCGAGGCGCTGCGGCGGATCTCGGAGGGTGCGGCCCTGATCCGCTCCAAGGGTGAGGCCGGCACCGGCGACATCAAGGAGGCGGTGCGCCACCTGCGCAGCATCCTCGGCGACATCCGCCGCCTCACGGTGGCCGACGCGCCCGAACGGTTCGCGACGGCCAAGGAGCTGCGGGCGCCGGTCGACCTCGTGCAGGAGGTCGCCGAGCGGGGCGAGCTGCCGGTGCCGTTGTTCTGCGCCGGCGGCATCGCCACCCCCGCCGACGCCGCGCTGGTGATGCAGCTGGGCGCCCAGTCGGTGTTCGTCGGGAGCGGGATCTTCAAGAGCGCCGACCCTGCGCCCCGGGCCAAGGCCATCGTCGAGGCCACGACCCACTACGCCGACGCCGCGATCGTGGCCAAGGTGTCGCGGGGCCTGGGCGAGCCCATGCGGGGCGAGGAAGCCGAGAAGGTCGACGTGCGCCTGTCCGAGCGGGGCTGGTAGCGGTGAGCGACCGGAGACCTCCAGGCCATGAAGGCCGGAGTACTCGCGCTGCAAGGAGCATTTCGCGAGCACGCTGAGGTGCTCGACGCGCTCGGCGTCGAAGCGGTCGAGGTCCGACGACCCGACCACCTGAGCGGCGTCGACGCGGTGTTCCTCCCCGGCGGCGAGTCGACGACGATCACCAAGCTGCTCGACAGCTCGGGCGTGCAGGATGCGCTGCGATCGCGCCTCGGCGACGGGCTCCCGGCCTTCGGCACGTGCGCCGGCCTCATCCTCCTGGCGCGAGACGTCGAGGACGAACACGGCACGTCGTCCCCGAGCGCGCTCGACGCACTCGACTGCACGGTGGCGCGCAATGCCTACGGCCGCCAACGCGAGTCGTTCGAGGCGCCGCTGGCGATCGAGGGCATCGAGGGCGCGTTCCCGGGTGTCTTCATCCGGGCCCCGGTGGTGACGAAGGTGGGGCCCGCGGTCGACGTGCTCGCGACCCACGACGACCACCCCGTGCTGCTGCGTCAGGGCACCACGTGGGCGGCGACGTTCCATCCCGAGCTGTCGGGCGACCTGCGCGTGCACGAACGCTTTCTCGCCGAGGTGAGCGGCCGCGGCGTAGGTACCCTGCGCCGCAGCGAGCCGGGGCCCGAGCGGCCCTTCAGAGCGGAAAAGGAGGTGACCGGATGAGCGGCCATTCCAAGTGGCATTCGATCAAGCACAAGAAGGGTGCGGCCGACAAGGCGCGGGGCAAGCTCTTCGCCAAGCTCATCAAGCAGATCGAAGTGGCCGCCCGGGAGGGCGGCGGCGACACCGACGCCAACGCCACCCTGCGCACGATGGTGCAGAAGGCCCGCGACAACTCGGTGCCCAACGACACGATCGTGCGCGCGGTCAAGCGGGGGACCGGGGAGTTAGAAGGCGTCCGCTACGAGCCCATGAGCTACGAGGGCTACGCCCCCAACGGCGTTGCGCTCTATGTCGAATGCCTCACCGACAACCGCAACCGGACCGGTGCCGAGGTCAAGAACATCTTCACCCGCCACGACGGGTCGCTGGCCCAGTCGGGGGCAGTGGCGTGGCAGTTCGAGCGCAAGGGCGTGATCATCCTGGAGAAGAACGTGGCGAGCGAGGACGACCTCATGGCGGCGGCGCTCGACGCCGGGGCCGAGGACATCGTCGACCAGGGCGACACCTGGCAGATCACCAGCGGCCCTGCCGATCTCCACGCGGTGAGGACCGCACTGGAGGGTGCCGGGATCCCGATCAGCAGCGCCGACCTGACGATGCTCCCCTCGCAGACGGTTGAGCTGCGCGACGAGGCCGCGGTCCGCCCGGTGCTCCGGTTGATCGACGCGCTCGAGGAGCACGACGACGTGCAGGCGGTCTTCGCCAACTTCGACATCCCCGACGAGGTCCTGCAAGCGGTGATGGCCTGATGGATCTCGACAAGGCGCGCGAGTTCATCCGGGGACACCACCAGGCGGTGATGGCGACCCGCCGGAAGGACGGCAGCCCCCAGCTGTCGCCGGTGACGTGCGGAGTCGACGGCGACGACAAAGTCGTCGTCAGCACCCGAGAGACCGCCATGAAGGTCAAGAACCTCCAGCGGGACCCGGCGGTCTCGCTTTGCGTCGTGAGCGACGGCTTCTACGGCGACTGGGTCCAGGTCGACGGGCGGGCGACGGTCGTGCCGTTGCCGGAGGCGATGGACGGCCTGGTCGACTACTACCGCTCGATCTCGGGCGAGCACCCCGACTGGGACGACTACCGCGCCGCCATGGAGAAGGAACGCCGGGTGCTCGTCCGCATCGACCTCGAGCGCGCCGGGCCCGACCGCGCCGGGTGACCAGGCGGATAGTGTCCCGCCCGTGCAGGTTTCCCTCACGGTCAACGGTGCCGCTGTCCAGCACGATGTCGAGCCCCGCGTGCTGCTCGTCCAGTACCTCCGGGAGCAGGCGGGACTGACCGGGACCAAGATCGGGTGCGACACGTCGTCGTGCGGCGCGTGCACCGTTCTCGTCGACGGCGAGTCGGTGAAGTCGTGCACGATGCTCGCGGTCCAGGCCGACGGCTCGGACGTCACGACCATCGAGGGCCTTGCCCGCGACGGCGAGCTCCACCCGGTGCAGGCGGCGTTCCGCGAGCACCACGGCCTCCAGTGCGGCTTCTGCACCGCCGGCATGGTCATGGCCGTGGTGTCGCTTCTCGACGAGATCCCCGATCCCAGCGAGCGCGACATCCGCCTCGGGCTCGAGGGCAACCTGTGCCGCTGCACCGGGTACCACAACATCGTGCAGGCGGTGCTGGCGGCGGCGGGAGAGAAGCCGTGATCCCGGCGCCGTTCGAGTACACCCGGGCGGATTCGGCCGACGCGGCGCTGGCGGCGCTGGCCGAGCACGGCGACGAGGCCAAGCTCCTCGCCGGCGGGATGTCGCTGCTGCCGCTCATGAAACTGCGGCTGGCGACGCCGGCGGTGCTCGTCGATGTCGGCCGCCTTCGCGATCTCTCGTACCTGCGCGACGCCGGCGACCATGTCGCGATCGGAGCACTCACCCGCCACCGCGACCTCGAGGTGAGCGACCTGCTCGGGGCCGATTGCGGGCCGCTGCGGGCGGTGGCGGCGGAAGTCGGCGACAACCAGGTCAGACATCGCGGCACGATCGGGGGATCGGTGGCCCACGGCGATCCCGCGTCCGACCTGCCGGCCGCGCTCCTCGCCCTCGACGCCACCTTCGTGGCCCGGGGGCCGGGAGGGGAGCGGACGGTCGCGGCGGCCGATTTCTTCCAGGGGTTCCTGGAGACGGCGCTGGCTCCCGACGAGTTGCTCACCGAGATCCGGGTGCCGAAGGTGCCCGGCGCCAAGTACTCGTACGAGAAGTTCAACCGGCGGGCGCAGGACTGGGCGATCGTCGGCGCGCTGGCGGTGCGAAACGGCTCCACCCGCGTCGCGCTGGTGAACATGGGGGCCACGCCCGTGCGGGCCCGGGCGGTCGAGGAAGCGCTTGCCGCCGGCGCCTCTCCTGCCGACGCGGCTGAGCACGCCGCCGAGGGCACCGAGGCGCCCGCCGACCTCAACGCAACTCCCGAGTTCCGCGAGCACCTGGCGCGGGTGCTCGTTCGGCGGGCGCTCGACGCGACCGCTTGAGCGACGTCGCGGTCGCGGTCCTCGCTGCCGGGCGGGGCGAGCGCCTCGGGGGACGGACGCCCAAGCCGCTGATGACGTTGCAGGGCCGGCCGCTGGTGGCCTGGGCGCTCGATGCCGCCATGGCAACGACGTTCCGGCCGGTTGTGCTCGTCGTCGGCCACGGGGGACTGGCCGTGCGACGGGCCGCGCCTCCCGGAGTGGTGATCGTACGGGCGCGGAAGTGGCGGCAGGGGATCGCGCGCAGCCTGTGGACCGGGCTCGAGGCGCTGTACCACTGGTCCCGGGTCGGCGCGGTGTGCGTCGGGCTCGCCGACCAGCCGCTCGTCGGCGCGGAGGCGTACCGGCGGCTGGCGGCCGCCCACCGAGACGGTGCCCGGCTGGCGGTGGCGACCTACGACGGCACCCGCGGCAACCCGGTGCTGCTCGATCGCGCCCTCTGGGGTGAGGCGCGGAAGCTGCGGGGCGACGTGGGCGCGCGCGCCCTCATGGATCACCATCCGGTGACCGAGGTCGACTGCACGGGTACCGGCGACCCGACCGACGTCGATACGCTCGCGGACCTCGGCGATCTCGAGCGCCGGCTGGAGGATCGATGAAGATCGAGGATCGCTTCCGCGTCAACCTTCCGGTCGAGGAGGCCTGGCGGGTGCTCCTCGACATCGAGCGGATCGCGCCCTGCATGCCCGGGGCAGAGCTCCAGGAGGTCGAGGGCGACGAGTACCGCGGTGTCGTGAAGGTGAAGGTGGGCCCCATCACCGCGCAGTACAAGGGGGTGGCGAAGCTGGCCGAGGTCGACGAGGGCGCGCACCGGGCCGTCATCGACGCCCAGGGTCGCGACACCCGAGGCCAGGGCAACGCAAAGGCGCTGATCACGATGTCGCTCGCGCCCGACGGTGACGGCACCGAGGTGAGCATCGACAACGACGTCACCGTGACCGGCAAGGTCGCGCAGTTCGGGCGGGGCGTGATGGCGGATGTGTCGACCAAGCTCCTGGCGCAGTTCGTGGAGTGCCTCGAGTCGCGGGTCCTGAGCGGGGCGCCGCCACCCGCCGACACCGGCGAGCCTCGGGAGGTCGCGCCGGTCGACCTCCTGCGCACGGCCGGCGCACCGGTGCTCAAGCGGCTGGTGCCGGCGGTGGTGGTGCTGGCGGCGGTCGTGATCGTCGTCGTTCTGTTGTTGCGGTGAGGAGCGAAATGGGTACGAGCTCGGTGATGCGACTCCTCGCGATCACGGCCGCGATGACGGTGCTCGCCGCGCCGGCAGCGGCGTCGTCGGGGGACTCGCCGGACTCGTGCGATCTCCTGAAGCGAGCCGAGATCGAGGAGTTGATCGGGCAGGAGGTGGCCAAGCCCGAGGGCCTGGGTGAGATCTGCTACTGGCAGATCGGTGACCCCGAGGCCAACGAGGAGGCGATCGGCATGACGTTGCTGGTCGAGCGGGGTAAGGGTGCGAAGGCCGGCTACAACCAGGGCCTGGACGCGCTCAACCCCGAGGTCCTGGTGGAGATCGACGATCTCGGGAAGGACGCCTACTTCGCCATCGGCTCGCTGGCGGTGCTCAAGAACAAGAAGACCGCCTTCTACATCTCCGGCGTGTTCGACCAGGCCCAAGCGGAGGCACTCGCTCGGATCGTTCTCGACAAGCTCTGACCGGCATCCCCCACCAGCTCCTCCGCCACCCGTAACATCGAACCCGTGTTCGATCCGGCCGGCCCGGTGCTGGGCATCGACCCGGGCGTCTCCTGCTGTGGCTACGGCGCGGTCCGGCGCCACAACGGCGCCGGCTCCTGGGAGGCGGTGGCGTGCGGGGTGATCCGCACACCCACCGCCGATCCGCTCCCGACCCGCCTGGCCGCGCTCGAGCGCGAGCTGGCCGCGCTGGTCGACGAGCTGCGGCCGGCGGCGATGGCGGTCGAGCGGGTGCTGTTCCAGGCCAACGTGCGCACCGCGATGTCCGTCGGCCAGGCCAGCGGCCTCGCACTGGCGGTGGCGGCGCGGGCCGGTGTGCCCGTGACCGACTACAGCCCCAACGAGGTGAAGCTCGGCGTCGTCGGCTACGGCGGCGCGGCCAAGCAGCAGGTGCAGGAGATGGTCGCCCGGGTGCTCGGGCTCGATGCCGCCCCCCGACCCCCTGACGCGGCCGACGCGCTGGCGCTGGCGGTGTGCCACGCCTGGGGCGGCGGCCTCCGGTCCGCGGTACGCGCCGCGCTGGTGAAGGACTCGCATTGATCGGCTCAGTGCGCGGGAGCGTGCTCGAGCGCTCGCCGACGGGGGAGGTGCTGGTCGAGGTGGGCGGGGTCGGCTACCGGGTGCTGGTGCCCATGAGCGCGGTGCCGTCGCTGGGTCCGGGCGCGGCCGCGTTCCTCTTCACCCACCTGCACGTGCGTGACGACGCCCTGGTGCTCTACGGCTTCCCGACCCGCGAGGAGCGGGACACGTTCGAGGTGCTGGTCGGCGCGACCGGTGTCGGTCCGAAGCTCGCGCTCGCGATCCTGTCGGTGCACTCACCCGCGGCGCTGCAGCGGGCGCTGCTCGAAGACGACGTCGACGCGCTCACGCTGGTGCCGGGGGTCGGGAAGCGGACGGCGCAACGGCTGCTGATCGAGCTGAAGGCTCGGCTCGACGTACCCGACTTCGAACCGGTCGAGGCGGCGGCGCCGCCGACCGCACGCGCCGAGGTGCGCGGCGCGCTGGCCGGCCTCGGATACGAGCCCGACGAGATCCGCGACGTGCTCGCCCAACTCGAGACCGACGGCCCCGTGGAAGACCTGCTGCGTGACGCCCTCAAACTCCTGGCCGTCAGTCGTGTCTGACTCTTCTGGTCGCACTCGCTTCGCTCGTCGCTCCCGCACGCGCCCTGCGGTCCGGGGGCCGGGAGACCCGGCCCCCTCGTCGAGGGATGGCAGTCAATGAGGGAGGAGATCGTCAGCGCAACGGCCGACCCGGCCGAGGTGGCGGAGGAGACCACCCTGCGCCCGCGATCCCTCGACGAGTTCGTGGGTCAGGCGCGCCTCAAGGAGCACCTCGAGATCCTGCTCGCCGCGGCCCGCCAGCGCCGCCAGGCGGCCGACCATCTGCTGTTCGCGGGCCCACCCGGGGTGGGCAAGACCACGTTGGCGGGCATCGTCGCCGCCGAGCTCGGCGTGGGGTTGCGGGTCACGAGCGGCCCCGCCCTGGAACGGGCCGGTGACCTCGCCGCCATCCTCACCAACCTCGACGACGGGGATGTGCTCTTCGTCGACGAGGTGCACCGCCTCCCCCGCATCGTGGAGGAAGTGCTGTACCCGGCGATGGAGGACTTCCAGCTCGACATCGTCATCGGCAAGGGCCCGTCGGCGCGCTCGATCCGCCTCGACCTGCCCCGCTTCACCCTGGCCGGCGCGACCACCCGCACCGGGCTCATCACCGGTCCGTTGCGCGACCGGTTCGGGTTCGTCGCCCGCCTCGACTACTACGCCGCCGACGAGCTCGTCTTGATCGTGACCCGCACCGCCGGGATCCTAGGGGTGCCCCTCGCGCCCGACGGCGCGATCGAGATCGCCAAACGCGCTCGGGGCACGCCTCGCATCGCCAACCGACTCCTCAAGCGGGTGCGCGACTACGCCGAGGTCCGGTCGGACGGGACGGTCAGCGCGGCCACCGCCCGCGACGCGCTCGCCCTGTTCGAGGTGGACGAGCGCGGACTCGACAAGGTCGACCGGGCGATCCTCACTGCGCTCTGTGACACGTTCGCGGGTCAGCCCGTCGGCCTCAACACGCTCGCGGTGGCGGTGCACGAGGAGCCCGAGACCGTCGAAGACGTGTACGAGCCGTTCCTCCTCAAACAGGGTCTACTGCAGCGCACGCCTCGGGGCCGGGTGCCGACGGCATCGGCCTTCGCGCACCTCGGACTCGAGGTGCCATCGGGCCGGCCCGACGCCTCGTCCAGCCTGTTCGACGGATAGCATCGCCCGCGTCTCGGGCACCGTGTCCGAAGGAAACTCATGCCGATCGCGCTCGTGTATCTCGTTCTCCTGGTCCTCGCGTTCTTCCTGTTGGTCGTGCGCCCGCAGCGCCGCCAGCTCGCTGCCCACCGGGCCCTCGTTGCCAGCCTCGAAGTGGGCGACGAGATCATCACCACCGGCGGGATCCACGCCACCATCCGCGTCATCGACGAGACCGTCCTCCATATCGAGATCGCCGACGGCGTCGTGGTGCGGCTCGCCCGGGGTGCGGTGGCGTCCCGGGTCGGCCCGCCGGTCGAGGAGATCGCGGCCGAGGAGACCGAAGGCCGGCGCGAGCTCGGCGAGGGCGGCTGATCGCAGGCTGTGCGCAAGTACGTCGTCTATCTCGTCGTCGTGTTCGTCGTCGTGCTCGGCGCGCTCGTCGCCACCATCGTGAGGGGGCAGAGCCCGGTGCTCGGGCTCGATCTCCAGGGGGGCGTGTCGGTCCGGCTCGTCCCGGTCGGTGATCCGGCGGGGGGGTCACTCGACGTGGCCGTCGACATCATCCGCAGCCGCGTCGATGCCCTGGGAGTGGCCGAAGCCGAGGTCACCAAGGAGGGGAACAACATCGTCGTGAACCTTCCGGGGGTGAAGGACCGCGACAAGGCCCAGCGCATCGTCGGCCGCACCGCCGAGCTCCGGTTCCGGCCGGTGCTGGCCGAGGTGCCGCCGTTGACGGAGGAGCCGCCCGAGACGACGACCACCACCGGGGACCCGGCGACCTCGCTCCCGGCCGACTCGACGACCACCACGACCACGACCACACGGCCGAACGACGAGGCTACGGCGGCGGCGGTGCAGGCCGCGCTCGATGTTTGTACCACCGGGGACGTCGAGGGGGCGTTGACGCAGCTTGCCGCGATCCCGGCCGAGATCCTGAACACCAGGGTCGCCGACGACAAGGCCAAGGCGTGTGTGATCCTGCCGCTCCGGTCGGAGGACGACGAGCCCGTCGGGCGCTACCTGCTCGGACCGGCGTGCGTCGACCAGGAGTGCACCGGCGGCACCTTCACCGGGAAGGACATCGGCGGCGCGAAGAGCCGGTTCGAGAACGGTCAGTACACCGTGGACGTCGACTTCAAGGACTCGGGCCAGGAGAAGATCAACGCGTTCGCGGGCAAGCAGTTCCCGCTGCCGCCGCCCCAGAACCAGATGGCGATCACGCTCGACGGCATCGTGCAGTCGGCGCCGGCGTTCCAGGAGTCGACCTTCGAGAGCAACGTGCTGATCTCGGGCGACTTCTCCCGCAGCGAGGCCGAGGACCTCGCCCGGCTCCTCCGCTACGGCGCGCTACCGGTCCGCTTCGACGAGAGCCAGCAGACGGTCGAGAACGTGTCGCCGACGCTTGGCAAGGACCAGCTGCGAGCCGGGATCGCCGCCGGGCTTATCGGCATCGCGCTCGTCTCGCTCTACATGTTCATCTACTACCGGCTGCTCGGGTTGGTGGTCCTGGTGGGCCTCGCTCTCACGGCCGCGGCGACGTACTCGCTGATCGCCTACCTCGGCGACTCCATCGGGCTCGCACTCACCTTGGCCGGCGTCACCGGGTTGATCGTCTCGGTCGGTGTCACCGTCGACTCGTACGTCGTGTACTTCGAGCGGCTGAAGGACGAGGTGCGGAGCGGCAAGACGGTGCGGTCGTCGGTCGACCGCGGCTTCGCCCGCTCCTTCCAGACGATCCTGGCCGCCGACCTGGTGTCGCTCATCGGCGCCGCCGTCCTCTACATGCTCGCGATCGGATCGGTGCGGGGGTTCGCCTTCTTCCTCGGCCTCGCCACCGTCCTCGACCTCGTCGTCGCCTACTTCTTCATGCACCCGCTGGTCGTGCTCCTGGCGCGGCGACCCGGGTTCCTGCGGGCCCGCTACGTAGGCATCGCCTCCGGCCTCGACGCCTCCGAGGCGACGACATGAGGCGAGCGACCGCGGCGCAGGTACCCTGCGCCGCAGCGAGCCGGGGCCCGAGCGGCCCGGCCCGAAGGGCCGAGAGCGGGAAAGCATGAGCCCGCGGCACACGTTCTCCGACGTCATCCACGAGCGGACGAACTTCGATTTCGTGGGGCGGGCGTGGCGGTGGGCGCTGCTGTCGGGCGCGGTGATCGTGATCTGCCTCGTCTCGTTGGGGACGCGTGGGCTGAACCTCGGGATCGACTTCGAGGGCGGGACGTCGTGGCTGTTCGCGGTGGAGGGGAAGAGCCCGTCGGTGGGCGACGTCCGCGACACGCTGCGGCCCCTGGGTCTCGCCGAGGCCAAGGTGCAGATCCTCGGGGGCGACTCGGTCCGGGTCCAGGCCGAGGAGCTCCCGCCGAAGGAGCAGGAACAGGTCACCGACGCGCTGGCGGAGTACGGCGGCGTCGATCGCGACCAGGTCAGCGTGAACACCGTCGGGCCCACCTGGGGTGACCAGGTGAGCGAGAAGGCCCTGCGCGCCCTCCTCATCTTCTTCGTCGTGATCGCGGGATACCTGTGGTTACGGTTCGAGTGGAAGATGGCCGTCGGCGCGATCGCCGCGGTCGTGCACGACATCATCGTGACCGCGGGCGTCTACTCGATCACCGGCTTCGAGGTGACGCCGGCGACCGTCGTCGCCTTCCTGACGATCCTCGGCTTCTCGCTCTACGACACGGTCGTCGTGTTCGACAAGATCAAGGAGAACGGGGCCGCGCTCGGCACCGTGCGGGGCGACACGTACTCGCTGATGGTGAACCGGTCGATGAACCAGGTGCTGATGCGGTCGCTCAACACCTCGTTCGTGGCGCTGCTACCGGTCGCGTCCCTGCTCGTGGTCGGGTCGGGGCTGTTCGGCGCGGTGGCGTTGCGGGACTTCGCGCTGGCGCTGTTCGTGGGGCTGCTCACGGGCGCCTACTCGTCCATCTTCGTCGCCACCCCGATCCTGGCCTGGCTCAAGGAGCGGGAGCCGCGCTACCGCGCCCTGCGCGAGCGTTCGGTGGCGGCGGCAGCCACGCGTCAGCCCGGACCGGTGGCCGAGCCCGCCGCGGTTGGCGCACCCGACCGGCCCACCGCGCCGTCGCCGGCGGCACCACCGGCTCCGGGGCCGACCCGGGCGCCGCGCCCGCGCCAGCAGCGTCGAAGAAAGCGCAGGTAGGCGTAGACTTAGGTGCACCGTGAGTACCACCGAGCCGCGTGTCGAGCACCGCCCCGACAAGCGCTCCGTGCTGCCGTGGCGCCGCCACCACGTCGACGTCGAGATCGCCCCCCTCGTCGCGACCTTCCGTGAGCGTCACCGGCGGGCCGACACGCAGCTCATCGAGGCCGCCTTCGACGTCGCCCGCACCGCCCACGCCGAGCAGGTGCGCCGGTCGGGCGAGCCCTACATCGCCCATCCCCTCGGCGTCGCAATGATCCTCGCCGACCTCGGCCTCGACGACGTCACCATCGCCGCCGCCCTCCTCCACGACGCGGTCGAGGACACCACGCTCACCTCCGACGACCTCGGAGACCGCTTCGGCGCCGACGTCGCCGCCATCGTCGAGGGCGTCACCAAGCTCGACCGGCTCCAGTTCGACACCAAGGAGGAGCAGCAGTCGGCCACCCTGCGCAAGATGCTCGTGGCCATGGCCAAGGACATCCGGGTCCTGCTCATCAAGCTGGCCGACCGTCTCCACAACATGCGCACCATTGCGTCCCTGCCCGACGCCAAGCAGCAGCGCATCGCCCAGGAGACCCTCGACATCTACGCGCCGCTGGCGCACCGGCTCGGCATCGCCGACGTCAAGTGGCAGCTCGAAGACCTCGCCTTCGCGGTCCTGCACCCGAAGCGCTACGCCGAGATCGAGCAGATGGTCGCGGTGCAGTCGCCCCAGCGCGACGATTACCTCCAGCTGGTCGTGGACGAGCTCCGGGCCCGGTTGGCCGAGCTCGGTATCGCCGGCGAGGTGAGTGGCCGCCCGAAGCACTACTGGTCGATCTACGAGAAGATGGTCGTACGGGGCAAGGAGCTCGACGACGTGCAGGACCTCGTCGGGGTGCGCGTCATCGTCGACTCGGTGAAGGATTGCTACGGCGCGCTCGGCTCGATCCACGCCATGTGGAAGCCGGTGCAGGGGCGGTTCAAGGATTACATCGCCATGCCCAAGTTCAACCTCTACCAGTCGCTGCACACGACGGTGGTCGGGCCCGAAGGCAAGCCGGTGGAGGTGCAGATCCGCACCGAGGAGATGCACCGGCGGGCCGAGTACGGCATCGCCGCCCACTGGGGTTACAAGGAGCAGACGTCACCGGCGGAGGACCTGGCCTGGCTCCAGCGGATGGTCGACTGGCAGCAGGAGACCTCCGACCCGACCGAGTTCATGGAGTCGTTGAAGATCGACCTCGAGCAGGACGAGGTCTTCGTGTTCACGCCCAAGGGCAAGGTGATCACGCTGCCCACCGGCGCGACCGCCATCGACTTCGCCTACGCGATCCACACCGAGGTCGGCCACCGCTGCATCGGGGCTCGGGTGAACGGTCGACTCGTCCCGCTCGACTCGGCGCTGGGGTCGGGCGACACCGTGGAGATCTTCACCAGCAAGGTCGCGGGCGCCGGCCCCAGCCGCGACTGGCTCCAGTTCGTGCACACCCCCCGGGCCCGCTCGAAGATCCGGCAGTGGTTCTCGCGGGAGCGGCGCGAGGACGCGATCGAGACCGGCAAGGACGAGCTGATCAAGGCGCTGCGCAAGGAGGGGTTGCCGGTCCAGAAGATGGCGGGATCGGCGGCGATCGCGGCCGTGGCCGAGGCGATGAGCTACGCGGATCTCGACGCGCTGTACGCGGCCATCGGGGAGGGCCACGTCTCGCCCCGTACGGTGGTGCAGCGGATCCAGCGCGACCTGCGCGGCGGCGAGGAGCAGCTGCCGGTCACGGCCCGGCGGCCACCCCGTCTGCGCCAGCGCCGCACCGTCGGCGTGCACGTCGAGGGCCTCGACGACGTCATGGTGCGGCTGTCGCGGTGCTGCACGCCCGTCCCCGGCGACGAGATCATGGGGTTCGTCACCCGCGGCCGCGGTGTCTCCGTGCACCGGACCGATTGTGCGAACGCCGCCGGGCTCGCGTCCCAGGCCCAGCGGCTCATCGAGGTGGAGTGGGACCACGACCAGCCCGCGACCTACGTCGTGTCGGTGGAGGTGGAGGCGCTCGACCGGTCGAAGCTGTTGCGTGACGTCGCCGAGGTGCTGTCCGACCACCACGTCAACATCCTCGCCTGCACGTCGCAGACGTCGAGCGACCGCGTGGCCAAGCTGCGCTTCGACTTCGAGCTCGCCGACCCGAGCCATCTCGACTCGATCCTCAAGGCGGTCAAGCGGATCGACTCGGTGTACGAGGCGTACCGGGTGCTCCCGGGGAAGGCCGCGACGACGTCGTAGCAAGTTCCCCGGGTACTTCGGGGGGCGGCCGGTACGATGCCGCGGTGCCGCCCGAATCGCCGGAGAGCTTCCGCGCCCCTACGGGGACGCACGACGTCCTTCCACCCGAGAGCGATCGGTGGATCGAGGTCGTGAGCGTGTTCGCGCGCCGAGCGGCCCGGTACGGCTACGGGCTCGTCGTCACGCCGGTCTTCGAGCACCGCGAGGTCTTCTCCCGCGTGGGCGAGTCGACCGACGTCGTCCGCAAGGAGATGTACGAGTTCCTCGACAAGGGCGGGCGGGCGATGGCGCTCCGGCCCGAGGGGACGGCGCCGGTGGTGCGGGCGTTCGTGCAGCACCGGCCGACCCCGCCGTGGAAGGTCTGGTACCTCGCCCCGCTGTTCCGCTACGAGCGGCCGCAGAAGGGTCGGTACCGGCAGCACTGGCAGGTCGGCGTGGAGGCCCTGGGGGTGGACGATCCCGACGTCGACGTGGAGGTCATCGCGCTGCTCGAGGGCTTCCTGCGCGAACTGGGCCTCGAGCGCTGGTCGCTCCTGCTCAACTCGATGGGTGAGCCGGCCGACCGGCAGTCGTACGTCGAGCTCCTGCGTGAGCACCTCCTCGCGCACGCCGGTGATCTCGGCGACGACTTCCGCGAGCGGGTGCAGGACAACCCCTTGCGGGTGCTCGACTCCAAGAACGAGGAGTGGCAGGAGGTCATCGAGCGGGCGCCGCAGCTGACCGAGCACCTCTCGACCGGGTCGCGGGACCACTTCGAGGCCGTCCAGCGGGGCCTCGACGCGCTCGGGATCGACTACGAGCTCGACCCCCGGCTAGTGCGGGGCTTCGACTACTACACCAGTACCACGTTCGAGTTCGTCAGCGATGCGCTGGATGCGGCCCAGAACGCAGTCGGGGGCGGTGGCCGCTACGACCAGCTCGCGGAGCAGATGGGCGGCCCGGCTACCCCGGGCATCGGCTTCGGCGTGGGCATCGAACGGCTGCTGATCGTCGCCGACGTCGAGCACGCGGTTCCAGTGCGGGAGTCGAACCTCGACGCCTTCGTGGTCGACGGCCTGGGGGGCGGTCGGGAAGCGTTGACGCTGACCCATGAGCTGCGAGAGGCGGGACTGCGGGTCGACCGGGCGTACGGAGGCCGCTCGGTCAAGGCGCAATGGAAGGCCGCCGACCGGGCGGGCGCGGTCTTCGGCGTCATGCTCGGTGAACGCGAGCTCACCCGGGGGGAGGTCGGCGTCAAGGACCTCCGCTCGGGTGAGCAGGTCGACGTCCCCCGGGACCAAGTGGCGGGCTGGCTCCGGGCGCGCCGGGAGTTCGACCGATGATGCGCACCCACCGCGCCGGTGAGCTGCGGCGCGACCACGCGGGCGAGACCGTGGCGGTGTGCGGTTGGGTCGCGACCCGGCGCGACCACGGTGGGGTGGTGTTCCTCGACGTGCGGGATGCCGGCGGTGTCGTGCAGGTGGTGGTCGATCCGGACGCGCCCGGGGCCGGGGACGTGCACCGGGTGCGCAGCGAGTTCGTCGTACGGGTCGAGGGCGAGGTACGGCCCCGACCGGAAGGCACCGTCAACGAGGAACTGCCGACGGGCGAGATCGAAGTGGCCGCGCAGCGGCTCGATGTGCTGAGCGAGGCCGAGGCGCCCCCGATCCCCATCGGCGGCCGCCGGGAGGCCGACGAGCTGCTGCGCTACCGGTACCGCTACCTCGACCTGCGCGGTGACCGGCTCCAGCGCAACCTGCGCCAGCGGGCGGTCGTGAACCGGGTGTTGCGCCGGGTGATGGACGGTCACGGCTTCGTCGAGATCGAGACGCCGATGTTGATCGCGTCCACGCCCGAGGGAGCCCGCGACTTCGTGGTCCCGTCGCGCCTCCAGCCGGGATCGTTCTACGCGTTGCCCCAGAGCCCGCAGTTGTTCAAGCAGCTGCTGATGGTCGGCGGCCTCGATCGGTACTACCAGATCGCCCGGTGCCTCCGGGACGAGGATCCGCGCGCTGACCGTCAATTCGAGTTCATGCAATGGGACGTCGAGATGAGCTTCGCCGACGGCGAGGACGTCATGGCCGTCGTGACCGACGCCGCCCTGACGGCAGCAGAGGAGGCCACCGGCGTGCTCCCCGGCGCGGCCGACCGGATCACGTGGCTCGACGCCATGGACCGCTACGGCACCGACAAGCCCGACGTGCGCTTCGGACTCGAGCTCGTGGACGTCGGCGAGGTGTTCGCCGCCACCGAGTTCCGCGCGTTCCAGGCGGCGGCGGTGAAGGGCATCCGGGTGCCGGGCGAGGGTGATGTCGCACGGGCGCGGCTCGACGCGCTGATCGACCGGGCCAAGCAGCTGGGCGCGGCCGGTCTGGTATGGATGCGGGTCGGAGATCGGGGCGCGCTGGACTCGCCAGTGGCGAAGTTCCTCTCCGAGGCGGAGCAACTCGGCCTGGTAGACGCGCTCGGTGCCGGGGCGGGTGACTTGTTGCTGTTGGTCGCGGGGGAGCGGGCGATCGCGAACCGGGTGTTGGGCAGGTTGCGGCTCGACCTGGCGCGCCCGCCGGTGGACGATGGCGGGCTGCGGTTCCTGTGGGTGGTCGACTTTCCCCTCTTCGAGGGGCTCGACGACGAGGGGCGGCCGATCCCGGCCCACCACCCGTTCACGATGCCCCACCCGGACGATCTCGGGCTGCTCGAGTCGGGGCAGGGGGAGGAGCTCCTCGCGGTGCGGTCCCAGTCTTACGACCTGGTGCTCAACGGCTGGGAGCTGGGGTCGGGGAGCGTCCGAATCCACCGCGCCGACATGCAACAGCAAGTGTTCACCGCGCTCGGGATCACCCCGGAGGACGCCCAGGCGAGGTTCGGCTTCCTGCTCGACGCGTTCCGCTACGGCGCGCCGCCGCACGCGGGCTTCGCGATCGGCGTCGACCGGTTCGCCGCCGTCCTCGCGGGCGAGGAGAACATCCGCGAGGTGGTGGCGTTCCCGAAGACCCAGTCGGGCGCCGACCCGCTCACCGGCGCACCGAGCCCACTCGACCCGGCGCAGCTGAAGGAGCTCGGCCTCCAGGTGGTGAAGAAGCCCAAATCCTGAGTGTTGTCACACGATCTGGTGCCAGGACCCCGCTTCCTGTGACAACCGCCAACGGGATGGTCACCCCGCCAGGCGGGGGGACCATCGTTGATGTCTCACCCGGCAGGCATCATGCGCGCCATGAGTCTGCATGCCGAGATCGCCCGGTTGGCGGCGCGCCAACACACCCTGGTCACGCGTCGCCAGCTGCTGGACGCCGGCTTTAGCACGGAGCAGATCCGATGGTGCGTCCGGTCGGGGGTGCTCGTCCGCATCCGTTACGACGTCTTCGCGGTGGCCGGGGCGCCGCCGACCTGGGAGCAGGCCGTGCTCGCGGCGGTGCTCGCGGTTGGTCCCGGAGCCGTTGCCTCGCATGCCACGGCAGCTGCGCTCTGGGGACTTCCAGGCTTCGAGCGCGACGCCGGCCTCGAGCTGACTACGGCTCGGCCCCACCACGCTCGCCTCGCGGGGGTCTGCTCCCACAGAACGGTGGCATTCCTCGCGCTGGAGCATGCCGTCCACCATCGAATCCCGTGTACCTCGGTCGCGCGCACACTCGCCGATGTATCCGGGCGTATGAGCGTCCCCGCTCTCGGAGCCGCTACCGATCACGGGACACGCCAAGGATTGCTCCGTCTCGACGATCTGCGTCGGTGCGTCGCCGGTCTGCCGCCGGCTCCGGGCCGCCGGCCGAAGCGCGTTCAGATTGTGTTGGTGCGCCGCCTCGCCGGCTACGACCCGGGCGAGAGCGAGCTCGAGATGCGCGTCATGCGGGCGATCGTCGAGGCCGGGTTGCCGGAGCCGGTGCCCCAGTATTGGGTGCGCCTGGGTAGCCGCCGGTGTCGGATCGATCTGGCCTACCCCGAGCTGAAGCTCGCCATCGAAGTCGACGGTTGGGTCGCCCACGGAACCCGGACCGCGTTCGACCGCGATCGCGCCCGCCAGAACGACCTCGTAGCTGCGGGATGGCGTCCGATCAGATTCACTTCGAGCTGGACGAACGCCGAGATCGCTGCGACCGTCTCCGAGCATCTCGCTGCGTTGTCACGTGACCGGGCGTCCTAACCGCACATCGTGTGACAACGGGCCCGGAGTGGAAGGCTGAGTTGATGCCCGACGACCTGTTTGCCAGCGCGCTCGAGGAGCGGCTCCGGCGGCGGGCGCCGCTGGCGGCGCGGATCCGACCGCGCTCGCTCGACGAAGTCGTCGGGCAGGAGCACCTGCTCGGCAAGGGACGGCCACTCCGGGTGCTGATCGAGTCCGACCGCCTGTCGTCGGTCATCCTCTGGGGCCCGCCGGGCACGGGCAAGACGACCATCGCCCGGCTGATCGCGGGCGTCACGGCCAAGGCGTTCGAGCCGCTCTCGGCGGTCTCGGCCGGCGTCAAGGACGTGCGCGAGATCGTCGAGCGGGCCCGTGGCCGCCTCGGCGAGCACGGGCAGGGCACGATCCTGTTCCTCGACGAGGTCCACCGGTTCAACAAGACCCAGCAGGACGCGCTCCTGCCGCACGTCGAGGAGGGCCTGCTCGTCCTTATCGGCGCGACGACGGAGAACCCGTTCTTCTCGCTCACCGCGCCGCTGCTCTCGCGGTCCTCGTTGTTCCGCCTCGAACCGCTGACCGTCGACGACATCCGTGGCCTGATCGTGCTCGCGCTCGAGGACACCGACCGGGGGCTCGGCGACGAGCGCCTCGAGATCGATCCCGACGCGCTCGAGCACCTCGTCGACCGGTCCGAGGGCGACGCCCGCCATGCGCTCACGTCGCTCGAAGTCGCCCACGGCCTCGCCGCCGAGGCCGGGCGCGACCGCATCACCCTCGCCGACGCCGAGGCCGCCCTCGCCATGCGGGCGCTGCGCTACGGCGACGACGAGCACTACGACGTGCTGTCGGCCTTCATCAAGAGCATCCGCGGCTCCGATCCCGACGCCGGGCTGTACTGGCTCGCCCGCATGCTCGAGGCGGGCGAGGACCCCCGCCTGGTCGCCCGGCGACTGGTGATCCTGGCCTCCGAGGACGTCGGGATGGCCGATCCCCAGGCGCTGCTAGTGGCGGACGCGGCGGCCCGGGCGGTCGAGTTCGTGGGCATGCCCGAAGCCGGGCTCAACCTCGCCCAGGCCGTCATCCACTTGGCGCTCAGCCCCAAGTCGAACTCGGTCGTGGCCGGGCTCGGGTCGGCGTTCGAAGACGTCCGCGACCAGCCCGCGGGCGCGGTCCCCGTCCACCTGCGCGACTCCCATTACCCTGGCGCCCGCAAGCTCGGGCACGGGGAGGGCTACGTGTACCCGCACGACGCGCCGGCCGGCTGGGTCCCCCAGGAGTACCGGCCCGACGAGGTGGCGGGGCGCAGCTACTACCAACCGAGCGCGCAGGGTGCCGAGGCCGGGGTCGCCGAGCTGCTCGAGCGGCGCCGGTCACGGGTCCAGGGCGAGCAGAACGAGCAGGGCGAGCGACGCGAGCAGGAGTGAGCACGTGATCAAGCGGCTGTTCTGGCTGACGGTGGGGTTCGGGCTCGGGGTCCTCTTCATGTTGCGGTTGACGCGGGCGGTCCGGAACACGGTCGAGCGCTACCTACCCGCACCGGCGGCGGAGCGCCTACGCGCCCTCAACGCGGCGTTGGAGCAACGCGCCCGCGAGATCCACGCGCGCACCCGGCCGCTCCGAAGCGTGAGCTGATCCGGCACCACCCGGCGGTAGCCTGGACTCGATGCCGCCGTCTACCGCCGACCAGCTCCGACGCGCCTTCCTCGAGTTCTTCCAGTCGCGCGACCACACCGTGGTGCGATCGGCGAGCCTGATCCCGCACGACCGCACCCTGCTGTTCACGGTGGCGGGGATGGTGCCGTTCAAGCCCTACTTCGTCGGCGAGGAGACGCCTCCGTACAAGCGGGCGACCTCGGTGCAGAAGTGCGTCCGGGCCGGGGGCAAGCACAACGACCTCGACGACATCGGTCGCACCAACCGCCACATCAGCTTCTTCGAGATGCTCGGCCACTTCAGCTTCGGCGACTACTTCAAGGCCGAGGCGATCCCGTGGGCGTGGGAGCTCGTAACCGAGGGTTTCCGTCTCGACCCCGATCGGCTCTGGGTCACCGTGCACGAGTCGGACGACGACGCCGAGCGGATTTGGCGCGACGCCGTAGGTATGTCCGCCGAGCGCATCCAGCGGCTGGCCGACGACAACTTCTGGCGCATGGCCGACACCGGGCCGTGCGGGCCGTCGTCAGAGATCTTCTACGACCTCGGCCCGGAGTTCGGGCCCGACGGCGGTCCCGCCCACGGCGGCGAGGACCGGTTCTTCGAGTTCTGGAACACCGTCTTCATGCAGTACGACCAGCAGCCCGACGGCACCCGGGTCGACCTCCCCGCGCCCAGCGTCGACTGCGGCGTCGGGCTCGAGCGCACGCTCATGCTCCTCCAGGGCCACACCTCGATCTGGGAGATCGACCTGTTCCGGCCGCTCATCGAGACCGCCGAGCGCACCACCGGCACCCGCTACGGCGGTGACCGCGAGGACGACGTCTCGCTGCGGATCCTCGCCGACCACGGCCGGACGATGTCCTTCCTGGTCAGTGACGGCGTCGTGCCCTCCAACGAGGAGCGCGGGTACGTGCTCCGGCGCATCATCCGGCGGGCGGTGCGCCACGGCTACCGCCTCGGAGCCGAGGGGATGGTGACGCCCGCGCTCGCCGAGGCGACCATCGATGTCATGGGTGACGCCTATCCCGAGCTGGTCAAGGGGCGCGACATCGTGATCGCGACCGTCTCGCGCGAGGAGGAGCGGTTCCGGGAGACGCTGCGGCGAGGCGTCGAGCTGCTGGACGAGAAGCTCCAGACCGGTGACGTGACCGGCCCGGACGCCTTCTTCCTCCACGACACGCTCGGGTTCCCGATCGACCTGACCCGCGAGATCGCCGAGGAGCGGGGCCGCACCGTCGACCTCGACGGTTTTCAAGCGGCGAGGGCCGAGCAGCGCGCCCGGGCCCAGCAGGCGCATCGTGAAGCTGGGGCGGGTAGCGATGACGCGAAGGCCGGCCTCTACCGCGAGCTGATCGACCAGTTCGGGCCAACCGAGTTCACCGGCCGCCAGGAGTACAAGACGGTGGGCGCGCGCGTGCTCGCGCTCTTCGCCGGCGGTGCCCGGGTCGCCCGGGCGGGCGAGGGTGATGCGGTCGACGTCGTGCTCGACCGCACCCCGTTCTACGCCGAGGCCGGTGGCCAGGTCGGCGACACCGGGAGGATCAGCACGGGGGCCGGCGCCGAGCTGCGGGTCACCGACACCCAGTACGGCCTGCCCGACCTCGTGCTCCACCGCGCCGAGGTCGTGCGGGGCGACATCAGCGAAGGCGACGAGGTCACCGCCACCATCGACGGCGAGCGCCGCGACCGCATCCGGCGCAACCACACCGCCACCCACGTTCTGCACTGGGCGTTGCGCGAGGTGCTCGGCCCCCACGTGAAGCAGTCCGGTTCGCTGGTCGCGCCCGACCGGTTGCGGTTCGACTTCAGCCATCACGAGGCGGTCACGCCCGAGCAGCTCGACCGGATCGAGGAGCTCGCCAACGAGCAGATCATCACCGACGCGCCCGTCCGCCACTACGAGACCACCCGGGAGCACGCCGAGAGCCTGGGGGCGATCGCGTTCTTCGGCGAGAAGTACGGCGACCTCGTACGCGTGCTCGAGGCGGGGGAACACTCGGTCGAGCTCTGCGGCGGTACCCACGTCCACGCGCTGGGGTTCATCGGGCCGATCAAGATCGTGAGCGAGGGGTCCATCGGCTCGAACCTCCGTCGCATCGAGGCCGTGACCGGCGACGCCGCCCTCGCCCGCATCCACGAGGAAGAGCTCCAACTCCGGCGGGCGAGTGAGCTCCTGAAGGTCGGTGCCGCCGAGGTGCCCGACCGGATCGAGCGACTCCTCGACCAGGTGAAGTCGCTGAACGCCGAGCTCGAGCAGACCCGGGGTCGGGAAGCGGTCGCCGAGGCCGCGTCGCTCGCAGGTGAAGCGGTGGACGGGGTCGTCGCGGTGCGCCGTGACGGTCTGAGCCCCGACCAGCTCAAGCGGCTGGCGGCGGCGATCCGCGACGCGCTCGGCTCGGGGGTGGTCGCGCTCGTCGGTGTGGGGCCCAACGGCGACAGCGCCGGCATCGTGGTGGCGGTGACGAAGGACCTGGTCGCCCGAGGTATCTCGGCGGCCGAGATCGCCGCGCCCGCGGCCAAGGCCCTCGGCGGGGGCACGGCCAAGAACCCGGAGCTCGTGCAGGGGGGCGGGAAGACGGTCACGGCCGTCGACGAGGCCCTCGCCCTGGCCCGCAAGGAGGCCACCGACGCCCTGGCGGGCGCGGCCGACTGAGCCTCCGCCAGCCCATGGGACGGGTCCTGGGCGTCGATCTGGGGTCGCGCCGCATCGGCCTGGCCGTCTCGGACCCGGGCGGGAAGCTGGCCACCCCACGGAGCGTCCTCGCCCGCAGCGGCGATCCGGCCGCCGACCACCGGACGATCCTGGCGGAAGCGCGCGAAGCTGGCGCCGACCGCATCGTGGTGGGCCTGCCCCTGTCGCTCTCGGGCGAGGCTGGTCCGGCCGCCCGGGCGGTCCTCGAGGAGGTCGAGGCGATCCGGGCGGAGGCTGGTGAAGGAATGAGGGTGGAGACCCACGACGAGCGCCTGACCACCGTGACCGCCGAGCAGCGCCTGCGCGAGGCGGGCGTGCGGCCCCGCCGGCGCCGCGCGGTCGTCGACGAGACCGCCGCCGCGGTGATGCTGCAGTCGTACCTCGACGGGGCGGCGCCGGGATGACCGACCGCTGGGTCCCCGACGACGACCTCGACCCGCCCGATTGGGTCAATGCGGGCGCGTCGCCCCCTCGTCCCCCGACGCCCGATCGGCGGCCCCCGCCCCGTGAGCGCAGTCCGTCTCCGCGCGAGCGGCGGCCGGCGCCGGGTCGAGGCAGGCCCGAACGACGGCCCCCGGCCCCGGATGGTCGCGGACGCCGGGAGGCCCCGTCCCGCAAGGCGGCGAAGCCGCCGCCGCGCCAGGCCGCGCCGCCGCCCGGTGCGGACGCGCCCACCCGCCAGCGCACGACGACGACGCGCCCACCCGAACGTCGGCCGCGGCCGCCGGCCGAGCCCGACCTGCGGACGGAGGACGCCGACGAATACCTCGACGACGAGGTCGACGGCGGCGACGACGAGTCCCGGGCGGCGAGGCGGGCGGCGCGAACCGACCGGGCCGATCGCAAGCGCCGGCGTCGCCGCAACTTCGCCGCCCTCGGCATCGTCAGCCTCGTCGTCGTGCCCTTCTTCCTCGTGGGCGGCTGGTTCGTGTACCAGCTGAACCCGCCCGGCGGCCCGGGCAAGACCGTCCAGGTCCAGATCAAGAAGGGCTGGGGCGTCTCCGAGATCGGCGACGTGCTCGAGCGCAAGGGTGTCGTCGGGTCGTCGCTGGCGTTCCAGCTCTACGCCAAGGTCCGCGGCGCCGGTCCGTTCCAGCCCGGGCCCTACCAGCTGCGCGAGAACCTCGGTGTCCGCGACGCGGTCTCCAAGCTCGAGGTCGGCCCGCAGCAGGGCAGCACGGACATCGAGCTGACGCTGCCCCCGGGACTGACGCTCCAGCAGATCGCCCAGAAGGTGGAGGAGCAGCTGCCCGACCGAACCGCGGCGAAGTTCCTCGAGGTGGCGAACTCGGGGGTCGTGCGCTCGCGGTACCAGCCTGCCGAGGTCACCTCGCTCGAGGGCCTGCTGTTCCCCGACACCTATCTGGTTGCCAAGGCCGAGGACGAGGAGGCCATCCTGCGCAAGCTGGTCGACACCTTCGACCAGAAAGCCGATGCCGCCGGCGTCGCCGCCGGTGCCGCCGCCATCGGCCGCACGCCCTACGAGGCGATCGTGATCGGGTCGTTGATCGAACGGGAGGCCGGGGTCGAGGAGGACCGTCCCCTTATCTCCGCGGTCGTCTTCAACCGACTGCGTGACGGAATGCCGCTCCAGATCGACGCCACCCTCTGCTACATCAAGGGTGGGTGCACTGAGCCGCTGAGCAACGCCGACAAGGAGCTCGACTCGCCGTACAACACCTACAAGGTCGCCGCCCTCCCGCCGGGTCCGATCTCGAGCGTGGGCGAGGCGTCCCTGCGGGCGGCGGTGGCGCCGGCGGCGGTGACGTTCAAGTTCTACGTCCTCAGCGACGCCAGCGGGAAGCACGCCTTCGCCGAGACCGCGGAGCAGCACGAAGCCAACGTGCAGGCGGCGCGGGAGAAGGGGCTGCTCTGATCACGGGTGCCACCCGGGTTGTGGGCCTGCTCGGCGACCCGGTGGCGCACTCCCGCTCGCCCGCGATGCACAACGCGGCCTTCGCCGCGCTCGGGCTCGACTGGGTGTTCGTCGCCTTCGCGGCGCCGGCCGGTCAGGGGCGGGCGGCGGTGCGGGCGATGCTCGATCTCGGGATCACCGGCCTCAATGTGACGATGCCGCACAAGGCGGACGCCGCCACCGCGTGCGACGAGCTCTCGGCGGAGGCCGCCAGCCTGGGCGCGGTGAACACCGTCGTCGCCGATCCGGACGCGGGCACGTTGGCGGGCCACAACACCGACGGCGAGGGCTTTCTCCGCGCCTTGGCTGACGAGGGTGTCGACGTGAAGGGAGCTCGCGTGCTCGTGCTGGGCGCCGGCGGGACGGCGCGCGCGATCGCGCTCGCACTCGGGGGAGCGGGTGGGTCGGTCACGGTTGCCGCCCGCCGCCTGGACGTCGCCCGCGCGGCGGCCACCCTCGCCGACGGGAACGCGGTCGAGTTGGGGGAGGCGGTGGTCGATGAGTGGGACGTGCTGGTCAACGCGACCCCGCTCGGCATGCACGGCGAGGAACCGCCGATCGACGCCCGCCGTCTCCGCCCCGGGCAGTTCGTCTACGACACCGTCTACCCGGCCGAGACGCCCCTGCTCGCGATCGCGCGCGAGCAGGGGGTCGCGTGCGCCGGCGGGATCAGCATGCTCGTGCACCAGGGGGCGCTGGCGTTCCGGCTCTGGACAGGCCGCGACGCCCCGCTCGACGTGATGCGGGCCGCCGCTCTCGACCAGTGACGGTGGCCGTCGTCGCCGCCAGCGCGGTGCTCGGACTCGTGGCCGGGCTGGGTGTCGACATCGCCGTCACCAGAGTCCCCGAGAAAGTTCCGGTGCTCGCGCCTGGGGTCCGCGACCAGCTCCGCCCGCGCCGCGCCGCGCTGCTCGCCGTGGTCTGCGCCGCGCTGCTCGGTGGGGTGGCGGTGCGGCTGCACGACTCGTGGGCGCTGCCGGCGTTCCTCGTGCTCGCGGTCGCGCTGGTCGCGCTGTCGTTGATCGATCTCCGGCATCTCATCCTGCCCAACCGGATCGTCTATCCGCTCGCGATCGCGATCCCGGTCCTCCTCGCCGTCGGGGCCATCGGCGACCGGGACGGTGGTGCGTTCCTCCGCTCGCTGCTGGGCGGCGTGGTCGGGTTCGCGGCGATGTTCGTGCTGCACGTGCTGTCGCCCCGGAGCATGGGCTTCGGCGACGTCAAGTTGTCCTTTGTCCTGGGGCTGGCCCTGGGCTGGCTGGGCTGGGGCCAGCTCGTGCTCGGACTGTTCCTGGCGTTCCTCTACGGGGCCGTCGTCGGCGTCGTGCTCATGGTCCTGCGCCGACGCGGCCGCAAAGACCAGGTGCCGTTCGGCCCGTTCCTCGCCGCCGGCACGCTCACCGCGGTCCTGTGGGGCGAGGCGATCCTCCGCGCCTACGCGTGATGGAAGTGGCATACCCGGCGTGAGTCGGTACGACTTGGCGTCCGAGCGAGCGGCCGCGGCGCCGGTACCCTGCGCCGCAGCGAGCGAGGCCTAACGGGCAGGGACGGCGCAGAAGTAGCCGAACGTGGGCGAGGGCTCGAAGCCGGCGACGCCCGATGTCGTGCCGGGTGCCCCGAACCACTCGTCCAGGATCGGAGCCACGACCGTGGGTCCCTCCGGCGGCCCGCCCCGGTCGACGCGCAGGATGTCGATGCCGCGGTAGACGTCGGCGGTGTAGACGATGTCGGACGCGGTCGGCGACCAGTAGGCGGCCCAGGTCGACCCGTTGAGCGGCAGGTAGTACCCGATCTGGCGGATGTCGCGCGGGTTGCGGGTGTCGAGGAAGCGCACGCCCTGCTCGTACCAGCCGACCGCGGCGACGCTCCTGCGGGTGTCGAACCAGTGCGACGAGCAGTTGACGGTGAGCGGCGCCTTCGAGTCGGAGGAGTTCAGCTCGGTGCGCCAGGTGTCGAGCGGGCGCATGCTGCCGACACCCCGCTGCGTGGTCCAGGTCTCGAACTTCCCTTGGCCGTTGCAGCCCGTGGGCGTGTTGTCGCCGCCCTCGGTGTCGATGTAGTCCTCCTCCGTCACCAGCAGCGTGTTCCCCGAGCGCTGCGAGTTGTGCATGATGAAGTCATTGAAGGGCGAGGTGGCCTCGTCGAAGTCGACGTTGGTGCCCTTGGGCCCGGACGAGGTGACGAGCTCGGGCGCGAGCGGGTCGGCGGTGAGCTGGTACCCGGCGATGCCGCCGCCTCCGACCGACCAGAGCATTCCCCGGCCGTCGGGCTCGGTGTCGTGGGTCACCTTGAACGCGGCGGGCTGGGCGGGATCGGGCCCGGTCGACGCCAGCGACTTGAAGGAGCCCAGCGATCGCGGCGCGGCCGGGACGCTGAGGTCGATGACCTCGACGTCGTCGCCGCCGTCGATCCACGCCTGGGTGCAGTCGGGCGTCACGAAGTTGGCGATGTGGCCGGGGCCCCGCCCGCTCAGGGTGAGGCCGAGCGGCAGGCTGGTCACGAGCCGGGGCGTCGCCGGCACCGTGATGTCGACAATGTGGAGGACACCGCCGACGTCCCGGGTGGCCCGGTCGTTGGCGATGAGCAGCGTCGTGCCGCACAGGTCGACGTCCTCGTTCTCGAAGTGGGGGAGCGGGAGCGCACCCACCGGCACTGGTGCCGCCGGGTTGGCGATGTCGAACACGCTGAGCCCAGTGGCCCAGCCGGTGGCGAACGCGTAGTGCCCCGAGAACACCATCCCGGCGTAGCTGCCGGGGATGTTGCCGAGCACCGTGACGTTCGGCGAAGTGCGGGCGCCGGCTCCGGCCGGGCCTCCGGCCGCTCGAGTCGGGACGGCCAGGGTGGCGACGAGGATGCAGAGGGCGAACAGGCGTCGGGACACGGCGGACCTCCCCCGGGGCTGCGGGGAGAATGCCCCAAATGGGTCGGTCCGTACCACCCGAATCCCCCGGGATCAAGCGGTTGCGCCGGTATCCTGAGGGGCGTCCCCGCAGGTGAGAGGTAGGCGTGCTCCGCTTCCTGACCGCCGGGGAGTCCCACGGTCCGGCCCTGGTGGTCGTGGTCGAGGGCCTGCCCGCCGGTCTCCCCATCACCATCGAAGAGGTCGCGGCCGAGCTGGCCCGTCGGCGGCTCGGCTTCGGGCGCGGGCCGCGGATGCGCTTCGAGCGCGACGACGTCGAGTTCGTGGGCGGAGTGCGCCACGGCATCACGCTGGGCTCGCCGGTGTCGCTGCTGATCCACAACACCGAGTGGCCGAAGTGGCAGGAGGAGATGTCGGCCGCGCCCGGGGTTACCGAGAAGCCGCTTCGTCAGCCCCGCCCCGGTCACGCCGACCTCGTCGGCATGCAGAAGTACGGATTTGACGACGCCCGCAACGTGCTCGAACGGGCAAGTGCGCGCGAGACGGCCGCCCGGGTGGCGGCGGGTGCACTGGCGAAGGGGCTGCTCGAACAGCTCGGCGCCAGCGTGCTCAGCCACGTCGTGGCGCTCGGCCCGGTGCAGGCCGACGCCGACCATCGCCCGCAGCCGTCCGACCTCGACCGGGTCGACGATTCGCAGGTGCGCTGCTTCGACCCCGAGGCCGAGCAGGAGATGGTGGCGGCGATCGAGGCGGCGGCGAAGGCGGGTGACTCGCTCGGCGGGGTGGTCGAGGTGCTCGGCTACGGCGTTCCCCCCGGCCTGGGCTCGCACGTGCACTGGGACCGTCGCATCGACGGGCTGCTCGCCCAGGCCCTCATGAGCATTCAGGCGATGAAGACGGTGGAGATCGGGGAGGGCTTCGACGTTGCCGGTCGGCGCGGGAGCGAGGCGCACGACGAGATCACCTGGAGCGACGAATCGGGCTACGAGCGGGGCTCGACCCGCGCCGGCGGCATCGAGGGGGGAATGACCACCGGCGGGCTCCTGGTGGCGCGGGCGTCGATGAAGCCGTTGTCGACGCTGAACCGGCCGGTGCTGCGCACGGTCGACGTCGACACCAAGGAGGAGACGGTCTCGTTCAAGGAGCGCACCGACGTCACCGCGGTGCCGGCGTCAGGTGTCGTGGCCGAGACGATGGTCGCGCTCGTGCTCGCAGGCGAGGCGCTGCGCAAGTTCGGGGGCGATTCCGTCGTCGAAGTCGTGCGCAACCACGACGCGTACCTGGCTTCACTCCGCTAAATGGCCCGCTCGATCGACGACGCGGGGTCGGACACCCCTCATCTCGTCCTCGTCGGCCTCATGGGCGTCGGAAAGACGACCGTCGGCTACCAGTGCGCGAAGCGTATGGGCCGGCCGTTCGTCGACACCGACGACCTCGTTCAGACGGCCGCGGGCATGACGGTGGCCGAGCTCTTCACCATGTCCGGTGAGGGCCGGTTCCGGGCGATGGAGCGCGAGGCGGTCGCCGACGCGTGCGCGTCGCCTGTTCCCGCGGTGATCGCCTGCGGTGGTGGCGCGGTCCTGCACACCGACAACCGGCGGCAGGTGAAGCGGTCCGGCTTCGTGGTCTGGCTCCAGGCCCCCCCGGAAGTCCTCGCCGATCGCGTCGGCAGCGGGATGGCGCGGGCGGAGCGTCCGCTCTTGGACGACGGTCCGGTTACGACACTCGAACGCCTGGCGGCGGTGCGGGCCGGCGCCTACGAGGCGGTGGCCGACGCGGTGGTCGACACCGACGGCCGCTCGGTGGCCGAGGTCGTCGACGCGGTGCTCGAGGAGTACGCGTCGTGAAACGGGTGACGGTGGACCTACCCGGGCGGCCGTACGACGTCGTGGTCGGGCCGGGTGCTCTCGGAGAGGTCGCGGGGTTGCTCGCGGGTCGCCGCCGTTGCGCGGTCGTGAGCCAGGCCGCGATCGCTCCTCACGCCGCCGCGATCTGCGGCGGCCTCACCGACACGGAGCTGTTCCTGATCGACGACGGTGAGGTCGCCAAGTCGCTCGCCACCGTCGACGACCTGTGCCGCCGACTGGCCGAGTGGGGACTGCTCCGCGGCGACGCGGTGATCGCCCTCGGCGGCGGCGTCGTCGGCGACGTCGTCGGGTTCGCGGCGGCCGTGTACCACCGGGGCGTCGACGTCGTGCAGGCGCCGACCACACTGCTGGCCATGGTCGATTCGGCCATCGGCGGCAAGACGGGCGTGAACCTCCCGCAGGGCAAGAACCTCGTCGGCGCGTTCCACCAGCCCGTGGGCGTGCTGGCCGACGTCGACACGCTGGTCACGCTGCCCGAGCGGGAGTACCGCGCCGGCCTCGGGGAGGTGGCCAAGTACGCGCTCATGGGTGACGACGCGCTGGGCGGGCTGCTGCGGGCGCGCGCCGCCGATCTCCTCGCGGGCGAGCCCGAGATCGTGAGCGACGTGGTGGCCCGCTGCGCGGGGATCAAGGCGGAGATCGTCGCCGCCGACCCGGAGGAGCGATCGGGACTGCGGGCGACGCTCAACTACGGGCACACGTTCGCCCACGCCCTCGAGACCACCAGCGACTTCGCCCTGGCGCACGGCGAGGCGGTGGCCATCGGTCTCGTCTTCGCCGGTGAGCTCGCCCGGACGCTCGAGCGCATCGATGCCGCTGAGGTCGACGCCCACCGCGAGCTCGTCGCCTCGCTCGGACTCCCGACGAAGGTGCCCGGCGCGAGCCGAGCCGCCGACCTCGTGTCGGTCATGCGCCGGGACAAGAAGGCGAGCGGCGGGCTGACTTTCGTGCTGCGCGGGCCCGGCGGTCTCGAAGCGGTGGAGGACCCGCCCGTGGCCGCGCTCGACCACGCCTTCCGGGCCGTGGGCGTGGACGTACCCTGACCGTGGCATGACGACTGTTCTCCTCCTCTCCGGTCCCAACCTGAACCTGCTCGGTGACCGCGAGCCCGAGGTCTACGGGACCGACACCCTCGACGATCTCGTCGAGGACGCGCGCGCCGCGGCCAAGGAGCACGGGCTCGAGCTCGAGCACTACCAGTCGAACCACGAGGGCGAGATCGTCGACGCCATCCAGGGCGCGCGGGGCCGGTGCGCCGCCATCGTCATCAACCCGGGCGCGTTCACCCACTACTCGTTCGCGGTTGCCGACGCGCTGGCCTCGTTCGACGGAGTGAAGGTCGAGCTCCACATCTCGAACCCGTCGGCGCGTGAGGCCTGGCGCCGCATCTCGGTGGTCGCGCCCTACGTCACCGGGACCGTCGCCGGATTCGGCCGCTACGGCTACCGCCTGGCGATCGAAGCGGCCGCGCACCAGCTCCAAGCGCGCGGATGACCACGTTGGCGTTGCCTCCGGTCGACGTTCCCGGACGCGCCCAGCGCCTGCGAGCCCGCTTCATCGACATCGGGATCGACGCGCTCCTGGTCACCCGGCTCCCGAACGTGCGCTACCTGACCGGGTTCACCGGGTCGGCTGCCTTCCTGCTGGTGGGGCCGGACGAGCTCGTCTTCGTGTCCGACGGTCGCTACGGGGAGCAGGCGGCCGAGCAGCTGGCCGCCGCCGACGTGGACGCCCGCATCGAGATCCGCACCGCCCAGGTCGATCAGCGCGGCGCGCTGTCCGCCGCGGCGGAGCGCTTCACCCGGCTCGGCCTCGAGGCCCACGGCGTGACCTGGGCCCAGCAGCGGGCGTTCGCGGGGGAGTGGTTCCCGGACACCGAGCTCGTCCCCACCGAGCACCTGGTGGAGGGGCTCCGGCGGGTGAAGGACGACGGCGAGGTCGCTCGAATTCGCACCGCCTGCGCCATCGCCGATGAGGCGCTGGCCGCGGTCACCCCGACATTCGCCGATGGTCCTACCGAACGCGAGGTCGCGTTGGCGCTCGACCTCGAGATGCGGCGCCGGGGTGCCAGCGGTGTCAGCTTCGACCCGATCGTCGCCTCCGGGCCCAACGGCGCCAAGCCGCACGCCCGTCCGTCCGACCGGCGGATCGAGGCGAATGAGCTCGTTGTCCTCGACTTCGGCTGCGTCGTCGACGGCTACTGCTCCGACATGACCCGCACCGTGAGCGTCGGCGATCCCGGCGCCGAGGCCCGCCGTGTGTACGACGTCGTGCTCGACAGCCAGCAGACGGGACGGGCGGCGGTGCGCGCCGGCGCCGACTGCGCTGCCGTCGACAAGGCCTGCCGCGACGTCATCGCGGCAGCCGGGTGGGGCGACGCGTTCGTGCACGGGACCGGCCACGGTGTCGGGCTCGAGATCCACGAGGCCCCGCGGGTCGCCGCGACCGCCCGTGATACGTTGGCTTCCGGCTACGTGGTCACCGTCGAGCCCGGCGTCTACCTCACCGGCGTGGGCGGCGTGCGCATCGAAGACACCGTGGTCGTCACCGACGAGGGCGCCGACGCCCTCACCGCCTCCCCGAAAGACCTCCTCCTGTGAGTGTGTCCACCAACGACTTGAAAAACGGCATGGCGCTCGACCTGCCCGGGGGCCTCGTCACCGTGGTGGAGTTCCAGCATGTGAAGCCGGGCAAGGGCGGCGCGTTCGTGCGCACGAAGCTCAAGAACGTCCGCAGCGGCGCGGTGGTGGAGAAGACCTTCCGGGCCGACGAGAAGGTCCCCCTCGCGAAGATCGACAAGCGCGAGATGCAGTACCTGTACCGCGAGAGCAACTCGTACGTCTTCATGGACACCGAGAGCTACGACCAGGTCCACGTCGATGCCAGCGACCTCGGTGGCTCGGTCAAGTACCTCAAGGAGGGTGACTCGGCCGTCCTACCCACGTACGAGGGGCAGATCGTCGGCGTCGAGCTGCCCGCCGCGGTCGAGCTCGCCGTCGCCGAGACGGAGCCGGGCATCCAGGGCGACCGCGTGTCCGGCGCCCGCAAGTCCGCCACCCTCGAGACCGGCCTGGTCGTGCAGGTGCCGCTGTTCGTCGAGCCGGGGGAGCGCGTGAAGGTCGACACCCGTACCGGGGAGTACCTCGCGCGCGCCTGACGCGCGCCGGAGCCGGTCGAATGTCAACCCGACGCGAGGCCCGTGAGCGAGCGCTCAGCCTCTGCTACGAGCTCGAGGTCCGCGGCCTGCCGGTCGACGAGCTGCTCGACCAGCTCCCCGCACCGCCCGAGGCCTACGCGACCACCCTGGTGCGCGGCGTCGACGAGCACCGGGAGGAGGTCGACGCCATGCTGCGCAAGTACTCCGAGCACTGGGCACTCGAGCGCATGCCCGTCGTCGACCGGGCGGTGCTCCGGCTCGGCTGCTACGAGCTCGGCTGGGAGCCCGACCTCCCGACCGGCGTCGTCATCAGCGAGGCGGTCGAGCTCGCCAAGCAGTACTCGACCAAGGACTCGGGCCGGTTCGTCAACGGCATGCTCGGGCGCATCGCCGAGGATCTGAGGGCGCCCGAGCAGACGGCATGAGCGTGCGCCCGTTGCCGTCAGGGTCATTGCGGTGGCGGTCGTCCACGATGCCGGCGGAGGCGGAGCCGGAGGTGCTGCCGGCCGATCCCGAGACCGACGAGCTGGGCGAGACCGAGAGCGAAGAGGCGATCGGGACCGATCGGCCGTGGATCGTGATCGTGTGGAACGACCCGGTCAACCTGATGTCGTACGTCGTGTACGTCTTCCAGAAGCTGTTCGGCTACTCGAAGGAGAAGGCAACCCGGCTCATGATGCAGGTCCACAAGGAGGGGCGGGCGGTCGTGTCCGACGGCACGCGCGAGAAGTGCGAGGCCGATGTGTCCCGCCTGCACGCCCACGGCCTCTGGGCAACCATGGAACATCCCGCGTGAGCTTTCCGGAACGGTTCACACCCCAGGGCGACGGGCTGCGCGTCTCGATCACCGAGGCCGAGGCCGAGTTGCTGCGGAGCATCCCGAACGAGCTCGGCCCGGTGCTGAGCGCGCCGGTCGATCCCGATGACCCGGTCAGCGAGCGTCTCTTCCCGCGCGCCTACCTCGACCCCACCGAAGAGGGGGCGGAACGCGAGTGGCAGGAGCTAGTACGCCCCGAGCTCGTGCGCGAGCGGCTCGCCTCGCTGGAGCGGCTGACCAAGTCGTTGGAGCGCGGCCAGGTGCGCGACGGACGGGTCGAGGTCGAGCTCGACGCCGACGAGGCCCAGGCCTGGCTGGGCGCGCTCAACGACGCCCGCCTCGCCCTCGGCACCCGTCTCGGTGTCACCGAGGATCTCGACTACGACGACGTCGGCGAGGACCACCCCGATGCCGCCGCCTACGCGGTGTACGGCTGGCTCACCTGGCTCGAGGGCGACCTGGTGGAGACGCTTCTTGGCTGAGCCAGTTCTCTCTCGGAAGGGCGTCGGATTCGCGCGCCTACTGGTCTGGGACGAAGGTCGTTCCTGCGGTCCCGACCGTCCGGCATGCCGTCGCTCTAGGAAGAGCACTCTCGAGTGCGCGGGCCAGCATCGCAGGTCGCGTCAGTCACACCGTTGTCCGGACAGAGCCCGCGGCCTACGATGGCGCTTGCTTGGAGGGGAGTATCCCCATCGACGGTCGTCGTCAGCACGGCTCCGGCCCGGCGATCGTGCCTCTTGCAGGTGGGAGAGACCTTCGGTGGCCCTAGCTGCCGTCGACCGAAGGATCTTCCATGCTCCGTGGCGTCGCGACTGCTGCATCGTCTGATCCGTATGTCGATCTGGACATCGCGTTCTGGCACTGGGCGCTGCTGATCGCGCTGCTTGCCGGTCTGCTCGCCGTGGACTTGCTTGTCCATCGCGGCAACCACGAACCGACCGCGCGACGAGCCGTGTTGGAGTCGATGGCCTGGGTTGCGTGCGGTCTCATGTTTGCCCTGGTGGTGCTCGCTGCGTGGGGTGGCGCGGCCTTTGGTGAGTACGTCAGCGGGTACGTCATCGAGAAGTCGCTCAGCGTCGATAACGTCTTTGTCTGGGCGGTCATCTTCTCAACGTTCGCGATCCCGTTGCGTTACCAGCACCGGGTGCTGTTCTGGGGGATCTTCGGTGCGCTGGTGTTGCGTGCGGTCTTCATCTTCGTCGGCACGAGCCTGCTCGACCGGTTCTGGTGGCTCCTCATCGTCTTCGGAGTCATCTTGGTCGCATCTGGCATCAAGGTGGTCCGCCACCGTGACGACGAGGGGGCGCACGGACATGACCGGGCAGTGAAGCTTCTCGGCCGGTTGTTGCCCGTTCGCAGCGAACTCGACGGGCAACGCTTCGTCGTTCGCGACGCCGGCCGTCTGGTCGCCACGCCGCTGCTCGCCGCACTGGTGGTCGTCGAGCTCACCGACGTTGTCTTCGCGGTCGATAGCGTCCCAGCGATCCTTGCGGTCTCACGCGAGCCGTTCCTGGTCTTCTCGTCGAACGCGTTCGCGATTCTCGGTTTGCGCGCGCTGTACTTCCTACTCGGGGACGCCAAGGAACGCTTCCACTACTTGGCCCACGCGCTGGGGGCGATCCTGGTCTTCGTCGGGCTCAAGATGATCGTCTCTCGTTGGTGGCACTTGCCGACGACGATCTCGCTGGTCGTCATCGTCATCATCCTCGCGGCAGCGATCGTCTTCAGCGCCCGCAGGAGCCGCCTGGAGCGTGCGAGGTCGACGAGTGGCTCCTAGTCAGAATCAGTCGATGTTCGATGATTTGCTCGACGCCAACCGGCGCTACCGGAACGAGTTCCACGATTCGGGCGTGGAGGGCACCGCAGCGAAGGGTCTGGCCGTGCTGACCTGTATCGATTCGCGCATCGATCCGCTTGCCCTGCTCGGGTTGCGGGCCGGCGACGCGAAGATCATTCGCAAC
The DNA here is from genome assembly GCA_052390575.1 of Actinomycetota bacterium. GTDB lineage: Bacteria > Actinomycetota > Acidimicrobiia > IMCC26256 > JACDBD01 > JBPCMN01. Next base: position 50,000 of record JBQTGU010000061.1, on the reverse strand, counting down.
GCGGGGGCGCGGGTGACCGACGACTCGCTGCGCTCGCTGGTGCTCGCCGCGAACCTGCTCGGCGTGACGCGTGTCTGTGTGGTGCAACACACCGACTGTGCCATGGTCGGCTCAACCGACGACGAGATACGCGCCCGCATCAGCGCGATGCGCGGCGTCGATGCCACCGGTTGGGACTTTTTGGCCAGCACCGATCAGCTGGCGACGTTGCGCGATGACATCGAGCTCATCAAGTCGTGCCCGCTGTTGCCACCCCACCTCCAGGTCGGTGGCTTCATGTTCGACGTGCACAGCGGTGAACTCGTCCCCGTGGACAACCAATAGCTCGTCGCTGCGCATGCGGTGCCGCCCACCCAGATGCCGGGAGTATCCGATAGATACGGTGGAACTGACGATCGACGGCGGGGAACTCCGGGGACAATTCGTAATGCTGCGGTGCGGAGCAGTTCCGTTCTCCGTCGCACCGCTGGTGTGGCACCGGCCTCAGGCGCAGATCACGGTGCAGATCAGTGCTCCGCGCCAGGACGACGCCTAACGATCGGTCTCCTCGGTCCGCGGAAGCTGAGGGGCGCGAGACGCGCGCGTGGTTGTGAGGCGCACGAATCGCATCCGCCCGTGCTACCCTGAACTGGACCGTGAAGGGGATCCTGTGAGGTCCCTACGGAGGACAACATGACCGCGCCCGCCGCCGGAACTCCGGCCGCACAACCGAGTAGCACTCCTGAGCCCCCGGACGGGGGTTCTTTTCTGCTCCGGGCCCGCGTCCTCGACGCCGACGACCTCCGCCGGGCCTTTACCCGCATCGCCCACGAGATCGTCGAGCGCAACCACGGGGCCGCCCACGTGGTGCTCGTCGGCCTCTACACCCGCGGCCTCCCGGTCGCCCAACGCCTGGCGGAGGCGATCCACCAGGTCGAGGGCGTCGACGTGCCGGTGGGTGCGCTCGACGTTGCCTTCTACCGCGACGACATCGGGCTCCGGCCGGTCCAGCCGCTCGGTCCGACCGAGGTGCCCGTCGACCTCACCGACAAGACCGTCGTCCTGGTCGACGACGTCCTCTTCACCGGGCGGACCGTGCGCGCCGCCCTCGACGCCCTCACCGAGCTGGGCCGGCCGCGCGCGGTGCAGCTGGCGGTCATGGTCGACCGGGGCCACCGGGAGCTGCCGGTCGGGGCCGACTACGTCGGCAAGAACCTGCCCACCAAGGTGGCCGAGGACGTGCGGGTCCGCCTGGCCGAGGTGGACGGCGAGGACGGCATCGAGATCTGGGGCCCGCCTGCCGGCGAGGAGGCCCCATGAGCCGCCACCTGCTCTCGGTCGACGACCTGGGCCGGTCGGGCATCGACGAGATGCTCGAGCTCTCCTCCTCCTTCGTGGAGGTGACCCAGCGCGAGATCCCGAAGGTGCCGGCGCTGCGGGGCAAGACGGTGGCATCCCTCTTCTACGAGGAATCCACCCGCACGCGACTGTCGTTCGAGACCGCGGCCAAGCGCCTGTCGGCCGACACGATGACCTTCGCGATCAGCAGCTCGTCGGTGAAGAAGGGGGAGAGCCTGCGCGACACCGTGCAGACGATCGCCGCGCTCGGTGTCGACGCGGTCGTGGTCCGGCACCGGGCCGCGGGCGCCCCGCACCGCATCGCGGGGTGGATCGACGCCAGCATCATCAACGCCGGCGACGGCCGCCACGAGCACCCGACCCAGGCGCTGCTCGACCTGCTCACCCTGCGCCGGCGGCTGGTCACCACCACCTTCGACGGTCTGCGCGTCGCCGTGGTCGGCGACGTGCGTCACTCGCGGGTCGCCCGCAGCACGGTGAAGGCGCTCGTCGCGGTCGGCGCCGAGGTCACGCTGGTGGGCCCGCCCACGCTGATGCCGGAGTCGCTCGCGGGCTGGAACTGCGCGGTCAGTCACGACCTCGACCCGCTCCTGCCCGAAACCGACGTGGTGTACCTGCTGCGCATCCAGAGCGAGCGCCAGGACGAGGCGCTGTTCCCCTCGCTGCGCGAGTACACGACCCGCTACGGGCTGACCGCGGAACGCGCCGGCCGGCTCAAGCCCGACACCGTGATCATGCACCCCGGTCCGATGAACCGGGGGGTGGAGATCGCGGCCGAGGTCGCCGATGGCCCCGCCTCGATCATCACCGAGCAGGTCACGAACGGGGTCGCGGTGCGCATGGCGGTCTTGTGGTCGCTGCTCGGCTCGGGAGGCTCGATTGCCTGACAAGCTGCTGATCCGAGGGGGCCGCGTCGTCGATGCAACCGGCGAGCGGGTCGTCGACGTGCGCATCGCCGACGGCTCGATCGCCGAGGTCGGGGAGCGCCTCGACGGGACCGACCGGGTCCTCGACGCCGGTGGATGCGTCGTCGCGCCCGGGCTGGTCGACGTGCACGCGCACCTGCGCGAGCCGGGGGACGAAGAGGCCGAGACCATCGAGACCGGTGCGAGGGCCGCGGCACTGGGCGGCTTCACCGCGGTGCTGGCCATGCCCAACACGGAGCCACCGCTCGACGAGCCCGCGGTGGTGGGCTCGGTGCTGGCCGCCGGCGCCCGGACAACCTGCGACGTCGCCGTCGCCGGGTGCATCACCAAGGGTCGGGCCGGCATCGAACTGGCACCCATGGGCGAGCTGCACGCCATCGGCGTGCGCGTCTTCACCGACGACGGTGCCTGCGTCGGCTCAGCCGGGGTGATGCGGCGCGCGCTCGAGTACGCCCGGTCGCTCCCGGGCGCGGTCGTTGCCCAGCATGCCGAGGACCCGACGCTGGCGGCGGGTGGGCACATGCACGAGGGGGAGTGGTCGAGCCGGCTCGGCATCCCGGGGCGCCCGGCCGAGGCCGAGTCGGTCATCGTCGCCCGGGACGTGATGCTGGCCGAGCTGACCGGGGGACGAGTCCACTTCCTCCACGTCTCGACCGCGGGCGCGGTCGACGTGGTCCGCGACGCGAAGCGGCGCGGCCTGGCCGTCACGGCCGAGGCGGCGCCCCACCACTTCACCCTCACCGACGGGCAATGCGAGACGTTCGACCCCGTGTTCAAGGTGCATCCGCCGCTGCGCACCGAATCCGACGTCGACGCGATCAAGCGCGGCCTGGCCGACGGCACCATCGACGCCATCGCGACCGACCACGCCCCCCACGTGCCGGAGGCGAAGGAGCGCCCCTTCGAGGAGGCGCCCCCGGGCATGCTCGGCCTCGAGACCGCGCTCGCGCTCACCCTCACCGAGCTGGTCGAGCCCGGGGTCCTCACACTCGCGGACGCGCTCGCGCTGCTCTCGTGGCGCCCGGCCGCGATCGCCGGGCTCGGCGCCCACGGCGGGCCCATCGAAGCCGGCCGACCCGCCAACCTCTGCGTCATCGACCCCGCGGTCACGTGGGAGGTCGACGCCGCCCGCCTGGCCAGCCGCGCGCACAACACGCCCTACGCCGGGCGCAAGCTCACCGGCCGGGTCCGGCACACCGTCCTGCGGGGGGAGCCGGTGGTGGTGGACGGGGTGGCGCAGCGGTGACGGCGCCCGCAGCGGTCCTGGTGCTGAAGGACGGCACCGAGTTCGAGGGCGAAGCCGTCGGCCATCTCCCCGAGGCCGGCCCTACTAACGACACTGTTGCCACCGGCGAGGTGGTGTTCAACACCGCGCTCTCCGGCTACCAGGAGATCCTCACCGATCCGTCCTACGCCGGCCAGATCATCACGTTCACCTACCCGCACATCGGCAACTACGGCGTCAATGACGACGACGACGAGAGTCGGCGCCCGTTCTGTCGCGGCGTCGTCGTGCGCGATCTGGCCCGGCGACCGAGCAACTGGCGGGCGACGGGCGACCTCGACGGCTTCCTGCACGAGCACGGCGTCCCCGGCATCGCCGGTGTCGACACCCGCCGTCTCACCCGACATCTGCGCGAACACGGGGCGCTGCCGGGAGCATTCGGCACCGACGAGGAGGCAGTGCGAGCCGCGGCCACGACCGCGTCGAGTACCGACGGGCTCGACCTGGTCGCGGAAGTCACCACCGATGCGCCCTACCAGGCGGGCGTGCCCGATGCCGCCTGGCACGTCGTCGCCTACGACTACGGCATCAAGCGCAACATCCTGCGCCACCTCGGCGCGGCGGGATGCTTCGTCGAGGTGGTACCGGCGTCGACGCCCGCCGCCGACGTGCTCGCCCGCGATCCCGACGGCGTGTTCCTCTCCAACGGGCCCGGCGACCCGGGGGGCGTCGCCGGTGCGGCCGAGACCGTCCGGGCACTGCTCGGCGAGGTCCCGGTGTTCGGGATCTGCCTCGGTCACCAGATCCTCGGCCTGGCCGTCGGCGCGACCAAGCTCAAGCTGCTCTTCGGCCACCACGGCGCCAACCATCCCGTGCGCCACGAAGCCACCGGACGGGTCGAGATCACCAGCCAGAACCACAACTACGCGGTCGACCTCAGCGGCGTCGGCGGCGTCGAGCAGACCCACGTCAACCTCAACGACGGCATCTGTGAGGGGTTCCGGCTGCTCGACGTGCCCGCGTTCGGCGTCCAGTACCACCCCGAGGCGGGGCCGGGCCCCCACGACGCCCGTTACCTGTTCTCCGAGTTCACCGGCCTCATGGCCGCCACCGCCTAACCGTGCGGACGAGCGTGCCCGAAGGGCCGGCGTCGGCCAGTCCTTTTCTGGATGGCCCGGCGCCGAGCGAGGGAGCTATTTGATGCCGCGGCGCGACGACCTCGAGTCGATCCTGGTCATCGGGAGCGGCCCGATCGTCATCGGTCAGGCGTGCGAGTTCGACTACTCCGGCACCCAGGCGTGCAAGGTGCTGGGGGAAGAGGGCTACCGGGTCGTGCTCGTGAACTCGAACCCGGCCACGATCATGACCGACCCCGAGTTCGCCGACGCCACCTATGTCGAGCCGCTCGACGCCGCCACCGTCGCCCGCATCATCGAGAAGGAGCGCCCCGACGCGCTGCTCCCCACGCTGGGCGGGCAGACCGCGCTCAACCTCGCGGTCGAGCTCCACGACGCCGGCGTGCTCGATCGCTACGGCGTGGAGCTCATCGGGGCCGGCATCGAGGCCATCCACACGGCCGAGAACCGTCACCGGTTCAAGGCGGCCATGGAGGAGGTCGGGCTGGCCGTGCCGCGGTCGAGCTTCGCCTACACACTCGACGAGGCGATGACGGTCGCCGACCAGGTCGGCTACCCGCTCATCGTGCGGCCATCGTTCATCCTGGGCGGCGGCGGGACCGGCATCGCCCACAGTCACGACGACATGCGGGCGGTAGCCGAGCGCGGGCTCGCGGCCAGCCCGGTGTCCGAGATCCTGATCGAGCAGTCGGTGATCGGGTGGAAGGAGTACGAGCTCGAGGTGATGCGCGACCACGCCGACAACGTGGTCGTCATCTGCTCGATCGAGAACGTGGACGCCATGGGCGTCCACACCGGCGACTCGATCACGGTGGCGCCGGCCCAGACCCTCACCGACGTCGAGTACCAGCGGATGCGCGACGCGGCCTTTGCCTGCATCCGTCGCATCGGGGTCGACACCGGCGGTTCGAACATCCAGTTCGCGGTGGACCCGGCCGACGGCCGCATGCTGATCATCGAGATGAACCCGCGCGTCTCGCGGTCGAGCGCGCTGGCGAGCAAGGCCACCGGCTTCCCCATCGCCAAGATCGCCGCCCGCCTGGCGGTCGGGCACCGCCTCGACGAGGTCATCAACGACATCACCGGCGAGACGCCGGCCTCGTTCGAACCCACGATCGACTACGTCGTGACCAAGGTGCCGCGCTGGGCGTTCGAGAAGCTGCCGGGCTCGTCGCCGGTGCTGGGGACGATGATGCAGTCGGTCGGGGAGGCGATGGCGATCGGCCGCACCTTCCCCGAGTCCCTCCAGAAGGCGCTGCGGTCGCTCGAGACCGGGCGCCACGGGCTCAACTGCGATCCCGGCGAAGTCGAGTGGGCCGCGCTGGCCGACGACGACCTCGTGGCCGCGTGTGCCACGCCCACGCCCGAACGCATCTTCGCGGTCGAGACCGCCCTGCGCCGGGGAGTCGCGCTCGAGCGGCTCGCCGTCGCCAGCGGGATCGACCCCTGGTTCCTGGACCAGATCGCGTTGGTGGGCGAGACGCGGACAGCCCTGGCCGACCTCGACCCGGCGCGGGTCGACCGCGCCACCTGGCGGAGGGTGAAGCGGCGCGGCTTCTCCGACGCCCAGCTCGGCTACCTGTGGGGGGTGCCCGAACCCGAGGTGCGGGCGGCCCGCCTGGCCGCCGGCGTGGGGGTTACCTACAAGACCGTCGACACCTGCGCGGCCGAGTTCGCCGCCGACACGCCCTACCACTACGGCACCTACGAGGACGAGGACGAGGTCGCGCCCCTGACCCGGCCGGCGGTCGTCATCCTGGGCAGCGGGCCCAACCGCATCGGCCAGGGCGTCGAGTTCGACTACTGCTGTGTCCACGCCGCGTTCGCGCTGTCCGCCGTCGGGTTCGAGACCGTGATGGTCAACTGCAACCCCGAGACGGTGTCGACCGACTACGACACCAGCGACCGGCTGTTCTTCGAGCCGCTGACCGCCGAGGACGTCCTCAACCTGTGTGAGGCGCTGGCCCGTCAGGGCGAGCTCGCCGGGCTGGTCGTCGCGCTCGGCGGCCAGACCCCGCTCAAGCTCGCCCGGGTGCTCGAGGACGCCGGCATCACGGTGCTCGGCACCAGCCCGGCGTCGATCGACCTGGCCGAGGACCGCGAGCGGTTCAACCAGCTCTGTGACCGCCTCCGCATTCCCCAGGCGCCCGGGGGCACCGCCAGCTCGGGGGAGCACGCGCGTGCCATCGCCGACCGCATCGGCTACCCGGTGCTCGTCCGGCCGTCCTACGTGCTCGGAGGCCGGGCGATGCAGATCGTCTACGACACCGATGGCCTGGACGCGGCCATGGCCGAGCTCGCCGGGACCGGAAGCCTCGGGCGCGAGGGCGGCCTCAGCGCGTCGCGCCCCGCGCTGGTCGACCGCTTCCTCGAAGACGCGATCGAGGTCGACGTGGACGCGCTGCGCGACGACACCGGTGAGGTGCTCATCGGCGGGGTCATGGAGCACATCGAAGAGGCCGGCGTGCACTCCGGTGACTCCGCCTGCACCATCCCGCCGGCAACGCTCGGCCCCGACGTCGTCGACACCATCGAAGCTCACACCCGGGCGCTGGCCGACGCCCTCGACGTGCGCGGCCTCATGAACGTCCAGCACGCGGTCAAGGGCGGCGATGTCTACGTCCTGGAAGCCAACCCGCGCGCCAGCCGCACGGTCCCGTTCGTCAGCAAGGCCACCGGGGTCCCGCTGGCCAAGCTGGCGGCGCGCGTCATGCTCGGCGCGACGCTCGAGGAGCTGCGGGCCGAGGGCACGCTGCCCGAGGCCGGGCTCCGGCCCGCCCACGTGTCGGTCAAGGAGGCGGTGCTCCCGTTCGGGCGTTTCCCCGACGTCGACACCATCCTCGGGCCCGAGATGCGTTCCACCGGCGAGGTCATGGGCATCGACCGCTCGTTCGGGCTCGCCTTCGCCAAGAGCCAGGTCGCGGCGGGCAACCGCCTGCCCGAGCGAGGGACGGTCTTCCTGTCGCTCGCCGACCGCGACAAGCCGACGGGGCTGCAAGCGGCGCGCCGCTTCGCCGAGCTCGGGTTCTCGCTCGTGGCCACCACCGGGACCGCCACCGCGCTCGAACAAGAGGGGATCCCGGTCGAGGCGGTGGTGGCGAAGGTGGGGCAGGCCGAGTCCGGAGCGGGAGGCGAGGGCATGAGCGCGGTGGACCTCATCTCGTCGGGCAAGGTCGACCTGGTGGTGAACACCCCCCGAGGTCGGGGCCCGCGCGCCGACGGCGCCCACATCCGCCGGGCCGCGACCGCGCACGGCGTCGCGTGCATCACCACGGTGGCGGCGGCCCGGGCGGCGGCCGCGGGGATCGCCGAGTGGACCACCCGGGTCCCGGAGGTGCGCTCGCTCCAGGAGTACCACCGCGACGGTCAGCTGCGGCTCGAGGTGTGATGCGGGCCCGCGCCGTCGACACGCGCGTCCACCTGGGGCCGATCGAGCTCCCGAACCCGATCGTGGCCGCGTCAGGCACGTTCGGCCACGGCGACGAGGTGGCCCGGCTGTGTGATCCCGCGAAGCTCGGCGCGGTCACGGTGAAGTCGCTCGCCCCGTACGAGTGGCCCGGCAACCCTGCCCCGCGCCTCCATATGACGACCGGGGGGATGCTCAACTCGGTCGGGCTCGAAGGCCCCGGGGTCGAGCACTGGGTCGAGCACGAGCTGCCGACGCTCCGCGAGCTCGGCGGGCGCGTCATCGCCTCGGTGTGGGGCCGCACCGTCGACGACTTCGCCCTCGCGGCGAAGATGCTCCACCCTGCGCGTGCCGACCTCCTCGCGGTCGAGGTCAACGTCAGCTGCCCCAACCTCGAGGACCGGTCGCGGATGTTCGCCCACGCACCCGAGCCAACCGCGGCGGCCGTCACCGCGGTGGTGGACGCCGTCGGAGGCCTGCCGGTCTTCGCCAAGCTGTCGCCCAACGTCGCCGACCTCACTGATGTCGCCGGCGCCGCGCTCGAGGCGGGCGCGACCGGGCTCACGCTGGTCAACACGGTGCTCGGACTGCTCGTGGACGCCGAGCACCGTCGCCCGGTCCTCGGCGCCGGCGGCGGTGGGCTGTCGGGCCCGGCGATCAAGCCGGTCGCGCTCCGAGTCGTTCACGACGTCAGCCGTGTCTTCCCGGGCACGCCGATCATCGGCACCGGTGGGATCACCTCCGGAACCGACGCGGCCGAGATGCTGCTGGCCGGGGCCAGTGCGGTCGGCGTGGGAACCGCCACCTTCCGAGACCCCCGAGCGCCGCTTCGCATCGCCCGCGACCTCGCCCGCTGGTGCGCTCGCCACCACGTCGTGCGGGTCGAAGACCTGGTCGGCGCGCTGGAGGACGGCGGTGGCTGAGTACGAGCGCCCCGAGGAGGAGGTGCGGCAGCGACTCGCGCTCGCGCTCGACGTCGGCGACCTCGCCGCCGCCGAGGCGGTGGCGCGTCGCCTGGCCCCGTGGTTCGGGATCGCCAAGGTCGGCATGGAGCTGTACGCCGAGGCCGGACCGCATGCGCTCGACCGGATGCACGAGCTCGGCTTCCGGGTGTTCGCCGACCTCAAGCTGTACGACATCCCCACGACCGTCGAGCGGGCGGCGCGGGCGCTGGGCCGCCGCGGCGTCGAGTTCCTCAACTTCCCCGCCGCCGGCGGCGAAGGGATGCTGCGCGCCGGGGTCGCCGGGCTCCTGGAGGGCGCCCGCGACGGCGGCCACCCGGAGCCGGTGCCACTCGCGGTGACGGTGCTGACGAGCGATCCGCACACCGAGACGTTCGACGAACGGCTCGATGTTGCCGCCGCCGCCGGTTGCGGTGGGGTCGTGTGCTCGGCGCACGAGGTGGAGGCAGTCCGCGCGCGTCACCCCGCGCTCGCGACGATGGTGCCCGGGGTCAGGCTCCCCGGCGGCGACCACCACGACCAGGCTCGGGTCGCGACGCCGGCCGAGGCGGTCCGAGCCGGGGCCGATTGGATGGTTGTCGGACGCGCCGTCACCGCCGCAACCGACGCCGAAGCGGCCGCGACCGCGGTCGCGAGGTCCATAGCAGACGCGCTCGGGGTTCGCACCCGCGACACCTGACCTTCCCGGTTGCCTGCGGGGAGGCGCTGCCTATACTGACGCCCGGTCGTCGTCGAATGTGTCGCGTCCGGGATGCGCGGCGCAGCGCGCAATCTCCGCGAGCCCTTGCGTGCGAGTTGAGGAGGTCGCTCGGTATGCCGCTCCCGCCTTCGCTCACCCCCGAGCAGCGTCAGGCCGCTCTCCAGAAGGCGGCCGCCGCCCGCCGGCAGCGTGCGGAAGTGAAGGAGAAGCTCAAGATGGGCTCCCTGAGCCTCCGGGAGCTCTTCGAGCAGGGTGACCGGGACGAGATCCTCGCCAAGCTCAAGGTGGTGAGCGTGCTCGAGTCGCTTCCCGGCGTCGGGAAGGTGCGGGCGCGCCGCCTCATGCAGGAACTGGACATCAGCGAGAGCCGCCGGCTCCGCGGGCTCGGGCGCAACCAGCGCGAGGCGCTCCTCGGCCGCTTCAGCTGAGCCACCTCTATTGCTTCGCTCGCTGCGGCGCAGGATACCTGCGCCGCAGCCGCTCGCTCAGACGCCAAGTTGCCTGGAGCGGCATGGATTGTGCCGAAGGACGAGGCAGTAAGGATGGCGATGCTCCTCGTCATCGCCGGCCCCTCGGGGGTGGGCAAAGGCACGATCGTCCGCCGGCTCCTCGAGCGCGATCCCAGCCTGAGGTACTCCGTCTCGGCTACCACCCGGCCCCCGCGGGCCGGCGAGGTCGATGGACGCGACTACATCTTCCTGAGCCGGGCCGAGTTCGAGCGGCTCCGCGCCGAGGGAGGCTTCCTCGAGTCGTTCGACGTGTACGGCGATCTCAAGGGCACCCCGCGGGCGCCGGTGGAGGAGCACCTCGCCGCCGGGGACGACGTGCTGCTCGAGCTGGACGTCCAGGGGGCGCTGTCGGTGAAGGAGGCGTTCCCCGACGCCGTGCTGGTGTTCGTGCGACCGCCGTCGCGCGAGGTCCAGCGCCAGCGGCTGCTGGGCCGGGGCCAGGACGACCCGGAGGCGGTGGAGCGCCGCCTGGCCGAGGCGGAGGCGGAGGAGGCCCAAGCGGTCCGTTTCGACCATGTCATCGTCAACGACGACGCAGATCGGGCTGCCGAGGAGGTCGCTGCTATCCTGGAAGCACACCGGCGGGCAGCGTCGTAGCCCGTCCGGCCCTTTCCCCCAGCCGTTTGGCGGAGAATCTGATGGCAGAACGCCGCGCTTCCCTGATGGAACCCCGCATGGAGAGCCTGATGGACCGGGTCGACTCCAAGTTCACTCTGGTCACGCTGGCGGCGATGCGGGCCCGCGAGATCAACGACTACTACAACCAGCTCGGCGAGGGCCTGGGCAAGATCGTCCCGCCCCAGGTGACCTCGGTCTCGCGCAAGCCGTTGTCGATCTCGCTGGAGGAGATCGAGGCGGGCAAGATCGAAGCCGTCCCGCTGCCCGAGGAGCCCGAGGACGGGGCCGAGGGCGAGGAAGTCGCGGCCGAGCCGGCCGAGTAAGACCGGCTATCCCCGGGCTGCGGCCCGACCACCATGACCGACACTTCCGCCCCGCTCGTCACCCTCCGGGGACGACGCGTCGTCCTGGGCGTGACCGGTGGCATCGCCGCGTACAAGGCGGTCGAGGTGTGCCGCCGCCTGGTCGACGCCGGCGCCCGCGTGGTTCCCGTGCTCACGGACGACGCCCTCCGCTTCGTCGGGGCGCTCACCTTCTCGGCTCTGGCCTCCGAGCCGGCGCGCACCTCGCTCTTCGACGGGCCCGATCCGATTCCGCACACCCGCCTCGGCCAGTCGGCCGACCTGATCGTCGTCGCGCCGGCCACCGCCAAGCTGCTCGGCAAGTACGCCGCCGGTATCTCCGACGACCTGCTGACCGCGACATTGCTCGCGACGCGCGCGCCGGTGCTCGTCGCGCCGGCCATGCACACCGAGATGTGGGAGCACCCGGCGGTGCAGGAGAACCTGACGACGCTCCGGCGCCGCGGTGTGCACGTCGTCGACCCCGAAGCCGGCCGCCTCGCCGGCGGGGACGAGGGCGAAGGGCGCCTGGCCGATCCGGCGCGCATCGTGGACGCGGCGGCCGCCGTGCTCGCCACCGGCGACCTTGCCGGCGTGCGCGTCCTGGTCACCGCGGGGGGTACCCGCGAGCCCCTCGACCCCGTCCGGTTCGTCGGCAACCGGTCGTCGGGGAAGATGGGCCACGCCCTGGCCGACGCCGCCGCCCGGCGCGGCGCAGCAGTCACGCTGGTGACGACCGCCGATCGCCCGGCCGCCGACGCGGTCGAGGTCGTGCGGGTCGAGACCGCCGACGAGATGGCCGACGCGGTGGTCGGGCGGTTCGCCGAGGTCGATGTGGTCGTGATGGCGGCGGCGGTCGCCGACTTCCGGCCCAAGGCGACCACCGCGCAGAAACTGAAGAAACAGGACGGTGTGCCCGAGGTCGTGCTCGAGCCCACGCCCGACATCCTCGCGGCCCTGGGTGAACGCAAGCAGCCGCACCAGCGGCTCGTCGGCTTCGCGGCCGAGACCGAGCACGTCCGCGAGCACGCCGCGACCAAGCTCGCGGCCAAGCGGGTCGACCTCATGGTCGCCAACGACGTTTCGGCGCCCGATGCGGGCTTCGAAGTCGACACCAACCGGGCGGTCCTGCTGTACTCGTCCGGCTCCGCCGAGGAGATCCCGCTGATGCCCAAGCCCGATCTCGCCGACCTGATCCTCGACCGGATCGTCGAAAGCTTGAAAGGAAACCAGTGAGTAGTCGGTTCACGTTCACGTCCGAATCGGTGACCGAGGGTCACCCCGACAAGATGTGCGACCAGATCAGCGACGCGGTGCTGGACGCGATCTACGAGGAGGACACCGAGAGCCGGGTGGCGTGCGAGTCGCTCTGCACCACCGGCATGGTGGTCGTCGCCGGCGAGATCAGCACGACCGCGTACGTCGACATCCCGCGCGTCGTGCGTGACACGATCCGCAGTATCGGGTACACCGACGCCACCTACGGCTTTGATGCCACCACCTGTGGTGTCATCACCTCGATCGACGAACAGTCGCCCGACATCGCCCAGGGCGTCGACAAGGCCACCGAGTTCCGGTCGGGGACCGGCGACCACTACGACGAGGTCGGCGCCGGCGACCAGGGAATGATGTTCGGCTACGCCTGCGACGAGACCGACGACCTCATGCCCATGCCGATCTGGCTCGCGCACCGCTTTGCCCACCGGCTGTCGGAGGTCCGCAAGGCGGGCGTGCTCCCGTACCTGCGGCCCGACGGCAAGACCCAGGTGACCATCGAATACGAGGACGGCGTCCCCAAGCGGCTGTGCACGGTCCTGATCTCCACCCAGCACCAGCCCGGCATCGACATCGAGACGCTGCTAAAGCCGGATCTGCAGGAGCACGTCATCCGGCCGCTGCTGCCGCCGCAGTTCTCCGGGGACGACTTCGAGGTGCTGTGCAACCCGACCGGGAGCTTCGAGCTCGGCGGTCCCCACGCCGACTGCGGCCTCACCGGACGCAAGATCATCGTCGACACGTACGGCGGCATGGCCCGTCACGGCGGGGGAGCGTTCAGCGGGAAGGACCCGACCAAGGTCGACCGCTCGGCGGCGTACGCGGTGCGCAACGTGGCCAAGAACGTGGTCGCCGCTGGCATCGCCAAGCGCTGCGAGGTGCAGGTGGCGTACGCCATCGGCGTCGCCAAGCCGGTGTCGGTCATGGTCGAGACGTTCGGGACGTCGGAGATCGACCCGCTGAAACTCGGCGGGCTGGTGCAGGATCACTTCGACCTGCGGCCGGCGGCGATCATCGAGCGGCTCAACCTGCGTCGTCCGATCTTCAAGCGCACCGCTGCGTACGGGCACTTCGGTCGGTCGGAGAAGGACTTCACCTGGGAGCAGACCAACGAGGTGGACGCGCTGCGCCAGGCGGCGCAGTCGCTGGCCACGTAGCTCCGACGCGCGTCTGCCGGGTCCGGCCGGACGTCCCCGCGGTCGACCGCGCGTTCGACTACCTCGTCCCGCCCGACTTCGCTGACGTCGTGCGCGTCGGGACGATCGTGCGGGTTCCGTTGCACGGTCGCCGGGTGCGGGGCTGGGTCGTGGCCGACGGCGTCGAGCCCGAGGCCGAGATCGACCGGCTCCTGCCCCTCGCAAAGGTGGCGTCGGCGGGGCCACCGGCGGACGTCGTCGACCTCTGTGCCTGGGGCGCGTGGCGTTACGCCGGTCCCGTGGCCGCGCTGCTCGGTGCTGCGTCACCGCCCAACGTCGTGGCGCCGGGCCCGGCGCCCGAACCGGAGACGGCGGTGTTCCCGCCGGCGGCCGCGCTCCCCGACGTCGTCGCCGCCGCCCGAACGAAGCCGTGCTCCGTGATCGCGTGGCCGCCGGCCGTCGACCGCCGCGAGCTGGTGTTGGGCCTGCTCGCATCCGAAGGCTCGACGATCGTGATCCTCCCGGGCTCCGCCCGGGTCCCGCTCCTGGTGCGCCAGCTCGAACGCGAGGGCCGCACGCCGGTCATGCTCCACAGCGACCTCGCCGACGCCGAGCGCACGGCCATGTGGGACCGGGCGCGCGCCGGCGCCTGCGTCGTCGTCGGAGGTCGTCTGGCGGTCTTCGCCCCTGTGCCGGATCTGGCCGCCATCGTCGTCCTGGACGAGGGCGACGAAGCCCTGAAGGAGGAGCGGACCCCGGCGTGGAACGCGCGCGAGATCGCAGTGGAGCGCGCCCGACGCGCCGCCGTTCGCGTCACGCTCGTGGCGCCGGCCCCGACGCTCGAGGCCGAGGTGCACGCGGGCGCGGCGCCGTTGCGACCCCTGCGGGGGGTCGAGCGCGCCGGCTGGCCCACGCTCGAGGTCGTCGACCTTCGGAACGAGCCGCCGGGCCGGAGCCTGCTCACCACCCGACTGGCGGACGCGCTCCGCGCCGCCGTCGTCGGCGGACGGGCGGTGTGCGTGCTCAACCGCAAGGGCCGAGCGCGGATGTTGGTGTGCGCGACCTGCGGTGCACTGGCGACTTGCGCCCGCTGTGACGCGGCCGTGGGCGAGGCGGACGACGGCCTCACCTGCGCCCGCTGCGGCGCGGGCCGGCCCCGGGTCTGCCAGGCGTGTCACGGTACGCAACTGAAGGCCCGGCGGGTCGGCGTGACCCGGCTCGCCGAGGAGCTGAGCGCCCTGCTGCCCCGCACGACGGTGGCCGAGGTCGGCGGGACGCTCGCCGTGCCACCCGCGGCCGAGGTGCTCGTCGGCACCGAGGCGGTGCTCCACCGGGCACCGGCGCGACCGCCGGTCCGCCTGTGCGCGTTCCTCGAGTTCGACCAGGAGCTCCTCGCGCCCCGCTACCGCGCCACTGAACAGGCCCTGTGGCTGCTGGCTCGCGCCGCCCGGCTGGTCGGTCCTCGTTCGGGTGCCGGTCGCATCCTGGTGCAGACGCGGGTTCCCGACCACGAGGTGCTGGCCGCGGCGCGTCAGGCGGATCCCGCGATCGCGTCGGTACCCGAGTGGTCTCGGCGCGAGGCGCTCGGCTTCCCACCCTTCGGCGGGCTCGCCGAGATCAGTGGGGACGACGAGGCGGTCGCGGCCGCCTGCACCCGCCTCCGGAGCCGAAGTGAGTTGACGCTGTTGGGTCCGAGCCCGGCGCCGGCGCGCGCCCTCGTCCAGGCCCCGGCCGTCGAGGTGTTGGTGGACGCGCTCGCGGCGACCGACTTCTCCGAGGCGCGCCCGCTCGGCCGGTTGCGCGTGGAGGTCGACCCGCTCCGCGTCTAAGGGCCACGCGGAGCCACTGGTAACCTCGATCCGTGGCTTCGTATCCCATTCGTCTGTTCGGCGACCCCGTGCTCAAGCAGCGCGCCCGCGAGGTCGAGGAGCTCGACGGCAGCCTCGCCGGCATCGTCGACACCATGTACGACACCATGTACGAGGCGATCGGGTTGGGCTTGGCCGCACCGCAGGTGGGCGTCCAGAAGCGCTTGTTCACCTACGACGTCGGCGAGGGCGCCACGGTCATCGTGAACCCCGAGATCGTGGAGACCAGCGGCGAGTTCGCGTACGAGGAGGGGTGCCTCTCGGTCCCCGGTCTGAAGTTCGAGATCGTGCGACCGAAGGTCGTCACGCTCCGCGGCATCGATCTCGACGGTCGCGAGGTCGTGGTCGAGGGCGACGAGGTGCTGGCCCGGGTGTTCCTCCACGAGGTCGACCACCTCGACGGGGTGCTGCTCCTCGACCGGCTCGAGCCCGATGTCCGCAAACAGGCGCTGCGAGTGATACGCGACCAGGATCTGGTGGCGGCGGCCCGTCACCCGGACGGCCCCGCGCTCTAAGCGGCGCGATCAATGGCGCGCCGGGAGACGAGGCCATGAGGCTGGTCTTCCTCGGCAGCCCCGAGGACGCCGTTCCGACCTTGCGCGGGCTCGTGGAGGCCGGCCACGAGGTCGCGCTGGTCGTCACCCAGCCCGACCGCCGCCGGGGGCGGGGAAAGGCCGTTACCCCGAGCCCGGTGAAGGCGGCGGCCCTCGAGCTCGGCCTCGACATCCGCACCCCGACCCGGGCGCGTGAGGTGGTCGACGAGGTCCGAGCGTCTGGCGCCGAGCTCGGCGTGGTCGTCGCGTTCGGGCAACTGCTCCCCGACGAGCTGCTCGAGGCGTTGCCGCACGGCTTCGTGAACCTCCACTTCTCGCTGCTGCCGCGCTGGCGCGGCGCCGCGCCCGTCGAACGAGCCATCCTCGCCGGCGACACCGAGACCGGCGTGTGCGTGATGCGGATCGACTCGGGACTCGACACCGGGCCGGTGTACGCATGCGAGCGGACGCCCATCGACCCGGACGAGACCGCGGGCGAGCTGCGGACCCGGCTCGCCGAGCTGGGAACGCGGCTCATGGTCGAGACGCTGCCGCGCGTGCCCGAGCTCGAACCCCAACCTCAGGAGAGTGAACCGACCTACGCCGACAAGCTCACCGTCGACGAGTTCCGGATCGACTGGTCCCGTCCCGCTGACGAGATCATGCGCGTGATCCGCGCCGGCAACCCCCGACCGGGGGCGTGGACCACGGTCGACGGCACGCGGCTGAAGATCTGGCGAGCGGGGGTGAACGAGCAGGGCGTCGTCGAGCCGGTCGAGGTGCAACCCGAGGGCAAGCCTCGCATGACCTGGGAAGCCTGGCGGCGCGGGCATCCCGGCGAACCCGTCCTCGGTACGTGAGCCGATCGGCGCGCGCGGTCGCGCTCGACGTACTCGTGCGGGTAGAGGCGGGCGCATACTCGAACCTGCTGCTCCCGGCGGCGCTCCGCGAGAGCGGCCTCGCGCCGCGCGACCGGTCCTTCGCCACCGATCTCGTGTACGGAACGCTGCGGGGGCGGCGGGCACTCGACCACCGCCTGGGCCCCGCACTCGATCGGTCGATCGACGCCCTCGACCCGCCAGTGCGGGCGGCGCTCCGCCTGGGGGTGTACCAGCTCGTCTCCGGTGTCCCGGCGCACGCGGCGGTGGGGGAGACGGTCGAGGTCGCGCCCCGGCGCGCCCGCGCGCTCGTGAACGCGGTGCTTCGCCGGGTCGCGACGACGGGCCCGCCCTGGTCGCTGCCCGAAGGTGACGACGTCGTCGCGATCGGAACCCGCCTGTCGTACCCCGACTGGCTCGTCGAGCGTCTGATCTCCGAGCTCGGCCGCGGGGACGCGCTGGCAACGCTGGCTGCAGGCAACGACCCCGCGCCAGTGACGCTCCGGCCCAACCTCCTCCGCACCACCCCCGACGAGCTCGCGCGCGAGCTCGCGACCGGCGGCGCCACCGTCGCGCGGGGCGGGCTCGACACCGGCGCGGTGACCGCGCGTGGCCTGGGTGATCCGGCGCGGGTGGCGGCGGTGACGGAGAGCCGGGCCACCCCCCAGGACGAGGCCAGCCAGGCGGTCGTCACGCTCCTCGCACCCGAGCCGGGTGACCTGGTCCTCGACACGTGCGCCGCCCCGGGCGGGAAGGCGACCGCGGCGGCCGAGCGCGTCGGCGACACCGGAACGGTCGTCGCCGCCGACGTGCACGCCGGCCGGCTCGCGCTGGTGGGTCGCGCCGCCGCCCGCCTGGGCCTTGCGATCGAGCCCGTGGTCGCGGACGGCCGGGCCCTCCCGGTCTCCGGTCGCGTCTTCGACCGGGTGCTGGTCGACGCGCCCTGCACCGGCCTCGGCGTGCTGCGTCGACGTCCGGAAGCGCGCTGGCGCGTCGAGCCCGACCAGGCGCGGGTGCTCGCCACCCTCCAGCGGGAGCTCCTGGGAGAAGCGGCGCGGGTGGTGCGTCCCGGAGGCACGCTGGTCTACTCGGTGTGCACGCTCACTCGGGAGGAGACGATCGGAGTCGACGAGTGGTCTGCCGCCGAGCTCCCGGAGCTCGTCGCGCTCGAGCCGCCCGGCGCGCCGTGGCGACCGTGGGGGAGGGGCGGGCTGCTTCTCCCTCACGACGCCGGGACCGACGGCATGTTCGTGCTCCGCCTGTACCGCGATCGCGCAACCGGCGACCGGTAGGGTGAGCACGATGCCCGCCCGCAAGCTGGCGCCCTCGATTCTGTCGGCCGACTTCTCGCAGCTCGCCGACGAGGTCGACCGCGTGAGCGAGCAGGCCGACCTGCTGCACGTCGACGTCATGGATGGTCATTTCGTCCCGAATCTCACCATCGGCCCCCCGGTGGTGAAGTCGCTGCGCAAGCGGACCGACCTGTTCCTCGACTGCCACCTCATGGTCGACAACCCGGGCGACCTGCTCGCCGACTTCGCCGACGCCGGCGCCGACGGGTGCACGGTGCACATCGAGCTCGGCGACCCCCAAGCGCTGTTCGAGACGATGCGCTCCCTGGGCGTGCGCGTGGGCCTCACCCTCAACCCCGAGACGCCGTTGGACGCCGTCCTCCCGTACCTCGATGACATAGACCTGCTGCTGTTCATGAGCGTCCATCCCGGCTTCGGCGGCCAGGCCTTCATCCCGAGCGTGCTCGACAAGCTCACGACCGCCCGGCGGATCGTCGACGAGCGCAAGCTGCCGATCGAGCTGGAGATCGACGGCGGGATCAACATCGAGACCGCCCCCCAGGCTGCCGAGGCCGGTGCCGACATCCTCGTCGCCGGCAGCGCCGTGTTCCACGCCGACGACCCCGCGGTCGCGGCGCGCGCGATCAAGGAGGCGGCGTGGCCGAACGGATCCTGATCGCCGACGACGACGACGACATTCTCGAGGCGATCAAGGTCAATCTCGAGGTCGAGGGCTACGAGGTGTTCCTGGCCCGCGACGGGGACGAGGCGCTGGAACAGGCCCGGCGGGTGCGGCCCGACCTGATCCTGCTCGATGTCGTCATGCCCGGGCCGGACGGGTTCGACGTGTGCCGGGGTCTCAAGGCTGATGCGCGCACGGCCGACTGCCCGGTGATCTTCCTCACCGCCAAGGGTGCGACGCGCGATGAGGCGGTCGGGCTGATCGCCGGCGCCGACGACTACATCGTCAAGCCGTTCGACCCCGCCGATCTGCTCGCGCGGGTGCAGCGGGTCCTCGAAGGACCGGCGCCGGGTGCGAGCCCGCCGCCCCTGGGACTGCGGGCGCGCGTGCTGACGGTCTCCGACGGCGTCGCCGCCGGCGACCGCGAGGACCGCTCCGGCAGCATCCTGGTCGAGCGCCTGCGCACCACCGGCTACGACGTCGACGAGCACCAGGTCACCGCCGACGGCATCGACGCGGTGGCGGCGGCGCTTCGCGAACTCACGACCGGGTTCGCCGGCTTGGTGGTGACGACGGGTGGCACCGGCTTCGGGCCCCGCGACCTCACCCCGGAGGCGACCCGTGAGGTGGTCGAGCGGGAAGCGCCCGGACTGGCCGAGGCAATGCGTGCGACCAGCAACGAACCCGGCCGGCCCTACGGGATGCTGCAACGAGGCGTGTGCGGGAGCGCCGGCGCCGCGCTCGTTTGCAACCTGCCCGGGTCGGCCACCGGCGCGCTCGAGTGCCTCGACGTCATCCTGCCGGCGGTCCCGCACGCGCTCGAGCTCCTCGCCGGGAAGCATCCTCACTAGGCCTCGGTCAGGCCCGCCCTATACTCTTGACCAAACAGTCAAGAAGACAGCCCTCGGGATACGGGTGGAAGCCCCAACCGGCGGTAGTCGCGTCTCACGCGAGACGCGATAGCCCGCGAGCCCACGGCCGCCAGCCGTGTGGTTGACCCGGTAACCCGCACCAGCGGGAAGGCCGGGGCCGACGGTCACAGTCCGGATGGGAGAGGGCGCACGGCCGGCGCGTCCTCCGACGCGCTCGCGGCGCCGTCCCGCATGCCCCTGGGCGCGGAGGTGACGGTGCAGGACGAGCGGGCCATGGCCCGGGCGCTCGAAGTCGGGGAGCGGGGGCGCCGCACCGCGCCGCCCAACCCCTGGGTCGGCTGTGTGCTCGTCCAGGACGGGGCCGTTGTGGGCGAAGGCTCAACCGAACGACCGGGGGCTCGCCACGCCGAGGTCGTCGCACTCGCGACTGCCGGCGACCGGGCGAAGGGCGCGACTGCGTTCGTGACGCTCGAGCCGTGCTCGCATCACGGGCGCACCCCTCCCTGCGCGGACGCGCTCGTGGCGGCCGAGGTCACCCGGGTTGTCGTCGCGCTCGAGGACCCCGACCCCCAGGTCCGAGGCGCCGGCATCGCGCGGTTGCGGGAGCGCAGCGTCACGGTCGACGTGGGCGTCGGCGCGACCGCTGCCGCCCGGTCGCTGGCGCCGTACCTGCACCACCGGCGCACCGGACGCGCCTACGCGCTGCTCAAGACGGCCATGAGCCTGGACGGCCGGGTCGCGGCGGCCGACGGCTCGTCGCGCTGGATCACCGGTCCCGAGGCCCGCGCTGATGCCCATGAGCTTCGGGCCGATTCCCAGGCGGTCGTGGTGGGGGCAGGGACCGCGCTCGCCGACCGGCCCGCGCTCACGGCGCGTGACGTCGAGCGCACGGTCGAGCACCAGCCGCTCCGGGTGCTGCTCGATGCTCGCGGTCGCGTGCCCGCCGACGGGCCGCTGTTCGACCAGTCGCGGGCGCCGACGCTCGTGCTGACGACCGAGTCGGCCGCCGCGGCCGCGGTCGATGCCTGGCGGGCGGCGGGCGCAAAGGTCGAGACGATCCCGGCGGCGGGCGGCGGCACCGGCGTGGACCTGTCGACGGCGCTGGAGCTGCTCGGGCGCCACGGCGTGCTCCAGGCCATGGTCGAGGGCGGCCCGACCGTCCACGGCGCGCTCGTCGGTGCCGGTCTCGTCGATCGGGTCGTGGCCTACATCGCCCCCACGACTCTGGGACGCGACGCCCGCCCCGCGTTCGACGGGCCCGGGCCCGCGTCGCTGGCCGACGCCGCCCGGTGGCAGCTCGTCTCGGTGGCGGGGTTGGGTGCGGTCGTGCGGCTCGAGTACGAGGCCATCGAGGGCGGTCGCTGATGTTCACCGGGATCGTGGAAGAGCTCGGGCGGGTCCGCCGGGTCGAGCCGCGCGCCGGCGGTGCCCGCTTCGAGTTCGAGGCCGAGGCCGTCCTCGGTGACGTGGAGATCGGCGCCTCGATCGCGGTCAACGGGTGCTGCGTCACCGTGGTCGAGTGGGGCGACGGGTGGTGGGCCGCCGACGCCGTCACCGAGTCGCTCGAGCGCACCGCGCTCGGCGCGCTGCGGCCCGGTGACCCCGTGAACCTCGAGCGGCCGATGCGGCTCTCCGACCGCCTCGGTGGCCACCTCGTGCAGGGCCACGTCGACGCGGTCGGCCACATCGAGGCGCGTGATCCCCTGCCCGACGGCTCGACCCGGGTGACGTTCTCGGCGCCGGCCGAGCTGCTGCGCTACGTAGTCGAGAAGGGCTCGATCACCGTCGACGGCGTGAGCACGACCGTGACGGCGGTCGACGACGACGGCTTCGGCGTCGCGGTGGTGCCGCACACCCTCGAAGTCACGACGTTGGGCGTCAAGCAGCCCGGCGACCCCGTGAACCTCGAGGTCGACGTGTTGGCAAAGTACGTGGAGCGCCTGCTGAACGGCGCCGTCCAAAGGAAGGCATAGATGCCCTTCACCAAGGTCGAGAACGCGATTGCGGCGATCGCTCGGGGCGAGCTCGTCATCGTCGTCGACGACGCCAACCGCGAGAACGAGGGCGACCTCATCATGGCGGCGGAGAACGTGACGCCCGAAGCGATGGCGTTCATGATCCGCCACACCAGCGGCGTGATCTGCATGCCACTCGAGGGCGAACGCCTCGATGAGCTCCAACTCCCGATGATGGTGGCGGAGAACACCACCGCCTACCGCACCGCGTTCACGGTCTCGGTCGACGCGAAGCGGGGCACGACCACCGGCATCTCGGCCGCCGACCGCACCGTCACGGTGCACGCGCTCATCGACCCCGCCGCCCAGCCCGACGACCTGGCCCGGCCGGGGCACATCTTCCCGCTGCGGTACCGAGAGGGGGGCGTGCTCAAGCGGGCCGGCCACACCGAGGCCACCGTCGACCTCGCCCGCGACGCCGGCTGCTACCCCGCGGGCGTGCTCGCCGAGGTCGTGAACGACGACGGGACCATGGCCCGCCTCCCCGAGCTCGAGCGCTTCGCCGCCCGTCACGACCTCCAGCTCATTTCGATCGCCGACCTCATCCGCTACCGGCGTCACCGCGAGAAGCTGGTGCGCCGCGTCTCGGAGGCGCGCATCCCCACCCGCCACGGCGAGTTCACCGCCTACGTGTTCCAGTCGCTGCTCGACGGCACCGAGCACATGGCGTTCGTCCGCGGGGAAGTCGCGGGCCGGGACAACGTGCTCGTGCGGGTGCACTCCGAGTGCCTCACCGGCGACGTGTTCGGCTCGCTGCGCTGCGACTGCGGCCTCCAGCTCGACCTCGCCCTCGAACAGGTCGCGGCCGCGGGCGAGGGCGTGGTCGTGTACCTGCGCGGCCACGAGGGCCGGGGCATCGGGCTGGGCCACAAGCTGCGGGCGTACACCTTGCAGGACCAGGGGCGCGACACGGTCGAGGCCAACGTCGAGCTCGGCTTCCCGGTCGACTCGCGCGAGTACGGGATCGGGTCCCAGATCCTCGTCGACCTGGGGATCACGACCATGCGCCTCCTGACGAACAATCCGGCCAAGTACGGGGGCATCGAGGGCTACGGTCTCGAGATCGTCGAGCGCGTCCCCCTCCGCGCCCACCCCAACGAGGAGAACATCGCCTACCTCCGGGCGAAGCAGGAGAAGCTCGGGCACCTGCTCGACATCGAAGACCAGGAACTCGGGAGCAGCTGACCAACCCGCCATGGGTACCTACTCGCAGTACGAAGGGAAGCTCGACGCCGCCGGCATGCGACTGGCGGTGGTGGCGGGGCGCTTCAACGAGAACGTGACCACGCCGCTGCTCGAAGGCGCGTTGGAAGCGTTGGCGGAGCACGGACTCGACCCCGCCGACGTCCGCGTCGCCTGGGTGCCGGGTGCGTTCGAGATCCCACTCGTGGCGCAGCGGCTGGCGTCATCGGGTGAAGTCGACGCGGTGATCTGCGTCGGCGCGGTGATCCGAGGCGGGACCCCCCACTTCGACTACGTCGCGGGGGAGTGCGCCGCCGGTGTGAGCCGCGCCGCCCTCGACACCGGCGTTCCGGTCACCTTCGGCGTCCTGACCACCAACGACCTCGACCAAGCGATGGCGCGCGCCGGGGGGAGCGAGGGCAACAAGGGCCGGGAGGCGGCGGAGAGCGCGATCGAGATGGTCGATCTGCTGCGCCAACTCCCTAAAACAGAGGGCGCCTGATGCTGCGGCTGGTCGTCCCGAAGGGCTCGCTGGAGGCGGCGACCCTGCAGCTGTTCGACGACGCCGACCTCGGCGTCGTCCGGGGGTCCGACGTCGACTACCGCGCCAGCATCGACGACCCCCGCATCGACGACGTCCGTATCCTCCGCCCCCAGGAAATCCCCCGCTACGTCGCCGAGGGGACGTTCGACATCGGGATCACCGGCCGCGACTGGATCGAGGAAACCGGCGCCGATGTCGTGACGCTCACCGAGTTGCACTACTCGAAGGCGACCGCCCGCCCGATCAAGGTGGTGCTGGCGGTGGCCGAGGACGCACCCGCGGCCGGTGTCGCCGATCTCCCCACCGGCGTGCGCGTGCACACCGAGTACCCCGAGCTCACCCGGCGGTTCCTCGAGAAGCACGGCGTGGATGCCGACATCTCGCTCTCGTACGGCGCCACCGAGGCCAAGGTGCCCGAGATCGCCGACGCGGTGGTCGAGATCACCGAGACGGGCCGGGCGCTCCGGGCCGCCGGCCTGAAGATTCTCGACACGATCCTCGTGTCGTATACCGAGCTCATCGCCAATCCGACGGCCTACGGCGACCCGGCCAAGCGCAAGGCGATGGAGCAGGTCCAGACGCTGCTCTCGGGTGCGCTCGAAGCGCGGGGCCGCGTGCTGGTGAAGCTCAACGTGGACGAGGCCCGCCTGGACGACGTGATCCAGCTCCTTCCCGCGCTCAAGTCGCCGACGGTGGCGAAGCTGTTCGGTGACACCGCCTACGCGGTGGAGACCGTGGTCGCCAAAAGTGAGATCAACACGCTCATCCCCGCGCTCAAGGAGCGGGGCGCGACCGACATCATCGAGCTGCCGATCGCCAAGATCGTGCACTGACCGGTCGAGCATGACGGGAACCGTCGTCTCGTTCGACGAGCGGCGCGGGCTGGGCGAGATCGAGAGCGACGGCGAGCGCTACCCGTTTCATTGCACCGCCATCGCCGACGGCACCCGGTCGATCGCCGTGGACGCCGAGGTCGAGTTCGTCGTTGCGCCCGGGCCTGCCGGCCGCTGGGAGGCGGGGCAGGTCATCCCCCGACGCGGTTAGTCGGACGCCGGGGCGTGCGTATGGGCCCGGCGTCGAGCCGGGCCGATGCCCTCGCCCGAGAGGTTGCAGGCGGTGTTGACCAAGGCAACGTGGGTGAACGCCTGCGGGAAGTTCCCGAGCAGCCGCTTTCCCTTGGGGTCGTACTCCTCGGAGAGCAGCCCGAGGTCGTTCGCGAGTCCGATCAGCCGTTCGAACAATGCGCGCGCCTCAGCCGTCTGGCCCATGAGGGCGAGGTTGTCGGCGAGCCAGAACGAGCACGGTAGGAACACGCCCTCGCCGGGCGGGAGACCGTCCTCGACATCCTCGCTGGCGTAGCGCATGACAAAGCCGTCGACCGTCAGCTCGCGCTGTATCGCGGCGACGGTGTTGCGCATCCGCTCGTCGGTGGCGGGGAGGAAGCCAACCAGCGGGATCATCAACAGGCTCGCGTCCAGGAGCTTGGAGCCGTACGCCTGTACGAAGGCGCCCCGGTCTGTGTCGTAACCCTTGGCGCACACCTCGGCATGGATCTCATCCCGGGACGCCCGCCAGCTGTCGGCGCCCTCGTAGCCGAACTCCTCGACCACCTTGACGGCGCGGTCGAACGCTACCCACGCCATCACCTTCGAATGGGTGAAGTGCTGGCGAGGTCCCCGCACCTCCCAGATGCCTTCGTCGGGCTCGCGCCACGCGTCCTCGAGGAACTCCAAAACCGCCTTGTACATCTCCCAGCTGCTCCCGTCGCCCCCGACGCCGGCGGCGCGGGCCTGGAACATCGCGTCGGCGACCTCCCCGTAGACGTCGAGCTGGAACTGATCGGAGGCGGCGTTGCCGATGCGCACCGGCGTCGACTGCTCGTAGCCGGTGAGCCAGTCGAGCTCGAGCTCGGTGAGGCGGTGCTCGCCCGCGGGGCCGTACATGATCTGCAGCTCGGCCGGTGCGCCCGCGACCGCCCGCAGCAGCCATTCGCGCCATGCCTTGGCCTCGTCGAGGTAGCCCGCGCTCATCAGCGCGTACAGGGTGAAGGTCGCGTCACGCAGCCAGCAAAAGCGGTAGTCCCAGTTGCGGACGCTCCCGGGCCACTCCGGAAGTGAGGTCGTGGGCGCGGCGACGATTCCGCCGGTGGGGGCGTACGTGAGGGCCTTGAGCGTGATCACGGACCGGTTGACGGCTTCGGCCCACTCGCCTTCGTAGGTGGTCCGGGCCGACCACCGCTTCCACCAGTTGGTCGTGCGCGACAACGCTCGGGCTGCATCGAGCTCCTTGGGCGGCTGCTGGTGCGACGGGAACCACGCCAGCACGAACGGCACACTGTCGCCTTCGGAGAGGATGAACTCGGCCTGGGTGGTGAGGTCCTGGCCCCGGGTCGCCACCGGCGTGCGCAGCACGAGCGCGTCGGGTCCGGCGACGGCGCGCAGCGTGTTGTCGACGCTGCGGACCCAGGGCACGATCGACCCGTAGTCGAACCGGATGATGAGCTCCATCCGCATCTGCACGCGCCCCCGTACGCCCTCGACGATGCGGACGAGGTCGACGCTCTTGCCCCGGATGGGCATGAAGTCGATCACCTTCACGACACCTTCGCTGGTCTCGAACTCGGTCTCGAGCACGAGCGTGCCCGGACGGTACGCCCGCCGTGCTGCCCGCCCGCCCGCGGCTGGGGCCAGCAGCCAGCGTCCGTTCTGCTCGGTGCCCAGGAGGGCGGAGAAGCACGCCCCGGAGTCGAAGCGGGGTGTGCACAGCCAGTCGATCGACCCGTCGTCGCCGATCAGCGCGGCCGTCTGGGTGTCGCCGACGATCGCGTACTGCTCGATCAGAGAGGGCAAGGTGTCAGTCGTTCTCGCCGTTGGGGACTTTGCCCTCGCTCACCTGCACGAAGACGAGCCGGAGTTGCGCCAACGCATCCCGCAAGGGCGTCTCGTGGTCGCCGAGACGATCACCCATCCCTTCGACCAGCGCCGCCATCGCGTCGATCGCGAGTCGCGCCTCGTCCAGGTTCGGCGGGGTGTCGCCCTCGGGCGCGAGATGCACGATCGCGAGCTGCCACATCCCGACCGCATGGTTGGCGACGATGTCGGCGACGGGCGTCGCCGCCAGCTGCTCCCGCAGGCGACGGAGCTCGGCCTCGAGCTCGGGGTCTCCCGGCTCACCGACGGGTCCACTCGCCTCGGTGGCCTCGTTTTCTTCGTTGGATTGCTCGGGATCGTGCTCGCCCGACGGTGTCCAGATCGTGCTCACACTGGTATCCTGGCCCTTCGACAATCGAGATGGGAAGTGGGACGGGCGCCATCCTCAGGGGCGGCACCCGACCCCACCCGGCCGGTACCGCCGAGCCGGGTTCGTTGTCCCGGTCCTCCCCGGATCGGCAGATGGCGGACTTCCCGGTCCGCCATTCTCGCGTCTACGAACAGGCCGTCCCCGAAGAACAGGTGATCACATAGCCACAGACGACGACGCACGGATCAACGACCGCATCCGTGCGCGCGAGGTCCTCCTCATCGGCCCCGAGGGCGAGCAGCTCGGCGTGAAGGCTCTACCTGAAGCGCTCGCCATCGCCCGAGAGGAGGGATACGACCTGGTCGAGGTGGCGGCGAACGCCAGCCCTCCGGTGTGCCGGATCATGAACTACGGCCGGTACCGCTACGAGCAGGAGCAGCGGCGCAAGGAGTCGCGCAAGAAGGCCACCAACGTGGTGATCAAGGAGATGAAGTTCCGGCCCAAGATCGACGCCCACGACTACACCACCAAGATGAAGCACGTGAAGCGGTTCCTCGAGGAGGGCGCCAAGGTCAAGTTGACGATCATGTTCCGGGGGCGGGAGATCTTCCATCCCGAGCTCGGCTTGAAGATCCTGGAACGGATCGCGGACGAGGTGAGCGACGATGCGATCGTCGAGTCGTCGCCCCGACAGGACGGTCGGAACATGACGATGGTGCTGCACCCGATCAAGAAGCCCAAGGCCCGGGCCAAGGCCCCGGCAGCGGGGGGCAACGGCGAGACGGGCGAGGACGGAACGAGCGCAGGAGCGCAGTGACATGCCGAAGATGAAGACGCACCGAGGGGCGGCGAAGCGGTTCAAGGTCACCGGCAGCGGCAAGATCCGCCGCCGCAAGGCCTTTCGCTCGCACCTGCTCGAGAAGAAGTCCAGCAAGCGGACGCGCCGCCTCGGTCGGGGCGCCGAGGTGACCGGCGGCGACCGCAAGCACGTCGAGCGCATGCTCGGCCGTTCGTGACGTTTCGGGTCGCGCAGGAGGCAGTGACATGGCGAGGGTCAAGCGGTCCGTTCCCAGCAAGAAGCACCGGCGGGCGGTGCTCGAGGCCGCCTCGGGGTACTCCGGTGCGAAGAGCCGCAGCTACCGCAAGGCGAACGAGCAGCTCATGCGGTCGCTTCGGTACGCTTACCGCGACCGGCGGGCGCGCAAGGGCGAGTTCCGGCGTCTCTGGATCGTCCGGATCAACGCCGCCTGTCGCCAGCACGACATCTCGTACTCGCGGTTCGTCGCCGGCCTGAAGGCCGCCGACATCGAGGTCGACCGCAAGATCCTCGCCGACCTGGCGGTCCACGACTCGGCCGCGTTCGGTGCGCTGGTGACCGCGGCGCGCCAGGCGCTCGAAGCGGCCTAGCGATCGACCCACTCGGCCCCCGCCATCACGAGGTCAAGCGGCTGCGGGCACTGGTACGCGACCCGGGAGCCCGGCGCGAGCAAGGCGCGTTCGTGTTGGAGGGACCGCGCGTCGTCGAGGCCGCCCTCGACCGCGACGTCTCTCCCGAGACCGTGTACCTGGCGCCCGGGGCCGACCGGGCGTTCGCGCCGCTCCTCGAGCGGGTGCGCGCCGCCGGGATCGCCACGGTGCAGCTCAAAGAGGGTGTGCTCGAGCGGATCAGCGCGACCGTCACCCCGCAGCCGATCCTGGCGGTCGCGTCGCGGGTGGCGCAGCCGCTCGACCGGCTGCCCCATGACGGCGTCGTGCTCGTGCTGGTGTCGGTGCAGGACCCCGGCAACGCCGGCACCCTGATCCGCAGCGCCGAGGCTTCCGGGGCGGCGGCGGTAGTGTGCTGCGGCAATTCGGTTGACCTGCACAGCCCGAAGGTGGTGCGCTCGTCGGCCGGTGCCATTTTCGGGCTGGCGATCGCGGAGGGTGACGACCCGGTGGAGGTGCTCGCCGCGCTGGGCGCTCAGGGACGACGGCGCATCGGCACCGCGGCGGCCGGTGGCGACGCCCCCGACCAGGTCGACCTCACCGGCCCGATCGCGCTGGTGCTCGGCAACGAGGCCCGCGGTCTCGCTCCCGACCTGAGCGAGCACCTCGAGGCCGCGGTGACGGTTCCCGTCAGCGGCCCCGCGGTCGACTCCCTCAACGTGGCCATGGCCGGGACGGTGTTGTGCTTCGAGGCGGCGCGCCAGCGCCGGAAGCGACCGTGAACCGGGCCGAGGAGATCCTCGGAGAGGGCCGGGCCGCCGCCGCGGTCGCGATTCCGAACGCGGCGTCGCCCGCCGAGCTGGACGAGCTGCGCCGGCAGTACCTGGGCAAGGGTGGGTACGCGGCACGGGCGACCGAGGCGATCAAGGACCTCGAGCCGAACGAGCGCGCCCCCGCCGGCCGCGCCGTCTCCGAGTTCAAGGAGTGGGTCGAGCGAAGCCTGGAGGACCGCAAGACCGCACTCGCACCGGACGCCGGACCGGCAGGAGATGCACTCGATCTCACCGAGGGCGGCCACGGCGCCCATCGAGGTCATCTCCACCTCGTGACCCAGGTGCAACGCGAGCTCGAAGACATCTTCATCGGGCTCGGATACCGAGTGGCCGAAGGTCCCGAGGTCGAAGACGATTGGCACAACTTCGAGGCGCTCAACATCCCGCCCGCTCACCCGGCCCGCTCCATGCAGGACACGCTGTACGTCAACCTGGGCGAGCCCGAGCAGGTCGTGTTGCGCACCCATACGTCGCCGGTGCAGATCCGCACCATGGAGACGAACGAGCCGCCCATCTACGTGGTCGCGCCCGGGCGCACCTACCGGAACGAGACGCTCGACGCCCGCCACTCGCCTGTGTTCCACCAGATCGAGTGCCTGGCGGTCGACCGGCACCTCACGCTGGCCGATCTGTTCGGGACCATCGAGGCGTTCGTGAAGCAGCTGTTCGACGACGAGTCGATCCGTACGCGCTTCCGCTCCGACTTCTTCCCCTACACCGAACCGTCCGCCGAGCTGGCGGTGAGCTGCATCTTCTGCGGCGGGTCGGGTTGCCGCGTGTGCACCCAGTCGGGCTGGATCGAGCTCGGTGGCTGCGGGATGGTCGACCCGAACGTGTTCGTGGCAGTCGGCTACGACCCCGAGGAGTGGCAGGGGTTCGCATTCGGGTTCGGGCTCGAGCGCATCGCCATGATCCGCTACGGGATCGACGAGATCCGCACGTTCTTCGACGGCGACATCCGCTTCCTGGCCCACTACTGATGCGCGCACCCCTCTCGTGGATCCGCGAGTTCACCCCGGCGGAGGCGCCGGTCGACCAGCTGGTCGCGGCGCTGAACCAGCTGGGGTTGGAGGTCGAGGCGGTCGAGGAGCCGGGACGCGAGGTCCGGGGAGTGGTGGCGGCCAAGGTGCTCGCGGTCGCGCCCCATCCGAACGCCGACCGCCTCACGCTCGTAGACGTCGACTACGGCAATGGTCAGACGCAGGTGGTGTGCGGGGCCACGAACGTTCACACCGGCGACGTCGTTCCGCTGGCGCCGGCGGGCGCCCAGCTCCCCGACTTGAGGTTGGAACGCAAGAAGATCCGCGGCGTCGAGTCGGACGGGATGCTGTGCTCCCCGCGCGAGCTCGGCCTCGGCGACGACCACGAGGGGATCCTTCACCTCGAAGAGGTCATCGCGCCCGGTGCCGACGTGCGCGAGGTGCTGGGGCTCGACGACGTGGTGTTCGAGCTCGACCTCACCCCGAACCGTCCCGACGCGATGTGCATCGTCGGCGTGGCCCGCGAGCTCGCCGCCCACTTCGGATGGCCCCTCGACCTTCCGACACCGCACGCTCCGACCGATCCGAAGGTGACCTCGGACATCACCGTGGTCCTCGAGGCGCCCGACCGTTGTCCCCGGTACCTGGGCCGCGTGGCGCGGGTGACGATGGGCGCGTCGCCGCCGTGGATGGCCCAGCGGCTCGTCAAGGCGGGCATGCGGCCGATCAGCAACGTGGTCGACGTGACCAACTACGTCATGCTCGAGCGCAACCAGCCCCTCCATGCCTTCGACCTCGACCAGCTCGACGGCCGCGGGATCGTGGTGCGCCGAGCGGACGCGGGGGAGCGCATCACCACGCTCGACGGGGTCGAGCGCGAGCTCACCGACGACGAGCTGCTCATCTGCGACGCGCAACGCGCGCCCCAGGCGATCGCCGGGATCATGGGCGGCGGGACCTCCGAAGTCTCGGACGCGACGACCGAGATCCTGCTCGAGGCGGCGTACTTCCAGCCGATGGGGATCGCCCGCAGCTCCAAGCGGCTCAAGCTGCGGTCCGAGTCGAGTGCCCGGTTCGAGCGAGGCATCGACCCCAACGGCGTCGCCGAGCACGCCGAGCGGGCGATGGAGCTGCTGGTGGAGGTGGCCGGTGCGCGGGTCTCGCCCGAAGTCGTCGACGAGTATCCCGGACCGGTCGAGCCCCGGCGCATTCGGGTCCGATCGAGCCGGGTGAACGGCATCCTCGGGACGAGCCTGACCGATACACAAATCCTCGAGTCGCTGCGGCCGCTCGGGATCGAGGTCGAGGGATCGGGAGAGGACATCACCGCCCGCCCGCCCACGTTCCGCCCCGACTTGGAGCGCGAGATCGACCTGATCGAGGAGGTGGCCCGCCGGATCGGCTTCGACGCCATCGGGCGCACCGTGGCCCGGCCCGACGAGCGGGTGGGCGGGCTCACCCCGTCGCAGCGGGACCGCCGGATCGTGGCCGATGTCCTCGTCGGGGCGGGTCTGGCGGAGACCGTGACGGTGCCGCTGGTGTCACCGACCGACCTCGAGCGGGCGGGCGCGCCAATCGACCGAGTGGTCGAGGCGGCCAATCCGCTGCGGGCGGAGGAGTCGGTGCTCCGCACCCGGGTGCTGCCAGGCCTGTTGCGAGCGGTGGCGCGCAACCACGCCCGCGGGCTCCCCGACGTGGGGCTGTTCGAGGTCGGTCGGGTCTTCCTCGCCCCCGGGAAACGCGCGCTGCTGCCCGACGAGCCGTACCACGTGGCGGTGGCGATCTCGGGAAGCGTGCGCCGGCGCCCGATCGAGCCCGATCGGCCGGTGGACGGCTACGACGCGGTCGACGTGCTGCAGCAGCTGCTCGACGGGCTCGAGATCGCCGACGGCCGGGTCGAGCCCGCCGACTACGCCGGGTTCGAGCCGGGGCGCGGGGCGGCCGTCGTCGTGAACGGTGTGCAGGTGGGCGCGGTCGGCGAGGTCGACGGGAGAGTGGTCGCCGCGCTCGAGTTGATCCCGCCGGTGGTCGGGCTCGAGCTCGACCTCGACCGGTTGCTGACGGCCGAGCGCCGCGACCGGACCTTCCGTCCTCCCTCGCCCTATCCGCCGTCTGGCATCGACCTCGCGTTCGAGGTCGCCGAGACGGTGCCGGCGGGCGACGTGGCCGCCACGTTGCAGGCGTCGGGCGGGGAGCTTCTCGAGGACGTCCGGCTGTTCGACGTGTTCCGTTCCGATGCACTCGGGCCGGGCAAGAAGAGCCTGGCCTACGCGCTGCGCTTCCGGGCACCCGACCGCACGCTCACCGATGACGAGGTCGGCAGGCTGCGGCAGCGCTGCATCGACGCGGTCACCAAAGCGCACGACGCCAAGTTGCGGGGCTAGCGGTGCCTTTCATTCATCGTCTCCGCCCGCGCTATGCCGAGGTCGACGCCCAGGGTGTCGTCTTCAACGCCCACTGGCTCACCTACTTCGACGAGGCGTGCACCCGGTTCTTCGAGGACATGGGCTTCCCGCCCGCGACCGCCTTCTTTCGCGACTTCGACCTCATGGTGGTGAAGGCCACGATCGAGTGGCAGGGGCCGGCGGGATTCGACGAGCACGTCGAGGTGGAAGTGGTGCCGTCCCGCCTCGGGAACTCCTCGCTCGACCTCCGCTATACCGCCACGGTCGAGGACCGGCCCGTCTGCGTCGGGACGATCACGTACGTGAGCGTGACCCCCGGGACCCACGACAGCGCCCCGATTCCACCGAAGCTGCGGGAGCAACTGGAGGTGGCCCGCACCTGACCGTCCTACCCTGACGCGCGATGTTCGAGCGGTTCACCGACCGAGCCCGGCGCGTCGTCGTGCTGGCGCAGGAGGAGGCGCGCCTTCTGGCGCACAACTACCTGGGGACCGAGCACATCCTCCTCGGTCTGGTCGGTGAGGACGCAGGCATCGGGGCCGAGGCGCTGCGATCCCTCGACGTCTCCCGGTACGCGGTGCGGGCGCAGGTCGTCGAGATCATCGGGAGAGGCGAAACGACGCCGGGAGGGGAGATCCCGTTCACGCCCCGGGCCAAGAGGGTGCTCGAGCTCTCTCTGCGTGAGTCGGTCGTCCTCCACCACAACTACATCGGGACGGAGCACCTCCTGCTCGGACTGATCGCCGAGGGTGAGGGTGTGGCGGCGCAGGTTCTCGCCAACCTCGGGGTCAGCCTGGACGCCGCTCGGGCGCGCGTCCTGGAGCTCCTGAATGGTGGGACCGAGGCACCCGACACCAGCGGGCTGCATCGCTTCCCGTCGTCACCTGAAGGGACGGACAACCCGAGCTAAGAGGCGCGGCGCGTCGGTAGGTCGTAGAGCTCGGCCACGTTGTCGTGGAGGATGCGGTCCTTCTCGTACTGGGTCAGGTTGGCGGTGTGCTCGGCCAGCATCTCCTGCGACCACGGCCAGGTGGCGTCGCTGTGGGGGAAGTCGTTGGCCCACATCAGCCGCTCGACGTTGACCATGTCGGTCATCTTGAATGCGACCCAGTCGTCCTGGAACGTGACGTAGATGTTCTCCCGGAAGTACTGGCTCGGGAGCTTCGAGAGCGCGCCCGCGGGCAGCCAGTTGCGGTGGCGCTTGTAGGCGTGGTCCATCCGGTACATGTAGTGCGGCACCCAGCCGGCGTCGGCCTCGACGCACACGACCTTCAGGCGGGGATGGCGCTCGAACACCCCGCTGAGGACGAACGTGCCCATCACGTCCTGGCACTGGCGCACGATCGTCAGGAAGCCGTTCAGCTTCGGGCCGCGGGGCCGGTCGGCCGGTCCGGTGAGGATGTGGAACGACAGCGGGAGACCCAGGTCGATGGCGGCCTCGTAGACCGGATCGTAGATCTCGCTGTCGTAGTCCTCCGTCCCGGGTACGCCCGGCATCATCACGCCCTTGAGCCCGAGGTCCTTGATGTGCTGGAGATCGGCAACCCCGTCCTCGGGCGTGCGCATGGCGGTCTGGCCGATCCCGAAGAGGCGATCCGGGTGCGCCGAGCAGTACTCGGCGATCCAGAGGTTGTAGGCGTCCATGCACGCGTGCTTGTAGTCGAGGTCCTTGTGGTTGCAGAGGACCATGCCGACCGTCGGATAGATGATCTCTCCGTCGACGCCGTCGCGGTCCTGGTCGCCGATGCGGGCCTCGGGGTCCCAGCCACCCCGGTGCAGCTCCTCCCACTTCACCCCGAACAGGGTGATCTCCTCGGCGGGCTTGCCCGCCGCCGCCACCAAGCCCATCGGGACCGGGGTCTTCATGCCCGGGATCATGAAGATGTCGCCGGCCTTGTCGTCGTGCGCGAGGTAGGGCGCTCGGTCGCGGAACTTGGGGTCGATCCGATCGATGTAGGTGTCGGCGGGTTCGGTGATGTGCGAGTCGGCCGAGATGATCGTCACGAGCCGATACTAGGGTCCCGCGGTGGCGCGCACCGAGGTCTGGACCCAGGCCGTGCCCGAGCCCGCGATCGCCGAGGCGTTCGCGCAGCGGGCCGAGGCTGCGGGGTGGGACGGCGTCGTCGTGGTCGACTCGCAGAACCTGACCGGTGACCCGTACGTCGGGTTGGCGATGATGGGCAAGGCGACCGAGCGGATCGGGCTCGCCACCGGTGTCACGAACCCGGTGACTCGTCATCCCGCGGCCACCGCCAGCGCGATCGCGAGTGTGCAGGAGTATTCGGGTGGTCGGGCGGTGCTCGGGATCGGCCGGGGCGACTCGGCGTTGTTCCAGATCGGACAGGAGCCGGCGTCGGTGGCGGTGTTCGAGCGCTACCTGGAACGACTCGCCGGTTATCTGCGGGGCGAGGAGGTCGATGTGGACGGGAAGCCGAGCCGGTTGCACTGGCTCGGCCGCGCCGCCCAGCCCAAGGTGCCCCTGGACGTCGCCGCTACCGGTCCGAAGGTGATCGCGGCCGCCGCCCGCCACGCC
Organism: Actinomycetota bacterium; assembly: GCA_052390575.1. Lineage (GTDB taxonomy): Bacteria > Actinomycetota > Acidimicrobiia > IMCC26256 > JACDBD01 > JBPCMN01. Next base: position 15,146 of record JBQTGU010000061.1, on the reverse strand, counting down.
GATCGGATCACGTTCGCGGTGGGCGCCGATTCTGAGCGCATCCGGTGGGGGATCGGGATCGCCCGCGACGCGCGAACGGCGGCCGGTCTCGACCCGGATGGCATCGGCTTCGGCGCGTTCGTGAACGTGGTGCCGCATGCGGACGCGGCGACGGCGGTCGAGCTGTCACGGGGGACGGTCGCCACCGTCGACCACTTCTCGGGGATTGCGGGGAGCACGGGCGAAGGCCAGCGACCGGAAGACCGGGAGGTCTTCGAGCGGCTCCACGAGAACTACGACCGGCCCCACCACACGATGGGCCGGGCCCGTCACGCCGCGGTGATCGACGACGAGTTCGCCCAGCGGTTCGGGATCATGGGGGAGCCGGCGCGCTGCCTCGAGCGGCTGGCCGAGCTCCGCGAGGCCGGCGTGGAGCGGTTCGTGGTCATCGGCCCCTCGATCGACGCCGATCCGGAGGAGCGACGCCGGTCGGGCCGACTCATGGTCGAGGAGGTGTTACCGGCCCTCCAGGACCCCTGACCGCCTGGCGCGGCCGACGGCCGCCACCTTCCCCGTATCACGGTTCGAGACCTCGAGCGTCGCCTCGTCGCCCTCGATCGTGACGCCGGCGTCGACGGTCTGGTCGTCGAGGACCATGCCCACGAACTTCAGCTCCAGCTCGCCGTGGGCGAGGAAGGCCTCACCCCATTCGTCGAGCAGCAACCCGTAGGCCGGGCCCGCGACCTGGAGCCCCTGGGCGACGAGCCCGGGGAGCCCGAGCCGGCGGGCCTCGTCGGGTTCGGAGTGGTAGTTGCCGCGGCGCGAGTAGGCGCGCAGCATGTCCGCCGTCAGCAGCAGCTCGCGTCGCAGCTCGCGGGTCACCGAGATACCGATGGCCACGTAGTTGCGGCCTCGGCAAGCTTGGCGAGGTCGGCGGCGTAGTGCTCGAAGTACCCGCAGGCTCTGCAGAAGTACGTGTCGAACTCGTATGCGGATGTCAGCAGCTCCGTGTTGATGACCGTCGTGACGCGCACGTCGGTCGACGAGCACTTCGGGCAGGTTCCGTCCTTCATGCAGTTCCACCTTCGTCGTGCCGGCGCCGAACCTCGAGTGTCATCCGCTGACGGGTGACCACGACTGCGCGACCTCTGACAGCTTCCCGGCATCGGCGAGGTAATGCTCGAAGTACCCGCACGCGGTGCAGACGTAGGTGTCGGTCGGGGTGTTGGGGGTGAACTTCGACGTCTTGACGCGCGGACCCCACTCGTTGGGGACCCAGGCGAACTGGTCTCGGGCCACGCGGATATCCGTCGAAGGGCACTTGGGACAAGTTCCGCTCTTCACGCTGGTTCCTCCTCGGCCGCACCGGCCTCGATGAACGTGGCGACCGAGGTCCACAGCGGCGAGCCGCCGGGCAGCGCGACCTCCGCCTCCACCACCGCGTACTCGCGCCCTCGCTTCTCGTACCGCTCGGTCACCGTGCCCCGCACGATCAGCTCGCTGCCGGCCTCGCCCCGCCGATGGCACACCAGGCGCTGGGCGGCCTGGATCATCGGGCGGGGCGCGACCGTCTGGAACAGCAGGATGGTCAGGTTGGCGGCGATGGGCGGATAGAGGGCGCCCTCCCGCAACGACGGGTGGTCGACGCCGGCCGCCGCCCAGTAGCGCTCGTTGGCGGCAGGGGAGACCGTGAACGAGGCCGGCCCCAGCTCGGTCCCGGCGGCGGTGCCGCCGAAGGGCAGGTCCACCGCAGGGCTATGCACAGTAGTGTATAGTATTCCGCATGGCGTATCGCTCCGCCGTGATCGGCGCGTCAGGGTACACAGGGGCCGAGCTGCTGCGGCTCCTGGCTGCCCACCCCGAGATCGAGGTCGGGCACGTCACCGCCGACTCCAACGCGGGCGCCTCGGTGGCGGCGCTGTACCCGTCGCTGGCGGCCGAGTACCCGGCGCTGGAGTACGCCGCGTACGACCCGTCGGACGTCGAAGGTGTCGACGTGGCCTTCCTGGCGCTCCCGCACGGCGAGTCGCAGCGGGTCGTCCCCGAGCTCCTCGACCGGGTGGGCCACATCGTCGACCTGGGGGCCGACTTCCGCCTTCCCGCCGCCGACTACGAGCAGTGGTACGGCGAGCCGCACGCGGCGCCGGAGCTGCTCGACCGGTTCGCCTTCGGCCTGCCCGAGCTGTTCCGTCGCTCCGTGTCTGATGCCGAGCACGCCGCTGCCGCCGGCTGTTACCCGACCGCGGCCGCGCTCGCGCTCGCGCCGCTGTTCGCCGACGGCCTGGTGGAGCCGCAGGGCGTGGTCGTCGACGCGGTCTCCGGCGTGTCGGGGCGCGGCCGGGGGCTCTCGGCGCCGAGCATGTTCTCCGAGGCGAACGAGAACGTGTCGCCGTACGGGTTGCTCACCCACCGGCATACCGGAGAGATGGAGATGGTGCTCAGTCACGTCGCGAACGCGCCCGTGACCGTGCTGTTCACGCCGCACCTGGTGCCGATGACCCGCGGTGCACTCGCCACCTGTCACGCGCGGGCGGCCGTCGACGGGCTGAGCTCCGAGCGGCTGCTCGAGAGCTACCGCGGCTTTTACGCCGGTGAGCCGTTCGTGGCCGTCGTCGACGAACCGCCGAGCACCAAGGCCACGCTGGCGTCGAACGCGGCCCACGTGACCGTCCGCTTCGACCGGCGCACCGGTTCGGTGCTGGCGATCTGCGCGCTCGACAACCTGGTCAAGGGGGCGTCGGGGCAGATGGTCCAGTGCGCCAATCTGCTGCTGGGGCTGCCCGAGCCCACCGGGCTGAGCGCGGTCGGGGTCGCACCGTGAGCGTCACCGCCGCCGCCGGCTTCGAGGCCGCCGGCATCGCGAGCGGGATCAAGCCTGACGGCGTGCCCGACCTTGCGTTGGTCTCGACCGCCGATCGCCGGCCGGTCACGGCCGCGGGAGTGTTCACGACGAACCTGGCGACGGCCGCGCCGGTGCAGATCAGCCGCCGCCACCTGGAGGACGGGCAGGCCGCCGCCGTCATCCTCAGCTCGGGGAACGCCAATGCCGCCACCGGCGAACCGGGCCGGCGCGACGCCCGCCGCATGTGCGAGCTCACCGCCCGCGAACTCGGCTGCGGGCCCGACGACGTGCTGGTGTGCTCGACCGGGCTGATCGGCATCCCGCTCCCGATGGACCCGATCGAGTCGGGGATCCCCAAACTGGTCGGCTCGCTCGGGTCCGACTCCTCTGCCGGGGAAGCCGCCGCCGACGCCATGCTCACCACCGACACGGTGCGCAAGGAATCCGAGGTCCCGTTGGACCTGTCCGGTGCGACCGCGACGGTCGGCGGCATGGCGAAAGGCGCGGCCATGCTCGCGCCGGCCATGGCGACGATGCTTGCGGTGCTCACCACCGACGCCGCGGTGACGCCGGACGCGCTCCACGGCGCACTGAGTCGTGCCGTCGCAGACACGTTCAACTCGTTGATCGTCGACGGGTGCACGAGCACGAACGACACCGTCCTGGCCTTCGCGGGTGCCGGGGCCGGCAACGACCCGATCGTCGAGTCCGGTCCGGGCTTCGCCGCGCTCGAGGCCTCGCTCACGAGCGTGTGCGCCCACCTCGCGGGGCAGATGGCCGCCGACGCCGAAGGCGCGACGAAGCGGGCGATCGTGGTCGTCCGGGGGGCCCGGTCCGGGGAGGACGCCCAGCTCGCCGCCCGGGCCGTCGCGAGCAGCCAACTCGTCCAGTGCTCACTCAACGGCGGCGACCCGTACTGGGGCAGGGTGCTCTCGGAGCTCGGCGCCAGCGGGGCCGTCTTCGACCCCGAGCGAACCGACATCGCCTACAACGACATCACCGTGTGTCGTGACGGCATCGCCACCAACCACGATGCCGGCGCGCTCGAGCGCGCCATGAGTGGCTCCGAGATCGAGATCGCGTGCGACCTCAACGCCGGCAACAGCCAGGTCACCGTGCTGTTCACCGACCTCAGCCACGCCTACATCGACGAGAACCGGGGTACCTCATGAGTGCGGCGGAGCGAGCGCCAGCGAGCGGAGCTCGCCAGCGAGTGAGCGATCGCGATCCGGCCAATCCCTCGGTGGATGGCCCGGATCGCAGCGAGCGAGCGCAAGAGAAGGCGGGGATCCTGGCCGAGGCCCTCCCGTACATCCGGGAGTTCTCGGGCAAGACGGTCGTGATCAAGTACGGCGGCAGCGCGATGGAAGACCCGGCGCTGGCCGACCTGTTCGCCCAGGACATCGTGCTCATGCGCCTGGTCGGCATGAACCCCGTCGTGGTGCACGGCGGCGGGCCGCAGATCAGCGACCTCATGCGGCGACTGGGCAAGGAGCCCGAGTTCGTGGACGGGCTCCGGGTCACCGACGCCGAGGCGGTCGACATCGTGCGCATGGCCCTTGTCGGCAAGGTCAACCGCGAGATCGTGGCATCGGTCAACCGGCACGGCTCGTACGCGGTCGGGCTTTCGGGCGAGGACGCCGGGCTCATCACCGTCGACGCCCGGGACGAGCGACTCGGCTTCGTGGGCGACGTGCGCCGCATCGACCCATCGATCCTGACGCGCCTGATCCGGGAGGAGCTGATCCCGGTCGTCGCCACCGTCGGCGTCGACGAAGCCGGTCAGGCGTACAACGTCAACGCCGACACTGTGGCCGGCGCCATCGCCGAGTCGCTGGCGGCGGAGAAGCTCGTCTACCTCACCAACGTCACCGGCCTCTACCGCGATCTCGCCGACGAGGGATCGCTGATCTCGCGCATCGACGCCAGCGCTCTCGCCGAGCTCGTCGACGGCGGCGGGGCGTCGGAGGGCATGATCCCGAAGCTGCGCTCGTGCCTCGACGCGCTCAAGGGCGGCGTCGCCCGGGCCCACATCCTGGACGGGCGCATTCCGCACGCACTGCTGCTCGAGTTCTTCACCCGCGAGGGCATCGGAACGATGGTGATCCCGTGAGCAGCTCCTTCGACGCCATTGTCAAGCTCGACGCCGAGCACGTCATGGGGACGTACCCGCGCCTGCCGGTGGCGTTCGTGCGGGGCGATGGCACGCGCCTCTACGACAGTGACGGTCGTTCCTACCTCGACTTCCTCTCGGGTCTCGCGGTCGTTTCCCTGGGCCACGCCCACCCCGCCGTCGCCGACGCGGTGGCCGACCAGGCCCGCACACTCACGCACGTCTCGAACCTCTACTACAACGACATCCAGCCGCAGGTGGCCGAGCGCCTCGACGACCTGCTCGGTGGCGGCGGCCGGGTGTTCTTCGCCAACTCCGGCGCCGAGGCGAACGAGTGCGCGATCAAGCTCGCCCGCCGCTACGGCCAGGCGAACGGCGGCCCGGAGCGGTACCACGTCCTGTCCGCGTACGGCTCGTTCCACGGACGCACGCTGACAACGCTCGCCGCCACCGGGCAACCCCAAAAACAGGAGCGGTTCCACCCCCTGCCCAGCGGGTTCCGGCAGGTGTCATTCGCCGATCTCAGCGCGCTGGCCGCGGCGATGGACGAGCGGGTGTGCGCGGTGATGCTGGAGCCGGTGCAAGGGGAGGGCGGCGTCAACCCCGCGCCCCCCGGTTACCTCGAGGGCGTGCGGTCGCTGTGCGACGAGCGCGAGGCGCTGCTGATCCTCGACGAGGTCCAGACCGGGCTGGGTCGGACGGGGAAGTGGTTCGGCTACCAGCACTCGGGCGAGGCCGTGCGCCCCGACATCGTCACCCTGGCGAAGTCGCTCGGCAACGGCATGCCGATCGGCGCGTGCTGGGCCCGCGCCGACGTGGCCGCCGCCTTCGCCCCGGGGGATCACGCCACGACCTTCGGCGGCCAGCCGTTGGCGGCGCGAGCCGCGTTGGCGGTCCTCGACGTGATGGAGGCCGAGGACGTCCCCGGACGCGCCCGCCGCGCCGGTGAACGCCTCACGGCCGCGCTCCGATCAATGCCCGGAGTGAAGGACGTACGCGGTGCCGGTCTGCTGCTGGCCGCCGAGCTCGCAGAAGGGTTGGACGCCAAGGCGGTCGAAGCGGCCTGTCGCGATCGGGGCCTGATCGTGAATGCGGTCTCGCCCACCGCCCTCCGCCTCGCGCCGCCGCTGCTGGTGAGCGACGCCGAGATCGACGAGGCCGTCGGGATCCTGGCGGCGGCCCTCTCCGAGGAGGGCCCGTGACCGCGAAGCGCGTTTTCCTCGAGGTCGACGACCTCACGCCCGCGCAGTTCGACGACCTGCTGTCCCGAGCCGAGGCCTGGAAGCGCGCCCCCGGCGATGTGCCCCGCCCGCTCGAGGCCCAGGGCGCGGCCTTGTTGTTCGAGAAGCCGTCGGCCCGGACGCGAACGTCGACCGAGATGGCGGTCGTCACCCTGGGCGGTCACCCCGTCTACATCCGGCCCGAGGAGGTCGGGCTCGGAGTGCGCGAGAGCGTGGAGGACGTCGCCCGGACGCTGGCCTGCTTCTGCTCCGTGCTGGCGGCGCGGGTCTTCGAGCACGCCACCCTGGAGACCATGGCCGGGGCCGTCGACGTGCCCGTCGTGAACCTGTTGTCCGACCGCGCCCATCCGTGTCAGGCGCTCGCCGACTACCTGACGCTGCGCGAGGTGTTCGGGGCGTTGGAGGGGCGGCGCCTCGTCTTCGTCGGCGACGGTAACAACGTGGCCGCGTCCCTCGCGTTCGGCGCCGCGCTCTCGGGGATCGAGCTGACGGTGGCATCGCCCCCGGGCTACGAGCTCCACGACGAGGTCGTCGACCGCGCCCGCAACCTCGGCGGTGCGATCGAGATCTCGAACGATCCCTACGAAGCGGTGAAAGGCGCCGATGCGGTGTACACCGACGTGTGGACGTCGATGGGGCAGGAGGACGAGAGCGAGGCGCGCCGCGCCGCGTTCACCGGCTTCCAGGTCGACGGCGAGATGATGGCGGTGGCGGGCGACCAGGCCCGCTTCCTCCACTGCCTCCCCGCCCATCGCGGCGAGGAGGTCGCGGCCGACGTCATCGACGGGCCGACGTCACTCGTGTGGCAGCAGGCCGCCAACCGCATGCACTCGGCCCGGGCCTTGCTCGCCGACCTGATCTCGGGGGGTGGCTGACATCGCAACCCTGGGGAAGCCACAGCGGCAGCACCGCATCGCCAAGCTGCTCGAGGACCAGGCGGTGTCGAGCCAGGCCCAATTGGTGGAGTTGCTGGCGGCGGACGGCATCGTCGCCACCCAGGCGACCGTGAGCCGCGACCTCGAGGAGCTGGGCGCGGTCAAGGTGCGCATCCCCGGCGGAACCACCGCGTACGCGGTTCCGGAGCACGCCAAGGAGAGCCGGGCGCCCGACGACCATCTCCGGCGCGTGATGGGGGAGTTCGTCGTCGACGTGGCGTGGAGCGGCAACATCGTCGTGCTGCGGAGCCCGCCGGGCTCGGCCCACGTGGTGGCATCCGCCCTCGACCGCGCCGGCCTTCCGAACGTCCTCGGCACCGTCGCCGGCGACGACACCCTCATCGCGATCTGCGCCGAGGGCACCGGCGGAGCCACGGTCGCGGCCGAGCTGGCCTCCCTGGCGGGGCTGTAGGAGTGTCATGCCCAAACGTGTAGTGCTCGCGTACTCCGGTGGCCTCGACACTTCGGTCGCGGTCAAGTGGATCGGCGAGGAGTGGGGCGCCGAGGTGGTCGCGCTCGCCGCCGACGTCGGCCAGGGCGGCGACTTCGACGCGATCCGCGAACGGGCGCTGGCCGCGGGCGCGGTCGAGTCGATCGTGGTCGACGTGCGGGCCGAGTTCGGGAGCGAGTACGTCGCGCCTGCCATCCGCGCGAACGCGATGTACGAGGGGAAGTACCCGCTGGTGTCGGCCCTCTCGCGGCCGGTGATCGCCCGGCACCTGGTCGCGGCGGCGCGCGAGCACGGCGCCGACGCCGTCGCCCACGGCTGCACCGGCAAGGGCAACGACCAGGTTCGCTTCGAGGTCTCGGTGCGGGCGCTGGCACCCGACCTCGAGGTCCTCGCGCCCGTGCGGGTGTGGGGCCTGACCCGCGACGACTCCATCGAGTACGCGCAGCGCCACGGGATCCCGATCACGGTGACCCGCGAGAAGCCCTACTCCGTCGACGAGAACTTCGTCGGTCGGGCGATCGAGTGCGGGGAAATGGAGGACCCGTGGGCGGCTCCACCCGAGCACATCTACGAGCTGACCCGTCCCGTCGCCGACGCGCCGGCCGAGCCGCGCGACCTGGTCGTGCGGTTCGAGCAGGGAACCCCGGTGGCGCTCGACGACGCCGAGCTCGGCCTCGAAGACATGATCCCGAAGCTCGGTGAAGCGGTCGGGGCGTACGGCTTCGGGCGCGTCGACATGGTCGAGAATCGGCGGGTCGGGATCAAGAGCCGGGAGACCTACGAGTGCCCCGGCGCCCTCGCGCTCATCCTCGCCCACGCCGACCTCGAGTCCATCACGCTCGAGCGCGACGTGATGCGGGAGAAGCAGCGGCTCGAACCCCGCTACGCCGAGCTCGTCTACGACGGGCTGTGGTTCTCGCCGCTGCGGGAGGCGCTCGACGCGTTCATCGGGTCGACCCAGCGCCACGTCACCGGTGAGGTCCGACTGCGGCTCGAGCCGGGCCGCTGCTTCGCCACCGGCCGGAGGGCCGAGCGCAGCCTGTACGACTACGAGCTCGCCACCTACGAGGCCGCCGACGCGTTCCGCCACGAGGACGCCGCCGGGTTCGTGCGGCTCTGGGGGCTGTCGGTCGAGACCTGGTCCCGGCGCCAGCGCGAGGAGCGTCCGTTCGACCCCGACGGCGGCACATGAGCCCAGATGAGATGAGTGAGGCCAAGCCGCTCTGGCACGGCCGCTTTGCCGAGGGGCCGTCGGAGGAGCTCATGCGGTTCACCCAGAGCCTCTCGTTCGACCAGCGGCTGGCAGGGGACGACATCGCCGGTTCGCGCGCCCACGTGAAGATGCTGGCGCGCGTCGGCCTCCTCACGAAGGAGGAGGAGCGGGCGATCCTCACCGCCCTCGACCGGGTCGAAGCGGAGTTGGCCGACGGGACGTTCGGGTTCGAACCGTCCGACGAGGACATCCACACCGCGGTCGAGCGCCGGGTGACCGAGCTCGCCGGCGACGCCGGGGCCAAGCTCCACACCGGCCGGAGCCGCAACGACCAGGTCGCCCTCGACTTGCGCCTCTACCTCCGTCGGGAGGGGCGGGCGGTCGCGCAGCGCATCCACGAGCTCCAGGACGTGCTGCTGCGCCGGGCGGGGGAGGCCGAGGCGGTCTACCTGCCGGGGTACACCCATCTGCAACGGGCCCAGCCGGTCCTTCTCGGGCACCACCTGCTGGCGCACTTCTGGGCGTTGGCGCGCGACGTCGAACGCTGGCGGGAGCTGCTCGACCGGGCCGACGTCTCACCCCTCGGGGCCGGCGCGCTGGCGGGTTCGAGCCTCCCGCTCGATCCCGACTTCGTCGCCGGCGAGCTGGGCTTCGCCCGTCGCTTCGAGAACTCGATCGACGCCGTGTCCGACCGCGACTTCGTGGCCGAGGCGTTGTTCAGCGCCGCGCTCACCCAGGTGCACCTCTCCCGACTGGGGGAGGAGATCGTCCTGTGGTCGAGCGAGGAGTTCGGGTTCCTGGTGCTGAGCGACGCCTACGCCACCGGGTCGTCGATGCTGCCGCAGAAGCGGAACCCGGATGTAGCCGAGCTCGCCCGTGGCAGTGCCGGTCGGCTGATCGGTCACCTCACCGGGCTTCTCGCCACGCTGAAGGGCCTGCCGCTGGCCTACAACCGCGATCTCCAGGGTGACAAGGAGCCGCTGTTCGACGCGCTCGACACCTGCGGCCGGGCGTTGGCGGCCCTGTCCGGGCTGATGGCGACGGCCGAGTTCGTGCCCGAGCGCATGCAGGCGGCTGCCGACGCGCCCGCGTCGGCCGCGACCGACCTGGCCGAGTTGCTGGTCGAGGCGGGCGTCCCGTTCCGGGAGGCCCATGCCACCGTCGGCTCGCTGGTTCGACAGGCGTCGGAGCGGGGCGTGCCGCTCGAAGAGCTGGTGATGACCGAGCCCCGCCTCGGTCCCGACGCCCTCGCCGTCCTCGAGCCCGGCCGGGCGGTGCAGCGCCGCACCACCCCCGGCGGCGCGGGGCCCAAGCCGTTGAAGCGTCAGCTCACCGAGGCGCGCGGGCGGTTGAAGGAGCAGCGGGGCTGGCT
>JBQTGU010000060.1:0-19457 GCA_052390575.1 Actinomycetota bacterium | reverse complement strand
TCGGTGGGGGGGGAGATGCGCTCGCCCCGTCGGTGTACCAGGGTGTCGTCGCCGGCGTGGGACCCGATGATCAGCGCGGGGGTTCTTGCGCGGCGGCGCCGCGGCGGGACGCTGCCCAGGCTCCAGTACGAGACGACCTGCTGGACGTCGGGCTCGGCGCCGAGCTCGTCGGTGAGGGCCTGACCCGCGGCCGCCACCGCCGGGTCGTCGACCGACCCGTCCTTCGCGGTCACCAACAGCACGAGGTTCGGGTCGCTGGTGTCGAACTGCTGCTCGAGGGTGCGGCCGGCCCGGGCCGACTCGGAGTCGGGGTCCTCGAAGCCCCCGGCGATCAGGCGGTCGGACACGCCCGACCCCAGGACCGCCGCCGCGATCAGGAACAGCGCGGTGCCGGCGAGGACGAGCTTCCGGCGGCGGACCGTGAAGAGGCCGAGTCGACGCAGCACCCGAGCGTGCTCCCTCCGTAACCTAACGGCGTTAGGTTGAGATGAGTCTGCGCCCTCCCGGGCCGGATTGCCAGATGACGTTGGTCACGAACGAGACTCGGCCCATGGGCTCACCCCCGCTGCACCCGGATCTCGAGGCGCTGGCGGTGCTGCTGGGGGAGTGGCAGGGAGTCGGGCGGGGCGCGTTCCCGACCATCGACGACTTCGATTACCGGGAAGAAGCGACGTTCGGGCACCTCGGGAAGCCGTACCTCACCTACTCACAGCGCACCTGGCGCCTGCCCGGCGGCGAGGTCGTGCACGGCGAGGTGGGGTTCTGGCGCCCGCGACCCGCCAGCCGGGTCGAGCTGGTCGTGGCCCACCCCAGCGGGGTGGTCGAGGTGGCGGAGGGGACGGTGCGCGCCGGCCACATCGAGCTGGCCAGCACGGCAATCGCCCGCACCGGTTCGGCCAAGGAGGTCACCGAGCTCCGTCGCGTGCTCGACGTCTCGGGCGACACCATGCGCTACCGCCTCGAGATGGCAGCGGTCGGCCAACCCCTCGACTTTCATCTCGAAGCCGAGCTGCACCGAATCTAGAGTCCGTCGCCGAGGGGGAGGGCGTGATGGAGCAGCTGGAGGGGAAGGTCGCGGTTGTGACCGGCGGCGCGAGCGGCATCGGGCGCGCCATGGCCGACCGGTTCGCGGCCGAGGGGATGAAACTCGTGCTCGCCGATGTGGAGGAGGCCGCGCTCGATGCGGCCGCCAAGGAGCTCGCCGACGGCGGCGCCGTCGTGGTGGCCGTTCCCACCGACGTCTCGCAGCAGGACTCGGTTAACGCGCTCGCGGCCCGGACCCTCGAGGAGTTCGGCGCGGTCCACGTCGTGTGCAACAACGCGGGAGTCAGCGGGCACGGCGCGCCGAGTTGGGAGGGTCCCGTGGCCGACTGGGAATGGGTCATCGGGGTGAACCTGTGGGGGGTAATCCACGGGACGCGCGCGTTCCTGCCCGCGTTGGTGGACCAGGACGAGGGTCACGTGGTGAACACCGCGTCTGGGGCCGGCCTCGGCGCGATCCCGTTCATGGCGCCCTACTCGGCGACCAAGCACGCGGTGGTGGCGATGTCCGAGGCGCTCTTCCACGAGCTGGCGTTGCGAGGCTCCAACGTGAAGGTGACGGTCCTGTGCCCGGGCTTCCTCAACACCCGGATCGCCGAGTTCGGGCGGAACTGGCCCGAGCGGCTGGGCCCACCCCCGTCGCTCTCCGAAGACCCCGCCGCCCAGTTCATCCATCAGTTCGCTACCTCGGCCGTCGAGGGGGCTCCGCCGCCAACGGGCCTCGCCGACTCGGTCGTCGACGCCATCCGCACCGGCCGGTTCATGGTGACCACCGACACCAACCTGGCGACAGCGGCCACTGCCGCCCGGGCGGGCGAGGTCGAGGGGAACGACCCGCAGCTCCCGATCGGATGAGCGGCGACACCGGCCCGCTGCGGATCGGCACGCTCGGCGCGGCCCGGATCGCACCGGCCGCCATCATCAAGCCGGCACGCGAGGTCGACGAGGCCGCGCTGGTGGCGGTCGCTGCCCGCGACCCGGACAAAGCGGCGAAGTTCGCCAAGAAGCACGACATTCCGCGTGTGCACGAGACGTACGAGGCGTTGCTCGCCGACGACGACATCGACGCGGTCTACAACCCGCTGCCCAACGGGTTACACGGCGTCTGGACCATGCGGGCGCTCGACGCCGGGAAGCACGTGCTGTGCGAGAAGCCCCTGACCGCCAACGCCGCCGAGGCCGAGCAGGTGGCGGCGGCGGCCGAGAAGGCCGGTCTGGTCGTGATGGAGGCGTTCCACTACCGCTACCACCCGCTGGCGGCGCGCATGAAGGAGATCGTCGACTCGGGCGAGCTCGGCCGCGTACGCCACCTCGAGTCGTGGATGTGCATCCCGCTGCCACTGTTCAAGGACATCCGCTACCGGCTCGACCTCGCCGGCGGCGCGGTCATGGACGTCGGCTGCTACGGCATCCACCAGCTCCGGTTCCTCGCCGGCGACGAGCCCACCGTCACCGCCCGCGCCCGGCTGCGCTCCCCCCAGGTGGACCGGTGGATGCAAGCCGACTTCGAATGGCCCGACGGCCGCACCGGCCAGATGACGTGCGCGCTGTGGTCGTCGACCCTGCTCAAGGTGGCGGTGCGCGTCACCGGCGACGACGGCGAGATGCGAGTGCTCAATCCGGCGCGGCCGCAGTCGTTCCACCGCGTGACCGTGCGCACGAAGGAAGGGAAGCGCCGCGAGCGCGTCAAGGGCGACGCGACCTACACGTACCAGCTACGGGCGTTCGTCGCCGCGGTGCGGAACGGCGCGCCGCTCCTGACCCCGCTCTCCGACTCGGTGGCCAACATGCGCGTCATCGACGAGGTCTACAAGAAGGCGGGCCTCGACGTGCGTCAGCCGTGACCGCCTCCGTCGGCTACCCGGCAGTCAAGGGTGCCGAACGGTTCAAGCTCGCGCCGACGCCCGCGGAGCCGGGCCTCCAGCCGACCCCCCGGCGCCGCCGGCTCACCGATCCGGTCTGGGCCGTCTGTGCCGGCCTGCTGTTGGTGTACGGCGCCGACGTCGTGGGCGCGCTCTCCCGCTCGGGGTGGCTGACGCTCATGGTCCTGGTCGTGAGCGCCGCGCCGGGGTCGTACCGGCACCGCCACACCCTGACGCTCAGCGAAGGCGACGGTCGGTACATGATCCTCACCGCGGCGGTTGTTGCCCCGATGCTGGCGCTCGGCGATCTGCCGATGCACGTGGTCCTCTTCACCGTGGCGGTCCTCGGGGGACTACTCGTCTCGCGCACCGTGGGGTTCTGGGTCGTGAAGCAGATTCGGCGCCGCTGGCGCCGCCCCGTGTTCATCGTCGACGCCGGTCACGTGGCGCGCGTGCTGGACCGATCGCTCTCCGAGCATCCCGAGTACGGGCTCGAACCGGCCGCGTTCGTGGCCGACGTGCCGATTCCGGATGCCGACCGCCCGGTCTACCCGTACGCGGACGCGCTCACCCGGCTCCAGGCGGTGGGCGCGGTCGGATTGCTGTGCGCGTTCGGGCCCGAGCCGCAGGAGGAGACGCACCGCCTCATCCGCGCCGCCGAGGATGACCGCCGGCGGGTGTGGGTCGTGCCGCGCATGTTCGACCTCTCGCCCCGGCGCGACCAGATCTGGGGAGTCGCGATCGCGATCATCCACCGACCACCGATCTACAACCCGCTGGTGCGGCTGGCGAAGCGGACCATCGACGTCGTGGTCGCGCTCATAGCGATCATCCTCCTCTCGCCGCTGATGCTGGCCATCGCGGTGTTGGTGCGGTGCACGTCGCGGGGCCCGGTGCTGTTCCGGCAACGCCGGGTCGGACTGCGGGGCCGGGAGTTCACGATGCTGAAGTTCCGCACGATGTACGTCGATGCCGACGCCGACACCGGCTGGACCATGCGCGACGACCCTCGCCGAACGCCCGCCGGTCGGATACTGCGGCGCACCTCACTCGACGAGCTCCCGCAGCTGTTCAACGTCGTACGCGGCCACATGAGCCTGGTCGGCCCCCGGCCGGAACGGCGGATGTACGCCGAGCACTTCGCCGAGGAGCTGCCGACGTATCCCGAGCGGACCCGCGTTCCCGGAGGAATCACCGGGCTCGCCCAGGTGCACGACCTCCGGGGCGACACCTCGATCGAGGACCGGGCTCGCTTCGACAACCGCTACATCGACCAGTACTCGCTGTTCCTCGACCTGATCATCGCGCTGAGGACGGTCGGCTCACTGTTTCGCTCGAAAGAGGCGTACTAGCGGTCGTCCGTCCCCGAGAACCGGGAGGATTCCCGGTTCCCTGTCGGTGCCCGGCGTCGTACCTTCGCCTTCAGCTCGACCGAGGGGGACGTGCAGATGGCCACTCAGCTGGTTTCGCTGCGGGCCCGGGCTCGCGGGAGGGTCGTGGGGCCGCTCGTGGTCGCCGGGTTGCTTGCTGCGGCAGTCGTCGCAGCGCCGGCGCCGGCGGGTGGAGCCGCCAAGGGGCCGCCGGGGCCCTGCGAGCTGCTCAAGCGGGCGGAGATCGAGGACGCGTTCGGGGTGGAGACAGGCCGCGGCGAGGTCGAGGGCCTTCGTTGCGCGTGGGACGTCGACGATGAGCTCGTCATGACGGCCGAGCTCATCACCGACGAAACGGCCGAGATCCTCGACAACGACGCCAAAGGTCTGTTCGAGGACTTCTCCGATGACCTCTCGGGCGACAAGGTCGGACGCTTGGGGGACCGGGCCTTCTACGGCGAGACCAGCTACGGCTCGGTGAGCCTGCTGGTCCTCGAGGGCAAAGACTTCTTGTACCTCGACTTCGGCGACGTCGAAGGTGGCGGGGACGTCGGCGACACGATCGATCCAGAGAAGCTCCGGAAGGGAATGGTGAAACTGGGGAAGAAGGCACTGAAGCGCCTCTGACCCGGCGGTCGACGCCTACAGGTCGACGTCGACCACCAACGGCGCGTGGTCGGAGGGCAGCTTGCCCTTGCGGGCGTTGCGGTCGACCAGGGCCCAGGTGAGCTTCTCCGCCAGCGGCCGGGTGACGAGCACGAGATCGATGCGCATGCCTCGGTGCTCGTGGAAGTCGCCCCGGCGGTAGTCCCAATAGGTGAACAGCTGGTCCTGGTCGTAGAGCACTCGGAAGGCGTCGACGAGGCCCCACTCGACCAGTCGGGCCACCGCGTCGCGCTCGGGGGGAGTGACATGGGTCGAGTTCTTGAACGCTTTCGGCGACCACAGGTCGCGATCCTCGGGCGCGACGTTGAAGTCGCCCATCACCGCGAGCGGGTCCGTCGGCGTGGCGGTTGCCGCCAGCCAGGTGTGGAGACACTCGAGCCATGTCAGCTTCCGGTCGTAGAACTCGGAGCCGACCTCGCGCCCGTTGGGCACGTAGGCGCACACCACCCGCACGCCGCCGCACGTAGCCGCGAGCAGCCGGGCGTCGCCTTCGTACGGGTCGACGATCTCACCCGAACTTTCGAAGCCGGTGGTGACGTCCTCGATTCCGACCTTCGAAAGGATGGCCACCCCGTTCCAGCGCCCCGGCCCGTGGTGCACGGCGTCGTAGCCGAGCGCACCGAACGACAGCTGCGGGAACGTGTCGTCGGAGAGCTTCGTTTCCTGGAGGCACAACACGTCCGGCTGGGCGTACTCGAGCCATTCCTCGACGCGTTCCTGACGCGCCTTCAACGAGTTCACGTTCCACGTTGCCAGGCGCACTAGGTCTCCAAGTGGCGGGGGTTGGCGACCTCGAGCTTGGCCCGCACGGATGCGCGCACGCATGAGACGACCTCGTCGCGGCGGTCGTCGAGCGACCCGTCGCGGATGCCGCGCGCCAGCTCGGCCAGCAGGTCCGCGACCTCACCGTCGTGACCGAGGAGGGCGCCGAGCCGTTCCCGTTCGGCGGCATCGAGGCCGGGGCCGAGGCGCAGCTCCCGCTCCACGATCCCGAGCACGTTCACCGCCACCCGGGCGTGAAAGCTGACCCGGCCGGGCACCCCGTCGGCGCTCACCACGTCGCGCTCGAGGAACTCACGAACGGCCTCCAGGAGCTCGGGCGCGGTCGGCCGGTCCTGCATTGTCATGTCGGCCTCACGGCAGCAACTCCAACAGGTCCCACTCCATCTCGGCAACGCGGCGGCCGAGCGCGGCCAGCTCGACCGACCGCACCGCCCCGTTGAGGTGGGTGAACGCCTGGATCTGGCAGATGACACCCCACTTGAGCGTCCCGAACAGCTCCCACCACGCCAGGGTTTCGAGGTCGACGTCGCCGCCACCACCATCGCGATACCCGGCGAGCAGCTCGTCGACGTCACCGAAGCCGCCGACGCGGCGGTCGGTCACGCCGAAGCGCCACGACTTCACGCACAGCCACCCGAGGTCCTCGACCGGATCGCCGAGGTGCGACAGCTCCCAGTCGAGCACCGCTCGCAGACCGCCGGGGCCGACGACGAGATTGCCGTTCCGGAAGTCGCCGTGGACGAGGCGCGCCTCGCCCGCCGGCGGCACGTGGTCAGCGAGCCAGCGCAGGCCGAGCTCGAACGCGGGATGCGGGTCGCCGAACGAGTCGAGGAACTCGCGGTAGCGGGCCACCTGCCCGTCGGCCGGCTCGATCGGCAGCTGCGGGAGCGCCGCGGGGCCCAGCGCGTGGATGAGGGCGGCCTGCTCGCCGCACTGCCGGGCCAGGCGCGGCCGTGCCGACGCGTACCCCTCGTCGCGGAGGATCTTGCGAGCGATCGTCTCACCCTCGATTCGCTCCATGACGAACCCCGAGCCGAGGTCGTCGGCGTCCTCGAGCAGGAACCAGACGCGCGGAACCGACACGCCGCCTTCGTGCGCAAGCCGGAGCAGGTCGAACTCCACCGCCCGCTCGGACCAACCGAGATAGCCGGGGGGGTCCCGCCGGAGCACGAGCGCGTGACGCGTCCCGTCGTCAGCGACCGCGTCGAACGACCAGGTCTCGCGGGACGCACCCCCCGAGAGCCGCCGCACCCCTTCGACGCGCGCCGCCGACCGCAGATAGCGCGACGTCGCGGCCGCCAATCGATCTTCGTCGGGCGCGCCCATACGACGGACGCTACCTACCCCTCGGAGATCGAGCTCTCGAGCTTGCTGCCGGCGGCATCGACGGCCCAGCAGGTCACCTCGCGCTCACCCGCGTTCCACTGGTCGGCGGTCGGGGCGAGCGGGACGACCTCGAGGTCCGAAGAACTGACAGTGCTGTCGGCGATGTAGGCGTCGAGGCGATCGCTGCACTCCCCGGACCCGAAGCTCGCCAGGGGCTGGGCGCCGGGGTACCCAACGCGGTCGCCCCCGTAGTCGACGACCGCGAACACCTCACCGTCGTGGGGATCGCCGCAATCGACCACGTCGACGTTGTCGGCACTTGCACTGCCTTCGAAGCAGTCACCCTTCGCCAGCTCCGTGATCGCGGTGCGACCGCCGCCGCTTCCTCCGCCGCCACCGCTGCCACCGCCGCCGAGTGCGATGGCCGCGCCGCCCACGACGATGACCGCGCCGACGATCGCGGCGGCAATCAGCAGGCCCCGGTTCGAACCGGGAGCGCGGGGCGCGGCCGGAACAGCCGGCGCCGGAGGCGCCGCCGGGGCCTCGGTCGCGACCGGAGCCGGAGCCGGCTCAGGGGGAGGGGCAACCTCGGGCTCGGGCTCGGGCGGCGGGGCCTCGGTGACCGGTTCGGGTTCGGGCGCGGGCGGCGGGGGCGGCGGCTCGACCGTGACCGGGGTCTCGGGAAGTAGTGTCACCAGATTCTGCGCCCCCGCGAGCGCGGCGCCGAGCGGGATGGCGAACTTGGGGTCGGCGTCCATCGTCACCGGGCGGCCGATGGCCTCGCGGACCATCTGCCCGACTAGGGGGATGCGCGACGACCCGCCGACGAGCAACACGCGCGTGAGGTCGTCGCTCGTCACGCCGGCGCTGCGCAATGCCCGCTGGAGCGCGGTGACGGTCTCGGCCAGGCGAGGCCGGATCATCGCCTCGAACTCGTCGCGGGTGATCCGCACCTCGGTCTGGGCGTTGGGGAGCATCACCGGGATGCTGGCGTCGGTATCGGAGGACAATCCCTCCTTCGCGACGCGACTGTCGTCGCGGAGGCGCGCCAGTGCCGCCCGTCCGGCAGGATCGCTGCTGTCGACGTCGTCGACCACCCCGCCGAGCGATTCGCGCACGTGACCGAAGACGGCCACGTCGAAGTCGATGCCGCCGAGGCGCTCCATCCCCTCGGGACGTCCGAGCAGCTCGAAGCCCGCCTCCGTCTTGCGTAGCACCGCGGCGTCGAAGGTTCCTCCGCCGAAGTCGTACACCGCGACGACCTCGCCGGGCTCGAGCCGTTCCCGTGACGCGTAGTGGACGGCCGCCGCCTCGGGCTCGGTGATGAAGGCGACCCGGCCGACATCCGCTTGGCGGATGGTTTCGACCAGCAAGTCCTTCTTGTACGGGCCGTAGTTCGCGGGGTGGCTCACCACGGTGAGATCGGGGGGCGAGCCCTCGCGCTCGGTCACGAGCTCGACGATGTGGCGCAGGAGGTGCGCCATGAGCGCCTCGGCGCCGTAGGGCGTCCCGCCGAGGAGCAGGGGAGTCGGATCGCCGAGGCGGCGCTTGAACTCGCGAGCGGTGCGCGTCGGCTCGGACAGGGCGCGCCGCTCGGCGGCGTCGCCGACCAGGACCTCTCCGTGCTCGCGCAGCACCACGACTGACGGGATCGCCGGCGCGCGCGTACCGAGGGTCACGATGTCGACGCGATCGCCGCGGGCGATGGCGGCAGCGGAGAAGGTCGTCCCCAGGTCGACTCCGAGGATGTATCCCAAGCTCAGCTCTCCGTTTCGAAGACGCCCGTCGGTCGGGGCTGATCAACTGGCCGGGACCCGACAGTACGCTGCGGGCGAGTTTGCACCAGATCGCGCTCGCGAGCGCCCGGAGGCACATGGCTACTGAGAGCCCCGCGGCCAGCGTCGGACCCGTCGAGGCAGCCGTTGGTGTCGCGGACGCGACCGCGGCCACCGCCGAGGAGTGGGGTCGGTCTGATCTCGCCCAGCGCCTCCGCCAGGCCTCGGCCGCGACCAAGCGGCCGGCCACCGCGGTGTGCATCGTCGGCGAGTTCAAGCAGGGCAAGAGCTCGCTCATCAACGGGGTGCTGGGCCAGGCCGTCTGCCCGGTCGACGACGACGTCGCCACCGCCGTCATCACCCTGGTCCACCACCGTGCCCGGCTCCAGGCCGCGGTGCACCGCCGCCGCGACGGCCGCCGTGTCACCGAGACGCTCGATCCCGCCCGGCTGCCCGAGGTCGTGCGGGAGACCGACGACCGCACCGGGATCGAGCGCGTCGACGTCGGGATGCCCCATCCGGTCCTCGCCACCGGGCTGTCGTTCGTGGACACGCCTGGTACCGGCGGGCTGAGTCCGGCGGCGGCGGTCGCGACGTTGACGTTCTTGCCCTACGTCGATGCGTTGCTGTTCGTCAGCGACGCCTCGGCCGAGCTCAGCGGCCCGGAGGGCGAGTTCCTCCGGCGTGCCGCCGACGTGTGCCCGCGGGTGATCTTCTGCCTGACCAAGGTCGACCTCTACCCCGAGTGGCGGCGCATCGCGGAGTTGGACGCCGAACACCTGGCGTCGCTCGGCGTCGAGGCGGCCATGGTGCCGCTGTCGTCGACGCTGCGCGAGGTGGCGCTGGCACGTCAGGACAGCGGGTTGAACGACGAGAGCGGCTTTCCTCAGCTGCTCCGGCGGGTGGACGACGACGTGCTGCAGCGGGCCCGACGCCTGGCCGCGAGCGAGGCGCTTCGCGCCGTCGACGATGTCGTGGGCCAGCTGGTCTCCTCCTACGAGACCGAGGAGCGGCTCCTCCAGGACGACTCGAGCGTCGAGGACACCCTCCATGACCTGGAGCACGCCCGGGCCCGTCTCGATCACCTTCGCGGCGCGGGGGCGCGCTGGTCGGTCGTGCTCAACGATCGTGTCGCCGACCTCTCCAACGACGTCGGCCATCGGTTCCGCGCCGCCCTGCGGAGCGTGAGCGCGGACCTGGATGGACAGGTCGAGAAGCTGAAGTCCCCCCGGGACTGGGACGTGCTGTCGGCCCACCTCCAGTTCCGCGTCGCCGAAGCGGTCGCCGGTGTCTTCGACCACCTCACGACCACGGTCGACTCCATCCGGGGCGAGATCGTGGGTGTGCTCCAGGAGGAAGGCCTCGAGCTCCCGACTCCGGCCCGCGAACGCCGGTCATTCGACGTTGGCGCACTATGGACCGAGCGCCCCCTCGACCAGCGGGAGGGAACCAAGGTGGGCCGCGGAGTCGGGCAGGGCTGGTCGGCCGTACGGGGCGGCGCCGGCAGCCTCATCACCTTCGGGATCATGGCGCAGTTCCTTCCCGCCGCGGCCGCCGCCCTGATCGTCTCGGCGCCGGTTGCGCTCGGGCTCGGGGTGGCCTTCGGCGGTCAGCACGCCCTGACGCAGCGCAAGCAGAAGGTCGCCGCTCGCCGCCAGCAGGCGCGCGTCGCGGTCCGGCAGTTCCTTGACGAGGTGCAGTTCGAGGTCACCAACCAACTCACCGAGATGATCCGCGATGCCCAACGCGAGCTGCGCGACGGGTTCGGTGACCGGGTTGCCGAACTGATGCGCACCTACGCAGAGACCGCGCAGCAGGCTGAGGCCAACTCCCGTCGGGACGAGGGCGACCGCACGGCACGCGCCGGGGAAGTGGCGCAGCGACTCATGCATCTCCACGAGCTCCGGCGCCGGACGAGGGAAGCGCAGGCGCGGCTGTGACCCCCCCGGCGATCGAACGGGTGGACGCGCTCTGCGCAACCGCGCTCGAGCTCACCCGCTCCACTTCTCAGGAGCCCGAGGTCGTGGCCGTTCGGGCCCGGCTGGCCGAGCCGTTGCGTGTGGCGATCGCGGGCCAGGTGAAGGCGGGGAAGTCGACGCTGCTGAACGCGCTCGTTGCCGACCGGCTCGCACCGACCGACGCGGGGGAGTGCACCCGCATCGTGACCTGGTACCACGAGGGTCTCGGGTACGAGGTACGGGCCATCGACCGCGCCGGTGCCATCCACGAGCTCGGCCACCGGCGGGACGGGGGCGCGCTGGAGATCGACCTCGACGGTGTGCGACCGGAGGAGATCGAACGACTCGACGTGGCGTGGCCGTCGTCGGCTCTGCACCAGGTCACGCTGATCGACACGCCGGGCTTGGCGTCGCTCGACGACAGCGCGTCGGTGCAGACCCGGGACTTTCTCGCGATGGAGGAAGAGCGTCCCGGTGGCGCCGACGCCGTCCTCTATCTGCTCCGCCACCTCCATCGACGCGACGTCGAGTTCCTCGACACATTCCTCGACCGATCGCTCTCGAACGCGTCGCCCGTCAACGCGATCGCGGTGCTGTCGCGTGCCGACGAGATCGGCGCCGGCCGAGTCGACGCACTCGATTCCGCCGCCCGCATCGCCTCCCGCTACCGTGCGGATCCTCGCCTCCGGGCGCTGTGCCTCACGGTGGTCCCGGTGGCGACGCTCGTCGCCGAGACCGGGTTCACGCTCCACGAGCGTGAGGGCGCGGCGTTGAAGCAGATCGCGGCGAACCCGCCCGAGCTGGTCGACGATCTCCTGCTGTCGGCCGACCGCTTCGTTCGATCGGAGCTCGACGGTGTCTCGACCGACGTGCGCCGCGAGCTGATCGATCGACTCGGGCTCTTCGGCATCCGATTCGCGGTCGAGCAGTTCCGCACCGGGGCGGTGACGACCCCGTCCGACCTCGCCCGGGCGCTCGTCTCGGTGTCCGGCCTCGGCGAGCTCCAGCGCCTCCTCCAGCAGCACTTCTTCCCGCGGGCACAAACGCTCAAGGCCCGCTCGGCGCTGCTCGCCCTGCGATCGGTCGCGCGCGCACTCGAGCGCGAGGCGCCCGACGCGTCCGCCGCGCTCGACGGCGGCATCGAGGAGATCGAGGCATCGGCCCACGAGTTCGCCGAGTTGCGGCTCCTCCATCTCGTGCTCAGCCGCACCGTCGAGCTGTCGGACGCGGAGGTCGAGGAGGTGAGCCGGGTCACGGGACCCGGAAACGTCGCCGCCCGTCTCGGGTGCGCCCCCGACGCCGACGGCGGGGCGCTCCGAGCGGCCGCGCTCGGTGCGGTGGAGAAGTGGCGCGACCGCGGGGCCGACCCGCGCGCCGACCGCGAACTGTGTGAGGCGAGCGAGGTTCTGGTCCGCTCCTACGAAGGCCTCTACGCCGCCGTCCGAGAATGATCCACGGCCGGGAGCGCGAGCGGTCGGAGATCGACCGGGTCCTCGACGCTGCCCGGGCGGGTCACGCCGGTGCGCTGGTAGTGCGGGGCGATGTCGGAGTCGGGAAGACGGCGATGCTCGAGGACACGCTCGCACGCGGTCGAGACATGACGATCCTGACGGCACGGGGAGTCGAGTCGGAGGCCGAGCTCGCGTTCGCGTGCCTCGCGGTGTTGCTCCAACCCGTCCTCGGCCGGCTCGACGCGCTACCAGGTGCGCAGGCCGACGCCCTTCGCAGCGCGCTCGCGGTCGGGGACTCGGCCGGTGAGGTGGGCGCGCATCAGCTCGCGATAGGCGCGGGCACGCTCGGACTGCTGGCCGAGATCGCCCACCACGGACCGGTGCTCGTCGTTGTCGACGACGCCCACTGGATCGACGAACCGTCGGGGGAGGCGCTCGCGTTCGCGGCCCGCCGCCTGGCTGCCGA
The DNA here is from genome assembly GCA_052390575.1 of Actinomycetota bacterium. GTDB lineage: Bacteria > Actinomycetota > Acidimicrobiia > IMCC26256 > JACDBD01 > JBPCMN01. Next base: position 6,759 of record JBQTGU010000060.1, on the reverse strand, counting down.
CGGGGTCGCCCTGCTCGTGGCCGTGCGGGGTGATGAGCGGTGCGCCTTCGACGACATCGGCCTCGCTGAGCTCGCGCTCCAGGGACTCGACGAGCCGGCGACGATCGACCTGCTCTCGGGTCGCGGGGTCGCCGCCGACGTCGCCCGGCAGTTACACCAGGCGACCGCCGGCAACCCGCTCGCCCTCGTCGAGGTGGTCGGGCTCCTCGACGACGACCAGCGGCGGGGAACGCGCTCCCTCGACGACCCGGTGCCGATCGCCGACCGCTTCCGCCAACTCCAGGAGCGGCGGCTCGCGGGGTTCCCCGCCGGGACCAGAACGGCGCTGCTGCTGGCGGCGGCGGAGCCCACCGGCGACCTCGGAGCGGTCGGGGCCGCGCTCGGCCACGATCTCGCCGCGCTGGAACCCGCCGAGACGGCCGGGGTCGTCCGCATCGGGGGCGACCGGATCGAGTTCGCGCATCCGCTGGTGCGGAGCGCCGTCTACTACGGCGCGTCGCCGGCCGAGCGCCGCGACGCGCACGGGCATCTCGCTCGGGCGTTGCCCGGTGAGCGCGAGACGGAGCGGAGGGCATGGCACCTCGCCGCGGCCGCGCTCGGGCCCGACGAGAAGGTCGCGGCGCTGCTCGAGCAGACCGCGGCGGACGCCCGCCGCCGGGGCGGGCTCACGGCGGCGGCGAGCGCGTTCGAGCGGGCGGCGCAGCTGTCGCCTGACGCCGAGGAGAAGGCGCGCCGACTCCTGGGCGCAGGCGAGGCGCTGTGGCTGAGCGGCCAACTGGACCGAGCGGTTCCCGTCCTCGACACCGCGCGCGCCACGACGCGCGACCCCGGTCTGCGCGGCGACGTCACGATCCTGCGCGGGCAGGCCGAGATCTGGCGCCGCGGCCCCCGCCTCGGTTACGAGCTGCTCGTCGCCGAGGCCGACGCGCTGGAGGCGACCGACCCCGAACGCGCCGCGCTCCTGCTCACCCACGCGGTGAATGCGCTGCTGCTCGGTGGCGACGTGCGGCGGGCGCTCCCGGTCGCCGAGCGTGCGCAGGCCGCGGCCGACCGGGCGGCAGGAACGGTTCCGATCGCGGCCCAGACGGCGCGCGCCCAGGCGCTCCTGTTGCACGGGGAGACCGCGAGGGCGCTCGCGCTGCTCGAGCCGCTCCAGCAGCTCGCGGTCGCGCTGGCGGGATCCGGGGTCCCCGAGGCCGAGCACCTCGTCCAGGTCATCGCCTTCGCCGACGTCGTGCTCGAGGAGTGGGACCGCGCTCGCGAGCTCGCCGAGGGCGTCACCAGCCGGGCCCGGCGCGAGGGCACGCCCGGGGTGCTCGGCTTCTCCTCCGCGGTGCTCGCGGGGCTGAACTGGCGGACGGGCCGGTGGGCGGAGGCGTATGCAACCGCGTCCACCGACGTGCTGTTCGGGGTGACCGGCGAGGAACGCGCCGGGAAGATCTACGCCCAGGCCTTCCTCGCCCAGATCGAAGCCGGCCTCGGCCGCACCGACGACTGCCGCACCCACGCCACCGCCGCGCTCGGGGCGAGCGTCGAGCTCGGGATGGGGTCGGTGCTCATCTGGGCGAGCGCCGCCCTCGGCCTGCTCGAGCTCGGGCTGGGCAACTACGAGGCCGCCATCGCCCGGTTCGCGCCCATCGCGCGCGCAAGCGACGGCTGGGAGGTGCGCGAGCCCGGCGTCGTGTGGTGGACCGGCGACGGGATCGAGGCGTACTGGCGAGCCGGGCGGGTCGACGACGCCCGCCGCCTGCTCACGACCCTCGAGCGACAGGCCGAAACCACCTCGGGAACGTGGGCGAAAGCGGTCGCCGCCCGCGGCCGGGGGCTGCTGGCGCCCGACGACGGCTTCGAGGAGTGCTTCGCCGAGGCGCTCGACTGGCACGACCGCACCGCCAGCCCGTTCTAACGGGCCCGCACCGAGCTGTGCCGGGGGGAGCGGCGCCGCGCCGCGGCGAGGATGGACGCCGCCGAAGTCGACCTGGCGTCGGCGCGCGACGCGTTCGAGCAGCTCGGCGCCCGGCTGTGGGCCGATCGTGCCCGGGCGCTCCTCGGCGGCGAGCCCGCCGGTCCGAGCGAGCCGCCCCTCTCGGAGGCGCTCACGCCGGGCGAGCTCCGGGTCGCCCTGGCGGTGGGGCGGGGCGCGACCAACAAGGCCGCCGCCGAGGAGCTGTTCCTGAGCGTCAAGACCGTCGACTTCCACCTCCAGGGCATCTACCGGAAGCTCGGGCTCCACTCGCGGGCGGAGCTGGCCGCCCGGGTTGCCCGGGAGGGCGCGGCGCCGGGCTGACCCGCCGAAACCGGGAATTCACCCGGTTCCCTTCCGGGGACCGCCTCCGTATGGTCGACGGAGACGACTCCCAGGGAGGGGATCACCATGCCCGACTACAGCGACCCCAGGCAGGCGACCGACGAGGGGACCGACCTCGACGTGTTCGAGGAGGCCGACGCGACGTCGACCGGCGACGGGCCCGAGCGGGACCCGAACGCGGTCCGCCGCCCCGGCCGTCCCCACGGTGACCCCGACGAGCGGCCGGTCGACGAGACCGTCGACACCACCGCGCACGTGCCCGAGGGGACGAAGCTCGACACGACCGAGCTGACCGGCCGTGACGTCAGCGGGCGGATGACGGGCCCGGGCCTGATCGGCATCAAGCCCGCAGGCACCGACCAGTCCGGCCGGACCGAGGACCCCCGGGGGGTCGAGGGACGCCGGGGCGAGGTCGGCGACGGCCCGCCCACGAGGTCAAAGGACCGGCGCGAGCGCGACGAGCACGGGCGGTACACGGGCAAGACCACCCCGGTCGACCCCGACGAGGTCGACCGGCCGGATGGATCGCGCGGATCGGACGGCTTCACCACGAAGTTCGAAGCCCAGAGCGGCAAGGAGAACCCCCTGCCGCGCGGGCCAATGAAGGAATACACGCAGACCGACTGGGAGAAAAACAAGGCCGCGAGGGAGCAGAAGAACGAGCAGGAGAAGGAGAGGCTTCGGGAAGAGGGGAAGCTGCCGGAGTTCAAGGAAGGCGGCGATTCGAAATCGAACAAGACCGAGGCGGAGCAGAAGGTCAAGGAGGGAGGCAAGAAAAACGAGACGAACCGCGGCGAGACGCCGGCCGAGACCCAGCCGTACGACGATCCGACGATGTCGGTAGGGGGAACGCCAACGCTTGCCAAGTATGACGGGCTCTCGGAGCGGGCGCGCGCTGAGCTCGAGGCCGATCCCCACGGTGACGGCCGGGGTCCTCGAGGGCCGAAGCCGGAGAGCAAGCCCGACCTCGACGCCAGCCAGACCCCTGCCGACAAGTTCAGCGCGCAGATCAACCCGGTGGATCCCCGCCAGCACGAGGCCGAGGAGGCCGGGGCACTCATGCCGAGCGCCGGTGACCTGGTGACCGACCCGCCGCAGGGTTCGCAGCTCGCCGGCGAAACGGCGGGCTCATCGGCCCAGCAGGCGGCGGGCGACCCGCTGCTCGACCCCAATGCGTGGCTCGGCGACGGACCAACCGGTGCGGGCCGACCGGTCGCGCCGACTGCACCGACTGCGCCGCCGCCGCCAGACCCGGTCGCGGCGGCCGAGCCGGTGGCGCCCGCGCCCCAGGTCGAGCCGGGACCGGCCGCGGGTCAGCCCGGCGACTTCGCGGCGCCCGCCCCCGACGCCGAGGCACCCGACCCGAACCGGGCCGCACCGGAGCCCGACGACGGGTGGAACGACGACGCCATCTGACCGGCCGCGGGCGTCGCTAGAGTCCGCCCCGTGCGGATCGCCCGTCTCGTCGCCGTCGTCGCGCTCGGCACCGGCGCCGCCGCGCTCGCAGGCCCGGGAGCGGCGGCTCCCGCGGCCGGTGGCAGCGAGCGCATCCTCAACTACGACGTCAACATCACGATCGAGGACAGCGGCGATCTGCTGGTGGTCGAGACGATCGACTACGACTTCGGCGTCGTGCCCAAGCACGGCATCTTCCGCGACATCCCGTTCCGGTACGACCGGTACCCGGACAAGAAGGCGCACCACGACCGGATCTACCGAATCGGTGTCGAGTCGGTACGTGCCACCGAGGGAACGCCGGCACAATACGAGGTTTCGACGGAGGGCGGCTTCAAGCGCATCAAGATCGGCGATCCCGACGAGACCATCACCGGCGAGCACTCCTACGAGATCACGTACCGGGTGGAGGGAGCGCTCACGGCGTTCGAGGACCACGTCGAGCTGAACTGGGACGCGGTCGGCGACCGGTGGGACGTGATCATCCAGCACGTCGACGTCACCGTGGAGGCGCCCGCCGACATCACCAAGGTTGCGTGCTTCAGCGGTCCGGTGGGCTCCACGCTCGGATGTACCGGCGCCGGTTCCGACGGGCCGACCGCGCGATTCACCCAGGAGGAGCTGTTCCCGTTCAACCCGATGACCGTGGTGATCGCGATCCCGAAGGGTGTGGTCCCGCCGCCCGAGCCGATCCTCGACGAGACCTGGTGGTTCGGTCGCGGGTTCCAGCTCACCACGGCCAACGTCGGCGGTTTCGCGGTGCTGTCGGTGCTGGTGGTCGGGGCGTTCGGCCTGCTGGCGTTCAAGCGGGGCCGAGACCGGCGCTACTCCGGCTCGCCCGTCGACGCCGCCTTCGGCGACGCCGCCGCCAAGGACGCGAAGGAGGAGACGGTCCCGCTGGGAGGCGAGGACGAGACGCCGGTCGAGTTCGTCCCGCCCGATGGCCTGCGCCCCGGCCAGGTCGGCACGCTGGTCGACTTCACTGCCCACCCACTCGACGTCACCGCCACCATCGTCGACCTGGCGGTGCGCGGCTTCCTCGTGATCGAGGAGGAGCCCAACGGTCGCAAGCCCGACTGGAAGCTGACCAAGAAGAAGGAACCCGACGGCCTCGAGAAGTACGAGGTCGAGCTCATGAAGGGCCTGTTCGGCTCGAAGGACGAGGTCGAGTTGTCCGACCTCCGCTACAAGTTCGCGTCGAAGATGGGCAAGGTGCAGAAGGCGCTGGTCGACGACGCGATGAAGAAGGGCTGGTTCACCAAGCCGCCGGGCGCGGTCCGCCTCGGCTTCGGGTGCCTCGGCATCCTCGTGTTCCTCGTGGGCGTCGCCGCGTTCGTGCTCGCGATCGCGTTCACCGAGCTCGCGCTGTGGCCCATCCCGATCATCGGGCTCGGCGTCGCCTTGACGGTGGGCGCGTACTGGATGCCCGCACGAACCGCCAAGGGCTATGCGGTGCTGCGACGCACCGACGGGTTCCGCCGTTTCATCGACGAGTCGGAGAAGGAGCGGGCCAAGTTCGCGGAGAAGAAGAACCTGTTCTCCGAGTACCTGCCGTACGCGATCGTGTTCGGCTCGGTCGACAAGTGGGCCAAGGCGTTCGCCGGCCTCGACGACCAGCCCCCCGACACGTCGCGGTGGTACGTCGGCGCGACCGCGTTCAACTACTACACGTTCGGCCACGCCATGGACGGGTTCACCGTGTCGAGCGCGGGGACGCTCAGCTCGACGCCCCCGTCGACGTCGTCGAGCTCGGGTGGCAGCGGGTTCAGCGGTGGCGGCGGGTTCAGCGGTGGCGGTGGGGGCGGCGGTGGCGGCGGCTCGTGGTAGCCGTTACGCGCCCACCCCGACGGGTTGGCCGTCGACGATCTGGTCGAGGTACTCGGACAGCCCGTAACCAGTGCGGCCGTCCCAGCGCCACTCGGTCATGCCTTCGGAGATCCGCGTGACGAGCTGTTCGCCGTCGGGCGTCTTCCTCCGGTTGCGCAGCGGAATGAGGTTCAGCACGCTGCCCTCGATCTCGTAGTCACGCTCGGCCGTGTGCGCGGTCGCCCGGATCTTCTGGTGGTACGAGTCCGCGCCCTCCCACTCGGTCTCGATCTCGGCCCGGTCGATGTGGCGGTACTCGCCGTCCTCGAGGGCGACGCCGCCGATGCGCTGTGATCCGTCCTTGGCGGTCACGATCGAGATGACGAAGCCGGCGTCCTCGCCGAAGTTCATCGTCAGCCACCGGTACCACCACGGCGACTGCCAGAAGCGCGGCCCCCACGAGTGGTCGCGCAGCCCGTAGCCGTCGACCTCCCACGCCTCGTCGCCGACCCGGATGGCGCCGCGGGCGCCCACGTGCTGCTCGTAGTGGCCGCGGGCGAAGCCCTCGCCCGGGTTCTCGGCGATCGGCGAGCCGTCGTCGTTCACGGGCTCGCCGCCCCACATCGGGGACACGCCTCGGTAGTCGAGCGTGACCTCGGCGTCGACCCACGGGTTCTCGGTGAATGCCCGGCGGGGGTCGGCCATCTGCCGCGGCTCCTCGAGCAGCGCGACCTTGCCGCGATACGTCGTGCGCAGGGCTTCGAACGGCTCGACGACGTCGAAGCGCATACCGCCGGCGTCGAAGGCGTCGTTGTCGGAGATCTCGGGCCGCCCGAACATGAACCCGACGCGGCCGTCGGGCAGGTACAGACAGGTCGTCATCTCGGCGTAACCCTCGTTCGCCCGGTTCCCGAGCCGGAGGAAGCCGCCGACCCCGTCGGCGGGGTCGTAGACGTTGAAGTACATCGACTCGTTGAAGTTCGACGCCTCCTCCAACGGGTGCATGTGCTCGTCCGACGGCTCCAGGCGCAGCTTCATGCGCACGAGTCCACCGCCCCTTGACCGTCCGGTCAAGCGGGTGCTCTGCTCGTGGTCATGGACGTGACCGAGATCGCGACCGGCCTGCTGTTCCCCGAAGGACCCGTCTGGATGCCCGACGGCACCGTGCTGTGCGTCGAGATGAAGGAGCC
>JBQTGU010000059.1:0-32383 GCA_052390575.1 Actinomycetota bacterium | reverse complement strand
GTGCGCGAGGCGGTAGCCCGCGCCGCCGACCCCACCGGCGGCCTCGACGCGGTGGTTGCGTGCGCCGGCGGCTCCCAGCACATGGCGCCGCTGGCGGTGTCCGAACGCGACTCGTGGTGGTCGACGGTCGAGGTGAACGTCCTCGGCACGTTCCTGACCCTCAAGCACGCCGCGCCGGTGATGGCGCGCGGTCGCGGCGGATCGTTCGTGGGCGTGTCGTCGATCGCGGGCATCGAGACCCACCGGTACCTCAGTGCCTACTGCGTCGGGAAGGCGGGCATCGACATGCTCGTGCAGGTGGCGGCGGACGAGCTCGGCCCGTCGGGGATCCGGGTCAACTCGGTGCGGCCCGGGCTGGTCGAGACCGAGATGGTGGCCGGCATCCTCGCCACCGACGACGTGCTCGACGACTACCTCGCCCAGATGCCGGTCGCACGGGTCGGGAAGCCCGATGACGTCGCCGCGCTCGTGCGGTTCCTCGCCGGGCCCGAATCGTCGTGGATCACCGGCGAGACCATCAGCGTCGACGGCGGGCACCACCTGCGACGGGGTCCCGACTACACGCCGTTCGCCGAGCCGATGTACGGCGCCGACGCGTTGCGCGGGCTCATCGAGCAGGACGGCGACTGATGGACATCGAGGGCGCGATCGCAGTTGTCACCGGGGGCGCCAGCGGCATCGGCCGTTCGACCGCGCGCGAGCTCGCGCGGGGCGGCGCCGACGTCGTCATCGCCGATGTCAACGACGAGCGCGCCGCCGAGACCGTCGCCGAGATCGAGGAGCTCGGCCGCAGGGCGCTGGCGGTCCGCTGCGACGTCGCCCGTGACGACGATGTCGACCGGCTCGCGCGCGAGGCGCTCGCCACGTTCGACCATGTCGACATCCTCTTCAACAACGCCGGCGTGCCGCTCCTCGGGCCTCCCGACCGCGTGCCGATGGAGGACTGGGACTGGATCCTCCAGATCAACCTGTACGGGCCGATCCGGGGGGTGCGGGCGTTCGCCCCCGCGATGATCGAGCGCGGTCGGGGCTACGTCGTGAACACCGCGTCGATCGCCGGCCTGTTCGCGTACTCCTGGGACGCGATCCCCTACATCACGTCGAAGTTCGGCGTGTACGGCTTCACCGAGGGCCTCGCGCTCTATCTCCGGCCCCAGGGGGTCGGCGTGTCGGTCGTGTGCCCGGGCATGGTCGAGACCAACCTCGGTGAGCACGCCCGCCTGTCGGGTGTCGAGGCCGGCGTGCCCTGGACGGCAGGCATGCAGGACTTCCGCCCGATCGGCGCCGACGAAGTCGCAACGCAAGTGGTCGACGCCATCCGGGCCGACCGCTTCCTCGTGCTCACCCACCCCGAGTACCGCGAGCTGTTGGTCCAGCGGGGCCAGGATCTCGACGCTGCGGTCGCTGCCCGCATGGCGGGCCTGCCCGACCCTCCCCGCCTCTAGGAGAACGCGGGGATGACCTGCTCGCCGATGAGCTCGATCGAGCGCATCACCTTGTCGTGCGGGATGTTGTACGGGTTGACCAGGCACAGCAGCAGGTCGCAGCCGGCCGCCTCGTAGCGCTTGGCGAGCTCGACGCACCGCTGCGGGTCGCCGACAACCGCTGACCCGCTGTCCTTCAGGTAGTCGAAGTCCAACCCCTGGAGCGTGCCGTCGGTGTCGTGCTTGTGCATCTCCTCGGCGTAGCTGTAGGTGCCGAGGTCCTTGCCCTCCATCCAGTCCACCAACGACCCGATGTGGCGCACCGCGGTCTTGATGTACCAGGGGAACGACTCCTCGGCGTCGGCGAACGCGGCCTGGTTGGTGTCGGCGCAGTGCACCATCGTGAACGTAGCGGCGCGGTCGTTGACGAACTTGCCCACCGGCTGCTCGCACTCCTCGAGCCCTTGGCGGTACATGTCGATGCGCCCGACGAGATCCTCCGGGGGCACGCCGACCGTGAACGAGCACAGCCCGATGCCGTGGCGGCCGATCTCGCGGTGACCGTCGGCGCTGCTGGTCGCGCCCCACAGCGGCGGGTGCGGCTTCTGGAGCGGCTTCGGCTGCACCCGTCGGGGCGCGCCCATGCGCCAGTGCTTGCCGTCGGCTTGGTAGTACTCCTCGGTCCACGCGCCCACAATGTGGCCGAGCGCCTCCGACCACATTTCCCGGGTCTCGTGGGGATCGATGTCGAACCCCTCGATCTCGGCGCGCGTCGACGACCGGCCCGTCCCGAACTCCACCCGGCCGTCGGAGATGAGGTCGAGCACCGCCGCCGACTCGGCGCTGCGGATCGGGTGGTTGTACGGCTTGGGGAGGAGGCGCACGCCGTACCCGAGGCGCATGCGCGTCGTGCGCGCCGCGATCGCGCCGTAGAGGACCTCGGGGTTCGAGCAGTGCGAGTACTCCTCGAGGAAGTGGTGCTCGACCGTCCAGAAGGAGTGGAAGCCGGCCTCCTCGCCGAGGACCGCCTGCTCCAACGTGTTCTTGTACGCCTGGTGCTCCTTTTCCGGCGTGAACGGCTTCGCCACCGGAATCTCGTAGAAGAGCGCGAACTGCATGGCCCCGCCGACCCCCGTGTTTGACGACTAGAACACGTTTCAGTGAGCATACCGTGATGGCCCGTTTGGACGGCAAGGTCGCGCTCGTCACCGGCGCGGCGTCGGGCATCGGGGCTGCGTGCGCGGATCGCTTTGCCGCCGAGGGCGCGAAGGTCGTCGGCCTCGACCTCGTGGATGGGCCCGACGTGCGCGCCGCCGACGTCACCGACGAGGCCGCGATCGCCGACGCGGTCAGCGCAACGGTGCGAGAGCACGGTCGCCTCGACGTCGTGTTGAATGCCGCCGGCGTCGCCGGCGGCGGGCCCGTCCATCTCCTGGAGGCGGAGGAGTTCGAGCGGGTGATCCGAGTGAACCTCACCGGCACCTTCCTCGTGTGCAAGCACGCGCTCACCCACATGGTCGAGCAGGGCTCGGGCAGCATCGTGAACATCGCCAGCATCGAGGGGATCGAAGGGACAGAGGGCGGGAGCGCCTACAACGCGTCGAAGGGCGGTGTGGTCCTGCTCACCAAGAACCTCGCCATCGACTACGGGCGAGTCGGCGTGCGGGTGAACTGCATCTGTCCGGGCTTCATCGAGGGCACGGTGATGTTCGAGTCGGTGTTCAGCCTGGAGGGCCTGCGCGAAGTGCGCGAGCGGTACCGGGACGCACACAAGCTCGGTCGGTTCGGCCGCCCGGACGAGATCGCGGCGGCGGCACTGTTCCTGGCATCCGAGGACGCGTCGTTTGTCACCGGCCACGCGCTGGTCGTTGATGGCGGATTCACCGCCGGCATGCGGACCGGTCTGCTCGAGCCGCTCGGGCTGTAGCTTGGCAATTCAGAGGCGCGAGGAGAGCTGATGCATATCGGGTACGACACTGAGCAGGAGGCGCTACGGCAGGAGCTGCGCGCCTACTACGAGCAGCTGCTCACGCCCGAGGTCGAGGCACAACTGGCCCGCAGCCACGGCGTCGGCCCCGAGATGCGCAAGGTCGTGCGCCAGATGGGCGCGGACGGCTGGCTCGGCATCGGCTGGCCCAAGGAGTACGGCGGCCAGGGCCGCTCGGCCATCGAGCAGTTCATCTTCTTCGACGAGTCGATGCGGGCCGGCGCGCCCGTCCCGATGCTCACGATCAACACCGTCGGGCCCACGATCATGAACTTCGGCAGCGACGCGATGAAGGCCGACTTCCTGCCCCGCATCATCAAGGGCGAGGTCCACTTCTGCATCGGCTACACCGAGCCCGGCGCCGGCACCGACCTCGCCGCCCTCCAGACCAAGGCCGTGCGCGACGGCGACGAGTACATCATCAACGGCCAGAAGATCTTCACCAGCCTCGCCGGCGACGCCGACTACTGCTGGCTCGCCACCCGCACCGACCCCGAGGCCAAGAAGCACAAGGGCATCTCGATGTTCGTGGTGCCGATGGACACGCCCGGGATCAAGGTCGTGCCCATGCACCTGATGAGCGACCACGACATCAACCAGGTCTATTACGACGACGTGCGCGTGCCCGCCTCCGCGCTGGTCGGCGGCGAGAACAACGGCTGGGGCCTGATCACCAACCAGCTCAACCACGAGCGGGTCACGCTGTGCTCGTCGGGCATCATCGAGCGGGCGCTGGCCGACACCCGCCGCTGGGCCCAGGAGACGAAGCTCGCCGACGGCAGCCGGGTCGTCGACCAGGAGTGGGTGCAGGTACACCTGGCCCGGGTGCGCGCCCGACTCGAGTTCCTCCGTCTCGCCAACTGGCAGGTCGCGTGGAAATCGACCCAGGGCGAGCTCGACATCGCCGCCGCCTCGTCGATCAAGGTGTTCGGCACCGAGTTCTACCTCGAGGCGTTCCGGCTGCTGTTCGAGGTGGTCGGCCAGCGGGGCTACCTGCGCCAGGACGCACCCGACTCCGTGCTCAAGTCGCGCCTCGAGCGCTACTACCGCAGCCTGCTGATTCTCACGTTCGGCGGCGGCGTGAACGAGGTGCAGCGCGACCTGATCGCGGTGTTCGGGTTGGGCATGCCGATGGCGAAGCGATAGGAGAGGCATTCGATGGACTTCGGCCTGACCGAAGAGCAGGAAGCCACCCGGGATCTCGCGAAGCAGATCTTGGAGGACCGCGTCACCCACGAGCGGCTCAAGGAGATGGAGGCGGGGGGCGAGTCGTTCGACCGCGAGACCTGGGCCGAGCTCGCCAAGGCGGGCCTGCTCGGGATCGCCCTGCCCGAGGACGTGGGCGGCAGCGGCCTCGGGTTCGTCGCGCTGTGCCTGTTCCTCGAGGAGGTCGGTCGTACGGTCGCGCCGGTGCCGGTGCTGCCGACGGTGGTGCTCGGCGCGCTGCCGATCGCCGAGTTCGGGACCGACGCCCAGAAGCAGGCTCTGCTTCCCGGGGTCGTCGACGGCGACACCGTGCTCACCGCCGCGCTGGTCGAGGTCGGCACCGATCCGTTGCACCCGACGACGACCGCGAAGCAGGACGGCGACGGCTGGATCGTCGAGGGCGAGAAGACCTGTGTGCCCGCCGGCCTGGTCGCCAACCGCATCCTCGTTCCCGCGCGGACCGGCGACGACGGGTCGATCGTCGTGCTCATCGTCGATCCCGAGGCCGACGGCGTGAGCCGCGAGCGCCAGGACACGACCACGGGCATCCCGGAGGCGCGTGTTGGCCTCGACGGCGTACGCGTCGGTGCGGCCGACGTACTCGGCGACGCAACCTCGGGCGCGGCCATCGTCGAATGGATCGTCGAGCGCGCCAACGCGGCGCTGAGCGCGATCGCCACTGGCGTGTGCGAGCAGGCGTTGCACATGACCGCCGAGTACACGAAGACGCGCGAGCAGTTCGAGCGGCCCATCGCCACGTTCCAGGCCGTCGGCCAGCGGGCCGCCGACGCGTACATCGACACCGAGGCGGTGCGACTCACCGCGCTGCAGGCCGCGTGGCGGCTCGAGGAGGGGCTGCCGGCGGCGGCCGAGGTCGCGATCGCCAAGTTCTGGGCCGCCGACGGCGGCCAGCGGGTGGTGCACGCGGCCCAGCACCTGCACGGCGGTATCGGCGTCGACCGCGACTACCCCCTGCACCGCTACTTCCTGTGGGCCAAGCACCTCGAGCTCACTCTCGGCGGCGCTACCCCGCAGCTGCTCAAGCTGGGCGCGATCCTCGCGTCCGAGCCGGTCTGATCGACGACCCGACCCCATTCGCGATCGAGCGCGACGGCCTCCGGGTCGCCGGGCTCGACTGGGGCGGCGACGGCGCGCCGCTCCTCCTCCTGCACCCGAACGGGTTCTGCGCCGGGCTGTTCGACCCGCTCGCGCAGCGACTCGACGACTCGTTCCGCCCGATCGGGATCGACCTCCGGGGCCACGGCGACAGCGACGCGCCGGCCTCGCCCGAGGGCTACGCGTTCGAGCTCATGGCCGCCGACGTCCTCGCGGTGCTCGACCAGTTCGGCATCGACCGGGTCGTCGCGCTGGGCCAGTCCCTCGGCGGCGGGGTCGCCACGCTGGTCGACAAGCTCCGACCAGGCACCATCAGCAAGCTCCTGTTGTGCGAAGCGGTCGCGTTCGCGATCGGCGAGATGCCGGGCCCGCCCCGTCCGCCCGGGAGCGGCCCCGGCGACGGCGGGAACTACATGTCGGCCATCGCCCGCAAGCGGCGCGCCGTGTGGCCCAATCGCGAGTCCGTGCTCGAGTCGTACGCGAGTCGCTCGCCCCTCGACGCGCTCGCACCCGAGGCGCTGGCCGCGTACGTCCGCTGGGGGTTCCACGACCGGCCTGACGGCCAGGTCGAGCTGGCGTGTCCACCCGAGGTCGAGGCGACCATCTTCGAGGTGTCGTCGGCGGACCAGGGCGCCGCCGGTGCCTGGTGGCACCTCCCCGACGTGCGCGCCCGAGTGACGGTCGCCCGCGGCACCGCCAGCGACCTGCCCGGCGAGTGGTTCGCGGCCCAGGCCGACCGGGCCGACGCGCCGCTCGTGACCCTGAGCGGCGGGCACTTCTTCCTCCAGGAGGACACCGACCGCGCCGAGCAGCTCGTGCGCGACCACCTGGAATGACCGACGGCGACCTCGGGTCCCGGCTCGATCGGCTCGAGTCGACCGAGGCCATCTCCATTGCTCCGCCCTGCGGGCCGGGATACCCGGCCCGCAGGCGCTCGCTCCGCGTGCTCCGCTGCGCTCCGGCCCTCATCCGGGCCGGTGCTCGCTCCGCGCTCGCATGTCATCTTCTTCCTCGGTCATCGATCTCGACGATGCCGACCACGCCGGTGGCGTCGTGTACTGCCGGGGCGAGGTCCAGGTCAACGACCGGTGGATCGTCCAGGCCATCCAGTACCGCGACACGTACGAGCGGCGCGCCGGCGCCTGGTACTTCGTGCGTCGCCGGCACCTGCTCTGGTACGGAGCCGAACTGGGGGAATCGCCCATCGGGCTCCCCCCGGCCAACTGGCCCGAGCACCACACCGGTGGCGGCGAGCTGCCGGGGGAGTGGGACACCTGGCAGGAGTTCTGGCAAAAGCCCTCGTGAACTGCCCGCGCCCCGGGCGCCGGCGCGCTCCCCAAAGGCGGCGATCCCGTCATATCGCCAAAGTCGCTCAAGCGCGTCGGGGAAGTGCCGATGACTACGACCGTCGATCGTGCGCAGGTCGAAGGGACGTCAGCCCGCGGGCTGACGGGGTGGAGCAGTCGCGATGGCACATCCCTACGGTGCACCGGCTCCGACCCGGGGTCTCGCGACCTTCTTCGTCGCCCGGCGATCCGTCGCCCACCGGGTGAGGCAATCGTTCTCGGCCGGGAGCACGCTCCCCGACGAGCTCTGGGCCCAACGGCACCGCTGGATCCTGGGTCTGCTGTGGCTCCACGTCCCCGCCGTGTTCCTCTTTGCGCTCGCTCAGCACGTAGGGGCCGCGCACGCGGCCGAAGAGGCGGCCATCGTCGTGGCGTTCGCCGCCGTCGGCACCGTGCTGCGGCAGCGGCGGCGACTGAGCACTGTCGTGACGTCCACGGGCCTGATGGCGACCTCCGCCGTACTCGTCCACTTGTCACACGGCTCGATCGAGATGCACTTCCACTACTTCGTCATGGTGGGTGTGGTCGCGCTCTACCAGGACTGGTTGCCGTTCGTGGTGGCGATCGGCTTCGTTGTGTTCCAGCACGGGATCGCGGGGGCGCTCAACCCGCACGACGTCTACAACCACCCTGCCGCCACCCACCAGCCGTGGCGGTGGGCGGCGATCCACGGAGGGTTCATCATGGCGATGAGCGCTACGGGAATCGCGTCCTGGCGACTCAACGAGGCGCTCCAGCGGCGCGTCGGCGAACGTGAGAAGAAGCTCGCCGAGGCGCAGGCGGCGGCACGCCTGGGCAGCTGGGAGCTCGACGTCCTCGCGGACGACATGACCTGGTCCGACGAGCTCTACCGGCTCCTCGGGACCGAGCCCGACGAGTGCACTGCGAGCCTGGATGCCTTGGTGTCCCGAGTACACCCCGACGATCAAGGCGTGCTCGGGGCCGCGGCAGCGGTGGCCCGGGATGCGGGAACACCGTTCGCGGGCGACGTTCGCATCGCCGACGACGACGAAGACGCCCGGTGGTTGCACGTACGCGTGTGGGTGAGCGCCTGGGAGGATGGTCGGGTCGCGGTTGTCTCCGGCACCGCGCAAGACGTGACCGAACGTAAGCGGGCGGAGACGGATCTCTCCGAGACGCTCTCTCTGCTCACCGCCACCCTCGATTCCACCGCCGACGGCATCCTGGTGGTCGATCTCGAGGGCGGCATCACGAGCTTCAACCAGAGGTTCGTCGAGCTGTGGCGCATCCCCGACTCCGTCCTGGAGTCTCGCGACGACGACGCCGCGCTCGCCTGCGTCCTGGGCCAGCTGAGTGACCCCGAAGCGTTCCTGGCGAAGGTTCGCGAGCTGTACGCGCAACCCGACGCCAAGAGCGAGGACGTCATCGAGTTCCTCGACGGCCGCATGTTCGAGCGCAACTCCATGCCGCAGCGGGTGGGCGGAGAGACGGTCGGGCGGGTCTGGAGCTTCCGCGACGTCACCGACCAGAAGCGACTGGAGAGCGAACTGTCGCACCAGGCGTTCCACGACTCGCTCACCGGCCTCGCGAACCAGGCGTTGTTCCGCGATCGTGTCGACCACGCCCTGGCCCGGGCGACGCGAGACCGCGACAACCTGGCCGCTCTGTTCATCGACCTGGACGAGTTCAAGACTATCAACGACGGTGTCGGCCACACCGCCGGGGACGAACTGCTCGTCGCCGTGGCCGATCGGCTCAGCGGTTGCCTGCGCACGAGCGACTCGGCGGCGCGGTTGGGCGGCGACGAGTTCGCCGTGCTCCTCGAGGACGTCGGGCCCGAACGAGAGGCCGAGGAAGTTGCCGAGCGCATCATCGCTTCCCTCCGCCAACCGTTCACGATCTCGGGGCACGAGGTTGTCGTGAGCGCGAGCATCGGCATCGCCTTCGCCGGGCCCGGTACGACCTGCGACCAGTTGCTGCGCAGCGCCGACCTCGCCATGTACACGGCGAAGCGGCGGGGCAAGAGCCGCTTCGAGATCTATCGGGCCGAGATGCATGCCGCCGCGGTCGATCGGCTCGAGATCGAGGCCGCCTTGCGACGCGGCCTGGACCGCAGCGAGCTACGACTTCAGTACCAGCCCGTCGTCGCGCTGGCCACCGGCCGGATCGTGGGCGTCGAAGCATTGGTTCGCTGGCAGCACCCCGAGCGGGGCCTCCTCCAGCCTGAGGCGTTCATCCCGATGGCCGAGGAGACGGGCCTCATCGGTGAGCTCGGCCGTCAGGTGCTCGCGACCGCCTGCGCGCAGGTCCGGCGCTGGCAGATCGAGCACTCGGCCAGCTCGAGACTCGGTGTGAGCGTCAACATCTCACCGCGGCAGCTCCACACCGACGAGCTTCTCGAGGACGTCGGCGGCGCGCTCCGTGAGTCGGGCCTGTCAGCAGCCCACCTGATTCTCGAGATCACCGAGACGGCGATGATGCACGACACCGAGATGTCGATCCGAAGACTTCGCGCGCTCCAGGCCACCGGTGTGAGGATCGCGGTCGACGACTTCGGGACGGGTTACTCGTCGCTGAGCTACCTCCAACGCTTCCCCGTCGAGATCCTCAAGATCGACCGCGCGTTCGTCTCGGCGATCGATGTGGACGCTCAGGAGATCTCGCTCGCGCCCGCGATCTTGTCGTTCGCACGAACGCTTCATTTGCGAGCCGTAGCTGAGGGCGTCGAGACGAGCATCCAGGCTGACGCCCTCGCCACGCTCGGCTGTGAGCTCGCCCAGGGCTTCTACTTCTCCGAACCCGTCGATGCCGAGGCCATGGGCGAGCTCCTCGCGGGTGCGGGAGTCCTTCCGCTCCCCGAGGCGGAGCGACCCGCAACGCCGCCGCCGCCGCCGCCGCTGCTGCGGATGCCTCGGGCAGCACGGCAGAGGTAGCTCGACCTGACGGGTGCACGGGACCGCCCGCCCGATCTGATAGGGAGTGGGGATGGTCGTCGCGGTTTTCGCCCTCGGGTTCCTCTTCGGCGTCGCCGCCTGCGTGGCCGCCGCGCTGCTCGTCGAACGCAGCCGCCGGTCCAACAAGCCCGCCGTCACCGGCATCGTCCGCCACCCCACCGTGACCCTGCGCCTGTGGCTGGACCCGAACTACCGCGCCGTTACCCGCGACCTGCGCCGCGTCTTCGGCGAATAGGCCTCAGGCAGCGCGGCGGTAGCGGTTCACTGCGAGTGGCGCAGCGACCGCGAGGATCCCGACGCACCAGGCGATCGCCTGAAACACCTTGCTCGTGGTGGGCCCGCCGAGCACCAGCGCCCGGACCGCCTCGACTGTTACCGACACCGGCTGGTGCTCGGAGAACACCTGGAGCCAGCCCGGCATCGACTCGAGCGGCACGAACGCGGTGGACGCGAACACCAGCGGTGCCATCACGGGGAACGACGCCGCCTGGGCGGTCTCGGCGTCGCCGACCACCAGCCCGACGGTGGCGAATATCCACGAGAACGCGTAGCCGAACAGCAGGATCAGCAGCAGGGCGCCGATGAACGCGAACGCATTGGTGTGCACGCGGAAACCGACGAGGAAGCCCACCGCGGCCATCAGCGCGACGACCAGCACGTTACGAACCAGGTCGGCGATCGTCCGCCCCGCCAGCACCGCCGACCGGGCCATCGGCAGCGAGCGGAACCGCTCGATGAGGCCCAGCTTCACGTCGGTAGCGAGCCCGATCGCGGTGCCCATCGAGCCGAAGACCACCGCCTGGGCGAAGATCCCCGGCATCAGGAAGTCGACGTAGGGGAGCCCGGGCACGCGGATCGCGCCGCCGAACACGTACCGGAACAGCAACACGAAGACCACCGGCTGGATGGTCGAGAAGATCAGCAGCTGGGGGACGCGCAAGTAGCCGATGAGGCCGCGGTGGGCGATCGCCAGGGTGTCGCGCACTCCGGTGACGACCCGGCGCAGGCCGCGGAGGTCGAGGTCGGGGGTGATGGTGGTGACGGTCGTAACGGTCATGCGGCACCTCGAGCAGCGATGTCGGGATCGGGTTCGACGGGCTCGGCCGGGTGGCCGGTCAGCGTGAGGAACACGTCGTCGAGGCTGGGCTCCCGCACGCTGAGCGTCTCGGGCACGAGCCCGTGCTGGTCGAGGGCCCGCAGCGCCTCGACCAGCAGGCGGGCACCGTCGGCGACCTCGAGGTGCACGAGCGAGCCGTCGACGTCGGGCGGACGGACGCCGAAACGCGCCACGACTCCGTCGGCGCGCCGGGCTTGGGCAGCGTCACCGAAGCCGAGCTCGATGACCGTGCTGCCCAACCGGGCCTTGAGCTCCGAGGCTGTCCCCTCCGCGATCACGCTGCCGCGGTCGATGACCACGATCCGATCGGCCAGCCGGTCGGCTTCCTCGAGGTACTGGGTGGTGAGCAGCACGGTGGTGCCGTCGGCCACCAGTCCCTCGATCACCTCCCACAGCTCGCGCCGGCTGTGAACGTCGAGGCCGGTAGTGGGCTCGTCGAGGAAAAGGACGGGGGGACGGTGGACGAGCGCGGCCGACACGTCGAGGCGGCGACGCATGCCGCCGGAGTAGGTGCGCACGGGCCGGTCGGCGGCGTCGGTGAGCTCGAACCGCTCCAGCAGCTCGTCGGAGCGGGCGGTGAAGACACCGCGCGGGAGATGAGTGAGACGCCCCATGAGGTGGAGGTTCTCCCGCCCGGTCAGGTTCTCGTCCACCGCGGCGAACTGGCCCGCGAGGCCGATGCGGGCGCGCACCGCCTGGGGCCGGCGGACGACATCGAAACCGAGCACCTCGGCCCGGCCGGCGTCGGGCCGGATGATGGTCGTGAGGGCGCGCACCGCGGTGGTCTTGCCGGCGCCGTTGGGGCCAAGGAGCCCGAGCACGGTGCCGGTCGGCACCGCGAAGTCGACGCCGTCGAGGGCGACGACGTCGCCGAACCGCTTCTCGAGCCCCTGAACGGAGATGGCTGCATCGGTCATGGGGGGCACGTTACGGGAGATACTTTGATATGTCAAAGTGTCGGATGTCACAAACTATTGGAACCGTTGAAATATCGCGCCGGGATCCGTACACTCCGGATGTGACGACCCGTTCGAAGAAGGAGACGCTGGCCGCGGACACGTGGCGGCGGGTGTTCGACTTCTTCTGGCAGCACAAGGACGCTCAGCTCGGCGTGTTGCGCGAGATGGGTCTCACGCCCGGGCACATGAAGGCGCTGTTCGTGCTCGATCTCGACGAGCCCCGTCCCATGGGCGCGCTGGCCGATGCGCTGGCCTGCGACGCGTCGACCGTCACCTGGTTGGTGGACAGCCTCGAGGAGCGGGGCATCGTGGAACGGCAACCGCTCACGACCGACCGGCGGGTGAAGACAGTCGTGCTGACGCCCATCGGTGCGAAGACCAAGGCCGAGCTGCTCGACCGGCTCTACGAGCCGCCCCAGGTGCTTCGCGACCTCGACATGCAGGATCTCGACGCGCTCAACGCGGTGCTGCGCAAGCTGCCCGGCGAGGGGCCGTGAGCCTCCATCTCCACAGCGTTACCTTCGACGCCGCCGACCCGCCCGCGCTGGCGGAGTTCTGGTCGAAGGTAACCGGCTACTCGGTCGACACCGCCAGCGAGTTCTTCGCCGTGCTCACCGGCGACGGCTCGGCTGGCCCCCAGTTCATGTTCATCAAGGTGCCCGAAGCCAAGACGGCCAAGAACCGCGCTCACGTCGACTTCGGCGCGCCCGACCTCGAGGGCGAGGTGGAGCGCGTCCTGGGTCTCGGCGCCGATCTGGTCGGACGCTACGAGGAGTTCGGCGTCACCTGGGCCACGTTCCGCGACCCTGAAGGCAACGAGTTCTGCATCGGGCTCCACGACGCTCCGCAGCACTAACCCGCCTTCGGTACCTGCACCTCGATCTGGCCGTCGCCCTCGCGTACGGGGTAGGTCTCGAGCGGGCGCACCGCCGGCGGCGCCTTCACCGTGCCGTCGCGCACGTCGAAGCGAGCTCCATGACGGGGACACTCGATGATCGAGCCGCGCAGCCGTCCTTCACCCAACGCGCCGCGGTCGTGGGTGCACACGTCGGCGACGGCGAAGTACGCGCCGCCCACGTTGCAGACCAGCACCGCCTGACCGTCGATCACGCACCGCCGTGATCGACCTGCCGCTACTTCGTCGGTGGTCGCCGCGAACTGGTACCCGTCACCCACCGAACAGGTACTCGTCGAGCGTGCGGTGGAAGTGGCGGATGCGGCGCTCCTGGTGCGCGAGCGCCAAGCCCCGGAACCCGGCCGACCGCATGCCCGCCTGCACCGGCGGCGAAGCGGCGGCGTCCTGCTGGAGCGCGGGGTGGAGCTTCTGCTCGTTCCCGTCGCCGAACACGCAGTCGATGCGCTCGGGTCGAGGCGGCGGGTCCACGCCCTCGGGCAACCGCACGTAGCACTGGTACTCCCAGAACATCCGTTCGGGATCGGTCGCGTCGGGCCGGTGACGGAAGAACCAGAAATGGTCGGCCGAGATGTTCAACGTGATGTTCGGGAAGATGAAGTAGTGGAAGTCGTCGGTGAGCTGCTCGTTCGTCAGCGCGTCGTAGGCGAGCCCGTTGCGGCGCCCGTACTCGCGTCGGGCCTCGAACAACGCGGGGCGAACCTCCGGAAGGTGCCCGTCGAACCCTGACGGGTCGAGCCCGGCCCGCTCCATGATGTGGCGCATCATCTGGGTCACCTGGTTGCGGTCGCGGTAGCCCTCGCGCTGCGCGAGCTCGTCGGTCCACCGGGGGCTGGGGTAGCCAACGCGGAAGAGGAACCGGCTGTGCTTGTCGAGGATGTCGACCGGGCAGTCGACGTCGTCGGTGAACGACAGCAGCTCGGGATGGATCCCTTGCACGTGGTACACCTCGTTGAAGGCGTCGACCCCGACCTTCCAGTTGCACTCCCAGCGCATGCTGAGGTCCTCGACCAGGTGGTAGTTGCGGGCGAAGTCGTAGGGGTCGAGGTGGTCCGGCAGCGGGCCGAGGAAGTCGATGAGCGGTTCGGCGTCGGGGTCCATGTTCACGAACACCCACCCGTTCCACGTCTCGCAGCGCACCTCGGCGAGGCCGAGCCGTCCGGTCGGATCCCCCTGGGGAAAGTCGTCGGCGTCGGGGACCCATGACACGGTCCCGTCGAGCCCGTAGGTCCAGAGGTGGTACGGACATTGCAGCTCGGACGCGTGCCCGCACCCGGGCTCGCGGATGCGACGACCGCGGTGCTGGCACACGTTGTAGAAGGCGCGGAGGCGGTCGGGCTCGGACCGGATGACGAGGATCGACTCGGGCCCGAGCTCGAAGACGAAGTAGTCGCCGACATCCTCGAGGTCGGACGTCGACCCCGCCAGGTTCCACACCCGGGTCCACAGGCGTTCCCACTCGAGGCGCATGAAGTCGGACGAGAGGTACCGGTCCTTGGGGATCAGCTCGGTGCCGAGGTCGGGCTCGGGCAGCTTTCCCGTCGGCGTTCTCGGCGTGATGTCCAGGGCCACGGCGGAATCGTAACGGTCAGTCGTCGAACGCGTCGTCGGTACACTCCGCCGCCACGGACTCCATCGACATCCTGGTCGTCTGCACCGGCAACGCCTGCCGGTCGCCGATGGCGGAGGCGATCCTTCGGCACCAGCTGGAAGAGCTCGGCGTCAGCGCGCGCGTCTCGTCGGCCGGTACGCGCCCGTGGGGATCGGGTGCGACCGGCGACGCTGTCGTCGTCATGGCCGAGCGCGGCCTCGACATCACCGAGCATCGGAACCGCCCCGTGACCACCGAGTTGGTCGACGACTCGGATCTCGTGCTCGCAATGACCCGCGACCACGTGTCGTTCGCTCTCATGCGGAGGCCCGACGCCGCCGGCCGGGTGTTCCTCATCGGGGAGCTCGCCCGCCTGGGCGCCGGCGTCGGCCCCCGCGATCCCGGCGAGCCCGTCGCGGCCTGGGTCGGGCGGGTGGCCGCGGCGCGCCCATCGGACCGTCCGCTCGGGCGGGTCGTCGACGAGGTCGCCGATCCCGTGGGGGAACCGATCGACGTGTACCGGACGACGGTCGCCCGCCTCGATCGCGACCTCGGCACCGTCGCCACGCTGCTCGCAGGCCGTACGCTTTGACGGTGGCAGTCGAGGTCGACGTCGAGGCGCTCACGCCCAACCAGGCGGCGCGCCGCCAGAGTGTCCTCGACGCCGCCATGAAGCTCGCCGCCGATGGTGGCTACGACGCGGTGCAGATGCGTGACGTCGCCCAGGAGGCCGGCGTCGCGCTCGGGACCATCTACCGGTACTTCGCGTCCAAGGACCACCTGCTCGCCGCCTGCCAGGTCGCGTTCGCGCGCGATGTGCAGCGACGGCTCGAGGAGCGGCCGGCCGAAGGCGATACCGCCGCTGACCGGGTGGTCGACGTGCTGCGCCGCGCCACCCGCCGGACCGAGCGGGAACCTCAACTCATGGCGGCGATGGTCACCGCGATCTCGTCACCCGACCCCGCGGTCTCGCCGTGCCAGCGCGAGATCACCGCGGTGATGGCGGCGATCCTCGCCAAGCCCATGAGCGACGTCGACCCCACCCTGCGTGAGGGGATCATCCGCGCCCTCTCGCACGTGTGGTTCTCGGCGCTCCAAGGGGCGGTGAACGGCTGGACCAACGTCGGCGCGGTCGGCGACGAGCTCGAGTCGGCGGCGCGCCTCCTTCTGCGCGACGTCTAGTTGTCGCCCGCCTAGAACTGGTTCTACTCTGAGCCACAGTCGAGCGGACGAAGAGATCGAGGAGCGCGCCGTGCACGAGCACAAGCAGCTGTACATCGGGGGCGAGTGGGTCGAGCCGGCGGGCAAAGGCACCATCGAGGTGATCTCGCCCCACTCGGAGGAGGTCGTGGGGCGCGTGCCCGAGGGCACCGAGGCCGACATCGACCGGGCGGTCGAGACGGCGCGCACCGCGTTCGACCAGGGCGAGTGGCCCCGCCTCGATCCGGCCGAGCGCCTGGCCGCGGTCCAGAAGTTCAGCGAGGTCTACGCCGCCCACATCCCCGACATGGCCGAGGTCATCACCGAGGAGATGGGCTCGCCGATCACGTTCTCCAACCTGGCGCAGTCGCCGGCCCCGTGGATGATGCTCGACGCCTTCCTCAAGGTCGGGGCCGACTTCCCGTGGGAGGAGACTCGCCCCGGCGTGCTCGCCAGCGAGATGATCGTGCGCCGGGAACCCGTGGGCGTCGTCGGCGCGATCGTGCCCTGGAACGTGCCCCAGTTCGTGACCATGTCGAAGCTCGCGCCCGCGCTCATCGCCGGCTGCGCCATTGTCATCAAGCCGTCGCCGGAGACGCCGCTCGACGCGTTCAAACTGGCCGAGTTGCTCGACGAAGCCGGCATCCCCAAGGGCGTGGTCAGCATCATTCCCGCGGGGCGCGAGGTCGGTGAGCACCTGGTGCGCCATCCTGGCGTCGACAAGATCGCCTTCACCGGGTCGACCGCGGCCGGCCGGCGCATCGCCGCCATCTGCGGCGAGCAGCTCAAGCGGTGCACACTCGAGCTCGGCGGCAAGTCGGCGGCCATCGTTCTCGATGATGCCGACCTCGAGCAGACCGTGGCCGGCCTGAAGTTCGCGTCGCTCATGAACAACGGCCAGGCCTGCGTCGCGCAGACCCGCATCCTCGCCAGCCGCGACCGCTACGACGATGTCGTCGACGCGATCGGCGGGATGATGGGCGACCTGGTGGTGGGCGACCCCCACGATGCCGCGACCGAGGTCGGCCCGCTCGTCGCCGAGCGGCAGCAGGAGCGGGTGGAGAAGTACATCGCGGTCGGCCAGGAAGAGGGCGCCAAGGTCCAGGTGGGCGGCAACGGCCCCCCGACCGGGTTGGAGAAGGGCTGGTACGTCAAGCCCACCCTCTTCACCGGCGTCGACAACTCGATGCGCATCGCCCGGGAGGAGATCTTCGGGCCGGTGCTGGCGGTGATCCCCTACGACGACGCCGATGATGCCGTTCGTATCGCCAACGACAGCGACTATGGGCTGGCCGGCTCGGTGTGGACCGCCGACGTCGAGTTGGGCATGGACATCGCCCGGCGCGTGCGCACCGGCACCTACGGGGTCAACCAGTACACGATGGACTTCATGGCGCCGTTCGGCGGCTACAAGGGCTCGGGCATCGGGCGGGAGTTCGGTCGCGAGGGCCTCGAGCACTACCTCGAGCTGAAGTCGATCGCTCCGCCCGCCGGAACCTGAGCACCGACGAGTCGCCCGGCGACGGCGCGTTCCGGGCCGAGGCCCGGGCCTGGCTCGACGCTCACGCCCGTCGGCGCTCCGGCGACGAACGGGACTGGTCGCGTTTCCACTTCTCGGGCGACCCCAGCCCCGAGGCCGACGCCGCCCACGTGCAGCACTGCCAGGAGTGGCAACGCAAGCTCTACGACGCCGGCTGGGCCGGGATCTCGTGGCCCGAAGCGCACGGCGGGCGCGGAGGTACAGCCGCGCAGGCCCGGATCTTCGCCCGGGAGCAGGCGCACTACGACGTCGACACCGGCGTATTCGCCGTCGGCATCGCGATGGTCGGGCCCACGTTGATGGCGCACGGGATGCCCGCGCAACAGGAGCGTTACCTGCGTCCGCTGCTGCGGGGTGACGAGGTGTGGTGTCAGTTGTTCAGTGAGCCCGGCGCGGGTTCGGACCTGGCCGGCCTGCGCACACGCGCGGTCCGCGACGGCGACGAGTGGGTGGTCAACGGGCAGAAGGTCTGGAGCTCGGGTGCGCACCACAGCGAGCTCGGCATCCTGCTCGCCCGCACCAACCCCGACGCGCCCAAGCACCGCGGCATCACCTACTTCGTGCTCGACATGCGCTCGCCCGGCATCGAGATCCGTCCCCTTCGCCAGATCAACGGGGTCGCCCACTTCAACGAGGTCTTCCTGACCGACGTGCGCATCCCGCACACGAACGTCGTGGGAGAGGTCGACGGGGGCTGGGCAGTGGCGCACACGACGCTGGCGAACGAGCGCAACCTCATCGGTGGCGGCACTGCGATCGGCTTCCGCGACTTCCTGCGCCTCGCCCAGGGCGTCGGCGGCACCGACGACCCGCTGGTGCGCCAGCGGCTCGCCGCCGCGTTCACGCGGTTCGAGGTGATCAAGTACCTCGGCCTGCGGGCGCAGGCGGCGGCGCGTCGCAGCGGCGCGCCCGGGCCCGAGAGCTCGGTGCTCAAGCTGGCGGTCTCGCGCCACGTCGCGCTCAACGGGGACCTCGCTCTCGCGCTCGAGGGCCCGGCCGGCGCGCTCCTGCACGACGACGCGCCCTACGGGGGGTTCTGGCAGCAGCAGTTCCTGGGACAATGGGGTGTGCGCATCGGGGGTGGCACCGACCAGGTGCAGCGCAACGTGATCGGCGAGCGGGTGCTGGGTTTGCCCGCCGAGCCCCGGCCCGACAAGACGGTCCCGTTCCGCGAGCTGGTCGAGAGCTAGCCGTGGCCGAGACGGCGCCGCCGGGGTTCGGCGACCTCCTCGTGGCCCGGGCCGACGACGACCACCCGGCGATCTTCTTCGAGGACGAGACGATCAG
Source organism: Actinomycetota bacterium (assembly GCA_052390575.1). Taxonomy (GTDB): domain Bacteria; phylum Actinomycetota; class Acidimicrobiia; order IMCC26256; family JACDBD01; genus JBPCMN01. The sequence goes on along the minus strand of JBQTGU010000059.1, from coordinate 13,782 downwards.
CTACCGCGCGTTCGTCGCCGAGGCCGCGGCCCGGGCCGCGCTGCTGACCGATACCCGCGGTCCCGGTCCGTTCCACGTCGGCGTCTTGCTCGAGAACGTCCCCGAGTACCTGTACTGGATCGGCGGCGCCGCGCTCGCTGGCGCGGCGGTGGTGGGCATCAACCCCACCCGGCGCGGTCCCGAGCTCGCCCACGACGTCCGCCACACCGACTGCCAGCTCCTCGTGACCGACGGCAGCGGCGCGGAGCTGCTGGCCGGACTCGACCTCGGGATCGACAGCGGGTCGCTGCTCACCATCGACACGCCCGCCTACGACGACCGTGTACATGAGTACGCCGGTGCACCCGTCCCCGAACAGCTCCCCGCGTGGGACACCTCGCTGCTGCTGCTGTTCACGTCCGGCTCCACCAGCGCACCCAAGGCGGTCGTGTGCAGCTCGGGGCGGCTGGCCGCCGCCGGCATCGTGAGCGCGCCCGCGTTCGGCATCACCCGGGAGAGCGTCTGCTACCAGTCGATGCCGCTGTTCCACGGCAACGCGCTCATGGCCAACTGGACCGAGGCGGTCGCAGCCGGCGCGACCGTCGCCCTACGGCGGAAGTTCTCGGCGTCGGGCTTCCTGCCTGACGTGCAGCGCTACCACGCCACTTTCTTCAACTACGTGGGCCGAGCGCTCTCGTACATCCTCGCTACTCCCGAGACCGAGCACGACGCCGACAACGATCTCAAGCTCGGGTTCGGCACGGAGGCGTCCGCGCTCGACCGCGAGCGGTTCGAGGCCCGGTTCGGGTGCAAGCTCATCGAGAACTACGGATCGAGCGAGGGCGCGATCGCGCTCGTGCGGCTGTCAGGCTGCCCCGAGCATGCGCTGGGCAAGCCCCGCCCGGACGAGAACGCCGACGTGGCGGTGATCGACCCCGACTCCGGACAGGAATGTCCCCGGGCGACGTTCGACCCGGCAACGGGCCGGCTGTTGAACGGGGATGAGGCGATCGGCGAGCTCGTGCGCCGCGACCCGGGCGCCCGCTTCGAGGGCTACTACAACAACCCCGAGGCCGACGCCGAGCGGCTGCACGACGGCTGGTTCTGGAGTGGCGACCTTGGCTACCGCGACGAGGACGGCTGGTTCTACTTCGCCGGCCGCAGCTCCGACCGCCTGCGCGTCGACAGTGAGAACTTTGCCGCCGCCCCGATCGAGCGGATCCTGTCGCGCTTACCGGGCGCGGTGATGGTCGCCGTCTATCCCGTGCCCGACGCCCGCACCGGCGATCAGGTCATGGCCGCGCTCGAGCTCGGCCCGGGAGTGGAGTTCGACCCGGGGGGGTTCGCGGCCTTTCTCGCCGACCAGCCCGACCTGGGCACGAAGTGGGCGCCTCGCTACGTGCGCGTCGTCGAGCGGATGCCACTCACCGCCAACAACAAGGTGAACAAGCAGCCGGTGCGGGCCGAGCGGTGGGAGACGACCGACCCGGTGTGGACCCGGGCCGAGGACGGCGGATACCGGCGGTTGGAACCGGCCGACGCCGAGGCCATTCGCAAGGACTTTGCCGCCAACGACCGCGCCCACGTCCTCGACGCGATTTGACCTTCCGTCAGTCCGGCCGGGGGACGCCGATCGGGTTCGGGTACGGGACGTCGCCCGCCTGGACTATTTGTTCGGTGAGGGGTGCGAGCAGCGCGAGGAGTTGGTCGGTTCGCTCCTCGCCCAGTCTCGCCAGCGGCTCGGCCGCGAAACGGTCGGTCTCGTGCTCGACCTGTTCGCGGCCAGACGAGCCGTCGGCGGTGAGGTGCCCGTCGCGGTCGAGCCAACCACGGGTCCTCAGCCGCTCCGCGGCGGCGGCCCAGTCCTCGTCGCTCCAGCCGCGGTAGGGCTGGAGCGTCTCGGGCGGAGCCCCGCTGGCGGCGATCTGACTGACGTGCGCCTCGCAGGGATCGAGGCCGGCGACACCGAGCGCGGCCACGTGGCCGTCGCCGCGGTGCTCTCGCAGCAGCGTGGCCGCGTGCCACAGGGCGAGGTGTGGTTCGGCGGGCCACTCGAGCTCGGCGTTGGCGGCGAACAGCGGTCGGCCGGCGGCACCGCACTCCTCGAGCGCACGGCGGGCGAGTTCCGCCGCCGGGGCGAAGGCGGGGTCCGCGAGGTCGGCGCCGAACACGCGCCGGAGTGTGGCGTCGACGCCGACCAGCCGGGCCGAGAGCGCCGACTCCGGGCTCGCCATCGACCAGATCGATGGCAGGGCGCGACCGACGAAGTCGGGATGGAAGCCGTAGAAGCACGCAGTGACGACGCCCGGTCCGACCGGCCCGAGCGGGGCGGCCCGGCCGGCGAAGTACCCGCGCCAGAAGCCCCGCAAGCCCACGGCCTCGAACGCCTGCAACGCTTCGGGAGCGAAGTAGGTGAGGGCGTGATACGGCTCGGCCAGCGGCCACAGCCGCCGGGCGGGCGACGTCACGCCGACCACTCTTCCCGAGGCGACCGGCCCAGGGCGAAGCGGGCCGAGCGGTGCGAAACTGAGGTCGTGGCGTCCGACCTCACGATCTACCTCGACGACCGACCGGGTGAGCTGGCGAGACTCGGCGAGGTTCTCGGCGGGGCCGACGTCAACATCGAGGGCTTCTGCGCGGTGACGAGCGGTGGGGGACAGGCCGAGATGCACGTGTTGGTCGACGACCCCACCCCTGCGTTCGACGCCCTAGCCGCGGCCGGCATCGAGGTCGCCTCGGAGCAAGAGGTGGCGGTGGTCGACGTCGAGGACAGTCCGGGCGTGCTCGGTGACGTCACCCGCAAGCTCGGCGACGCCGGCGTGAACCTCACCCTTGCCTACATGGCGACGAGCACCCGGCTGGTGTTCGCCGCCGACGACCTCGCCCAAGTCAAGACCGCGCTCGACTAGCGGCGGGAACCTAGGACTCGTTCACCGGTCGCCCGCGGGGCTCGGCGATCGACTCGTACGGGCGCAAGAGCATCTCCTGTGCCGCTGAAACCGCGACGTGGCGATCGGGTCCGTACATCGTGCCCCGCAGCACGCCTCGGCCGGCCGTGTTTACCAGCGCGTGCACGTCGTAGAAGTGCCACTCGTCGGCGCGCAAGGGGCGATGGAACCAGGCGGCGTGGTCGATGCTGATCATCCCCCGCACGTCGCCGTCGAGATGGAGCGGCCGGCCGCCCGTGCCGGTCGTGTCGGTGGCCATCGCGATGAGTGCGGCGTGCAGGTCGGGATCGTCGGGTAGTCGTTTGGCCATTCGTGCCCACATCCGGTGGGTCGATCGCATCGTCCCGTCCGGTTCGGGCGCAGTCGGGCCCAGCCAGGTTTGCTCCCACGGACCGGGACCGAGCTCCGTCTCGGCGTCGTCGGGCGAAGGAACGTCGGTGGGCATCGGCAACTCGTACTCGTAGCCCTCGGTGTCGGCCGTGAACGAGTGCGTCATCGTGAACACCGGCTTCCCCTGCTGGGTCGCCTCGAGCTGATGGATCGCGAACGTGCGGCCGTCCCGGATCGCCGCCGCGCGGTACGAGACCGGGTGACCGGCGAGCACCGGCCGCAGGAAGTAGCCGTGCAGCGAGTGGATGCGCCGACCCTCGGGGGCGACGCGGGTGGCCGCGTGGGTGGCCTGCCCGAGGATGAACCCGCCGAAGAGCACATCGCCCCACCAGTCGGGGGCGTCGCCGACCCAGCCATCGCCCTCCGGGCGGACCTTGATGGTCTCGATCGTCTCGGCGACGACCGCGTCGAGGTCGAACTCGGGCTGCTCGATCGGGCCAAGGTAGGGCCCAGGGCATCCCCGCTACCGCTCGATTAGATTTAGAACTCGTTCTATGTTCTTGGATTACACCCCCGAGCAGCAGGCGCTGCGCAAGGAGCTGCGCGAGTACTTCGCCGCCCTGCTGACGCCCGAGGTGAAGGAGGAGCTCGGCCAGCCGGGCGAGGGCGGCGAGCTGTTCCACACCCTCCTGCGCCGCATGGGCAAGGACGGCTGGCTCGGCGTCGGCTGGCCGAAGGAGTTCGGCGGCCAGGGCCGCCCCGCCACCGACCAGTTCGTCTTCTTCGACGAGGTCCAGCGCGCCGGCGCGCCGTTCCCGTTCGTGACCCTCAACACCGTCGGGCCGACGATCATGGGCTTCGGCACCGACGAGCAGAAGGCGTTCTTCCTCCCCGGCATCCTCGCGGGCGAGATCAACTTCGCCATCGGGTACACCGAGCCCGAGGCCGGCACCGACCTGGCGTCGCTGCGTACTCGGGCGGTGCTCGACGGCGACGAGTGGGTGATCAACGGCAACAAGGTCTTCACCAGCGGGGCCAATCAGGCCGACTACGTCTGGCTGGCGTGTCGCACCGACCCCGACGCGCCGAAGCACAAGGGCATCTCGATCATTGTCGTGCCGACGGCGTCCGACGGCTTCAAGTGGACGCCGATCGTGACCGTCGGCGGGAACGTCACCACCGCGACGTACTACGACGACGTGCGCGCGCCGAGGGACAACGTCGTCGGTGAGGTGAACGCGGGCTGGCGGCTCATCACGACGCAGCTCAACCACGAGCGCGTCGGGCTGGCGGCGATGGGCGGGCTCGCGCATCGACTCTGGGGTGAGGTGCTCGAGTGGTGCCGTGACACCCAGTCGGGTGAGGGCGGGGTGATGGTCGACCTCCCGTGGGTGCAGATGGACCTGGCCCGTACCCACGCCCGGCTCGAGGCGATGAAGCTCCTGAACTGGCGGATGGCGAGCGCGGTCGCGGCCGAGACGCTCGCGCCCGCCGACTCGTCGGCGGTCAAGGTGTACGGCACCGAGACGCTCGTCGACGTGTACCGGACGCTCCTGGGGATCGTCGGCGCCGCCGGCTACCTGTCCGAGGGCGCGCCCGGCGCGGTGCTCCACGGCGACCTCGAGCGGGCGGGACGGGCGGCGCAGATCAACACGTTCGGCGGGGGCGTGAACGAGATCCAGCGCGAGATCGTCGCCACCGCCGGTCTCGGCATGGCCCGGCAGGCCCGATGACGACGACCGCCGACGCCCCGAACTCCGAGAAGGCGGACTTCATCACCAAGCTCAGGTCGTTCGAGGGCAAGGAGGCAGGCGGGCCCGAGCGCGGCGCCGACCCGGTCAACCAGCCCATGATCCGGCACTGGGTCGAGGCGGTTGGCGACGAGAACCCCGTCTACGTCGACGCCGACGCGGCCGCGGACTCGGTGCACGGCGAGATCGTCCCGCCGCCGGTGATGCTCCAAGCCTGGGTCATGCGGGGCGTGCGCCCCCGCCCCACCGATGGCGGCAACCCCCGCGACGAGCTGATGAACCTGCTCGACTCGGCCGGGTTCACGTCGGTGGTGGCGACCAACTGCGAGCAGGAGTATCACCGCTACCTCCACCTCGGCGACCACCTGTCGACAACCACGATCATCGAGTCGGTCTCGGACGAGAAGGCCACCGGCCTCGGCGTCGGCCACTTCGTCACCACCCGGGTCGAGTACCGCACCGAGGACGGCGAGCTCGTCGGCACGATGCGGTTCCGCATCCTGAAGTTCAAGCCGGGGACGGGGCGCGGCGGGGCGCAAGGGCAGGGCGAAACCACGCCGCGGCCGAAACGACCCCGGCCCGCGCTCACCCGGGACAACGCCTTCTGGTTCGAGGGAGCCAAGGAGCACCGGCTCCTGATCCAGCGGTGCACGCAATGCCACGAGCTGCGCCACCCGCCCCGACCCGTGTGCCCGAAGTGCCGGTCGTACGAGTGGGACTCGGTCGAGGCCAAAGGCCGGGGCACCGTGTACAGCTACGTCGTCAACCACTACCCGCAGGTGCCGGCGTTCGACTATCCGCTGCCGATCGGGCTGATCGAGCTGGACGAGGGCACGCGCCTCGTCGCCAACCTTGCTGGCGTCGACGCCGCCGACGTGCATGTCGGGATGCCGGTCGAGGTCGAATGGATCGAGCACGATGCCGAACTCACTTTGCCCGCCTTCCATCCGCGGAGCGAGCGTCCGCGGGCCGGGTATACCGGCCCGCAGCGCGCGGGGCGTTAGGGATGGCCATCACCATCAACGACGAGCAAGAGGCCGTCCGTGATCTCGCCGCCCAGGTCTTCGGCGGTCAAGCCACCGTCGAGCGGGTCAAGGAGATCGAGCGCGGCGACGAGCGCATCGACCGCGACCTTTGGCGCGCGCTGGCCGATGCCGGCCTGCTGGCAATCGCCGTCCCCGAGGAGCACGGCGGCAGCGGCCTGGGGCTGATCGAGCTGTCGCTGCTGCTCGAGCAACAGGGCCGCACCGTCGCGCCGGTTCCGCTGTGGCCCACGCTCGTGCTCGGCGGGCTCACGCTGGCGGAGCACGGCACACCCGCGCAGCAGCGGGAGTGGCTACCCGGCGTCGCCCGCGGGGAGGTCATGCTCACCGCCGCGCTGGCCGAACCGGGCGCCAACGATCCATTCCGCCCGTCGGTCACGGCGAGCCGCGACGGCGACGGCTGGCGCCTCGATGGCGCCAAGCCGAGCGTGCCCGCGGCCCACGTCGCCGCACGCGTGGTTGTGCCCGCGTCGATCGGTAACGGCGGCGACGTTGGCGTGTTCCTGGTCGACCCCGCCGGTGTGGGTGTCGAGCGCGCCGTCGGCGAGACCACCGACCGGTCGCGGGTCGCGCAGCTCACGTTCGCCGGCGCCCCCGGCGAGCCACTGGGCGACGTCGCGAATGGCGCCCGCGTGCTCTCGTCGATGGTCGACCGTGCCCTCGTCGGCCTGTGCGCGCTCCAGGTCGGCGTGGCCGAGGGCGCGCTGCGAATGGCCGCCGAGTACACCTCGCAGCGCCAGCAGTTCGGCCGGCCCCTCTCCACTTTCCAGGGCGTCGCGCTGAAGGCGGCGGACGCCTATATCGACGCCGAGGCCATGCGCGTCACCCTGTGGCAGGCGGCCTGGCGGCTCGCGGCGGGTCTCGACGCGGCCCGTGAAGTGATGGTGGCGAAGTGGTGGGCGGCCGAGGGTGGTCAGCGCGTCGTCCACATCACCCAGCACCTCCACGGGGGGATGGGCGCGGACGTCGACTACCCCGTGCACCGCTACTTCCTCTGGGGCAAGCAGATCGAGGTGACGCTGGGCGGCGCCAGCGCCCAGCTGGCCCGGCTCGGACGGACGCTGAAGGAGTACACACCGGTATGAGCACGACAACTTCGCTGCGCTACGACGACGTGAACGTCGGCGACCAGCTCCCCGAGCTCGCTATCCCCCTCACGCGCACGCTGATCGTCTCGACCGCGATCGCGTCGCGCGACTACCAGGACGTGCATCACGATCCGGGCCTGGCCCAGGAGCGGGGCTCGCCCGACATCTTCATGAACATCCTCTCGACCAACGGCTTCGTCGGGCGGTTCATCACCGACTGGGCCGGTCCGGATGCCGTCCTCAAGCGCGTGATGATCCGCCTGGGCGCGCCCAACTACCCGGGCGACACCATGACGATGACGGGCAAAGTCGCCCAGAAGGACGACGGCGCCGTCGAGGTCGAGGTGCGGGGCGCGAACAAGCTCGGCGACCACGTCACCGGAACGGTGACGCTGGAGCTGCCGAAGTGACCGAGCGAAACGCGCTGCGCGACGCGGCCGCGGTCGTCGGCATCGGCGCGACCGAGTTCTCGAAGGAGTCGGGCCGCTCCGAGCTCCGGCTGGCGTGCGAGGCGGTCGAGGCCGCCATCGCCGACGCCGGCCTTGAGCCCGCCGAGATCGACGGGATGGTGACCTACACCCAGGACACCAACCCCGAGATCGAGATCTCCCGCAACCTTGGCATCGGCGAGCTGTCCTTCTTCTCCCGCATCCACCACGGTGGGGGCGCGGCGTGCGGCACCGTGCAGCAGGCGGTGCTGGCGGTCAACGCCGGTGTGGCCGACGCAGTGGTCTGTTACCGAGCGTTCAACGAGCGGTCGGGCAATCGCTTCGGCGCCGGCGTGCAGAACCGCCCGGCGATGGCGACGGCCGACAACGCGCACTTCTCGTGGTACTCGCCCTTCGGCCTGCTCACGCCGGCGCAGTGGGTGGCGATGTTCGCCACCCGTTACATGCACGAGTTCGGCGCCACCAGCGAGGACTACGGCCGCATCGCGGTGGCCGACCGCAAGCACGCCGCCACCAACCCGAAGGCGTGGTTCTACGGCAAGCCGATCACGCTCGAAGAGCACCAGGCGTCGCGCTGGATCGTCGAGCCGCTCCATCTGCTCGACTGCTGCCAGGAGAGTGACGGCGCCCAGGCACTCGTCGTCACCACCCTCGAACGGGCTCGCGACCTTGCCCATCCGCCGGCGGTGATCCGGGCGTCGGCCCAGGGCGCGGGCGAGGACCAGGACATGATGACCAGCTACTACCGCGACCGGATCACCGGGCTGCCCGAGATGGGCCTCGTGGCTCGTCAGCTCTGGAACACCACCGGGTTGACCGCCGACGACATGCAAATGGCCGTCATCTACGACCACTTCACGCCGTTGGTTTTTCCTCAGCTGGAGGAGTTCGGGTTCTGCGAGCGGGGCGAGGCCAAGGACTTCGTGCGCGATGGGACGATCGAGCTCGGGGGCAAGCTCCCGATCAACACCCACGGCGGCCAGCTCGGCGAGGCGTACATCCACGGCATGAACGGCATTGCGGAGGGCGTGCGCCAGGTGCGTGGCAGGTCGGTGAACCAGGTCGATGGGGTCGAGCACGTGCTCGTGACCGCGGGGACGATGGTCCCTACGAGCGCGCTGGTCCTGGGCGTCGACCGGTAGCGCGTGTTCGCGCAACTCCTGGCGACCGGCGCGTCGGACTGCGAGCGCATCGGCGACGGCCTGCTCGAGCAACCCGTCAACACGTTGTCGGGCGTCGCCTATCTCGCGGTCGGTATCTGGATCGCCGCGCGGTTCCGCCGACCAGTGGGCCGCTCCTTCGGACTGTTCGTCGTGTTCGTGGGCATCGGGAGCATCGGGTTCCACGGCTGGGACGACGGTACGGTCAACTTCCTCCACGACCTCGCGTTCCCAGGAGCCCTCGTCTTCATCGCCGGGTTCGAGCTGGTGCACTCCCGGGTGACGGGCGGCCGTTTCCCGGTCGAGCGCCGCGCTGCCGGCTACCTCGTCGGACTGGCCGCGTTCGCGATCGGGCTCACCGTCAACCTGCTCGGCCGGACCGACGCCCCGCTGTGCGCGTCGGGCAGCGCGCTCCAGTGGCACTCGGCCTGGCATGTCGCGACCGCGGTCGCGCTCGGGGCATGGGCGTGGGGGGCACTGGCGCAAGGAGAGGAGGAGGTGGGATGGGACGGCTCGACGGCAAGGCGGCGATCGTCACCGGCGCCGGTCAGGGGATCGGCCGGGGCGTAGCCCGGGCGCTCGCCCGGGAGGGTGCGACGGTGACCGTCGCGGAGATCAACAACGAGACCGGCGCGACCGTGGTCAAGGAGATCGAGGAGGAGCTGGGGGGCGCCGCCCGGTTCGTTCCGACCGACGTGCTCGACGAGCAGCAGGTCCGCGCCATGGTCGATGGCACCATCGACGCGTTCGGGCGGGTCGACGTCCTGGTCAACAACGCCTACGTCGTCGGCGGGATGGCCCGGCTCGAGCGCAAGCCCGCCGACGACCTCCTGCTCGCCTACCGGGGCGGACCGCTGCACACGCTGTGGGCGATGCAGGCGGTGTTCCCGCACATGAAGGCCCAGGGCGGCGGGCGGATCATCAACTTCGTGTCGCTCAACGGGATCAACGCCCACATGTACTCGGCCGACTACAACGCGGCCAAGGAGGCGATCCGGGCGTTGACTCGGACCGCCGCCCGCGAGTGGGCCCGCCACAACATCCTGGTGAACGCGATCGCGCCGGCGGCGGCGAGCCCCGCGTACGTCGCGTTCGCGGAGGCGGCGCCGGAGAACGCGGCCGAGCTCCTGAAGCAGAACCCGATCGGCCGGATGGGCGATCCCGAGCTCGACATCGGCGGCGTCGCGCTCTTCCTCGCCTCCGACGACAGCCGCTACGTGACCGGCAACACGATCTTCGCCGACGGCGGTGGGCACATCAACGGCGTGCAGTGGGACCCGCCGATGCCGGAGTGAGAGACTTCAGCCAACGAGGAGGACGACATGGCCGAGATGCGGTTCAACCACATGGAGCTGACGTTCCCGCAGGGGAAGCTCACGAAGGGGTTCCGCGAGGAGGTCGACGGCTTCTACGGCAGCGTGTTCGGCTGGATCGGCGTCGACACCGAGGTCGTGGGCCAGCTCTGCCACATCCTCCTCTCGGAGGAGGCGCAGCAGTTCATCCTGTTGGCCGAGAGCACCAAGCCGATGGCGTCGCCCGGCTACGACCACCTCGGGCTGCTGTTCTCGAGCCGCGCCGAGGTCGACGCCAAGCTCGAGCAGTGCCAGCGCTACCAGGAGAAGGACGACCGGGTGAAGATCAAGAACTACGACGATCTCGTCACCGGTGACCTCACCACTCGCGCCTTCTACGTCAAGTACCTGCTCCCGATCTACTTCGACGTGCAGTGCATGGAGCGGGCTGGCACGCCCATCCCGAACGCACTCACGTAGCGCGACAGGAGACGCCATGCGCACCCCCCTGTGTGACGACCTCGGCATTGAGTTCCCGATCTTTGCTTTCACTCACTGCCGCGACGTCGTCGCCGCGGTCAGCAAGGCGGGCGGCTTCGGCGTCCTCGGCGCGGTCGGGTTCTCGCCCGAGCAGCTCGAGGTCGAGCTGAGCTGGATCGACGAGCACGTCGGCAATGCGCCTTACGGCGTCGACGTCGTCATCCCGGGCAAGTACGAGGGGATGGGCGAGGACGATCCCGGCAAGCTCACGCAGCAGCTGCGCGACATGGTCCCGAAGGAGCACGTCGAGTTCGCCCAGAAGATACTGGCCGACCACGGCGTCCCCGAGCTGCCTGAGGGTCAGCAGCGCGGCGGTCAGCTATTGGGTTGGACCACCGCCACTGCCGCGCCCCAGATCGACGTCGCCCTCAACCACGAGAAGGTCGCGCTCGTCGCCAACGCCCTGGGCACGCCGCCCGACGACGTGATCGAGGAGATCCATCACGCCGGTCGGCGCGTCGCCGCGCTGTGTGGCTCGCCCCACCAGGCCGTCCGTCATCGCGAGGCCGGTGTCGACATCGTGATCGCCCAGGGCACCGAGGCCGGCGGCCACACCGGCGAGGTCGGCTCGCTCGTGCTCTGGCCCCAGGTCATCGAGGCGGTCGCGCCCACACCCGTCCTCGCCGCCGGCGGGATCGGCACCGGTGCCCAGATCGCGGCCGCGCTCGCACTCGGCGCCCAGGGCGTGTGGACCGGTTCGCTGTGGCTCACGGTCGAGGAGGCCGACCTCACCCCGGTGCAGAAGGAGCAGCTCATCGCGGCGACCAGCCGCGACACCGTGCGCTCGCGCTCCTACACCGGCAAGCCCGCCCGCATGCTGCGCACCGACTGGACCGAGGCGTGGGAGCGCCCCGACACGCCCGACCCCCTGCCGATGCCGCTCCAGTACATGGTGTCGGGCGATGCCGTCGCCCGCGCCCACCGCTACCCCGAGAAGGCGCGCGACGTGATGTTCAACCCGGTCGGTCAGGTCGTCGGGCAGATGAACCAGATCCGCAAGACCCGTGACGTCGTGCTGACATTGGTGGAGGAGTACGTCGAGGCGACCGAGCGGCTCAACAAGCTCGGCACCTGACCCGGTCGTTCAGTCCTTCAGCTCGACGATGATCTCGTGGAAGGGCTTGGTGCCGATGTTGACCGCGGTCTCGACGCCGCCCCGGTCGACCGGGATCACCATGCCCTTGATGACCTCGCCCTCGAGGTAGTCCTTGTAGGGCCCTTCGCTGTCGGGCTCAGGCTCGACCGCGACCTTGTCGCCGTCGATCTCGATCAGCAGGTGATCCATCTCGTGGCGGTGCACGTCGCTGCGCTCGCCCGGTTGGAGCAGCAGCTCCCACACCTTCACCTTGTCGTTCTCGAACAGCACCTTGGTGCCGACGCCGCCGAGGATCCGCTGCTTGGGCATCGCTCCTCCTCCTGTCCCTAGGATCGACAGTCTCGCAGAGGAGGGTCGGCGTGCGCCTCGGCCTGTTCATCCCCAGTGTCAGCCCCATCGCCACCCCCGAGTACCTCGCTGCGTTCGCCCGCGCCGCCGAGGACGGTGGGTTCAGCTCGGTCTGGGTGAGTGAGCACGTCGTCGGGTTCGACGAGTACGAGCCGCGCTACCCGTACGCCGACGACGGCCGCATCGGGCTGCCGCCCGACTCGGGGATGCTGGACCTGTTCTCGACGCTGGCGTTCCTCGCCGCCCAGCCGAACCAGTTGCGGGTGGGGAGCGCGGGGTGCCTGCTCCCGCCGCGCAACCCCGTGATCACGGCCAAGGAGGCGTCGACGGTCGACTGGCTCTCGAACGGGCGACTCGATCTCGGCATCGGGATCGGGTGGCAGCGGGAGGAGTTCGAGGCGCTCGAGGCGCGTTTCGACCAGCGCGCCGGCCGTACCCGGGAGTACATCGAGATCATGCGCCGGCTCTGGTGCGACGAGGTCTCTTCGTACCAGGGTCGGTACTACGACCTCGCGCCGTGTCGCATGAACCCGAAGCCGGTGCAGCAGCCCCACCCGCCGATCTTCTTCGGCGGCGAGAGCGACGCCGCCCTGCAGCGGGTAGCTGACCTCGGGAACGGCTGGCACGGCTTCAACCACCTGCCCGAGAGCGCGGCCGAGCACATCAAGAAGCTGGACGGCCTGCTCGGCGAGCGCGACCGCTCACTCGACGACGTCGACGTCACTGTGTGCGCATACCTCCAGCCCGTGGAACCGGCCCACCTCCCGCAGTACCGCGACGCCGGCGTCGACCAGCTGGTGCTGTGCCCGTTCGCGGTCGACCCCGGCGGCATCGCCGACGCCATCGGCAAGCTGGCCGACGCCTACGCCGCGCCGGCGACGAGCCTGTAGGAGCCATCGTGGGACGACTGATCTTCACCGGCGCGAACCTGCTCGACGGCGAGCACCCGGCCCGACCGGGCACCACCGTCGTGGTCGAGGGGAACCGCATCACCTCGGTGGGGGAAGGCGACGTTGCTGCCGGCCCCGACGACCGCGTCCTCGACCTTGCCGGGCGAACCCTCATGCCCGGCATGGTGACGTGTCACTTTCACGCCACCTACGACGAGCTCGGCGCGAAACCGGCGCCGTTCGGTCTCGAGCAACCCCCCGCCTACCAGGCGCTGGTGGCGGCGCGGAACGTCGAGACGGCGCTGCGCTGCGGTTGCACCGGGGTGGTGAGCGCGGGCGCACCCCACGACATCGACGCGTCCCTGAAACGGGCGATCGACGACGGCGTGATCGCTGGCCCCCGCTTCGTCCCCGGAAGCCGCGACGTCTCCACCACCGGCCACGCCAACGACAACGCGCCCTGGTACTGGGAGCTCCAGGCCTGGGGTGCGATCCGGCGGGTCGACGGCCCCGACGAGGTCCGCAGGGCGGTACGCGACGAGATCAAGCGGGGCGCCGAGATCATCAAGCTGTTCGTGACCGGCGGGCACGGCGTCATGGCGCCGCGCGAGCAGATGGAGATGACCCGCGACGAACTGACTGCCGCCATCGAGACCGCCCACGAGCGCGGTGCCCTCATCCGCGGGCACATCGCGAACAAGCAGGCGCTCCTGATGGCGGTCGAAGCCGGCATCGATGTCGTCGACCACGGCGACGAGCTCGACACCGAGGGCATCGCCGCCCTCGCCGAGACGGGCACGTTCCTGGTCCCGAGCGTGTTCTTCCCGAAGACACTGGCGGAGCAGATGGGGCCCGGTCTCGGGTTCAC
>JBQTGU010000058.1:0-31095 GCA_052390575.1 Actinomycetota bacterium | reverse complement strand
GCGGTGTTCTAAGTTTCTGGGTCGCGCTCGCTACGCTCGCTGCTCCCGCACGCCGCCGGGGGTCGGGGGGCCGGGGACCCCGGCCCCCTGCCGGAGGATGGCAGTTCCTCTAACGCGAGCCGGCGCGCGCCAGCGCCCGGCGGAGCTGGGCCTTCGTCATCCTCGACCGCCCCGGGATGTCCAGCCGCTGCGCCCGGGCGTACAGCTCGTCGCGGGTTCCGTCCGCCGCCATCGATGGCTGCCGGCCCGGGGGGAGCGCTCGCGGCGGCGCGACCGTGAGCGCGGTCCGGCGCAGCCCCTTCGGGGTCAGCGAGACGCCGGCGCGGCGGGCGAGGAAGCTGAAGCAGAACGCGATCGTGACGACGATCGCGGCGAGGAGCGCCACTAGGAGGAGACCGACGAGGAAGACGAGCACCCAGTCGGCCAGCGTCGACGCCTCGAAGTCGTCGAACCCGACCTGCCGCATGAGGCTCTCGACCGCGGCCGTGACCGCGCCTGCGAGCAGCCAGGGAAGGAGCGCGGCGACGAACAGGATGAGAAAGACGCTCAGGATGACTGCGCCGGCGACCTCGGCCATCGAGAGCACGTCGTGCGTCCTGGCGTGGTCGGTCGCGCGCCGTCGCACGAACGTTCCGAACCAGGCCACCGCTGCAGCCTAAGGGTTACGAAGGCAGTTCCGAAAACGCCTCCGACTACGATCCCCCTGATGGCAAAGGCCGACCTCATGGACCGCGTCGTCAACCTGTGCAAGCGGCGCGGCCTCGTGTTCCCCTCGAGCGAGATCTACGGCGGCTTCCGGTCGACGTGGGACTACGGGCCGCTCGGCGTCCTGCTCAAGCGCAACGTCAAGGACGCGTGGTGGCGCTCAATGGTGCAGCTGCGCGACGACATCGTCGGCCTCGATGCCGCCATCCTCATGGCGCCCAAGGTGTGGGAAGCGAGCGGCCACCTCGCGACCTTCACCGACCCGTTGGTCGACTGCCGCAACTGCAAGGAGCGCTTCCGGGCCGATCACCTGCCCGAGTCGGGGGCGTGCCCCAACTGCGGCGCGAAGGGCTCCTTCACCGAGGCTCGCCAGTTCCACCTCATGTTCAAGACCCACGTCGGTCCCGTGGAGGACGAGGCCTCGGTCGCGTACCTCCGCCCCGAGACCGCCCAGGGCATCTTCGTCAACTTCCTCAACGTGCAGACGACGACGCGCAAGAAGCCGCCGTTCGGGATCGCCCAGATCGGCAAGTCGTTCCGCAACGAGATCACACCCGGAAACTTCATCTTCCGGACCCGTGAGTTCGAACAGATGGAGATGGAGTACTTCGTCCCACCCGAAGACGGCCCTCGCTGGTACGAGTACTGGTGCCAGGAACGGCTGCGGTGGTTCGTCGAGCTCGGCATTCCCGAGGAGCAGCTCCGGCTGCGTCCCCACGATCCCGACGAGCTCTCCCACTACTCGGTGGGGACGTCCGACATCGAGTTCCTCTACCCGTGGGGGTGGGGCGAGCTCGAAGGAGTCGCCAACCGGACCGACTTCGACCTCACCCAACACGCCCAGTTCTCCGGGCAGGACCTCACCTACTACGACCAGGACGCCGATCGCCGTTACGTGCCTCACGTGATCGAGCCTGCCGTGGGTGCCGATCGCGCCCTGCTCGCCTTCCTACTGGCGGCGTACTCCGAAGAGGAGGTGCGGGGGGAGAAGAGAACGCTGCTGCGGCTCGACCACCGGCTCGCCCCGGTCCAGGTGGCGGTGCTGCCGTTGTCGCGCAACGAGAAGCTCAACCCCGTCGCCGAGGACGTGGCGGCGTCGCTGCGACCGCATTTCATGACCGACGTCGATACCGCCGGGTCGATCGGCCGCCGCTACCGGCGCCAGGACGAGGTCGGCACCCCGTTGTGCGTGACCGTCGACTTCGACACGCTCGACGACAAGGCCGTGACCGTGCGCGACCGCGATTCCATGGACCAGGACCGGGTCCCGGTCGACGAGCTGCTCGCCACGCTCCAGGAACGGCTGCCGGCGTGAGCAACACCGTGCGGACGAGCGTCCCCGCAGGGGCGGCGCCGGGTATCCCGGCGCCGAGCGAGGGAGCCATTTGATGGACGGGGACGACCGGACGCACTACGACGTGATCGGAGTCGATCCCGACGCGTCGAAGGAGGACATCCGGGCCGCGTACCGCGACCGGCTCGAGGAGCTCGCCGAGGACGTCGGCACGTCCGACGACGCCCGGGCCGAGACCGCCCGGCTCAACGGCGCCTGGCAGGTGCTGAGCGACCCGTTCCAGCGCGAGCGCTACGACGACAGCGTGGGGATCGACACCGACGCGGCGGGCGCGGCGGACGACGAAGAAGACGACGACGACGAGGACGGCGACGGCGACACGGGGCGCGCCCCGGCCCGCCGCCAACGGCCGGCGCGTGACCGCGCCCGGGGTCGGGACACCGCGGCGCCGCGGGTCTCGCTGTTCTCGGCCGAGCCCCTGGACCCGCCGCCGACCTGGCCGGCCGGGTTCCGCCCGCCGCCGCCCCGGGCCCGGGTGATCGCGATGGTGATCGACCTCGCCGTGCTGTTCGTGCTGGTACTCGGGGTCCAGACCGCCGGCGCCCGGATCATCGACAGCACCTACAAGGAGGAGACCGACCGGATCGACGTGCTCGACGATCGGATCGACGCCCTCGACGAGAGGAAGGACCGGGCCGAGGACCGCGCCGACGACGCGCGGGACGACGCCAAGAGGGCGAGGCGGCAGGGCGACGTCGCCGCCGAGGAGGAGGCCCGCGCGCGCGCTGCCGCCGCCGACGACGAAGCCGACGCCGCCGACCGCGACGCCGAACGAGCGCAGGAGGAGCTCGATGACCTCGAAGGGAAGCTCGTCCCGGCCCAGCTCGCCCTGACCGGCGCCATCCTCGTGCTCGCCCTGCTGTACCTCGTGCCGTCGAGTGTCATGACCGGCCGGACGCTGGGGAAGCAGCTGCTGGGCATCCGGGTCATCAACGTCGACGGCACCCGCCTCGGTGTGCGGGGCGCGCTCTACCACTACGGCGCCCCCGTGCTGATCGCGCTGATGTTCTCGCCCATCCTCGGCCAGCTCGTGGTGTTCATCGTGCTCATCGGTGTGCTCACGTGGCCGCGCAACGCCAACCTCCAGGGGATGCACGACCGCCTCGCCGGCACCCTCGTGATCGACGGCTGACGATCGCGTTTCTCCGCCGCCGCCCCGGCCCGTAGTCTCTGGCCCATGAAGTACGTCCACGCCTTCGAAGAGGGCTCGAAGGAGCAGAAGTACCTGCTCGGCGGGAAGGGGGCCAACCTCGCCGAGATGACCAACCTCGGCCTCCCCGTCCCCCCTGGGTTCACCATCACCACCGAGGCGTGCAAGGCGTACATGGCCGGTGGCGACAAGCTCCCCGACGGGCTCATGGACGAGGTCGAGGCGGCGCTGACCGCGCTCGAGGAGAAGATGGGCAAGCGCCTCGGTGACGAAGCCGACCCGCTGCTCGTGTCGGTGCGGTCGGGGGCGCCGTTCTCGATGCCGGGGATGATGGACACCGTCCTCAACCTCGGGCTCAACGACGCGTCGGTGAAGGGGCTGGCCAAGCAGACCGACAACGAGCGGTTCGCCCTCGACTCCTACCGCCGATTCGTCCAGATGTTCGGCAAGATCGTCCTCGACATCGACGGCGAGCTCTTCGAAGAGACCCTGACCGAGCTGCGCGAGCAGCGCGGCGTCGCCACTGATCCCGAGCTCGATGCCGACGCGCTCACCGGCCTGGTCGAGACGTTCAAGGGCATCGTGAAGAAGGAAGCGGGGGTCGACTTCCCCCAGGACCCGCGCGAGCAGCTGCGCTACGCGATCGAAGCCGTGTTCCGGAGCTGGAACGGGAAGCGGGCCAAGGACTACCGCAAGCTCGAGGGCATCCCCGACGGCCTGGGCACCGCCGTCAACGTGCAGGCGATGGTGTTCGGCAACAAGGGCGACGACTCCGGCACCGGCGTCGCGTTCACCCGCGATCCGGCGACCGGCGAGAAGCGCCCGTACGGCGACTTCCTGGTCAACGCCCAGGGCGAGGACGTCGTCGCCGGCATCCGCGCGACCGAGCCCCTCGACGGCATGGGCAAGACGTTCCCCGAGCCCCACCGCCAGCTGCTCGAGGTGATGGACACACTCGAGAAGCACTACCGCGACATGTGCGACATCGAGTTCACCATCGAGCAGGGACGCCTGTTCATCCTCCAGACGCGTGTGGGGAAGCGCACCGCCGCCGCCGCGCTGCGCATGGCAGTCGACATGGAGGCCGAGGGCCTGATCGACCGTACCGAGGCGGTCCTGCGGGTAGAGCCGGCCCAGCTCGACCAGCTGCTCCATCCCCAGTTCGATCCCAAGGCGGAGTACAAGGCGCTGGCGAAGGGCCTCAACGCGTCGCCGGGCGCCGCGGTCGGCAAGGTGTACTTCACCGCCGACGACGCCGAGGAGCGGCACGCGGCGGGCGAGCGCGTGATCCTCGTGCGTCCGGAGACTTCGCCCGACGACCTGCACGGGATGATCGCGGCCGAGGGGATCCTCACGTCCCGGGGCGGGCTCGTGAGCCACGCCGCCGTCGTCGCCCGCGGGATGGGGAAGCCGGCGGTGTGCGGCGCGTCCGCCCTCGACATCGACGTCGACGGCAAGCAGTTCTCCGTCAATGGCACGACAGTGCGTGAGGGCGAGGTCATCTCGGTCAACGGCACCACCGGCGAGGTCGTCGTGGGCGAGCTGCCGGTCATCACGCCCGAGCCGACGGGCCCGTTCGAGACGATCCTGGGCTGGGCCGACGAGCTGCGGACGCTGCGGGTGCGCACCAACGCCGACCTCCCCGAGGACGCGGAGAAGGCGCGCCAGTTCGGGGCCGAGGGGATCGGGCTGTGCCGTACCGAGCACATGTTCATGGGCGACCGGCTGCCGATCGTGCAGCGCTTCATCCTCGCCTCCGAGCCGAAGGAGGAGCTGGCCGCGCTGGCCGAGCTGGAGACGCTCCAGCGGGCCGACTTCCTCGGGATCTTCGAGGCGATGGACGGGCTGCCGGTCACCATCCGTCTGCTCGACCCGCCCCTGCACGAGTTCCTCCCCGACGTCGAGCAGTTGCTTGTGCAGGATGCGCGCGGCGAGCTCGACGACGAGGGCCGCACGCTGCTCGCCGCCGGGCAGATGTGGCGGGAGTCCAACCCGATGCTCGGGACGCGGGGGTGCCGGCTCGGGATCATCAAGCCCGGCCTGTACCGCATGCAGGTGAAGGCGATCCTCGAGGCGGCGATCGAGCGCAAGGTCGCCGGCGGCGACCCCCGGGTCGAGATCATGATCCCCCTGATCGTCAGCGAGCCCGAGCTCGCGCTGATCGTGGACTGGACCCGCGAAGTCGCCGAGTCGCTGTTCTCCGACAGTCGTGAAGGCGTGTCGTTCCTGGTCGGGACGATGATCGAGACGCCCCGCGCCGCGTTGGTGGCCGACGACATCGCCAAGGTGGCGGAGTTCTTCTCGTTCGGGACCAACGACCTCACCCAGATGGCGTTCGGTTTCTCCCGCGACGACGTCGAGGGCCGGTTCATGGCCCAGTACCTCGAGCTCCACCTGCTCGCGGCCAACCCGTTCGAGACTCTCGACGTCGAGGGCGTGGGTCAGCTGGTGCGGGACGCGGTCGAGAAGGGCCGGGCCGCCCGGTCCGACATCAAGCTCGGCATCTGCGGTGAGCACGGCGGAGACCCCGAGTCGGTGCGGTTCTGCCACGAGATCGGCCTCGACTACGTGTCGTGCTCGCCCTACCGGGTGCCGATCGCCCGCCTCGCCGCCGCCCACGCCGCCGTGGGATCGGACGGCCCGGGAGCCTCGGCATAACTGTCACACCTCCCCGGTATGGTCACTCCATGCCCCGGAGCAGCTTGATCGTCGAAGCGGGTGTTGCGGTGCGCAAGGCGCACGCCGACGCCGACGCATTCGTGGGCGGTGACCTGCGCCGACGCGAGGAGCGGGAGGCCGAGCTCGCGGCCGCCCTCGCTCCGGGCGCCACCCGGCCGGTGGGCGCCGGGCGCCGGTTCGTGGCGGAGGAGCCCGATCCGTACCGGCTGTGCTTCGAGCGCGACCTCGACCGGGTGAAGCACTCCCGGCCCTGGCGCCGCCTGGCCGGGAAATGTCAGGTCTTCATCGCCCCCGAGGACGACCACCTCCGCACCCGCCTCACCCACGCGGTCGAGGTCGCCCAGGTCGCCACCGCCATCGCCCGGGCCGCCAACCTGTGCGTCCCGCTGGTCGAGGCGATCGCCCTCGCCCACGACTGCGGCCACGGCCCCGCCGGCCACGCGTCGGAGGAGGCGTTCTCGCCGTACGTCCCCGAGGCCGAGTACGACCACGCCGTGTACGGCGCCGACGTCACGTTGGCCGGGCTCAACCTGTGCCTCGAGACCCTCGACGGCGTGCGCAACCACTCGTGGCGCCGGCCGGCGCCGGCCACCCCCGAGGGTGAGGTGGTGGCGTGGGCCGACCGGATCGCCTACGTGTGCCACGACTTCGAGGACGCCGTCCGCGCCGGGATCCTCACCCCCCACGATCCCCCGCCCGAGGTGCGCGAGGTGGCGGGCTCCCGCGGCTCGGAGCAGATCGGCACGTTCGTCCTGGCGGTCCTCGACGCCATCCGCGGCACCGGCCACGTCGCCATGACCGAGCCCGCCGCCTCGGCCCTGGCCGCCTTCCGGGCGTTCAACTTCGACCGGATCTACCTGCGGCCCGCCGCCCGGCGCCAGGCCGACCGGGTGATCGCCCTGCTCCGGGGGCTCGTCGAGCACTTCGCCGACGTCCCCACCCGCATCCCCGACCTCGCGGGGTCGGGCGATGCCATCACTCGCGGCTCGCCGGCCGCGGCGGCCGCGGCGGTCCACTACGTGAGCGGCATGACCGACCGCTACGCCCTCGGCCTCGGCGTCGAGCTCCTCGGCTGGCAACCAGAAGATCTTCCCAGGGGCGTGTGAAGCGGGTCGCGGGCCGTCGTGCCCGCGCCTCGTAACCTGACGCTCGATGGGGATCCTCGACGAGGACGTCGCCCGGGTACGGGAGTCGACCGACCTCGTCGCCCTCGCGGGCGAGCACATCGGGCTCAAGCGGGTCGGCAACCGCTACATGGGCCTGTGCCCGTTCCACGCCGAGAAGACGCCGTCGTTCTCCGTGAACCAGGAACTCGGCGTCTACATGTGTTTCGGGTGTCAGAAGAGCGGCGACGCGATCACGTTCGTGCGCGAGGTCGAGCACCTCGACTTCGTCGACGCGGTCGAGCGGTTGGCGGCGCGCGCCGGCATCGCGTTGCGCTACGACAGCAAAGCGACGGGGGAGAACCGCAAACGGCGCGACCGGCTCGCCGAAGCCGTCGGCGAGGCGATCGCGTTCTACCACCAGCTACTCCTCGAAGCGCCCGAGGGCGGCAAGGCGCGCCAGTACCTGCGCAGTCGCGGCTTCGACGGCGACGCCGCCCGTCGGTTCTCGATCGGGTGGTCGCCCGACGACTGGGACCTGCTCAGCCGCCACCTCCAGGCGAAGAAGTTCTCGCGCGACGACATCACCAGCGCGGGCCTCGCCTTCGTGAACAAGGTCAACAAGCTCCAGGACCAGTTCCGGGCCCGGCTGATGTTCCCGATCTACGACAGCCGGGGTGAGCCCGCTGGTTTCGGCGGGCGCGACCTCGGTGACGAGGGGCCCAAGTACAAGAACTCACCCGACTCGGCTATCTACCAAAAAAGTCGGCTGCTCTACGGTCTCAACTGGGCCAAGGGCGAGATCGTCGCCAAGGGCGACGTCGTGATCTGCGAGGGCTACACCGACGTGATGGCGTTCGCGCTCGCCGGCGCCGCCAACGCGGTCGCGACCTGTGGCACCGCCCTCGCCGACGACCACTTCCAGATCCTCAAGAACCTCGCCCGTAAGGTGACGCTCGCCTACGACGCCGACGCCGCCGGTCGGGGCGCGGCCGAGCGCTGGTACGAGTGGGAGCAGCGCTACGAGATCGAGGTGCGGGTCGCCGCGTTGCCGGCTGGCCGCGACCCCGCCGACGTCTGGCGGGAAGACGCGGGCGCATTGCTCAAGGCCCTCGACGACGCCAAGCCCTTCATGCAGTTCCGCATCGACCAGGTGCTGGCGAGCAGCGAGCACACCAGCCCCGAGGGAAGAGCGCGAACAGCCGAGGCGCTGGTTCCGGTGCTGCGCGAGCACCCGAGCGAGCTCGTGCGCGAGGGCTACATCCAGACCGTCGCCGGTTCAACCGGTGTCGACCACGTCTGGTTCAAGAACGCCATCGCCCGTGGTGTGTCCCGTCAGAGTGCGGGACCCGAGGAGCCGGCGCGGCCCGCGGAACTGCAGGTCGACCGGCGCGAGCTCGATGCGCTGCGCTGGGCCATCCACGAGCCCCACTTCGTGTCCGACTGGCTCGAGCCAGTGCTCTTTGCCGACCGGACTGCGAGCGCTGCCTACGAGCTACTCCTCAATACAGAGTCGTTCCGTGAGGCGCTCGACCGCAGTGAGGGCGATGTGCGTTCGCTGCTCGAGCGACTCGCGGTCGAGGACGCCACCGTCGACGGTGACCCCGAGACCGTGCGCGCTCGGCTGATGGTGAACATGGTGGTGCCGGCCGGTGAACGCTTGCTCAAGTCGATGCTCGAGGGCGACGACGAACGTGCGAGCGAAATGAAGTCGCTCCTCGATCTCGCCGCGCACAATCGTGACACGGGGGAGTGGGACGCGGCGCAGCAAGCGGCGAGGCAGTTGGTAGGGTGGCTCGTCGACCGGGCGCAAGAGCCGAGCTCGCAAGAGTCAGGCTCGCAGGAGTAGGAGCGCGTGGGGGATCCTGAAACCACGACGAACGCGGACGGGAAGCCGGGCGCGGACGAGAAGCCCGACGCGACCGAGCAGCCGGCGATGCCCGACCCGCTGGCGCGCTTCAAGGAGCGCGGCTTCATCACCAGCGGCGAGATCTTCTCTGCGTTCCCGGACCTCGAGCCCGACACCGGCGAGCTCGCGGCGATCTACGCCGGTATCAAGGCGCGCGGCATCGAGGTCGTCGACGAGATCGCCGAGGAGCTCCAGCGTGAGGATCAGCGGCGCGCGGGTAGTGGCGCCGCCGCACCCGAGGCCCCCCACCGCCGCCGTGTTCCCGAGGTCGGCCGGACGATCGGTGTCGTCCCTCGTCCCGGTGAGGCGCACGAGCGGCGCAAGGAGCCCATGGGTCGCCTGGCCGAGCCCACCGCCAAGCCCGAGCGAACGGGTGAGTTCGGCAGCTTCGACCCGGTGCGCATGTACCTCAAGGAGATCGGGAAGGTCCCGCTGCTCACCGGCCCCCAGGAGGTCACGCTGGCGAAGCGGATCGAGGCGGGGCTGCACTCGGTCGAGCACATCGAGCAGCAGCCCGGGCTGAGCGAGCAGGAGCGGGCCAGTGCCGATGCCGTTGTCGTCGACGGTCAGCTGGCCAAGAAGCAGCTGACCGAGGCCAACCTCCGACTCGTGGTCTCGATCGCCAAGCGCTACGTGGGCCGGGGCATGGCGCTGCTCGACCTGATCCGGGAGGGCAACCTGGGTCTCATCCGCGCGGTCGAGAAGTTCGACTACACGAAGGGCTTCAAGTTCTCGACCTACGCGACCTGGTGGATCCGTCAGGCCATCACCCGCGCGATCGCCGACCAGGCCCGCACGATCCGAATCCCGGTGCACATGGTCGAGACGATGAACAAGGTGGTGCGGATCCAGCGCCAGATGCTCCAGGAGCTCGGCCGCGAGCCCACCGTCGACGAGGTTGCGGCCAAGGTCGAGATGACGCCCGACCGCGTGCGCGAGATCCAGCGGATCGGCCAGGAGCCGGTGTCTTTGGAGACGCCGGTGGGGGAGGAGGACGACAGCTTCCTCGGCGATTTCGTGGAGGACCCCAGCGCCATTGCCCCTGCAACCGCGGCGGCACGCGCGTTGCTCACCGAAGCCATCGAGGAGGCGCTCGAGGAGCTCAACGACCGCGAGCGTCAGGTCGTGCGCCTCCGGTTCGGGCTCGACGACGGTCAGGTGCGGACGCTGGAAGAGGTCGGCAAGGAGTTCGGTGTGACCCGCGAGCGCATCCGCCAGATCGAGTCGAAGACGCTCGCCAAGCTGCGCCACCCCACCCGATCGCAGCGCCTGCGCGACTACCTCGAAGAGCCGTGAGCCGCGGCGGGCGCCTTCTCGTCGCGGCGCTCGTCCTCGCGGCCGGGGTTGCCTGCCAGCCCGCCAAGAAGGCGCCCCCGCTTTCCACGAACTTCGGGCCGCCCATGCCCGAGGCGCGCACCGAAGTGGCCGGTGCGTACTGGGAGGACGAAGGGCTGATTGCCGTCGCCGGTGGCTTCGCCCCCAATTCGCAGCCGACGAGCTCGCTCTTCCTGTTCAACCTCGGGACCAACACGTGGTCGAGCGGCACCACCCTGCCCGGTAACTACGACCACGCGTCGCTGGCGTTCCTGGCGGGGCGGCTGTGGCTGGTCGGGGGGTACAAGAACGGGGTCGCCACCAACCAGGTGTGGAGCCTCGACAGCCCCGGCGCAGCGTGGGTCGCCGAGAGCAGTCTGAATGTTCCCCGGGCCGCGCTCGCGACTGTCGCCGCCGGCGGGAAGCTGGTCGCGATCGGGGGCGCCAACGCCGGCGGACAGCTCGCCGGCACCGAGGAGTTCGACCCGAGCGGCGGCGGGTGGCAGCTCGGGCCCGACCTCCAGGTCTCCCGTGAGCATCTGGGCGCGGCCGCGGTCGGCGCCACCCTGTTCGCGGTGGCGGGGCGGCAGCCCAACCTCACGTCGGTCGAGGTGCGCACCGTCGGCGGCGGAGGTTGGCAGCAGGGCCCGACCCTCCGGTTCAGCCGGGGCGGAAACGGCGCCGGTACCGCCAACGGCATCCCGTGCACCGCCGGCGGCGAGCAGGCGAACGGGACCATCCCGTCGATCGAGTGTCTCAGCGGGAGCGCGTGGCAACACGTCGCCAACCTCCGCGAGCCGCGCCACGGGCTCGCGGTCGTCGGCGTGGGGAACCAGCTCCACATCATCGCCGGGGGCCCGCAGCCCGGCTTCACCTTCAGCGCGACCCACGAGATTCTCACCCTCTAGATTTCGGCGTGGGGCCGTAGCTCAGTGGTTAGAGCAGCGGACTCATAATCCGTCGGTCGGTGGTTCGATCCCACCCGGCCCCACCGATGCTCCGGCTGGTCACCTAATGGCGCAACGTCCGCTCACCGAGCCCCACCCGAGTCGCCTGCCGCCGGATCACCCACGCCGGGACGAGATCCTGGCTGCGCACGAAGCGGCGATGGAAGCCGGCGAGCCCGGGTACGACGACCCGGTCACCGGACTGTGGGTGTTTACCGCCGCGTACCTGGCCGACCGGGACTGCTGCGAGCGTGGCTGCCGGCACTGCCCCTACGTGTCGTGATCGCCTGGGCCCTTCTCGCGCTGGCAGCCGTCGGCTGGAGCGTCCTCGGCATGGTCGGAGCACTGGGAACTCCGCATCCCACGCTCAGCACGCTCGTAACTGAAGCCACGGGCGGCGCGGTCGGGCGAACGGTGCTGGTGGGGATGTGGCTCGTCGCCGGCTGGGCAATCATCCGGTGGCGCCCGACGTGAGCGCGCGGACGATCGGGCTCACGGGCTGGTGTGTCCTCGCGGCGCTGGCGATCACACTCGCGCTGCTCGGTCGGACGGGCCGAGCGGGGATCCTGACACCGGGCGCGGTGATGAGAGCGATCGTGCGAATGCGGTTCGGCCGGGTGGCGTTGCTCGCCGGGTGGCTGGTCCTCGGCTGGCACCTGTTCCTCGCACCCCCGGGCGGCTGAGAGAACCGACCGTTATCCTCGGCAAGATGCGGCGATTCTCGTTCCGGCCCTCGCTCACATTGCGGGGTCGCACGTTCAAGGGCCTGCGGGGCTGGGCGGGCAAGCCGCTGCACCCGCCGCTCACTGCCATCCCGGTGGGCGCGTACGCCCTGGCCGCGGCCTTCGACGTGATCTCGTATGTGGGCAAGGAGCAGGAGTGGGCGCGCGACTTCTTCCGCGCCGGCACGTTCGCGCTGGTCGGCGGGGCGATCCTGTCGGTGTTCACCGTGCTCACCGGCTTCTGGGACTGGCTGCGCTCGACCGAGCCGGGGACGCAGGCTCGCCGGACCGCCAATGCCCACGCGATCACGATGCTGTTTGTCACCGGGCTGGTGTTCACGGGCATCCTCCTGCGTCTGGTCGCGTTCGACGGAGATACGCACACGCCGGTACTCGCGCTGGTCCTGTCGGTTGCGAGCGTCTTGTTCGTGGGCGTGGGTGGCACGATCGGCGGGTCCCTAACCTACGACTACGGCTTCAACGTCGAGACCGCCGGCGACCACCCCGTCTGGCACCGGTCGGAGCGCGACGTGCTTCCGGGCGAGAAGCACGGCGAGTAGCGGAAACGCTGAACTTCAACACCACCAGCTGTCCGCTGGCGGATATCGGGATCCCCTAGCGCGACCCGCCGTTCGGAGAGCCGGAGTCGGCGCCGACGAGCGGCTCGGCCTGCTGCTTGACCCGCTCGATGCCGAGCTCGACCGCCGCCTGCGCCTTCTCGTAGGGCTTGCTGTCACGGATGTCGCGCAGCCACCCCTGGATCTGCTCGTAGCGCTCGCGGCCCGCCTTGGCACCGAAGTAGTAGCCGGCCGCGAACCCGACGATGAGGCCTGTCTTCATTCGTCCCATGGCCGAGTTGTACCCCACCGGGCGACGCTCCCACACGCGATCCTTGACAGTCGAACATACGTTCGATACCCTCAGTCACGATGGGCTACCGAGGCAAGGTCCGCGAACAAGAGGAAGCCCGGCGCCTCCGCGCCATGGGCTGGATCCTGTCGCGGATCGCCGAAGAGTTGAAGGTCTCGAAATCCTCGGTCTCGCTCTGGGTCCGCGACGTCCCGTTCACTCCCTCCAAGCGGAGGTACGGCCCCCAGGCGCGGTATCACCCGTGGCAGACGCGCAAGCTCCAGGAGATCGAGGAGATGAACGAATGGGGCACCGACCAAATCGGCAGACTGAGTGAGAAGGCATTCCTCGCGGCAGGCGCGGCTCTCTACGCCGGCGAGGGATCAAAGACGGGCCATTCCGTCGTATTCGCGAACACGGACCCGACGATGGTGCGCTTCTTCTGTGCCTGGCTTCGCCGCTTCTTCAACGTCGACGAGTCGAGGCTCCGCGTGCGTGTCTACCTCCATCAGGGCCTCGATCTTGACGCCGCCGAGCAGTTCTGGGCGGATGTCACCGGCATCCCCCGTTCGCAGTTCGGGAAGCCCTATCGGGCGGTTGCCGACTCCAGCATCCGCAAGACGAAGCACGAGCGCGGTTGCGTGTACGTGAGCTACTCGTGCGCGCGGGTTCTGAGGGGAATCCTGGGGCTGACGCGTGCGCTGCTATCGTCGGACAGCTATTCCGGGGTGGCGCAACAGGTAGCGCAACGGATTGTTAATCCGGAGATTGCGGGTTCGAGCCCCGCCCCCGGAGCCAAGGCTCAACTCCGGCTCATCAGTAACGACGAAGTCGCCTGACCTTCACCCGCGCGTCGTTTCACCGCAACTTCCGCCGGGTACCGTCACGGCCATCAGGCGGCCAGGCGGCCGCCCGCGTTCACACCCCGGCGAGGTCCCGGATCACCTTGCCCAACGACGAGAAGTCCTCGCGGCCGTAGCCGGCCGCGCTCGCCGCGCCCAGCACCTGGCGCACCACGCCCGTCGTGAACAACGGCGTGCGCGCCTTGCCCGCGTACTCGAGCGCCAGATCGAGGTCCTTGGCCATGAGGTCGGTCATGAAGCCGGGCGCCCACCCGTTCGACGCCGGGCTGTCGGGCAGCACTCCCTCGAACGGGATCCGCGTGCGCACGGCCACACAGTCGCCGCTCGAGTGCGTGAGCACCTCGGACAGCTTGTGCAGATCGACGCCCGCCTTGACCGCCATCGTCGTGGCTTCCGCGGTGGCCAGCATCTGGGCGGCGTAGAGGAGGTTGTTGCACAACTTCACCACCTGGCCCATCCCGGGCCCGCCGACATGCCCGATGAGCCCGGCGAACGGGTCGAGGGCCGGTCGGGCGGCCTCGAGCACGTCGGCGTCGCCGCCGACCATCAGCGTGAGGGTCCCGTTCTCCGCGCCCACCGTCCCGCCCGACACCGGCGCCTCGAGATAGCGCGCGCCGGCATCGGTCACCCGCTCGTGCTGGGCCCGCTCGACCTCCGGGTCGATCGTCGAGCAGTCGACGACGATCTTGCCGGCACCAAGCGCTGGGAGCGCGCCATCGACGACTTCAGCCACCTCGGGCGAGTTGGGCACGCACAGGACTGTCGTCTCACTCGCGTCGACGACACCCGCGGGTCCCTTGCCCTCCGTCGCGCCGGCCTGCACCGCCGCGTCGATTGGGCCGCGGCTGCGCGACGCCACCGTCACTTCGTGCCCCGCGTCGACGAGGTGGCGCGTCATGGGCAGCCCCATCGCACCGAGTCCGATGAATCCAATTCTCATGCGCGTGACGCTACCGTGCGGCGGTAGCGTCCATGCGTGGCTCCCCGCATCACCATCGTCGGTGGCGGTAGCTATCAATGGGTTCCCAAGCTCCTCGTCGACGTCGCCAACACGCCAAGCCTCCACGAGGCCGAGATCGTCATCGAGGACATCGATCCCGCGCCCCTGCCCCGCATGGTCGAGCTGGTCGAGCACATCGCACGTGTCCGCGACATTCCTCTGACGGCACGCGGCGCTACCGACGAACGCGCCGCGCTCGAAGGCGCCGACTTCGTCGTCGTCTCCATCTCGACCGGTGGGTTCGAGAGCATGCGCGGCGATCTCGACATCCCGGCGCGCTACGGGATCCGCCAGTCGGTCGGCGACACCGTCGGACCCGGCGGGATCATCCGCACCCAGCGCAATGTTCCCGTGCTGCTCGGGCTGGCGGCGACCATGGCCGAGCTCTGTCCCGACGCCTGGCTCCTCAACCTCACCAACCCGATGACCGCGCTGTGCCGGGCGGTCACCCGGGAGACCCCGGTCAAGACCGTCGGTCTGTGCCACGAGGTGACGATCTGCCAGTTCGTCCTCAGCCTCCTCTTCGACGTCGGCTTCCTCTCGGTGCAACCCACGGTCGCGGGTGTGAACCACCTGCCGTTCGTGACCGCGCTCGACATCGACGGCGAGGACGGCTTCGATCTCCTCCGCGACTGCCTCGACCACGCCGAAGCCCGCGCAAGCGAGCCGTTGGCCATGGCGTTTCCGGACGGGCTGGGCCACGAGAAGGCGTCGGCGGGCGGGCAATGGACCAAGGGCGACCTGCTCGCGGTCAACCGGGTCAAGTTCGAGCTGTTCACGCGCTTCGGCGTTCTGCCTGCCGCCGGCGACCGCCACCTGGTGGAGTTCTTCCCCGGCTTCCTGACCGAGGACTCCGACTGGGGCAAGCGCTGGGGCGTCACGCTCACGACCATCGAGGAACGCGAGGCCTGGCAGGCGAAGTACCGGGCCGAGTTCGAGAAGATGCTGGCAGCGGCGGAGGTCTCGAAGATGCCCTCGGGTGAGATGGTCGCGCCCGTCATCGACTGCCTGCTCCGCGACCGGGCCGGCGCATTCCCGCTCAACATCCCGAACGACCGCCAGGTCGCCGACCTGCCGCCCGCCGTGGTCGTCGAGAGCATGTGCGTCGTCGACGGCGATGGGGTCCGCGGCCGCGACCGGGTCACCCTGCCGCCCGCCATGGCCGACTGCCTGCGGCGGGTCTCGGCGTCGCAGGAGCTCGCGGTCGAGGCCGCCATCGCGGGCAACCGCGATCAGGTGTTCGAGGCGATGTTCCTCGATCCGCTGGCCGGCCGGATCGACTACGACCGGGGCCGCGAGATGACGGA
Source organism: Actinomycetota bacterium (assembly GCA_052390575.1). Classification (GTDB taxonomy): domain Bacteria; phylum Actinomycetota; class Acidimicrobiia; order IMCC26256; family JACDBD01; genus JBPCMN01. Next base: position 15,193 of record JBQTGU010000058.1, on the reverse strand, counting down.
GGCGATGCTGGCGGCCACGGCCCGTTGGCTTCCGCAGTTCGCCTGAGGTGAGCGATCCGCGCTTCGCGGTCATCGGGTTCCCGCGCTGGCGGGTGCTGCGACCTCGCCTGCCTCGATTCGTGGCCGGATTGCTGTGTCTCGGCGCGGGACTGGGGCTGACGGTCGACGCTCGCCTCGGGGTCAGCCCGTTCGACGTGCTGCACCAGGGCATCGCCCGCCGGACCGGGCTGAGTTTCGGCACCGTCGTCGTCGCCGTCGGGCTGCTCATCCTCCTGTTGTGGATCCCGCTGCGTCAGCCGTTCGGCATCGGCACGGTCGTGAACACGCTCACGGTCGGGTTCCTGATCGACGGTGCACTCTGGCTGCTGCCCGAACCCGACGGCCTGGCGGCCCGGTGGCCGATGCTGGTTGCCGGCGTGGTGGTCACCGGGCTCGGGATGGGCCTCTACATCGGTGCCGCCCTCGGCCCGGGGCCGCGCGACGGGCTCATGACCGGCATCGCCGCCCGCGGCCACCGGTTGTGGGTCGTCCGCACGACTATCGAACTGACCGCGCTGCTCTCGGGTTGGGTGCTCGGCGGCAACGTCGGTGTCGGGACCGTGATCTTCGCCTTCGGCATCGGTCCGGTGGGCCACTTCTTCCTCGACCGGTTCCACCTCGGCGTGCCCGCCGGGACCGATCTCGGCCCCGGCGTCTCCGCCGAATGATGCGCGTCGGTGTGATCGGCACCGGCTTCGGCGCCCGGGTGGTCGCGCCGGTGTTCGCCGGGACCGAGGGCTGCGAGGTGGTGGACGTCGTGACCTCGCGCGACGACGCGGCCGTGCGCGCGCTCTGCCACCGGCCCGACGTCGATCTGATCTCGGTGCACTCGCCGCCATTTCTGCACGCGGCTCATGTGAGGGAGGCGATGGCCGCCGGCCGCGCCGTCCTGTGCGACAAGCCGTTCGGGCTCGACGCCTCCGAGTCGGCCGAGTTGCTCGCCGCGGTCGAGGCCGCCGGGGTCGTCCACCTGCTGAACTTCGAGTTCCGGCACGACCCCGTTCGCGTGCGGCTCCATGAACTCGTTGCCGGGGGAGCGATCGGCGCGATCGAGCACGTGCAATGGACCCACATCAGCTCCGGGTCCCGGGTACCGCTCCGACCCTACGGCTGGCTGTTCGAGCAGGCGCTCGGCGGGGGCTGGATCGGCGCATGGGGATCGCACGCCGTCGACGCGCTCCGGTGGATGCTTGGCGAAGTGGTGGCGGCGCGCGGCGAGCGTCGGATCACGGTGACCGAGCGGCCGGATGCGGAGGACACCATGCATCCCGTCGACGCCGAGGACGGCTTCACCGCGTGGCTCGAGCTCCAGTCGGGCGCCACCGCCGTGCTCGACAGCACGTTCGCGGCGACCGCGTCGATCGCGCCCCGGCTCGTCGTCACCGGCTCTGACGGCGTGCTCGAGTGCGTTGCCGACGCCCGCATCACGCTCAGGCGCGCCGATGGGACCCGGGAGGTGTTCGAGCGACCGGCGGCCGACAGCGACCCGCATCTCGTGCCGATGCGCCGGTGGGCCGAAGTCGTCCGCGACGCGGTGCGGGCCGGGACGTCCGTGGCACCCACGTTTGCCGACGGCTGGGCGTGCGACGTCGTGCTCGACGCCCTTAGGTCTGCGCCGCGCCCCCCGACGCCGCCAGCCTGAAGGCGGTGTCCCATCCGGAGGCCTCGAACCCGAGCCCCTCGAGCCGGGCCGCCGCCTCGCGGGCGGCCTCGTCGGCATCGGGCCGCCCCATCTCCTCCCACGCCCGCGCCCGGGCGAGCCGGGCGATCGCCTGGTCGAGGCGAGAGTCGGTCCGGTCGGCGATCTCCATCGCCCGCCAGAACGACTGCTCGGCGCCGGGCAGGTCGCCCAGCTGGACCTGCGCGAACGCCCGTCCCAGCGCGACCTGGAGGTGGTCGAGGTACGTGACCGCCCGGTCGGCGAGCCCGTCGCAGAGTTTCAGCGCCTCCTCCGCCCGCCCGCAGGCGTCGTAGGCCAGCGCCAGCGCCGCCCCCGCGGCTGCACCGGGGCCCTCCTCGGTCATGGTTGCGTGCACCGCTTCGAGTGCGGACGCCGCTTCGCGGGGGTTGTCGGCTTGGAGCATCGCGACGGCGCGCAGGGTTGCGTGTTCGGCGAGGATCCCGGCGCCACCTTCGACCGCCTGGGTCAACTGGTCGGCCGTCGCCGACACGTCGGGCGCTCCGGTGTGGATCGCGACGTGGAACCGCACCAGGACCGGGAACAACCCCACCGCGCTGTCGGGCACGCGCGTCGCGACGGTCGTCATGACGTCCATCGCGTCGTTCGCCTCGCGGGCGCGACCGAGGCAGGCGAGGGCCCGCGCCATCGGCGCAAGTGCCTGGGTCTCGCCCCAGGCGTCGTCGAGCTCGCGGAAGACTTCGAGGGCTCCCTCGGCGCGCTCGACCGCCGACGCGCTCTGGCCCCGCCAGAGGGCGGTGTTGGCCAGCAGGACCTGCATGATCCCGGACGCCCAGCGGTTGCTGATGTCGCGCGACTCCTCGAGCACGTCGCTGGCCAGCCGCTCGGCCTCGTCGAGGTTCCCCTGGTTGAAGCGGACCCACGCCAGGAGCCCGAGCGCCCATCCCAGCCCGCCCCAGTCGCCGACCTCGGCGAAGGCGGTGGCGGACTCGTGCAGCCGCGCCTCCGACTCGTCGAGGTCGCCGCGGTAGAACGCGATCCAGGCCAGGTTCTGGAGGGCGGCCGCCTCGCCCCGCCGGTCTTCGACCGAGCGGAAGCAGTCGAGCGCCTCGCCGATCGCCTTGGCGGCCGCGTCGAGCTCCCCGCGGAAGAGATCCGTCATGCCCTGGGTGCGCAGCGCGTCACCCAGTCCGGCAGGGTCGTCGAGCTCGCGCCAGCGGTCGACCGCCTGCGCGAGCGTGGCGACCGATCCGGCGACGTCGTTCTCCTTGAGTTCGATGTCGCCGCGGATGATCATCGCCCGGGCCAGTGCCTCGGCGTCGCCGGCCGGCTCGGCCAGTTCGACCGCCGCCTCGATGTCGGCGCGGGCCGAGAACAGCTCGCGTAGCTCGGTGCGAGCCCGGGCGCGGTAGAGGAAAAGGTGGAGGCGCCGGTCGGGCTCGGTGTCGCCCAGCGTCTCGAGCGCCATGCTCAACAGCCGCTTCGCCACCGGCCAGGTTTCCTGCTGGGCGGCGCGTTGCGCCGCCTGCTCGAGGAAGTTGGTCGCCTTCTCGTTGAGGTCGGCGGGGACGCCTTCGACCGTGCCCAGCTCGGCGATGAGCTCGGCGGCGGCGCCGTAGTGGTAGGCGAGCTGGTCGAGCACCTCCTCGATCCGGCCCGTCTTGGTAGCGCGGGCCGCGAGGTGGTGGCTCAGCGCCGCGTGACGGCGCGCCCGTTCTGCTTTGGTCAGAGTGCTGTACGCGACCTCGCGGATCAGGTCGGTCTTGAACACGTACTCGTTGCGCTCGACCTCGAGCAGGTCCTTGTCGGCGAGGCGGGTTAGCTGGGGCTCTCCGTCCTGCCGGGTGTCGGCGAGCGCGGTCACCAGCTCCACCGGGCCGGTGGCGCCGATGACGGCGCAGTCCTCGAGGGTCGAGCGCTCGGCGGGCTCGAGGGCGTCGATACGCGCCGCAATCAGGCCTCGCAGCGTGCCCGGCAGGTGCCCGTTCCCGCTGTCGCCCGGCTCCGCCTCCGACTCGGCGACCACCGCGACTAGCTCCTCGATGAAGAACGGGTTGCCGCCGCTGCGCTCGACGACCATCGCCACCAGCTCCTCGTCGGCCTCGGGACCGAGGAGGGTGCGGGCGAGGTCGGCGCCGGTATCGGCGTCGAGGGGGTCGAGGTTCACGAACACCGCGTTGTGGCGACCCGGCTTCGGCATCCATCGGTCCTCGAGCTCGGGCCGGGTCGTGGCCGCGAGCAGGAACGGCAGGTTCCGGAACCGGACCATGAGCCGGTCGACGAGCTCGAGCACGAGGTCGTCGGCCCAGTGCAGGTCGGCCAGCGCCAGCACCAACGGCCGGCCGGCGAGGCTCTCGAGGAACGCCTGCACCGCGCGAAGCGCCTCGTCGCGGGCGCGGGCGGGGTCGACGCCGGTGCCGGGCCGGCTCTGCCCCATCACGTAGAGCAGGCCCTCGACCAGGCGGGTGGCCTCCGGGCTGTCGTCGGCGAGACCGGTGGTCGCGACCGCGGCGGTGCGGCACTTCGTTCGGACCGTCTCGGCGGAGTCGGCGTCCTCGATGTCGCACGCCCTGCGCAGCGCCTCGGCGATCGGGAACCAGACGTTGGCCTCGCCGTAGGGGGCGCAGTGGCCGAGCAGCACGACCGCGTCATGTTCTTCACGGGCGATGACGCCGAGCTCCCGGGCGAGGCGCGTCTTGCCCACCCCGGCCTCACCGGCAAGGAGCACAAGATGGGCGCGTCGGCGCTCGATCGTCGTTCGCAGGACCGTGCGGAGGACGTCGACCTCGGCGTCGCGCCCGACCAGCGGAGTGCGGGCCCGGGTAGGTCGTTGACCCGGGGGCGCCACCGGCTCGACTGCGACCCAGGCCTCGACCGGCTCCTCGCGCCCGCGGACGACGAGCGCGCCGACCGGTTCGTAGCGGACGTGGGTGCGGGTGGCCTCGTGGGTTGCCGGCCCGACCAGCACCTGACCGGGCTCGGCCAAGGTCTGGAGCCGGCTGGCGGTGTTCACCGCGTCGCCCATGGCGGTGTAGTCGCCGCCGGCGCGCAGCGCTCCGACGAGGACCTCGCCCGTGTTCACGCCGACGCGCATCTCAGCGCCGATCTGGTGCAGGTCGCGCAGCTCGGCCAGCGTCCGCTGCATCTGAAGGCCGGCGCGCACCGCCCGCTCGGCGTCGTCTTCGTGGGCGACCGGGGCGCCGAAGCAGGCGACGATGGCGTCGCCCACGATCTTGTCGACCTGGCCGCCGTAGGCGGTGACGTCGGTCGCGAGCCGGTCGAAGCAGCGGTCGACCAGGTTCTTGACGTGCTCGGGGTCGGCCGTCTCGGAGAAGGTGGTGAACCCGACGAGGTCGGCGAAGAGCATCGTTGCCACCCGGCGTTCGTCGGGGCGGCTGACCAGGGTGTGACCGCACGACGGGCAGAACCGAGCACCCTCGGGTACCGGATTCCCGCAGGATGGGCAGGTCACGAGTACAGGATAGAGGGGGTCCGACGGGGTCCCCGAAGCGTCAGCCGTCCTCGGCCTCGGGTGCGCGCCATTGCCGGAGGAGGTCCCACGAGAAGATGCCGGTGCTGTGACCGTCGTTCCAGCGCAGCGTGATGCCCCAGGCCCCGATGAGCTCGGCGTCCTCGATGCGCAGGGGCTGGGGTGATGCGGGCTTGGGCCACACCGGGAGATCCCGTTCCCGCAGGCCACGGCACTCGGCGCAGGGGCAGTTCACCCGCAGCTCCTCGAGCCCGAACGCCGCGTTGGCACCGTCGGCCCAGCTCAGGGTGAGGCCGCGCTCGCGGTCCACCTCCACTCCGGTCGGGGTCTCGCTCGCCTGGTTTTCGGTCATTCACCCTGTGACGCGAGTCACGCGTCGCGGTGCCTTCGTATCAGGTCCTGGACGAGGTCCGAGACGCGGTTGCGCTCGGCCGCGGGCGCGTACGACCCTCGGTAGAGGCGGGCGTGCTGCTCCATCAGATCCGGACGCGCCTCCGCCAGCCACCCGAGGTAGTGCTCGCGGACCCCGGGCCGGAGGTGGAGCAGCACCGAGGTGATGGACGTCGCTCCGGCCTCCACGCACGCGCCCACGACCTCGTCGAGCTGGTCGGGCCGGTCCGAGAGCCCGGGCAGGATCGGCGCGATCAGCACCCCGCACGGCACCCCGGCCTCGTTGAGGCGGGCCACCGCCTCCACCCGGCGGCGAGGGTGGGGCGTCCCCGGCTCGGTGCTGCGCCAGACCTCCTCGTTGAGGGTCCCGATCGAGAAGTTCACGTGAACGTCGGCGCGCGTCGCTGCCTCGGCCAGCAGATCGAGGTCGCGGAGCACGAGGGTGTTCTTGGTCAGGATGGAGAAGGGGTTGGCCGCCTCGGTCAGGACCTCGACGATGCCCCGCGTGAGGTGGTACTTGCCCTCGGCTCGCTGGTACGGGTCGGTGTTCGTCCCCATCGCGATGTGGTCGCCCCGCCACCGCTTGGGCGTGAGCTCGGCCCGCACCCGCTCCACCGCGTTGATCTTGACGACGATCACGCGCTCGAAGTCCTCGCCCGAGTTGAGGTTGAGGTACTCGTGCGTCGGCCGAGCGAAGCAGTTGTGGCTCACGACGCCGTTAGCGATGAAGTCGCCGGTCCCCGTGGTGATGTCGTACATGGGGAGTTCGATCCCCAGATCCTCGATGGACTCCACCCGAAGTTGCGCATCGCTCTTGATTGCCACACCGTCGATGGTGCGCTTGCGAGTGATCGCGGGGTCGACGGTGTGAAAGAAACGAAGATGTTCGCGAAGTCCGCCAACTATACGGACATAGAACATTGTTCGGTTCTCACGCGGTTGCGTCTCGACAACAAACCGGAAGCCGAAGTAGTCGAGCGCGCTTGTGATCTCGTCAATGATCTCGGAGTCCGAGTTTGCGATGCGAAGGGCGTGCGCACTTCGAGATCCCTCGGCATCAAAGATTCCCGCGAGGAATCCCTTACGCCACTGATCACATCGACGCCGTGGCCATCGGACAATCTCCGAGATGGCCGTGAAAGCTGCGCGGGCGCCGGTCCGAATGGCACTGAGAGGCTTCCGCTGCCCCACGGCTTCCTGGAACACAAACTCCCGGGTCTCGATTCCCGACTCCATCAGGTAGTCGCGAGTTCTCCGAAGCGCTTCCAGATCGACGAGGGCGAGCCGGAAGCTATTGACCTTGTCGATCCGCCCGGTAGGTCGCAGGTACGAGTAGGCGCCGAGATGACCGTCGCCTCGGATCATGCCGCACAAGTACCCCGTGCGATAAGCCTCATCCGGCTCGGGCGCTGACGCGAACCTTCCCGTACCCATGAGCTCGTTGTTCAGCGTCAGATGCGGGCGCCGAAGACGTCCCTGTTCTGCCCCGGTGACGTGCTTCCAACCCCGGTCTGACAAGAACCGATGGTCACCGCTGGTGATGAGTTCGGTCCCGTCCTCCAGCGTGGTCAGGTAAGCAGGTTTGGTCGTGGACCACTTGTCGAGCACGGTGGTCGGCACATAACGGCGGTACTTCTCGTCCTTTTGCGTCCCGTAGATCGCATCGCCAACCTCGAGCTCGGCCAGCGGCTTGGTTCGCCCGTCTGCCATCAGGATGGGGGTGTCGCCCACGGCGCAGTAGCGGCACGCATGGCTGCATCCTCTGTAGGCGTTGATCGTGTAGCGGAACGGGACGGGGGAGTTGGGGCCGACCTCGTTGATGATCCGCTTTGCCCGCACGTGCAGGAACTCGAGGCCGCGGTACTCGCCGACGCCGATCTCGCGCTCGGGCGGCTCCTCGAAGAGCGTCGGCTGCGCGGGCGCGGCCGTCTCGTCGACGATGGTCCAGCGCAGGCGGTCCCGGGCCCCCATGAGCGCAGCTTAGCGAACGTATGTTCGACACCGCAAGGGGCAACAATGGCGGCGTGCCGCCGCTTCCCGACGCCGAGATCAAAAGGGGTCTCGCCAACCTCACGGGCTGGTCGCGGTCGGGCGACGAGATCGAGAAGACGTTCGAGCTGCCGACGTTCCCCGACGCCGTCGCCTTCGTGACCCGGGTCGGGTTCCTGGCCGAGGCCGCCAACCACCATCCCGACCTGGACGTCCGCTATCGCAAGGTTCGGGTTGCGCTGTCGACCCACAGTGAGGGCGGGATCACCGAGAAGGACCTCGCGCTCGCGGGCGAGATCGAGTCCGCCGCCACCGGCCGCTCGGAGGGCTGACCGATGGTCACCGCCCTCGTCGCCGGGGCCGTCCTCTTCCTGTGCCTCGCACTCGTGATCGCGGTGGCCCGCGATCCGGGCCCGCCGCCCGGCGACGTCGCCCTCGCGTACGAGCTCGCGTGGGACCGACTTGACTTCGAGACGCTGTGGTCGCTCTCAGGACCGGAGCTGCGGGACGACCGGCCGAAGCACGACTTCGTCGCGTCGAAGCGGGCGGCGTACGAGCGCGCGCCCGGCCTCGCCGGTCTCGCTCGCCACGTCTTGCTCGACGACGTCGCCGCCGGCGCCGACGTCGCGGTGGTGAGGACGCGCGTCGAGCTCACCGATGGTTCCGTGGTGCGCAACGAGTTGCGGCTCGCCCGGCGCGAGGGCAGCTGGCAGGTGGTGGCGTACGAGCTTCGAGAGAGCTCGGACACCCCGACCGACGCCTGAGTCGCCCGATCTCATGCAGGCGCGCCACGCCGACTACGTCGTCCTCGTCGTCGCCGACCTGGACCGCGCCCTGACCTTCTACGTGGACGTGCTCGGTCTCCCGCTCGCTCACCGCTCCGGCCCCTTCGCGCAGCTCGCGACCGGGGCGACCCGGATCTCGCTCTACGAGCGGGACGCCATGGCGCAGACGCTGGGCCGGCCCCTGGTCGCGCCCGCGCCCGACGCCCCCGGCTTCGAGCTCGGCTTCCTCGTCGACGACTGCAATCGCGCGTACGAGGAACTTGTCGGGGCTGGCGCCGAAGCGGCGGTGCCGCCGACCGACCGGGCGTGGGGCCAGCGCACCGCCTACGTGCGCGACCCCGACGGCCACTTCGTCGAGCTCGCCCAGGACACCCGAGGTCAGCCGGAGTAGGCCCAGCCCCGCCAGCGGTCGATGTCGATCACGAGCGTGGCGCCCGAAAGCCCGATCACCTCGTACTGCTCGTACTTTGCTCGGAGCGCGGCAGTGGCCTCGTCGCGTTCCGGGCCGTCCTCGACGACCCGGCCCCGCCCGTCGACCCTCACCCACCACACGCGCGGCCAGTCCTCCTCGTAGTGGTCGACCAGCAGCGTCGTCGCCGGGTTGGCGCGGACGTTGGCGAGCCGCTGGAGCTCGGGGGTCGACTTCGGCTTGTCGTCGACGCTCGAGACGATGCGGGCACCGTCGGCGAGCAGCGCGAGGCAGATCGGGACGAGATGCGGCGACCCGTCGGGCCGGACGGTGGCGAGCCGGGCGACGCGGGCGGCGCGCACCCGTTCCCGCATCTCGTCCTCGGTCACCGCGCTGACGATACCGTCGGTTGGTGATCGGAGGGCTGTTGCTGACCGGCGGCGCGAGCCGGCGCCTGGGCTTCGACAAGGCCGAGCTCCGACTCGGCGACGAACGTCTCGCCGACCGGGCGGCGCGGGTCCTCGGCGAGGTGTGCGAGCCGGTGCTCGAGGTGGGCCCGGGGCGCAGCCCGCTGCCTGCCATACGCGAGGCGTCGCCGGGGGAGGGCCCACTCGTTGCCCTGGTTGCAGGGGCGGAGGCGCTGCGCGTCGCCGGCGCCGTGGGGCCGGTGCTGTTGCTCGCCGTCGACCTGCCCTTCGTGGAGTCGCCACTGCTCGCGTGGCTCGCGTCGCACCCCGGGGACGGAACCGTGGTCCCAACCGACGCCGCCGGCGAAGCCCAGCCGTGCTGTGCGCGCTACAGCGTGGACGCGCTCGACACTGCAGCGCGCCTAGTGGCGACGGGAAAGCGGTCGCTGCGTGCCCTGCTCGAGGCGACACCGGTCGACCTCGTCGGTACCGGAAAATGGAGAGAAGTGGCGGAGCCGAACGCGCTCGACGACGCCGACACGCCCGAGGACGTCACCCGACTAGGTCTCACGGCACCGGGATGACGCCGTCGACCCGTCTGCCAGACTCGTCCACCGTGACCCCCGAGGCGCTGCTCGCGTGCTTTGCCGACGCGGCCGACGCCGCCCGTGACGCGGTCGGCACGCTCACGGGGACGGCGCGGCGGGGGCGAACCGACCGGCCGGGCCAGTACGACCTCGACGTCGTCGCCGACGCCGCCGTCCTCGAGGTCCTGCACCCGCTGGGCGTGGCGGTCGTGAGCGAAGAATCGGGATGCACCGGCCCGGCCGACGCGCCGGTCACGGTGGTGCTCGACCCGGTGGACGGTTCCACGAACTGCGCCCGCGGGATCCCGTACTGGGCCATCTCCCTGTGCGCCCTCGACGCCGACGGCCCGCTGTGCGCGCTGGTCCGGAACCAGGCCACCGGCTCGATGACGACTGCGGTCCGCGGCGCGGGAGCCTTGCGTGACGGCGCCCCGCTCGCACCGTCGTCGGTGCGGACGGTAGGAGATGCGGTCGTCGATCTCGCGGGCATGCCGGCGCGCCCGCTCCGCTGGAAGCAGTTCCGCGCTCTCGGCTCGGCCGCGCTGGCGCTGTGCGACGTCGCCGCCGGTGGGATCGACGGGTACATCGACGCCGTGGGCATCCACGCTCCCTGGGACTACCTCGGTGGGCTGCTGGCGTGCACCGAGGCGGGCGCGATCGTCGTCGACGCCCAGGATCGGCCGCTGGCCGTGGCCGACCCGCACGCCCATCGCCAGCTCCTGGCCGCGGGAACGACCGAGCTGCTCGACCAGCTCCGCACCGCCGTCGCCCCGTGATCGACGACCGCGAGCTCGACGAGCTCCTGCGGGCGGCCGAGTCGGCGGCGCGCGCCGGCGGGATGCTCGTCGCCGAGAGCTACGGCGCTTCCGGCGCCCCGCGGGAGAAGGCGCCCGGCGACTGGGTGAGCGACGTCGACGTGGCGAGCGAGGCGACGATCCGAGGCGAGCTCGAGCGGCTCGCCCCCGGCATCGCCTTCTTCGGTGAGGAGAGCGGCGGTGACCTCGAGCGCGTCGGATGGCTCGTCGACCCGCTCGACGGCACCACCAACTTCCTCCATCGGTTCCCCGCCGTCGGGGTGTCGGTGGCCCTGGTCGAGGACGGCACGCCGGTCGTCGGCGTCGTGCACGCGCCCCTGCTCGCCGAGACGTACACGGCTCGCCGCGGGAGCGGCGCCACTCGGGACGGCCAGCCGCTGCACGTGAGCAGCCGGCGTCCCGACCAGGCGGTCTGCGCCACCGGCTTCCCCTTCCGGGCGAAGGCCGACCGGCTGCCCTCCTACTTTCCCGTGTTCGAGGCGGCGCTGCGCGCGTTCGAGGACCTGCGCCGGGCCGGGTCGGCCAGCCTGGACCTCGCCTGGACCGCCAGCGGGACGTTCGACGGCTACTTCGAGCAGGCGCTCGGCTCCTGGGACGTCGCCGCCGGCGGCCTCCTCGTGCGGGAGGCCGGCGGTGTGGTCACCGACTGGGAGGGCGACGAGCACGCCTGGATCAGGTCGGGCGACATCGTCGCAGGCCCGCCCGCCGTCCACGACCACCTGCTCCGCCTGACGAAGGGCGCGCAGGGGTAACGCGCAGGGCTAAGTGGAAAGCCCCCAGATCTCGGAGACGGGCTTCGCTTCCTGGCGCACGCGGGCGACGTTGTCGCCCAGCGCCGAGTAGACCGCGTCGGTCACCTGGTACAGCCGTTCCTCGGCGGGAAGGAACGACGGCAGGCTGTTGGTGACCACGACCATGACCACCTGGGTCTCGGGGTCGGCGAGCCCGCGCGACGACGCCATGCCACCGTGGCCGAACGCGCGCCGGCTGGTCCCGCCGGTGAAGGAGCGCTGCACCCCGAGCCCCCACGGAAGGTTCTGGCGGAAGAGCCGGTCCTTGATCCCGTAGCGGTGCACCGCGCCCATGAGCTCCACGGTGCGAGGGTCGAGGACCGAGGGCCCGTACCCGAGGAGCGACTCGTAGAAGCGGGCGAGCTGGCGGGCGGGGCCGCGCATGCCGCCGCCGGGCTCAACCTTGGCGACGTGCCAGGGCTCGTTGTGGATCTCGTCGACCCGGTAGGGCGCCATCCGGAAGCCGTCCTCGTCGGCGATCGGCATCGCGTGGCCCTTCCAGTAGATCGGCGTGCGCCGGTCGCCCAGCTCGCGCTGCTCGGCCTCCGGGATGCCCATGCGCGCGTCGTCGAGGCCGAGGGGCGCGCAGATCTCCTCGCGGATGTACCGGTCGATCGGCCGGCCGTCGACCACCTCGACGACCGCGCCGAGGATCTTCCAGCTGCTGGCGGGGTGGTAGCCCGCCGCCGTCCCCGGCTCCCACTCGGCGCGAGCGGCCGCGATCACCGCCACGTGCTCGGCGTACGTGCCCGGTTCATCGAAGATCTTGGCGCTGGCGTTCGGGAAGCCGCCGGTGTGCACGAGCAGATGGCGCAGGATGGCGCGCTCCTTGCCGTTGCCCCATCCGTCGACGTACTCGCTCACGAGATCGTCGAGCCCGAGGCGGCCCTGCTCCCAGAGCTGGAGGATCGCCGCCGCGGTGAACGGCTTGCCGGCCGAGTACCACAGCATCACGTCGTCCCGCTGCAGGGCCCGACCCGGACGCGACTCGCCCACGACGCAGTCGAGGATGGGCTCGCCTCGCAGGGACACGTAGCACTGGGCGCCCTCGTGCCAGTCGTCGGCCCGCTGCTTCTCGAGGAGGTCGACGACGGCGCCGAGATCAGGCGAGGAGGCCATGGCCGGTCGAGCCTAGGCTGGGCGGCTCAGGGGTCCGCCTGCGTCTGCTTGCCGATACCGGTCGAAATGGTATGCAATGTCGTCCTCGTCGCGACGCGGGACTGGGGGGTTGCCATGCCGAGTCGTCGGGGTGTGGTCGTGCTGTCGCTGGTGGCGCTCTTGGGGTTCGCGGTCGTCCCCGCGGGCACGGACGGGTCCGCGCCGGCTGCGGCCGACGACCAGTGCGGCCCACACGGGGGGAGCGGGCACGGCCTGACCACGAATCACACCATCCAGGACACCGACGGTGACAACATTCTCCAGGATGCCGCCGGCGAGCCGTACCTCGTCATGGGTGCCCCGGCCGGCTTCCGCCCTCCAGCCGGCTGCCCGCTCGTGACCTTCATGCACCTGACCGACTTCCAGGTCGTCGACGAGGAGTCGCCGGGCCGGGTGGAGCTCCTCGACACGACTCAGCGGGCGCCCGGCGCGGCACCGTTCTCGGCCGCCTACCGTCCCCAGGAGTCGCTCACCACGCAAACCGTCGAAGCGATGGTGCGAGAGCTGCGCAATGCCGCATCCCCGGTGACCAAGACGCGCCCGCAATTCACCGTTCTGACCGGCGACAACGCCGACTCCCAGCAATACAACGAGACCCGTTGGTTCATCGACCTTCTCGACGGCGGCACCATCGACCCCGACTCGGGAAGCCCGACCCCGCTGTGCCCGGGGACACCCGGCTCTGTCTACGACGGGGTGCGCGGCGGCGGCCCCGTCGGCTTTTATGAGCCTGACGCGTCGAATGGCGAGGATGGCGACGGCTACTCACCCGACCGGGCCCAGAATCAGGCTCGGACCGGCCGCGACGTCACCGTGCGCGACTTCCCGGGCCTGCTCGAGGCGGCGAACGACCCCTTCCACGCCCTCGGGCTCGGCATGCCGTGGTACACGGCGTTCGGGAACCACGACGCTCTCGTGCAGGGGAACAGCCCCGACGCTTACATCGGCCCGATCGGCCCCGGCAATGCCACCGTGAGCGACGCTCTCGAGACGTCGAACCCGTCGTACCAGGGCATCGTGACCGGCTGCGTCAAGGCCACGCAGGCCCCGACCGATCCGGCCACGCTTCTGGACGTGCTGGCCAACCCGGCCGGTGCCCGCATCGTGCCGCCCGACGCCGAGCGTTGCTTCCTCGCCAAAGACGAGCCCGACCCGGCTGCCCCGGGCCCATGCGCCCAGGGCGGTTGGATCGACCAGCACTTCCAGACCAGCGGTACGCCCGTCGGGCACGGCCTCACGCCGGCGGACGACCCCACCGGGTACGGTCGCCCGGCGGTAGCCGACGCCAACGATGACGGCTACTACTCCTTCTCGCCCGCGCCCGGCCTGCGCTTCGTGGTGCTCGACACGATCACCGACGAATGCGGTTCGCTTTTCTGCGCCGAGGGATCTGTCGATGATGCCCAGTTCCAGTGGCTCGACGGGCAGCTGACGGCGGCCGCCGCCGCGGGGGAGTACGCGATCGTGCTCTCGCATCACACTTTGGGTACCACCCGCTTCCCGTCCACCGATCCCAGCGAGCAGCCGCTCCACTTTGGAATGCGCTTCTCCGCCGACGGTCCGACCAATCCCACCGGGGCTGAGACGCTCGAGGAGCTGTTCTGCGAGCATCAACCGACGGTCCTGGCCCACGTCAACGGCCACACGCACGAGAACAACGTGACTGAGCACCCCTGTGCCGGGCTGGCGGTTCCGCTGCCGGGCATCCCGACCGTGGGCGAGTTCTGGGAGGTCAGCACGGCCGCCCACGTGGACTGGCCCCAGCAGTCCCGGCTGATCGAGCTCGTCGACAACGGGGACGGCACGATGTCGCTGGTGCTCACCATGGCCGACCACACCGGTCGTAGCGACCCCGGCGCCGGGGCCGGCTTCGACCTGCAGCGCCTTGCCGGCATCGCTCGGGAGCTGTCATACAACGACTATCAGAACGGACGGGACGCGCGGGGTGCGCCCGAGGACCGCAACGTGATCGTGGTCTTCGACCGCCCGCCGCCGGGGACCTGAAGGACCTGAACCTTGCGCCGATATACCGCCGGGCGTTTTGGGTAGGTTTGCCTACGGTCTGATTCGGATCACCTACCGAGGAGTGGCGCGATGCGCAGGATCGTGACGACACGACGAGGATTGGCGTTCCTGGCGATCGCAGCGCTGGCGTTGGCGGGAGCGGCGTGCAAGCCCGTGAAGGGCAACCCGACCGCGATCGAGTTCGGGTGCACCAACGGCGCGGTCCAGTTCACGGTGCCGGCCGGTGTGACGGGCCTCACGGTGGACGCGTTCGGGGCCGAGGGCGGTGACGGTGGGATGTCGGGGACGTCCGGCACGGTCGGGATCGGCGGTCTGGGCGGTTACGTCCGCGCCGTGCTCCCGGTGACGCCGGGTGAGGTCCTGGACATCAGCGTCGGGTGCTTCGGTGCCGACGGGACGGCCGCAATGAACGCCGCTGGGGGCGCCGGTGGGTTCGGTGGGGGCGGGCCAGGCGGGACGCTCACCGCGGGGGCAGACGGCGGATCGGGCGGTGGCGGCGGTGGCGGCTCCACGATCTCCCGGGCCGGCGCCCGGCTCGTCATGGCTGCCGGGGGCGGCGGCGGCGGCGCGATCCGCGAGCCCGCGGCCGGCACCCCTGACGGCGGCGACGGCGGCCACGGCGGGGGCACCAACGGCATCAGCGGCGCCACCGGCGCCGGCGCCGGCGCC
>JBQTGU010000057.1:0-21260 GCA_052390575.1 Actinomycetota bacterium | reverse complement strand
GGACGTGGCTTGGCGGTCGTCGGCCCCCTTGTCCCGCTCGCTCGCTGCGGGCGGGGCCATCCAAAAAAGGACGGGCCGGCCCGCGGGCGCTCGCTCGCTGGCGAGCGACCTCCGCTCGCCTCCGCTCGCTCCGGTCGCCGCGCGGCCGCAAGATGAGCAGCCCGTTCGCCTCCTTGGACGACTAGCTCAAGCCGGCGTCGAAGTCCCAGAGGAGGATCCCGCGTTCCGCCGGCCGGCTTGGATGCGGGTGAAGGCCGATCTGGGACCGAATTATCGGGAGACGAAGCGGCTGATGCGGTCGCTCGATCTTCACACGGTGTGTGAGGAAGCGGGGTGCCCGAACATCTACGAGTGTTGGGCCGACAAGACCGCCACGTTCATGATCCTGGGGGAGCGCTGCACCCGGGCGTGCGGGTTCTGTCTGGTCGACACGCGTCATCCCGAGCCGTTGGACGAGGACGAGCCCGAGCGGGTGGCGGACGCGGTGGCGACGCTGGGGCTCGCCCACGCGGTGGTGACCAGCGTGGCGCGGGACGACGTTGCTGATGGCGGGGCGGCGATCTTCGCCGCGACTATCCGCGCGATTCGGGGCCGGACTCCGATGACTCGGGTGGAGGTGTTGATCCCGGATTGCAAGGGTGACTCGGGCGCGTTGGCGACGATCTTCGAGGCTCGGCCTGATGTGCTGAACCACAACCTCGAGACGGTCGCGAGGTTGCAGCGGGCAGCGCGGCCCTCGGCGGCGTACTTCCGGTCGCTCACGCTGCTGGCGCGTGCGAAGAGCGCCGGGCTCACGACGAAGTCGGGGATCATCCTCGGGATGGGTGAGACCGCCGACGAGCTCCGGGGTGCGATCGCCGACCTGCGTGGGGTGGGTGTCGACGTGTTGACGCTGGGCCAGTACCTGCGTCCGTCGCCGCGCCATCTCCCGGTGGTGAAGTGGTGGACGCCCGGGGAGTTCGACGAGTTGGGCGCGTACGCCGAGTCGCTCGGGTTCGCGCACGTGGAGTCGGGGCCGCTGGTGCGCTCGAGCTACCACGCCCGGGAAGCGGTGGAGGCGGCCGACGTCGCCGACCTCCACGCCGCGTCGAGCTGACCGTACGCTCGACCCATGCACGCCGAGCGTCTCGACCGTGCCCGCGCCCGCATGGGCGAGCTCGGCATCGACGTATTGCTGCTTTCGGTGGGGCCCGACCTGCCCTACCTCACCGGGTACGAGGCCATGCCCCTCGAACGCCTCACCATGCTCGTGCTTCGATACGGCGATGCCACCTTGGTCGTTCCGCGCCTCGAAGCGCCCCGGGTGCACGAGCGCCCGGACGCGTTGACCGTGCGGCCGTGGGAGGAGACCGAGGACCCGGTCGCGCTCGTGGCGGACCTGGCGGGCGCGGCCAAGACCGCCGCGGTCGGCGACCACACCTGGGCCCGCTTCGTGCTCGACCTCCAGGCGGCGATGCCGCAGACGCGCTTCCGCAAGGCGAGCGACGTTACCGGCCCGCTCCGGATCGTCAAGGACGCCGCCGAGGTGACGGCGCTCCGAAACGCGGCGCGCGCGGTCGACGAGATCGCGGTCGCCATGCGCGATCGGCCGTTTGCCGGTCGGCGCGAGGTCGAGGTGCACCGGGAGCTGGTGGAGCGGATGCTCGAGCGCGGCCACGAGCGGGCCAACTTCGCCATCGTGGCGACCGGTCCCAACGGCGCGAGCCCGCACCACGAACCGGGCGAGCGGGTGATTGTCAGCGGCGACATCGTCCTGTGCGACTTCGGCGGCACGATGAAGGATTACTGCTCTGACATCACCCGCATGTTCGTGGTCGGCGAACCCGAGCCCGAGGTGCGCGACGCCTACGCGGTGCTCGTCGAGGCCCAGGAGCAGGCGGTGCAAGCCGCCACGGTGGGGACGACCTGCGAGGAGGTCGATTCCACCGCCCGTCGGGTGATCGCCGACGCCGGCTTCGGCGACCGGTTCATCCACCGCACCGGCCACGGCATCGGGGTCGAGGCCCACGAGGACCCCTACCTCGTCGCGGGCAACCGGCTGCCGCTCGCGCCCGGCTATGCCTTCAGCATCGAGCCCGGCATCTACCTCCCCGGCCGGTTCGGACTGCGCCTCGAGGACATCGTGGTCGCCACCGAGCGCGGTCCTGAACGGCTGAACGAAGCGCCGCGCGACCTGGCCGTCGTCGACTAGCCCGTGGAGCTGGATCTCGCAACGGTTCTGCTGCAGTGGTCGACGGGCGGGCTCGCATTCTGTTGGGTGACGACGCGACGCCGGGAGGTCGGGCTCGGGTACGGCTGGCTCCTGCGCGGCATCTTCCTCGTGCTCGCGACAGGCGGAGTGGTGGCGGGTCGGGTCGCCGGCGATGGCACCGGCGCACTCGTACGCGACCTCGGGGGGATCGGGGTGGCCGTTGCCGCCGCGGTCGCCCTCTCCGTCTCGATCCGGCGACGCGCGGATGGTCCCGGTGGGTTCCCGCCCGCGCTCGACCTCGTCGCTCCCGTCTTCGGGCTCGTAGGGCTGGTGGGCGCGGCGGCGGCGGTGGGCGGTCCGTACCCGCTGGCCCTCGCCCGCGTGGTCGTCGGCGCGTTGTTCCTCGGCGCGGTGACCGATGCGATGCTCCTGGGCCACTGGTACCTGGTGCAGCCGGGCCTGGACCGTGGCCCCGTCCGTCAGCTGGTCGTGCTGGTGGCGGTGGTCTGGCCGTTCGAAGTGGCGACGTTGCTGTGGCCGACGGGCATGGTGCAGGCGCTCGACGGAACGATCGACGACGGGTGGGACGGCCTCCTCGGCTGGACCTGGGCCGTGAGCGCGGTCACGACGATCGGGTTGGTCGTCTTCACCTGGCTCGCGCTGCGCGAGCGTTCGTACTCGGCGGTGATGGCGGCGACCGGGCTGCTCTACCTGGCGATCCTCACTGCCTTCGGCACCGACCTCGTCGCCCGGGCGGTGCTCGCGTGACGGGCGAGCGAGCTACGACGCCGGACTGCTCGGGCCCTCGTACACGTGACGAACCAGCCAGAGCTCCGGCTCGGAGAGGGTGGGATCTTCGAGCCAGCTGATCTTGTCCGCTTGCGCGTCATGCTCCTGCCGCAACGGCACCCGCGCGAGCTCGCGAAATCCGAGCTGGCGGTAGAACGCCAGTGCCGGATTGTCGGAGCGGACCTGGACCTGGATCTCGTCCAGCTGGAGCTGGGCTCGCGCCCATGCGATCAGCGCCCGGGTCCCGATCGTCATGGCTCCCGGGTACGGCGCACCCGTGCGGACGATTGCATCGATCTCTCCCGAGTTTGCGTCCCAGTCGATGAAGTCGAGGCCCATGTAGCCGACGGCCCCGGCGTCGCTCTCCAGCACGAACAGCAGCTTGCCGGGGTTGGCAGTCACGACCTCACGGAGCCATCGAGCGGTCTGCTCGCGCGTCGCCACGAACTCAGTCAGGAAGGAACGCACGTTCCGGTTCCGGGCATCCGTCAGGAGGCCGACGTCGGGATGATCGGGGGCCGCGGTCGCGGCGCGGATCGGACGAAGGAGGAGCCCCGGTGCCACCGGTACGACCAGCGTCGGCCCCGAGTCGCTCGTGGACTTGAGCGCTTGGACGAGGGAGCGCCTCGGGTCCACCGCTCAGTCGGGGCTGTACGAGGAAACGGCGTCGATGACGCGGCCCACCGTCGATTCGTCCATGTCCGAGTGCAGTGGCAACGTCACGATCTCGTGACCGACGCGCTCCGTGATCGGGAGAGGTCCGCGCCGAGCGTCCTTGAGCAGCGAGAACCAATGCCCGGGGATCCAGTGAATCCCGGTATCCACCCCGCGGTCGGTCAGGTGGTTTCGAAACGCGTCCTTCGATCCGGCGGGCACCCGCACGTAGTAGAGGAACGGCACGATTCCCTCCGGCAGCGAACCGGGAGTCCGCAGCCAGGCCAGTGATTCGAAGGCCTCCTCGTAGATCGCCACGACTTCGCGACGCCGGGT
Source organism: Actinomycetota bacterium (assembly GCA_052390575.1). Taxonomy (GTDB): domain Bacteria; phylum Actinomycetota; class Acidimicrobiia; order IMCC26256; family JACDBD01; genus JBPCMN01. Next base: position 17,290 of record JBQTGU010000057.1, on the reverse strand, counting down.
CGCGATGCGTTCGAACTTCGCCAGCTGGGCTGCCCCGATGGCGGCGTGGAGATTTGCAAGGTGATAGCGAAACCCGAGTTCCGACATGTCGTAGGTCCAGGCTCGCCGGTTCTGGTACATGACGGACGCGGGCTGACTCATGCCGATGAGACGCATCGCGTGGAGCCGCTCACAGACCCGATCATCGGGTACGACAAGCGCGCCTCCGTCGATCGAGGTGATCGTCTTGATCGGGTCGAAGCTGAACGCCGTCAGTCGGGCCTGGTGACCCATCGGAACGCCATCGAGGCGAGATCCGAACGCATGGGCCGCATCGTGGATCACGTCGAGCCCGAGTCGCTGAGCCGTTGACGCGAGGGCGGCGTGATCGCACAGGTGGAGGCCGTAGTCCATGACGATGAGTGCCCGCGTCCTTGGGCCGACCACGTCCTCGATCTGGTCCGGGTCGATGCAGAGCGTGTCGTCGTCGATGTCACAGAAGACCGGCCTCGCTCCGACGGCCAGGATCGCCTGGAAGTCGGCTGCGTTGTTGAACGACGCGGTGATGACTTCGTCGCCGGCGCCGACACCGAGGAGCAGCAGGGAGAGGTGGAGGGCGGCATGGCCAGTGGACACCGCAACAACGCGGCGGTCGCCCAGCTCGAGGAACTCGTGCAGCGCCGACTCGAACTGATGGACCGATGCACCCATGCCGAGCCAACCGTCCCGTAGGACGTGCTCCGCCGCGGCAAGCTCTTCCTCTTCGATGAGCGGCTTGAACACCGGCACGGTGCTCATGACGTGCGGAGGAGGTAGCCGCGGGGCCAGTAGGTCACGCGCTCCTGGACGGCGCCCTCGTTGAAGAGCCAGGCCGGCTCGGTTTCGGTGAACTCGGGATGCGTCGAGAGAAAGTCGTCGATGGCAGAGAGAGGATTGTTCCACGTCCAGTCCGAGCACGACCGTGGTGCGCCGGCGACCTCGCGCATGATCCCGTCCATGACGACGACGTAGCTCCCGACCGTCACGAGCGGCGAGTAGGCCGCGAGCTCCCGCCCAACGTGGTCACGACTGTGATTCGAGTCCAAGAGAACGAGAACGCTTTGAGCACCGGTGGCATGTTGACGGACCTGAGCGGCGGTGGTCTCGGCAGTCGAGTCGCCCTCAACGAGCACGATACGGCGGGCGAGGGGGTGGTCCTCGATCGCCCGGCGGTTCGGTGGCCGAATCTCGATGTCGACACCGACGACGGTTCCCTTGCCGATCGCCTCGAGCACGGAGGCGTAGAAGACCAATGAGCCTCCGTGCGCCACGCCCGTCTCCACGACGACGTCGGGACGGACGGTCCAGATCAGCTCTTGCACTCGTATGAGATCTTCGGGCAGTTGGATGACGGGACGCCCGAGCCACGTGAACGAGTAGACGTATTTCGTATCCCAGCCCGCGCGCAGCCAGGCTCGTGAGACTGCGGCGAAGGCTTCGGGCGCGTCGAGACGCCACGACGTGCGATCGCCGTCAAGGACGGACGTGACGGTGCCAGCCTCGAGGTCGATCTCGAGTCTGTCGATGTCGCACCTCCGGGTACGAGGACGGCGGGGCTCTCACGGTACAAGGCGCTGTGCGCTCGGTGCCGAGCGCCGGCGCGTCACTCCCCGGGCGGGTCGAGGTACTGGCGGGCGCCGTTCTCGATGATGCGTCCCGGCACCCCGACGACCAGCGCGTCGTCGGGCACGTCGGTGTACTGCGGGACGACGGCGCCGGCGCCGATCACGCAGCCGTTCCCGATGCGGGCGCCCATGAGCACCACCGCGTTGGCTCCGACGTGCACCCGGTCGCCGATCGTCGTCGGCGCCCGCTCGATCTCCAGCTTCCGGTTCGACACCGTCCGGCGGACCGTCGAGTGCGTGTACACCTGGGCGCCGGCCGAGATCTCGCAGTTCGAACCGATGCGGAGCCCGCCGCTGCCGTCGATGACGGTGAACGCGCCGATCCAGCACCCGGGACCGATCGACGGCTCGCCGACGATCCAGGCCAGGTCGTTGTACGGGTTCGCCGGCAGGCCACTCCCCGGCACTACGGGTTCTCCCGGAACCACTCCGCGGTCCGGAGGATGCCCTCGTCGAGGTCGACGCGGGGCTCGAAGCCCAGCACGCGGCGCGCCTTCTCGACCGATGGCACCCGCAGCTCCACGTCGGCGTAGTCCTTGTCCTGGAACTCGATCGCCGAGTCCGACGCCAGCACCCGGATCACCGTGTTGGCGAGCCCGAAGATCGTCGTAACCCCGCGCGGGTTGCCGATGTTGAACGACTCGCCGACCGCACCTTCCTCGGTCAGCGCCAGGAGCACGCCCTCGATGATGTCGTCGATGTAGCACCACGCCCGGATCTGCGTCCCGTCGCCGTGGATGGCGATGGTCTCGCCCGCCAGGGCGCGCAGGATGAACGTGCGCAGGGCGCCTTCGCCCACCTGCCCGGGACCGTAGACGTTGAACGGTCGGACCACCGCCACCGGCAGCTTGTATTCGGCGAAGTACGCCAGCGCGAGGTGCTCGACCGCCAGCTTCGAGATGGCGTACGTCCAGCGCGCCTCGCCGACCTGTCCGGTCACCGCCGGGTCGAGCTCGGTCGACCGGAACGCGTGCTGTCCGAACACCTCGCTGGTCGAGAAGCAGACGATGCGGCGCAGGCTGTCGAGCTCCGCCGCCGCCCCCAGCACGTTCGCCGACCCGATGGTGTTGACGCGGATCGTCGACACCGGGCTCACGATCACGGAGTCGATCCCGGCGATCGCGGCGCAGTGGACGATCATCGTGGCTCCGTCGAGAGCCTCCGCCAGTCGCGGCTCGTCGAGAACGTCACCCTCGACGACCGAAAGGTTCGGGTGACGCGCGAACGGCTTCGACCGGAGCGAGTCGCGCTGGAACGAGTCGTAGACGACGATGTCGTTGTCGTCGATCAGCCGTCCGACGAGCGTCGAGCCGATGAAGCCGCCGCCTCCGGTGATGACGATCCGCTCACCCGTGATCGGGCGGCGATCGTCGGAAAGACTCGATGACGTCACGCGGGTTCCTTACGCGAGGAGTTCGAACGGTACGCGACCGCAAAGCCTACGTCGTTGAGGTCCCGGGGCCCCTTCTCGCGCGAGGATGGGTGCAATGAACGCGCCGCGCCGGGTCTCCATCGCACAGCCTGCGGTCGACGACGCCGAGTGGCAGGCGCTCCGGGAGCCACTCGAGACCGCGTGGGTCGGTCAGGGCCCGGTCGTCGCCCGGTTCGAGGCCGCCTTCGCGGCGCGCCATGGCGTCCACCACGCGTTGGCCACGACGAGCTGCACCACCGCTTTGCACCTCGCGCTGGCGGCGCTCGGGATCGGCCCGGGCGACGAGGTGATCGTCCCCGCGTTCACCTGGGTGGCGACGGCCAACGCCGCGCTGTACTGCGGCGCGAAGCCGGTATTCGTGGATGTCGAGGCGTCGACGTACAACATCGACCCCGACCTCGTGGCCGGCGCGATGACCGGGAACACGCGCGCCATCATCCCGGTGCATCTCTTCGGTCTGTGCGCCGACGTCCCCGCCATCCGTGACGTGGTGGGCCCGGCGGTGCGCGTGGTCGAAGACGCGGCCTGCGCCGCCGGCGCGACACACGCCGGGCAACCGGCGGGCTCGCTGGGGGATGTCGCCTGCTTCAGCTTTCACCCCCGCAAGACGATCACGACCGGCGAGGGCGGCATGCTGACGACCGACGACGCCGAGCTCGCCGAGCGGGCCGCCAGTCTGCGGAACCACGGCACCCACCCCGGGCCCGCCGGCCTGGGGCCACCGCCTCCGCACGCCCTCGCCGACGTCGACGAGGTGGGCTTCAACTACCGCATGAGCGACCTGCACGCGGCGGTCGGCCTGGTGCAGCTCGGGAAACTCGACGGGTTCGTCGCCGAGCGTGCCCAATGGGCCGAGTGGTACCGGGAGCAGCTCGCCGACCTCGGCTGGCTGCACCCGCCCGCGGTCCCCGCCGGGCACGGGTGGCAGTCGTTCGTCGTGGTGGTGGACGACGACGCGCCGGTGGCGCGGAACGAGCTGATGGCCCGCCTCCGTGACCGCGGCGTCGAGACCCGACCGGGTACCCACTCCGTGCCCACGCTCACGTACTTCCGCAAGCACCTCGGCCTCGACGCGGAGGAGTTCGCGACTGCCCTCCGCCTCCAGGAGTCGTCGATGGCGATCCCGTTGCACAACCGGATGACCGCCGACGACTATGGATACGTCGTCGAGACCCTCCGCGACGCTTCGAGGGGCGGCTGACCGTTCGGATGGGGCAGTGAACGCGCGCGCGAGCGCGATCTCCCGATGGGTGCGCGACCTGCCCGACGCGGTCGTCGGCGCGGTCGCGGTTGTCACGACCGGGCTGACGTTGGCGGCATTCGGGACGGTCGCGGGCGCGGACACTGACCTCTACGTCCGCATGTCCCGCCGCATCGCCGACGGCGGCTTCGACTCGTTCGGGTTCCCGCTCCAGGTCACCTACGGGATCGCCCTTGCCCCCGGGGACATCCTCGGGTTGAGCCTCGACTCGTGGGTTGTGCCCCTCCACGTCGCCCTCGGCGTGGGGACCGCGATCGTGTTCCGTCGGCTGGCGTGCCTCTTCGTCGGCCCGACGACCGCGCTCCTCGTCGGCCTGGCCGCGGCGTGCTACCCGTCGCTGCTCTTCTGGACTCACTACATCCTCTCGGAGTCGCTGTTCGTCTTCGTGATCGGCCTGTTCGCCCTGGCCTGCGCGCATGTCGTGGTCGACGGGCGGCTGAGCCGCCGGCGCGGGCTCGCGCTCGCCGCCACCACGGTGCTGATGATCTTCACCCGCCCGACGGGCGGCTTCATCGCACTCTCAGGACTGCTGACGGTCGCGTACACGGTCGTGAGCGTCCAGCACGGCGTCCGGACTGCCCGCCGCGTCCTGGCGGCCGCGGCGGTGGGCGTCGTGTTGCTCACGACCCTCGTGCTCGTCGTTCCCGCCGGTCGCGACCGCGTGCTCGGCAACGCCACCGTCGCCCAGAGCCTCTGGAAGTCCACCCGGGTCTGGCGGTCCGACATCGACCACGTGTCGACCGGGCAGCTCCCGCCGCCTGACCTGAAGCAGCTACCGGCGGACGAGCGCGACCGCGAGCTCTCCGATCGGGCACTGACGTGGATCGAAGACCACCCCGTCGACTACGTCACCCGGTCGGGGCTGCGGTTCGGCAACTTCTGGTTCCCCTGGGTCACGGCCGCCTGGGGCTCGGCCCATCGCCTGGGCGACGCCTTGTTGACCGTGCTCCTCTACGGCGGTGCGGTCGCCGCCGTCCTCCTCGCCCGGCCCGGGCGCCAGCAGCGCATCGTCGTGCTGCTCGGGGTCTTGGCCCTGACCCAGGGCACCCTGGTCATGATCAGCCAGATCGACAGCGAAGCCCGCTACCGGTTGCCGGCCGAGGCGGCGCTGCTCCCGCTGCTCGCGATCCCGGTGGACCGGTTCGTCGAGGGACTCGGCGCCCGGCGCAGACCCTCCGCCGCCACGGCCGAGGTCGCGCCGTGAGGATCGCGCTGGTCGCCAACCTCTACCCGCCGGTCCAGACCGGCACCAGCTTCTACACCGCCGACCTCGCCACCGCGCTGGTCAAGGCGGGTCACGAGGTCGTCGTCGTGACGTGCGGGAGCGGGCCGATGACGGAGAAGCGGGCCGCCTCGGGCGTCACCGAGGTCCGCCTCCCCTCCTGGAAGCTCCCCGCGGTCCCGCTGCTCCTCGGGTTCGACGACTTCCGGGTGGCGGCGAGCCCCCGCAACGCGCGCCGGCTCACCGACGTTCTCGCTCGACACCAGGTCGAGATCGTGCATTGCGCCGGTCACTTCCTGGACCTCGCGCCCCTCGGAGTCGCCGCCGCCCGCCGACTCGGGATCCCGTCGGTGTGCTCGGTGCACACGATCCTGCACTTCCCCCGTCACCGTCTGGTCGAGCGGGCCATCCGGCTCGTCGACGCGACCGCGGTTGCCGCCCTGGTCACCCGGCGCTGCGACGCCGTGCTCGCGCTCGACGGCCCGACCGAGAAGTACGTGCGCGAGCGCTACGGCGTGACGCGCGTGCATCGGATTCCGTGGGGCGTCGGGTTCGACTTCGACGCCCACGAGCGCGTCCCCCATGCCGAGGGTGCCCCCTTGCGCATCGTGTCGCTCGGTCACGTGACCGACATGCGGAACCGGCGCACGCTGGTCGAGGCGTGCGCCCGGTTGGAGGAGCGGGGCGTTCCCTTCGAGCTGAAGATCGTCGGCAAGGAGTGCACCGACGCGCCGCGCGCGCTCGCGCACCGCCTCGGGCTCGATGACCGGATCACGTTCACGGGCGAGCTCTCGCGGGCGCAGCTGCTCGACGAGCTCGTGCACGCCGACGTCGAGGCGCACTGGATCACCAACCCGGGCGTCGGCAACGCCAGCATGGAGGCGATGGCGACCGGGCTGGTGGTCATGATGTGGGCCGATCCCGACACCCTCGGGTTCGCCGACCTCGAGACCATGGGCAACTGCATCCTCGTGGACCCGGAAGAGGTCGAGGAGATCGCCGACCATTTCGTGCGGCTGGGGAAGGACCGGCAACTGGTCAACGACATCGGATCCGCCGCCCGCGCCACTGCCCGCAGTCACTTCACCTGGCCGACCGCGGCCGAGGGGACGGCCGGTGTCTACGAGAAGGTGGTCGCCACCTCGGCGGCGAGCTCCTCGTAGAGCGCTTCGGTGTCGCGCACCAGGCGGGCGGCGCTGAACTCCCGCTGGGCGCGTGCTTTCGCCGCCCCTCCGAACCGGGCCCGGAGCGCATCGTCGTCCAACAGTCGCCGGACCGCTCCCGCGAGCTCATCCGTCGCTGACGAGGTGACGTAGCCGGTCTCGCCGTCGACGACCACCTCGGCCGCGCTGCCGACGCGCGTGGTCACCGAGGCCCGGCCCGCCAGCCCGGCCTCGATGAGCGAGAGCGGCATGCCTTCGTTGTCCGACGTCAGCACGACCACGTCCGCCGCCGAGTACACGGTCTCGATGTCGGCCCGCCACCCCAGGAAACGCACGTCGCCTCCCACGTTGCGAGCGTTCGCCTCCATCTCGGCCCGGAGCTCGCCGTCCCCGACGACGAGCGTGACGACCTCTCGCTCGCGGTTGAGCTTGCCCACGACCTCCAGCAGGCGATCGGGCCGCTTGACGCCGGTCAGCCGGCCGACGAACGCGATCACCGAGGCGTCCGCGCGCAGACCCAACTCGTGGCGGGCCGCGCTCGGCTCGGACGCAGACGGGAGGTCGACGCCGGGCGGCACCACGACGTACTGCTTCGCCCGCCCGATGCCCGCCGCGAGGAGGTCGTCGCGGACCCGGGCCCCGACTGCCGCGAGCCGGGTCGTCCGCTTGGCCAGTCGCCGCTCGACCTCGACCACCGCCCGGGTCCGCGCGGGGCTGAAGTACCCGCGCAGGAGATGGCCGTGGAAGGTGTGCACCGTGACCGGCACCCGGGTGCGAATGGCGGCGAGGCGACCGAGCACGCCCGCCTTCGCCGTGTGCGTATGCACGATGTGGGGCCTGAAGCTGCGGATGTGCCGGGTGATCAGCCGCAGGGCGCGAGCGTCGTCGAGCAGATGGGGCGCGCGGCCCAGCCCGGCCACCCGTTCGTGCGGCACCGCGTGGCCGCGCAGCTCGAGGTAGTCGGCCTCGCCCGGCGCCACCGACCCGACGAGCAGCCGCGACTCGAACCGCTCGGGGTCGAGTCGAGTGGCGAGGGCCGAGGCCTGCACCGCCGGCCCGCCCACGTTCATGCGGGCGATGACCCGGAGCACCCGCAGCTTCTCGGTCACGACGCCGGCTTGTGGGCGGTGACGAACCAGCCGGCCTCGTCGCGCGCCGCGTCGATGACGAGCCCGGCGCGCGAGAACAAGCCCTCGACCTCCTTCTTCACGTACCGGTACTCGACCGGCGCGCTGAGCCGGTCGAAGGTGTCGAGCCAGAGGCTCCGCACCGGCCGGCGCCGGTAGGTCGCCAGGGGGAGCGAGGTGATGACCCGGCCGGGAAGCACGACGCCCGCGTAGAGCAGCGCGGCGATCGCCGCGCTCAGCACCCGCACCACGCTGTGGGGCAGGCGCACCGTGATCCTCCGCAGGAACCGGGATGCCGCCAGGCCGGCGGCCCGGACACCGAATCGCTGGGGCCGGCTGTACAGGTACACGAGCACGCGGCCGCCGGGGCGGAGGAGCTCCACCAGCGCGCGGAAGCCCGCCTCGGGGTCGGAGAGATGGTGCAACACGCCCAGGCACGCGACGAACTCGAACGACCGCGGCGGGAACGGCGCCCGCCGCAGATCCGCCTTGACCACGGCCGCGTTCGGGAGATCGGCGAGGTTCTTCGCCGCCGACACGACGGCGTCCGATCCGTCGAGCGCGACGACGTGGCCCACGTGCTCGGCCAGGAAACGGGTGAAGCGGCCCATGCCGCACCCGGCGTCGAGGGCCGGACGCCCGGCAAGCTCGGGCAGCGGGACGTCGCGGTAGTACCCGCGCCAGAACTTCTCGTCCTCCGGTTGGATGGTCCCGAACCGGGTCCACTCGTAGCCGAAAGCGTCGAAGGTGCGTTCGGTCGCGTCGTCGACCGCTCGACGCGTCATCGTGCTCAGGTGAGGGTCAGGAGCGCGGTGCCGGCGAGACCGGCAGCCACCGCGACCAGGAGGCCCCGCCCGGCGCGCTCTCGGGCGGCCGTTGCCAGCACCAGCGCGACCGCCGGCAGCGCGCTGAGCCCGAAGCGGGGGACGATGGGGTCGTACCCGTCGTAGAGCCGGTACCGAGCCATCAGCATGAGGGCCGAGCCTGCGATCAATGCGATGGTGGTGGCAAGTCCGAGCGCCGACGACCGTTCATCGAGCGCGGGTCGCAACGCCGCCAGCAGCAATGCCCCCACCATCAGGAACGTCGCCGCCAGCACCCAGGCCTGATACCAGGGGGCGTTGGTCTCGATCGACCGACGGAACGGCGGCGCCACCTCGACGACCGGCGGGAACATCGCGAACAGTGCCTGGCCTCCGAGCACCCGCTTCACGGTGAGGCTCTGAGCGTCCGATTCCGTTCGTAGCGGGTCGAGCTGGGGTCTGGTGTCGAGCTCCTCTTCCGTGTAGGGGTGCACCGGCGCGGGAGTGCGCTCGTCCTCGACGCGCTCCCAACCCACGATCCCGACGGCCAGGCTCAGGGCGAGGACGCCGGCGGCGAGGGCGTAACGGCGGGGCGACTGCCGATCGGCGGCGGGGCCTTCACGTGCACTCACCACCGCACGCACGGCGAAGTAGGTCAAGACGACGAGCCCGCCAACCGCGAGGGTCGCGTCGAACAGCACCGAAACAACTCCGAACACCGCGAGCAACCACAGCCCCCGACTGGTCGCCTCCCACCACAGCCCCGCCAGCAGCAAGGCCGCGCCGATTGCGAACGCCATCGCGTCGGGCGTGACCGTGGCGCTGGCGGTAAGCTGGATGGGCAGCGCCGCCACCAGCACGAGGGCGGGGACGACCGCCCAACGAGAGAGACCGAGGCGATCGCCGACACGCACCACGAGGTACATGCCGAGTAGGAGCCAGGCCGAGCCGAGCAACCGGCCCCAGGTCACCAGGCTCTGCGAACCCGGCGTCAGCGCGTTGAGCGCTCTCGCCGCCGGTCCGTTGACGATGTAATAGAACGGCCGGTCACCGGCAGCGTTGATCCCGCCCACCGAGTAGTCGGCGGGATCCAGCCGGCCCGGCTCGCACTTCGGCCACTCGATGTACTCCGAGCCGCGGGTGCAGAGCTCGCGCAGCGTCTCCTGGGTCAGCTGATTGCCGCCCTGGATGAGCTCGCCGCGCGATCCACGGATCAGGTGGTCGATGTGCTCGCGCTCGTCGACCGCGGACACGTGGCTCTCGACCCCGCTCGTCAGCGCGGGCAGCGCGAGGACGGCGATCGTCAACACGAGCATCGCCGGGGCGCGGGGGAAACGGGCGACGAAGCGGTTGAGCTGCCGGCCCGGGCCCGCCCGCGTGGCGGATTCGGAGGGCGGGGTGCGCAGGGTGACCATGTTGGGCCTCCCGGATGGTAGTGCCGGAAACGAGCTGGAGAGGGTCGTCCAGTACGCTGGCGGAGTGCGCGACTCGGAGCCACGCGTCGCGGTTGTCGGCTGCGGATACTGGGGCAAGAACCTCGTTCGCGTGTTCGACCAACTGGGCGCGCTGGCGGCGGTCTCCGACCCCGACCCGGCGGCGGTGGCGGCGATGACCGAGCTCCACGGCGTGCCCGGCCGGGCCTGGCCGGACCTCCTCGCCGACGACGCGGTCGAGGCGGTGGCGATCGCCGCCCCTGCGGTCCGTCACCGCGAGCTCGCCAACGAGGCGCTCCTCGCCGGCAAGCAGGTGTTCGTGGAGAAGCCACTGGCGCTGTCGGTTACCGAGGCCGAGGAGCTGTGCCTCACGGCCGAGGCCGGGGGCCGGGTCCTGATGGTCGGTCACCTGCTTCGGTACCACCCCGCGTTCCTGCGCCTCCACGAGCTGGTCGCCGAGGGCGTGCTGGGGCGGGTGCAGTACCTCTACTCCAATCGCCTCAACCTCGGACGGTTCCGCCAGGAGGAGAACATCCTCTGGAGCTTCGCCCCTCATGACATCTCGATGATCCTCAGCCTGGTGGGCACCGAGCCCAACTCGGTCGAGGCGGTCGGGGGCTGGTTCCTGCACGAGCGGGTCGCCGACGTCACCACGACCCAGCTCTCGTTCCCGGGCGGTGAGCGCGCCCACGTGTTCGTCTCGTGGCTCCACCCGTTCAAGGAGCAGAAGCTTGTGGTCGTCGGCGACCACGGGATGGCGGTGTTCGACGACGGCCAACCATGGGACACCAAGCTGGCGGTCTATCCGCACCGGGTCGGGTGGCGCGAGGGGCTCCCCGAGCCCGTGCGCGCCGAGGCCGAGCCGGTGGCCGTGAAGCCCGGCGAACCGCTCGAGGCCGAGTGTCGCCACTTCCTCGAATGCGTCGCCACCGGGACCATCCCCCGTACCGACGGGCAGGAAGGCCTGCGCGTCCTGCGGGTGCTCCACGCCGCCGAGCAGTCACTCGCCCGCAGCGCGACCTCGGCACTCGCGCTCCGGTTTCCCGGGGCCACCGTGCACGAGACCGCGATCGTCGACGACGGTTGCGAGATCGGCGCGGGCACCCGCATCTGGCATTTCAGCCACGTGCTCAGCGACAGTCGCATCGGACGCGACTGCAGCTTGGGCCAGAACGTGATGGTCGGGCCCGACGTGACGATCGGCGACGGGTGCAAGATCCAGAACAACGTCAGCGTCTACGAGGGCGTGACGCTCGCCGACGAGGTGTTCTGCGGCCCCAGCTGCGTGTTCACGAACGTGGTCAATCCGCGGGCGGGCGTAGACCGCAAGGACGAGTTCCGGCCGACGCCGGTCGGACGGGGCGCGACCATCGGGGCCAACGCGACGATCGTGTGCGGGCACAGGATCGGCGAGTACGCCTTTGTCGCCGCCGGCGCGGTGGTCGCCGACGACGTCGCGCCGTTCGCGCTCGTCGCCGGCGTCCCGGCGCGTCGCATCGGCTGGATGAGCCACGCGGGTGAGCGGCTCGGCCCCGATCTCTCGTGCCCGCGCACCGGGCGGCGCTATCGGGAGGCCGGGCCCGACCGCCTCGTCGAGATCACCGAGTGAGCCGGGCGCGCCGCGCCCCCGAGTGGATCCCCCTGGTCGACCTGCACGCCCAGCGGGCTCGCCTCGAGGGCCGGATCGAAGCGGCCATCCAGCGGGTGCTGGTTCACGGGCAGTTCATCCTCGGCCCCGAGGTCGGCGAGCTCGAGGAGCGCCTGGCGGCCCACTGCGGAGTTCGTCACGCGGTCGGGGCCAGCAGCGGCACCGACGCGCTGCTCATGGCGCTCATGGCGGCGCGCATTGGGAGCGGCGACGCTGTGCTCGTCCCGAGCTTCACGTTCCCCGCCACCGCCGAGGTCGTGGCGCTCCTCGGCGCCACCCCGGTGTTCGTGGACGTCTGCCCGGACACCGGCAACGTCGACCCCGACCGCCTCGTCGACGGGCTCGCTGCCGCCGCCGCCGCCGGGCTGGTGGCGCGCGCGCTCATCGCGGTCGACCTCTTCGGCCAGCCCGCCGACTACGACCGCGTCGAGCCGTTCTGTCGGGACCACGAGCTGGTGCTCGTGGTCGACGCCGCCCAGAGCCTCGGAGCAACCTGGCGCGGCCGGCAGGTGGGGGGGATCGGCGACGTCGCCTGCACGAGCTTCTTCCCGTCCAAGCCCCTCGGCGGCTACGGCGACGGCGGCGCCGTCCTCACCCACGACGACGACGTCGCCGACAGCGTGCGCTCGTTGCGGGCCCACGGGCGGGGCGACCACAAGTACGACATCGCGCGGGTGGGCATCAACGGGCGGCTCGACACGATCCAGGCGGCGATCCTGCTCGAGAAGCTGAGCGTCTTCGAGGACGAGCTGCGGGCGCGTCGGGCGGTGGCGGATCGGTACACGGAGGGGCTCGCGGGCTCGGTGACGGTGCCGGTCGTGCGCTCGGGGGCGACGAGCGCGTGGGCGCAGTACACGATCCAGGTCAGCGGTCGGGACGGTCTCGTCGCCGCCCTCGCCGACCGGGGGATCGCCAGCGCGGTGTACTACCCGGCGCCGTTGCACGAGCAGCCGGCGTACCGCGGGTGCCCGCGCGCCGCCGAGCACCTCCCCGCCGCCGAGCACCTCGCCGCGACCGTGGTGTCGATGCCGATGCACCCGTACCTCGACCCCACCGCGCAGGACCGCGTCATCGCGGCGGTGCGAACGGTCGTCAGCGGGTAGCCGCGGCCTCCTCGAGCACCTCGAGGAACCGGGGTGCCCAGCGCTGTCCCGAATAGCGCTCGACCACCGTCCTGCGCCCCTCGATGGCCAGGCGATCGCGCAATGCCGGGTCCTTCGCCAGACGCGTGATCGCATCGACCCACTCGTCCTCGGTCGAGGCGAGCAGGCCGTTCACTCCGTCGTCGACGATCTCGGTGTTCACTCCCACCGGCGACACGATCGCGGGGACGCCGAGCGCCATGTACAGGAGCGCCTTGAAGCCGCATTTGCCCCGGCTCCACTCGTCGTCGGGAAGCGGCATGAGGCCGACGTCGAAGCGGGCGACATCCTCGGCCTCGGTCTCGCGCCGCCAGGGCCGGGCAGCGACGTTGGCCGCGCCATCCAGCGTGAAGCGCGGCGCGCCCACGACGTCCAGCTGGGCCGGGAGCTCCTTCAGGACCCGCCGGAGCGCGTTGCCGATGGAGCCCAGGTGCTCGGCGGTCGTCGGACTTCCACTCCACCCGATCCGAAGCGGCGCGTCTGCGGGCCGGGCGCGCGGGGGCGACTGGTATGCCTCGACGTCGAGCGTCGTGGGCAGGACCCGGACCCGGTCACTGAACCCGGTCGCGTACTCGGCGAGGTGGGCGTTCCCGACGGTCGTGATCGTCGACCAAGACGTGATGCGGGCGGTCTTGCCCGGATTCTTCAGCCATGACACCGCCCGGTTCGCCTCGCTGACATTTGGGAGGTACACGGCATCGTCGAAGTCGAACACCACCGGGAGCCGGCGCTCGACGAACCACTCGAACAACGGCGGGCCGAACGGGAACGCCTCGCGATAGAGCAGCACCACATCGGGACGGCCCGGCGCCACGACATCGCGCAACCGGCGAGCCCAGCCACCAGCGGCATGGGCGAGTTTGCGCGCCGTGTGACCGGGCTCGTAGAGCTCTCGGTACGCCGAGGCCGAGAACAGCGGCCGAACCTCGGCGCGAACCGAGCCCTCAGGAAGGAGGCGCAGCCACTGCTCGAAGCGGAAGCGCTGGCCGGGCGACAGGTCCGGCGGATAGTGAGCTAGGCACGTAACCCGGAGCATGACAACGAATTCTTAGCCGACACTCGTTGTGTACTAGCTCTGGCGCTAATCTGCTCGGTCGGTAGGACAAGATGCCGATGGCGCTCGGTGTCTCCGCCCTGGATGGCCATCCTGGATCTCTAGCCTTGAAGCGCGAGGCTTGGGGACGATGGCTCCAGCGGTTGATCGTCTTTGCACGCGGCCCCTCCGGGGTTCCTCCCTCCAGGGGAGCGGTGCTCTATCGGGTGGGTCGCGCTCGGAACTGCGAGTACCGGGAGCTAACGCAAGCGGGCGAGTACCGCCGGTCCATGCCCGGCGACCTCTGAGTAGTCGGCAGCAGCGGGTGTTGTCCTTCGCTCTGGCAGCCGCACCATGTTCTGGGCTGGCTGCTCGGCTACCGGTTGGTTCTCGGACGAAGCACCGGTCTTCGCGCTCGGCAACGCCGAAGCGCGCAACTTTCTGCTGCTGGCGGCGCGGGGCTTGGTCGAAGAACTTACGTCCCGCGTAACGACGTTAGGTAGTGCCGGGGACCCGAACGCATGTCTGCGAACTTGCTGGCCTGCGGACCGCCGGCGGAGCGATGACCGTGAGCCGGAGCCGACGTCGATCGGGAGAGAACCGGGCGGCGGAAACTAGGCTACGGGGAATGCCCGACCCCGAAGCCGCGAACGACGACTCCCTGCTCAGAGTCGGGGTGATCGGCCTCGGCGTCGGCGAACAGCACCTCGTGTCGTACGAGTCGATTCCGGGATGCAAGGTCGTATCCGTCTGCGACATCGATCCCACTCGACTTCGGGACGTTGGCGAGCGCTACGGCATTGCTGGTCAGCACACCGACTACCGCAAGGTGACCGAAGACCCCGATGTCGATGTGATCTCGATCTGCTCCTACGACGATGTCCACGCCGAGCAGGCCATCTCGTCGCTGCGGCACGGCAAGCACGTGATGATCGAGAAGCCGATCGCGTTGCGCCGCTCGGATGCGGAACAGTTGGTCGCGGTTCACCAGGAGAGCGGGCGGATCCTTACGTCGAACCTCATCCTCCGCGCCAGCCCTCGCTTCCGCGAGCTCCGTCAGTCGATCGCGGCGGGTGAGTTGGGTGAGGTCTTCTACATTGAAGGGGACTACATCCATCAGATCCTCCACAAGGTTACCCACGGATGGCGCGGCAAACTCGACGAGTACTCCGTGATCCACGGCGGGGGAGTGCACCTCGTCGATCTGATGCGCTGGTTGGTTGGCCGAGAGGTCGCCGAAGTGTGCGCCATGGGGAGCAAGGTCCTCACCGCAGGCAGTGCCTATCCGCACGAGGACACGGCGGTGGCCCTGCTCCGGTTCGAGAACGGCGCGCTGGCTAAGAACCTCACCACCTTCGGTCCGCAGCGCACGAAGTTCCACGCCCTCAACGTGTACGGCACCGCCGGGACGTTTGTGAACGACCTCCCGACGGCGAAGAGGTTTCGGGGTACTGCGCCCGCCGACGAGGAGGTTGTCGCGACCCCCTACCCCGGCATGGAGAAGGGCGATCTGCTCCCCGACTTCGTGACCGCGATTCGCAGCGGGCGCGAACCCGATGTCACCGCTCGCGATGTGTTCCGGGTCATGGACGTCTGTTTCGCGATCGTCGAAGCGATGCGCTCAGGTCGGACAACGGCGGTTCGATATCTCGTCTAGCTACTCAGATCCCTCGGTACGGCGCTGACTCGAGAGGGTCGCGTCCGCGAAAAGGGCCTCCCGGCCTGGGAAAATGCGGGTGTCGAAGCCTGCAGTTCCCGCGCAAGGAGGCCACTTCCGAGATGAGCATACGCGTTGCGACGACGAGCCGGGCGATTACTGCCCACGGCGGCGCGATCCTGTTGCAAGAGACGATGGGCGCGGTTGGGCTGGCACCGGCGGTCGAGGCGCACGTGCATCTCGAGCAACGAGCTCGGGGGCTGTCCGAGGCCGAGTTCGTCACCGCGGCCGCTGAGGCGATCGCGTTGGGCGCGGGGTGCCTCGATGATCTGTTGGTGGCCCGCGCCGACGACGCGCAGACGCAGCTGCGAGGTTTCGCGGTGCCGGCGCCCCAGACTGCGGGGACGTGGCTGCGGCGCTTCACCCTCGGCCACATCGGCCAGTTCGACAAGGCGCTCGCTCAGGTGCAGCGCCACGCGTTCCGCGCCGCCGGTGTCGATGAAGTGACCTTGGACTTCGACTCGACCTACATCTTCAGTCGATCGAAACGCCGCCAGGGAGTCGACCGCACCTACAAGAAGGGCTACGCCCTGCACCCGCTGCTGTGCTTCGACGCCGGCTCGGGCGCGGCGGTGCACGCCCGACTGCGGCGGGGCAAGGCCGGCGCCTCCACGGGGATGAAGACGTTCCTGACCGAGACGCTGCGACGAGTGCCCGCCGGTGTCGCCATCCGGGCTCGGCTCGACTCGGGCTTCTACGGCAACCCGCTGCTGACCCAGATGGAACAGGCGAAGGTCACCTACCTCTGTGGGGTGGCGCTAGTCCCGGCGATCCTCGGGCCGTGCGCCGCGATCCCTGATGAATGCTGGGAACCCTGCCTCGACAAGGACGAGGGCGAGGTCGCCGAGTTCGGCTATCGGATGCGGGATCGTCGCCAGTTCCGCCGCTACATCGTCAAGCGCATCCGCCTCGAGATCGGCGAGCAAGCGACCCTCGAGACCGGCCACTACCGCTACTGGGTCTTCGTCACCAACGACCACCAACGCTCGCCGGCCATGCTCGAGTGCGAGCACCGCCACAAAGCTGACGTCGAGTCCGGCATGCGCGAACTCAAGTCGCACTTCGGTCTCGACGCCATCCGCAAGCACGGCTTCATGGCCAACTGGGCGTGGCTGCTGCTGGTGTGCCTCGGCCACAACCTGTGCTGCTGGACCCAACACCTCGGTCACCTCGGCGCCGGCCGCGACGAAGGCGAACTCCGAGCCAAACGCCTCCGCTACCGCTACCTCGTCGTCGCCGCCATGGTCGTGCGCAGCGCTCGCCGACTCACCATCCGCCTTCCCGCCAACTACCCATTCCTCGATCGCTTCATCGCCGCCCTCGGCCGGCTCCGAGCCCTGCCCGCCCCGGCGGGCTGATCACCACCGGAAACGGCACGGGCGAGCAAGACGCTTCTTCAACGACGCGCTGGGCGCGTTAAACAACACGAAACCAGCGCCAGCACGCCCGGACCCGCCAACGAGCCCACCTCGCACTCCCCACACACAGCGCGACACCGCACAGAAACCGACTCAAACCTCATCCACGTCGCCTACCCAGGGATTTGAGTAGCTACTTCGACCTGAAATAGTCGGCTGGCCGTGGTTGGTGTCTGGGCTTGGACGGGTTTGACTACTGGTTGCGCTCGGTCATGGGATGAGGCCGGCGATTTTGACGAGGTTGTGGG
>JBQTGU010000056.1:0-7229 GCA_052390575.1 Actinomycetota bacterium | reverse complement strand
GGGGAGGGCCCCCCGGGGGGCGGGGGGGGGGGGGGCGTGGGGCCGCCGCCGCGCGAGGTGGGGGACCCGCCTGGGGGGGGGGCCCCGAGGGCCCGCCGCTCGCGCCAGCGGAGCCCGAACTGGAGCGAGGAGGTGAGCCCTCCGGAGCCGCCCCACCAACTCTGGCGCGCTAGCGGCTCCTCAGCGCGTCGATGATGCGGTCGGTCTGGGTCCGCTGCTCGTACACCATCCGGATCAGCCAGTAGCGCAGGTAGCGCGACATCGCAGTGCGCACGTACAGCGCGCAGCCGACGACGGCGGCGCCCACCCCTCCCAGACCGCCGGAGATGAGGTAGCTGATCTGGTCGTTGAAGTCGTTGGTCCCCGAGGCGCGCACCCACGCGACCGCGATCAGCACGAGACCGGCGATCAACAGCACGACGCCCAGGATGAGCAGCCGGCCCTCCGGCCCGGTCGCCTGGGCCCGCACCTTCAGCTCGGAGATCTCGCGCTCAAACTCCTCGAGTCGCGACGAGGGCGCAGCCCCCTGATCGGTCGTCGTCATGCGTCTACTCCTCCTAGTGCTCCTTCAAGCAACCTTGGCCTGGTCGGTTTGGGGTTGGTTGATCCTCGCCGGTTGACCACGCGTGGTCGTGAACCCCGCCCGCGCCGGTTGGCGGGGCGGGTTCGCCGGCGAGCGACTCCCCGGCAGGGGGCCGCCCGGGGCCGGGCTGGACCGGCGCTTGTCCCAGAGGTGGCGGCGCCGGTCACGCCGGGCAGGCACGATGCCTGCTCGACGGTGCGTGACGCGCACGAGGGTGCGCGTGGTTCCACCGCTTCGAGCGGCGATGTTGCGAGCACCGACGAGATCGCGGTGCTCTCGATACCCACAAGCAGAGTAAGCGAAGCTGCGTCCCGACGGCCTTGCGATGGTCGAGCATTCGGGACACGTCGAGGACGTTGCGCGTTCGTCAACGACAACGAAGCGGATACCAGCGACTTCGGCCTTGTCGCGCAAGGCGCCGAGGAGGTGTGTGCGGCGCCACTGCCGTAGCCGAAGGTTCTGGCGCCGGCCGACCTTTCGGGCGGTGATACCGGCCAGGTCGCCGACCGCCAGAGTACCGACACGACGCGCGATCGCCCAGGTGACGAGCGTCTTGGCTGCCTGGTGGTGAGCGAGGCGGACGCGGCGGCGATGCTCGGCTTCCATCCGGCGCTGCTTGGCGCGCGTCTTGCGCCATCGGCGCGACCCGCGCTGGCCCCGCCGCGGCGCCCTGGTCGCCAACCTTCGCTGCCGGGCCTTGGTATCAGCGAGATGCAGCCGCGTTTCAGCTCGGATGGCTCGGCCGGACAGGACCAGACCTCCGTCAATGACGGCAGCAGCGAAGGGGTGAATGATGCCCACATCGACACCCGCGATCCGACTGGGGTCGAGATCATGGTCCTCGACCGCGACCTGCGCGGCCACATCCAGACAGAGACGCCCGGCGTCTACGAGCAGGGTGACCGAACGCACCTGCTCCACCGGATACGGCAGCTCCCGGGCCAGACGCACCCACAACGGGGGCGCGCCGCGGGCAACCGCGAGCCTGATCCGGCGCCCCTCAAGGACAAACGCCCCGGTGCGAAACCGCACAGGGAACAGCGCCCGCTTCCGGCGCGGATACGTTGCCCGTTCGCCGCGTCGGCGCCTACGGACCGTCTCCATGAACGCGTCGCAATACCGCTTGGCGATCCCCTCGGCGCAGATCCGGCCAAGCTCGCCCAACAGCGCCCCGGTCATCTCGCGACACCACTCCTGGAAGTTCGCGATAGGGCGAGCCCCACGTCGAAACCGCTCCCGGTTCACGTCGATGATCGCCGCCCACACATCGCCACCCGCCCGCAACAACCCATAGCAGCGGCGCGCCTGCCCCCGAGTCACCCGCAAACGGACCCGCGCCGTGCGATGCACCAACCGCATGCCCGGACAATAGCGACGGGTATGACAACTACGCGGCAAATGTTCACTGGTGCTGTCCTAGGTACGCGCCGGAAAGGACATCGTGCAGCTCGGCGGGCGTGCCCACCTGCTGCACCCGGCCGTGCAGCATGAGCCCGGCCAGGTTGGCCACTTCGAGGACAGTGGCGGCGAACTGCTCCACGATGAGGATCGAGATGCCCCCGGCGGCGATCTGAGCGACGAGCGCGAAGAGCTCCTCGACGATGAGCGGCGCCAAACCCATCGACAGCTCGTCCAGCAAGAGGAGCGCCGGGTTGGTCGTGAGCGCCCGCGCCATGGCCAGCATCTGCTGCTCGCCGCCCGACATCGTGCCCGCGACCTGGCGCCGGCGTTCCTTGAGGCGCGGGAACTGCGTGTAGGCGCGTTCCTCCACCGCACTCAGGCCGACACCCGCGTAGGTGACGATGCGCAGGTTCTCCCGGACCGTGAGGCTGGGGAAGATGCCGCGCCCCTCGGGGATCGTGCACACACCGGTGCGGGCCAGCGCTTCGGTGCTCGCCCCCGCTACCGGCCGGCCCATCATGCGCACCTGCCCCGCCGTCGGCTGCATCTGCCCACTGACGACCTTGAGCGTCGTCGACTTGCCGGCGCCGTTGGGGCCGAGGAGCGCGAACACCGACGCGGGCGGCACCGCGAAGTCCACGCCGTGCAGCACCTCGATGCGCCCGTAGGCGGCGCGCACGCCACTGAGCTCGAGGACGGGAGCCTCCAAATGGCTCCCTCGCTCGGCGCCGGGATACCCGGCGACGCCCTCCGGGACGCTCGTCCGCGCGGGTTCAGGCATCGCCGTCGCCTGTCGCCCCGCCGAGGTAGGCGGCCTGTACATCGGCGTTGGCCTGGATCTGCGCGGGCGTGCCGACCGCGATCATCTTCCCGAAGTCGAGCACGTGGCTCGTCGTGCACACCTCCAGGACGAGGGGCACGTCGTGCTCGACCATCAGGACGGCGAGGCCCTCGCCGGCCAGGTCGAGCAGCAGCTTGGCGAAGACGTCCGACTCGTGCTCGTCGAGACCGGAGGAAGGCTCGTCGAGCAGCAACACCCGAGGTCGCGCCGCCAGCGCCCGCGCCACCTCCACCAGCCGCAACATTCCGGTCGGCAACGTGTCGGCCTGCTCGTCGGCGACCTCACGCAGCCCGATTCGCTCGACCAGCTCCTCGGTGACGTCCTCGGGGTCGGACTCGTCGTGCGACCACGACTTGTGGATCTCGGCCGCGGTGAGCACGTTGTCCCGAGCCGAGAGCGAACCGAACACCTCGAGCCGCTGGAACGTGCGCGCCAGGCCCCGCCGGGCCCGTTCGTACGCCTTGAGCTTGGTGATGTCGGCGTCGTCGAACAGGACCTGCCCCGCGTTGGTCTCCTGGAGGCCGCAGACGACGTTGAACAATGTCGTCTTGCCGGCGCCGTTCGGCCCGATGAGCCCGGTCACGCATGCCGGTTCGACGGTGAGGTCGACCTGGTCGAGGGCCCGCAGCCCGCCGAACGAGACGCCCACGTGCTTAGTCGCCAGCAACGCCAACCGGGGTCACCTCCTCCGTCCCGAGGCGGGCATCGAGGGCCTGCACCTGCTCCGGTTCGAGGGGCGCGCCGAGGCGGATGTCGGCGTCGAGTGTCGTCAGCGCGGCGCGTTGCCTGCGTCGGGCCACGGCTGCGGGATCGGGCCCGCTCCGGAGTCGCGCCAGCAGCCGCCGTGATCGATCGGCGAGGTCGGGCACCACCCCTTCGGGCATGCGGCCGAGCGTGATCCCGACCAGCCCCGGCGCGAACAGGACGAGCGAGTCGATCGACTTGATGTCGGCCGACAAGATGATGAGGAGCGCGTAGAAGAATCCGCCGAAGAGCGCGCCGCTGGCCGTGGCGATGCCGCCGAGCACGGCCAGCAGCAGGATGGGCAGGCCCTGGACCATGCTGAAGTCCTGCCCGCCGACCGCCACCCGAAGGCCGCCGTACAGCGCGCCGCCGAGCCCGGCGAGGGAAGCGGAGACCGCGAACACCGCGAACTTGGTCCTGGTGAGGTCGAGACCAAGAGTGGCGCAGGCGGCGGGACTGTCCTTCATCGCCAGGAGGCGCCGCCCGAACGGCCCCCGTCGTAGCGCGAGGACGAACATCGCCGCCAGGGCGTAGGCGATCGCGAGCAGCACGAAGTACGAGCCGTCGCTCTTGAAGTCGATGAAGCCAAGGTCGAGGCGGTCGACCTCGAGTGAGCCGGTGAAGAACACCTTCTTCTGGGGGAAGAACATGTTGTCGGCCAGCACCGCGATCGCCAGGGTGCTCAGGGCGAGGTAGAGCCCGCGGAGACGGAGCGCGGGGAGGGCGATGATCCCGCCCGCCGCGCCCACGATCGCCATCGCCGCCAACAGCCCCACCGGTGACCCGTCGGCCGCGACCTTGGCCATCACGAACGCCCCGACTCCGGCCAGGGTCATCTGCGCCAGCGAGATCTGCCCGGCGTAGCCCACCAAGGGCACGAGCGACAGGATGATGAGCCCGAACGCGAGCGCGAGCCCGAGTCGTTGCGTGGTGAAGTTGACGTCACCGATCGAGAGCCCGTCGTCTCCCAACACCACGACGAGAACCAGGGCGCCCCCGACGAGGACGGCGCCGCCGACCAGCGACTGGGTGAAGCTCGGCACCCGGACGCGCCGGCCGGCCCGCGCCTGCCACCCGCCCAGCCGCTCCTGCGGCAGGAGCAGGAGGACCGCGAACAGCATGAGGATCGGGAGCGAGTTGTTGATCCCGGTGAGCCAGTCCGGGAGCGTGTCGTTCTTGAACACCTTCGGCAGATAGTTGGGGACGTAGTTCACGAGGAGACCGAGGATCACCGCCCCGACCACGGTGAGCGGGAGGCTCCGGAGCCGCCCGACCATCGCGGCCGCGTACGCGTTGACCACCAGCAGGGTGAGGGCGATGATCTCGAGTCCGAGCGTCGGCGCCAGGAGGATCCCCGCGAGCGCGGCGAGGCTGGAGCCGATCGCCCAGGACAGCGCGCTCACCCGGTGCGCCTGGGCCCCGTTGAGCCCGGCCAGGGTGCGGTTGTCGACGACCGCTCGCATCGCGACGCCGATCCGGGTGCGGTAGAGCAGCAGGCGGAGGCCGACGGCCACCGCGATGGCGACGATGACGGTGATGATCCGGTGCCAGGTGACGTTGACGCCGAGGATCCCCACGTCGTCAGGCTCGAAGAATCCCCGCACGCTCCGCGACGCCGGCTTCCAGCGCGTCTGCGCCACTCCGATCAGGAAGGCGAGCATCCCGACCGTCACCACCAACGTCGTCGCCAGCGACGCGCCTTGAAGGTTCCTGATCAGGACCCGCTCGATCAGCACGCCGAAGAGCGGCGCGAGCACGACGAGCACCAGGAACAGCGCGATCGGCGTCGAGAGACCCGGCCCCTCCGGGTTGAACCGCAGCTCCCAGTAGACGAACGCCGCCACCATCCCGATCGCGCCGTGGGCGAAGTTGAAGATCCCCGAGGTCGTGTACGTGAGCACCAGCCCACTGGCGGCGACGAAGTAGATCGCCGCGGTCACGACACCGAAGATCGTCAGGCGGATGAGCTCGTCCACGTCTGCCCCCGTCGCCCGGCTCCGCGCCGTGGCTAGGTACCGGCCCCCTTCGGGAAGTCGTACTCCACCTCGACCACGTTCTTCTCGTCACACGAGAACCCCTCCTTGGGGAACTCGCGCACGAACTCGCCCCCTTCGACTTTCAGGTAAATGAAGCACTCGGTCACGATGTTGTCGCCCGGGTTGGCGGGAGCGTGGATGCCGTGGCCGTCCCACTCCTTGATCTTGCGCAACTCGTCCAGCAGACCCGTTCGCGTCAGGTTGCTGCCGAGGTTCTTGGCCGCGGTCGCGAACAGCAGCCCGGCCGACCATCCCTGGACCGAGAGCGCGCTCGGGTTGGCCGCCTTGGCGTCGGTCTCCTCCAGCCAGAAGAGGAACCGCTGCATCTCGACACTGGTGTCGGCCTCCTCGAACGGGACCGTCGTCACGACCACGTGCACGCCCTCGACGACGTCGCCGCCCTTCTCGATCAGGGCCGGGTCGTACCCCACCTGGTCGAGCTCGAAGATCTCGACCTCGACGCCCTGGGTCCGCAGCTCCTTGGCCAGGTTCACCGGGTTGTCGAGCTCCGACACCGACGTGACGTACTGCACGTCGTTCGAACGGATCTGCTCGACGAACGGTCCCCAGTTGAGCTCGTTGAGCTCGGTCTGGCTGTTGACGTCGAAGTTGAAGCCGATCTCCTCGAAGCCCTTGACCCGCTTCTCCGCCGTCAGCGAGGACGGCCCCGCGCTGATGTAGAACATCGCCGCGTGCTGGGCCGCGTCGGGAAACTCCTTCTTGACGTAGCGCTCGGGACCGACGTTCAGTAGCGCCGGCGGGTTCGGAAGCGCCTGCACCACGTTGGTGGCGCCGGCGTGCTGGGTCTCGACCGCGAACGCCGGGATGTCGGGGATTCCGCAGTCGACGCCGACCTGGGCGCCCGCACTGTCGATCGCCACTGCCTGACCCACGATTGCGAACGAGCTTTCACAGGCCTGGACCGTCGTCGAGCGGTGCTCCCCGATCCGCGAGTCGTACGGGACCAGTTCGAGCTCGCGACCGAGGATCCCGCCGAGGTCGTTGCAGTAGGCGACGAACGCGCTCATCGCATCGAGGTTGGGCTGGAACAGACCGGGGCGGGGCCCGCCGATGTCCTGGATGGTGGAGATGGTGATCTTCTCGTCGGTGACGCCGGTGTCGGTCGCGCCGCTGGCGTCGCCGGGACCGCACGGCGCCTCGGGGTCGGCCGGAGGACCGCCGTTGCCGCCGCCCCCATCGCCGCCGTCCCCGGCGTTGCCCCCGCCGGCGGCGCCGGCGATCGTCGAGGGCTCGTCGACACGCGACCCGCACGCCGCCGCGGCGAGTGCGGCCACGAGCACCACCACTGCTGCCCGCCTGCTCATCGGCTGATCCCCCCAACCCGCCGAAATGTGGGTCGGCAGCATCGCACGGCCGCCAATCGGGAGCAACAGCCCAAAAGGAACTGCCATCCACCAACAGGCGGCGGGGTTTCCCCGCCGCCGGACCGCCAGCTGCGTGCGGGAGCGGCGAGCGAAGCGAGCGCGACCAGAGAAGTCAGACGCGCATGACCTGTCCGCCGTCGACGTTGAGGACGTGGCCGGTGACCCAGCGGGCGTCGTCGGACAGCAGGAACAGGCAGGCGCCGGCCAGATCGGCCGGGGTCCCCATGCGGTTGAGCGGC
>JBQTGU010000055.1:0-5551 GCA_052390575.1 Actinomycetota bacterium | reverse complement strand
CGAAACAGCTGCTCTACCGCTGAGCTATGTCGGCGCCGTTCGAGTATAGGTGCTGCTCGGAGACATCAGCTACTCGCGAGCTACTCGCGCCCACAAGAAGCAAGCAGCCGATCGTGCTCGACGCGGCGGCACAGCGCTTGAATAGCTGATAACTGCGAGCACGCCCAGGCACGAATCCGGCCGCTGGCTCTTCGTGTCGACGACGGCCCAATACTGACCCCCTGACGACGGTCGAAAACTGACCCCTCCCGCCGTGATGCGGCGGACTCGATGACACGAGCCCAGGCTTGGTTCCTGTCGAACCCCGCCTGGGAGGGAGGAGTTGCTCACCGTGGAAGACTGGGCCGAGATCCGGCGACTGCATCTCGCCGAGGGGATCCCGATCAAGGAGATCGCGCGCCGCCTCGGGCTGGCTCGCAACACCGTCCGCGACGCAGTCCGCTCGTCGTCGCCACCGAGGTACGAACGGAAGGCGACCGGCTCGGCGCTCGACGCGGTCGAGCCCGACATCCGGCGGCTCCTTGCCCGCCACCCCCGGATGCCGGCGACCGTCATGGCCGAGCGGCTCGGCTGGCAACGCGGCATGACGGTGTTCCGGGAGCGGGTCCGCGAGCTGCGTCCGATCTATCTGCCACCCGACCCGGCCGGTCGCACGACATACCGCCCGGGCGAGCTCGCCCAGTGGGACCTCTGGTTCCCGGCGGTCGACATCCCGATCGGTCCCGAGCGGGTCGCCCGGCCGCCGGTCCTCGTCGGCGTGGCCGGCTACTCGCGCTGGATCGTCGGCCGGATGATCCCGAGCCGCGAGACCCACGACCTCCTCCTCGGCCACCTCGCCTGCCTGGTCGAGCTCGGTCGGGTGCCACGCGCCGGGGTGTACGACAACGAGGGCGCGATCGGCCGCTGGCGCCGTGGCGTGCCCCAGCTGACCGAGGCCTTCCAGGCGTTCCGCGGCGCGTTCGGGATGGGCGTCGTCCTGCTGAAGCCCGGTGACCCCGAGGCGAAGGGCCTGGTCGAGCGGGCCAACGGCTATCTCGAGACGAGCTTCCTGCCCGGCCGGCGCTTCGGCTCGATCGCCGACTTCAACCACCAGCTCGGCGCCTGGCTGCCGCGGGCCAACGGCCGCCAGCACCGAGCCATTGGCTGCCGCCCGGTCGACCGGATCGCCGAGGACCGGGCGGCGATGCTGGCCCTGCCGCCGGTCCTGCCCGACCCGGCCTTCAGGACCGCCACCCGGCTGCCCCGCGACCACTACGTTCGGGTGCTCGGCTCGGACTACTCGGTCCACCCCCGGGCGATCGGCCGGCGCGTCGACGTCCGGGCCGACCTCGGCATGGTCCGGATCACCCTCGCCGGCGAGGTCGTCGGCGAGCATCGGCGCTCGCTCGTCCCGCACCAGGTCGTGACCGACCGGGCCCACGTCATCGCCCGGGCGTACCTGCGCGACGAGCGTCGGGCCCTCGAGTCGTCCGGGACTGAGCCCGACGTCGAGGTCCGCGATCTGGCGGTCTACGACCGGCTCGCCGGAGCCCTCTCGTGAGCGCCGCCACGACCCGGCCGGCGAGCGACCTCGCCTACCTCTGTCGGGCGCTCAAGGCGCCCTCGCTGGCCGACGCCGCGGGGCGGCTCGCCGAACGGGCTCGGTCCGACGCCTGGAGCCACGAGGAGTACCTCGCCGCCTGCCTCGAGCGCGAGGTCGCCGCCCGCCAGAGCCACGGCGGCGAGGCCCGCATCAAGGCCGCCCGCCTGCCGGCCCGCAAGGCGCTCGAGGACTTCGACTACGACCACCAGCGTTCCATCCGGCGCGAGGTCATCGCCCACCTCGGCGCGCTCGACTTCGTCGAGGCCCGCGAGAACGTCGTCTTCCTCGGACCGCCCGGGACGGGCAAGACCCATCTCGCGATCGGCCTGTCGATCCGGGCCTGCCAGGCTGGCCACCGGGTCGCCTTCGCGACCGCTGCGGAGTGGGTCGCGCGGCTCGCCGAGGCGCATGCCGCCGGGCGGCTCCAGGCCGAGCTCGTCCGGCTCGGGCGCTATCCGCTGCTCGTCATCGACGAGGTCGGCTACATCCCGTTCGAGGCCGAGGCCGCCAACCTCTTCTTCCAGCTCGTCTCCTCCCGCTACGAGCGGGCGTCGGTGATCGTGACGAGCAACAAGCCGTTCGGCCGCTGGGGCGAGGTGTTCGGCGACGCGACGGTCGCCGCCGCAATGATCGACCGCCTGGTCCACCACGCCGAGGTCGTCAGCCTCAAGGGCGACAGCTATCGACTCAAGGATCGTGATCTCGGGAGGGTGCCCACCGACGACGCTGCCTGACCACCCCGCCGGGGGTCAGTTTTCGCCCGCTGGAAAGGGGTCAGTTTTCGCCCGATGTTGACACTAGGTCACGATGATTAGCTGGTCTTGTGCTGCGGATTTCACGGGTTTTGGCCACCGGGTTTCACGCGAAATGGCCACCCTGTTTCGCCGGAAATGGCCACCCTGTTTCACGGGTAATGGCCACCCCCTCGTGAGGTCGTCGGCAGCCCCGGCGTGAGGCGCCTCGGACCCGTCACGCTCGTCTGGAATGCGTCCACGTTCCAGGAGAGATGCCGGTGCCCCGTCCCCATGCTGCCATGCGCAAGATCCGAGAAGCCCTGCGGCTCTGCCTCGCCGAGGGCCTGAGCCCGCGCCAGGCAGGCATCGCGACTGGACTGCCTCGTTCCAC
This sequence comes from Actinomycetota bacterium, assembly GCA_052390575.1. Lineage (GTDB taxonomy): Bacteria > Actinomycetota > Acidimicrobiia > IMCC26256 > JACDBD01 > JBPCMN01. The sequence continues at coordinate 2,844 of JBQTGU010000055.1, read as the reverse complement.
CGTCCGCCGCTACGTCGTGCGGGCGGTCGAGGTCGGCCTCGGCTGGCCCCTGCCACCCGAGCTCGACGACCGCGAGCTCGAGGAGCGCCTGTACGGGCGGGCGGCGCCGCCACCGACCGACCTGCGGCCGATCCCCGACTGGGCCCTCGTCCACCGTGAGCTGGCGCGCAAAGGCGTCACCCTCCAGCTGCTCTGGAGCGAGTACCGGGAGCGCTGCCCCGATGGCTTCGGGTACACCTGGTTCACCGAGCGGTACCGGGCCTGGGCCGGGCGGCTCGACCTCGTCCTGCGCCAGGACCACCGCGCCGGCGAGAAGGCGTTCCTCGACTTCGCCGGCCAGACCATCCCGATCACCGACCCGGCGACCGGCGAGATCTGGCAGGCCCAGCTCTTCGTCGCCGTCCTGGGCGCCAGCAACCACACGTACGCCGAGGCCCTCGCGTCCCAGGCGCTGCCGCACTGGCTCGGCGCGCATGTCCGGGCCTTCGAGTTCTGGGGCGGTGCGCCGGCGATCCTCGTCCCGGACAACCTGCGCTCCGGCGTGACGAAGGCCCACCGCTACGAGCCGATCCTCAACGCCTCGTACGCCGAGCTCGCCGCCCACTACGGCACCGCCATCATCCCGGCGCGCCCGAACAAGCCGCGGGACAAGGCGAAGGTCGAGCAGGGCGTCCTCATCGCCGAGCGCTGGATCCTCGCGGCGCTCCGGAACCGGCGGTTCTTCAGCCTCGCCGAGGCGAACCGGGCGATCGCCGAGCGCGTCGCCTGGCTCAACGCCCGGCCGTTCAAGAAGCTCGAGGGCTCGCGGATGAGCCTGTTCGCCGACCTTGATCGGCCGGCCCTGCGACCGCTGCCGGCGACCCCCTACGAGTACGCCGTCTGGAAGGGGGCCAAGGTCTCCATCGACTACCACGTCGAGGTCGAGCGCCACTACTACAGCGTCCCGTATGCCCTCGTCGGCCAGCAGGTCGACATCCGGGCCTCGGCCCGCACGATCGAGGTCTTCGCCCGGGGCCGGCGGGTGGCGAGCCATCCGCGGAGCGGCGCCGTGGGCAGGCACACGACCGAGATGGCACACATGCCCGAGTCCCATCGCCGCCATCTCGAATGGAGTCCCGGACGGCTCGTCGCCTGGGGCGAGCAGACTGGGCCCGCCACGGGCGCCCTCGTCGCCGCCATCCTCGCCACGCGGCCCCACCCCGAGCAGGGCTTCCGATCGTGTCTGGGGATCTTCAGGCTTGGACGCCGCCACGGGGAGGCACGGTTGGAGGCCGCCTGCGCCCGGGCCCTCGCCGCAGGCGCCCTCTCGTACCGCAGCGTGGACTCGATCCTCAAAGGTGGGCTCGAGCAGGCGCCGCTGCCCGAGCCGCCGCCCGTGCGGGCGACCCGCACCCACGCCAACGTCCGCGGCCCCGCCGCGTACGAGTGATGCCCGGATCTGGCCCCACCCCACCGAAGAGGAGAACGCACGCCATGCTCACCGGCCCCACCTTCGACAAGCTGATCACGCTCAACCTCGGCGGCATGGCGAGAGCCCTCGCCGAGCAGCGCGAGAGCCCCGCCTACGCCGAGCTGCCGTTCGAGGACCGCCTCGGGTTGCTCGTCGACCGGGAGGCCACCGAGCGCGAGAACCGCAGGCTCGAGCGCTACCTGCGCGCGGCCAAGCTGCGGGTCGCGGCGTCCGTCGAGGACGTCGACTTCCGGGCGCCGCGCGGGCTCGATCGCGCATTGGTCCTCGAGCTCGCGCAGGCGCGCTGGGTGGCGGCCCACCAGCAGGTGCTCCTGACAGGGCCCACGGGCGTCGGCAAGACGTACCTCGCCTGCGCCCTGGCCGCGGCCGCCATCCGTGCCGGGCACACCGCGCTGTATGCCCGGGTGCCGCGCCTGCTCGCCGAGATCGGGACGGCTCGGGCCGACGGGCGGCTGGCCCGCCTCCTCTCGGCCTGGGCCCGGATCGAGGTCCTCGTCCTCGACGACTTCGCCCTCCAGCCGCTCACCGATGCCCAGGCCGCCGACCTGCTGGAGGTGATCGAGGACCGGGCCGGCCTGCGCTCCACCATCGTCACCAGCCAGCTCCCGGTCGCCCTCTGGCACGAGGGCCTGGGTGAACCGACGGTCGCCGACGCCATCTGCGACCGCCTGCTCGCGGGCGCCCATCGGATCGAGCTCACCGGCGCCTCCCTGCGCCGCCCGGAGCCACGCACAGTGCGGGCAGCTCCGGCGAGCGACGGTCCGGGGAGTCGCGCATGACTCCCACGGGTCCTCAGCCCGGCTCCCGTGCCGTGTCACACTACGCGGCCACGAACCCCGCCATGGACCGAGAGGAGGTGAGGATCAGGGGATGAAAGCGACGCCCCGCGTCGGCCGCTGAAGCGGCCTCCGAGGGGGGCCAAAACCCCGATCCGGGGTGGCCATTTCGCGCGGACTGGCGTGGCCATTTCAGCGAAGTGCGCACTTGTGCACCGACTCGTACCGCGCCCACCGGCGCGATCCAACTTGCCGAAGGACGCCATCAGCCTCCATTGATTGCAGGAGGCGCGTCGCTTCCCCCATCGAAAGTTGTAGCAGCTCGCGGACGTCGGGATTTGCAATGGACGAGAACCTCGACGCGTGCTGCAGGACGAGGCTCCGTTGGTAGTCGCGTTCCAGCCCTCGCTCACGTGTGTAGGTAGCCGGTGTCCCGAGAGCCCCTTGCACTTTCGCGCTAAGTGCATACCTCGTAGACACCCCAGGCCCGTAACTCGTCAAGCGGCGATCTCGTCGACCGGCTGAGACCAGGCCCGCAGCTCGTCGTATCGCGTCTCGTGTGTCAGGCAGCCATGGAGGATGCCGACGAGCTTGTTG
>JBQTGU010000054.1:0-96178 GCA_052390575.1 Actinomycetota bacterium | reverse complement strand
CTGTTCGAGGTCGTCGTCGACACGGTTCCGTCTCGCCTCGCGCTCGTCGCCGGCGACCGCCGCCTCACCTACGAGCAGCTCGACGAGCGGGCCAACCGGCTCGCCCACCACCTCGTGGACGAGGGCGTGAAGCCCGGCGACAAGGTCGCCATCTACGCCTGGAACCGGGCCGAGTGGATCGAAGCGATGCTGGCCGCGTACAAGGCGAGGGCCGTCCCGATCAACGTCAACTACCGCTATGTGGCTGACGAGGCCCGGCACATCCTCGAGAACTCCGACTCGGTCGCGGTCGTGCACGAGCGCGCCTTCGCGCCGGTGCTCGACTCGATCCGGGCCGACCTGCCGTTGCTCCGGCACTTCGTCGTGCTCGAGGACGGCAGCGACGCCTCGTCCGACTCGGTTCCCTACGAGGACGCGCTGGCGGCTGTGTCACCCGAGCGCGACTTCAACGCCCGCTCACCCGACGACCTCTACTTCCTCTACACGGGCGGGACTACCGGCGTTCCCAAGGGCGTGATGTGGCGGGCCGAGGACATCTTCTTCGCCGCCCTCGGCGGCGGCGGCTTCGGCCAGCCCCCGATCGAGAAGCCCGACGAGCTGGCCGAGCGGGTGGCGGCCGAGGACGCCCGCTCGATCCAGATGGTCAACGCGCCGATGATGCACGGCGGCGGCCAGTGGATCACCTACATCACCTTCTACAGCGGCGGCACCGTGGTCTTGAACTGCCAGCGCCACTTCGACCCCACCGAGATCTGGCGCATGGTCGAGCGCGAGCGCTGCAACGGCGTCATGGTGGTGGGCGATGCCATGGGCCGCCCGCTGGCGGAGGCGCTGACCGCGCCGGGCGCGTCGTACGACACGTCGTCGGTCATGGTCATCGGTTCGGGCGGTGCCATCCTCTCGCCGGCGGTGAAGGAGCAACTGCGGTCCCAGCTCCCGAACGCGACGATCATGGACAGCTTCGGCGCGTCGGAGACCGGGGCGGGCGGCAGCGTGTACGACACCGACGGCCCCGCCGCCGGACCCCGGTTCACAATGGGCGACCACACCACCGTGCTCGACGACGAGCTCCGACCGGTCGAACCGGGTTCCGGCGTCGTCGGAAGGCTCGCGCGCCGCGGACACATCCCGCTCGGGTACTACAAGGACGAGGAGAAGACCGCGGCCACCTTCCTGACCGCCGCCGACGGGACCCGGTGGGTGATCCCCGGCGACTTCGCCACCGTCGAAGCCGACGGCACGATCACGATGCTGGGCCGCGGCTCCGTCTGCATCAACACCGGGGGCGAAAAGGTGTATCCGGAGGAGGTGGAGGCGGCGTTGAAGTCGCATCCCGACGTGTTCGACGCCGTCGTCGTGGGCGTGCCCGACGACCGCTTCGTCGAGCGGGTGGCAGCGATCGTGCAGCCGCGGGAGGGATCGGCCCCGACGCTCGAGGAGCTGCAGGCCCATTGCCGGACGCAGCTGGCCGGCTACAAGATGCCGCGTCAACTGGTCATCCTGGACGAGATCGTCCGCACCCCCGTCGGGAAGCCCGACTATCGGTGGGCGAAGAAGACCGCAGGAGCAGCGAGCTGATGGCGGAGTTGGGGTTCTGGAGCATCGCCGCGGAAGACCCGAACAAGCTCGCGCTCGTCGACCCCGACGAGCGCGAGGTCGACGCCGGCGAGCTGTTGGCGTCGTGCAACCAGGTCGTGCACGGGTTGCGCGCCCTGGGGCTCCAGCCCGGCGACGCGGTCGCGATGGTGCTCCCCAACAGCGTCGAGGTGTTCGAGCTCTACCTCGCGGCGCTCCAGGCGGGCCTCTACCTCGTGCCGATCAACCACCACCTCGTCGGTCCCGAGATCGCATACATCGTGCAGGACTCGGAGGCGAAGGTCTTCGTCGGCCACGAGCGGTTCGCCGACGCCTGCGTCGCCGCCGCCGACGAGATCGACTTCCCCCAGGAGGGCCGGTTCGCGGTCGGAAACGTTCCCGGTTTCCGCTCGTACGCGGAGCTCAAGGACGGTCAGCGGACCACGCTGCCGGAGGACCGCACCACCGGCGTGGTCATGAACTACACCTCGGGCACGACCGGGCGGCCCAAGGGCGTGCGCCGTCCGCTCCCCGGCGCCGAGCCCGAGGCGGGCGCGGTCGGCTTCTCCGGGATGCTGTTCCTCTTCGGGCTCCAGCCCCACGACGACAACGTGCACATCTGCGGCTCGCCGCTGTACCACACCGCGGTGCTCGTCTTCGCCGGCGGGGCGCTCCACTGCGGCCACACCGTGGTCGTCATGGACAAGTGGACCCCCGAAGAGATGCTGCGGCTGATCGAGAAGTACCGGGTCACCAACAGCCACATGGTGCCGACCCAGTTCCACCGGCTCCTGGCGCTGCCCGACGACGTCAAGGCGAAGTACGACGTCTCGTCGCTGCGGCACATGGTGCACGCGGCCGCGCCCTGCCCGCCCGACGTCAAGCGCCGCATGATCGAGTGGTGGGGCAACACCATCGACGAGTACTACGCCGCCAGCGAAGGTGGCGGCACCATCGTGTTCGCCGAGGAATGGATGCAGAAGCCCGGCACCGTCGGCAAGCCGTGGCCGATCTCGGAGATCGCCGTCCTCGACGACGACGGCAACGACCTCCCCGCGGGCGAGATCGGCACCGTCTACATGCACATGCAGACGGGCAACTTCGAGTACTACAAGGACAAGGACAAGACCGAGAAGAGCCGCAAGGGCAGGTTCTTCACCGTCGGCGACGTCGGCTACCTCGACGACGAGGGCTGGCTGTTCCTGCGGGACCGCAAGACCGACATGATCATCTCGGGCGGCGCCAACATCTATCCCGCCGAGATCGAGAGCGAGCTGCTCTCCCACCCCAAGGTCGGCGACGCCGCCGTGTTCGGCATCCCCCACGAGGACTGGGGCGAGGAGGTCAAGGCGGTCATCGAGCCCGCGCCCGGCGAGGAGCCGGGGCCGGAGCTGGCCGAGGACATCCTCGCGTTCTGCCGCGACCGTCTCGCCAAGTTCAAGACGCCGAAGTCGATCGACTTCATCGTCGAGATGCCCCGCGACCCCAACGGCAAGCTCTACAAGCGCAAGCTGCGCGACCCCTACTGGGAAGGCCGCGAGCGCGCGATCTGAGGCGTCAACCCTCGATCGAGATCGCCTGCTTGGGGCAACGGCGGACCGCTTCCTCGACCTTGGGTCGCAGCGACTCGTCCGGCTCCTCTTGCAGAAGGTAGAGGTTGTCGTCGTCGCGCACCTCGAAGATCTCGGGCGCGATGCCCATGCACACCGCGTTGCTCTCGCACAGGTCGTAGTCGACGACGACTCTCATCGCCGGCGCATCCTAGCGATGCTCACGTCGGGCCTCGCTTGTTCACGATCTCGAGCGCGTCCTCGACCTGGTCGGCGGTGAACCGGTCGTCGAGCTCGTCGGCGCGTCGCTTGACCCACCGGTCGCTCTCGAGCGGCTCCTCGGCGCGGGCCCGCACCAGCCGGTCCTCCCGGTTGAGCCGATCGACCAGCTGCGCGGTGGGTGTGCTGCGCATCTCGGGGCGTTCCTCGAAGAGGTAGTCGAGTTGACCGGCGAGGAGGGAGACAGTTCGTTCGGGCATGGTTTCAGACCGCCTTGGCGGGAGCGACGTCGGCCGCAGGCTACGAAGCGGCGCGCCGTTCGTCCATTGCGCCGGGTCACCCGGGCGCCACCGCCGTCCGCCACCCTCCTCGGCGATCCGGCGCCGCGCCATGATCTCGGCCGCCTTGCCGGGGGGCACGCCCAGCTCCCGGGCGAGCGCGAACACGCGGGTAGTCGTCTCCTCGATCGCGGCGGTGCGCTCGAGTGCACGGCGGCGGTCGTAGCCGGTGAACTCCTCGGCGATGTTGATGATGCCGCCGGCGTTGGCGATGAAGTCCGGCGCGTAGACGATCCCGCGGTCGGCCAGCGCCTCGTCGGTGGCGGCGTCGAGCAACTGGTTGTTGGCCGCCCCCGCGATGGCACGACACCGCAGCCCCGGTACCTTCGAACGGTCGAGCACCCCACCCAGCGCGCAGGGCCCCAGGATGTCGCAGGGCTGGTCGAGCACGGTCTCGCACGCGAGCGCGTCGACGCCGTGCGCGCGGACGAGCTCGTCGACGAGCTCGTCTCGCACGTCGGCGACCCCGACCGACGCGCCCGCCTCGACCAGCAGGCGGACCAGATGGCCGCCGACGTGCCCCACGCCCTGCACCACGACCCGCTTGCCGCTCAGCGACGGGTCGTCGTCGAGCTCACGGGCGACCGCCCGCATCGCCGCGACGATGCCGAGCGCGGTCACCGGCGACGGATCGCCCGAGCCGCCGGGACCGTCGACGCCGGTCACCCAGGGCGTCTCGAGCGCGAGCCCGTTCATGTCGGCGGGGGTCGCACCGACGTCCTCGGCCGCGATGTACCGGCCGCCGAGCTCGTCCACCGCCCGACCCAGCGCCCGGAGGAACGGCTCACTGCGTGGCTGACCGGGCTCGTCCCAGAGCACGACCGCCTTGCCCCCACCCTGGTGCAGGCCGGCAGCCGCGGCCTTGAGGCTCATCGCCTCGGACAGGCGGAGCACGTCGACGAGCGCGTCGTCCTCGTCCGGGTAGCTCCAGAAGCGGATGCCGCCCAACGACGGGCCCAGCGCGGTCGAGTGCACCGCGATGATCGCCCGCAGCCCGACGGCGTCGTCGGCGACGAACACCACCTGCTCGTGGCCGCCGGCGGCCATCAGCTCCGTGAGCGCGGGCACGACTCGACGGTACCGCCCGGCTACGCCCCCGCGGTTCGGAACCGCGGCCGCCGCGGCAGGGTCGGCAGCAGGCCGAGGCCGGCGAGGATCGGGAGCCAGTAGCTGAACAGCCGCCAGCCGAGCACGGTCGCGGTCGCGGCCGCGCCCGGCGCGCCGGCGGCGACGAGCGAACCGATCATCGCGGTCTCGACGATCCCGACCCCGCCGGGGGTCAGCGGCACCGCCGCCGCCAGCTGGCCCACGATGTACGCGAGCAGGATCCCGCTGAGCGGCGTCCCCCGACCGACGGTCACCGCGACCGCAGTGAGCGCGGCCACGTCGAACAGCCAGTTGGCCGAGGCGAACAGCAGGCCCTGCCCGAGCGCGCGCGGGTCGCGCAGCAGCCGGCGGACGCCCCGCACCGCCTCCTCGGCGGCGCGGGCAGCGATCACCGGGTCGACGTGGTGGTAGAGCGGTCGCGGGATCACCCTCCTGAGCCAGCGCTCGACGAAATCACCGACGGCCTGCGGACGGTGGGCGGCGGGTACGAGGACGACGACGAAGCCGATGATGCCGAGGGCGGCGAGGCCCGCGCCCAAGGCGATGCCGCCGTCCTGTCCGCCCGCCATCGCCAGGATCACGGCCGGAACCAGCAGCACCGCGAGCACGAACGACGACAGCAGCCCGCTGGTCGCGAGGGCGGCGGTGCTGCGCACGCCGTCGAGCCCGGCGCGCCGCAGCGCGTTCACGACCACGGCCAGCGCGGTGGTCGTGCCGCCCGGCAGCGTGCGACCGAGCGACGTGCCGACCAAGGTCGTGCGTTGGATGAGCGTGCGCGACGCCGGCTCGCCCATCGACCGGAGTACCACGTGCACGAGCTCGCCGTAGGCGAGCAGGCTGGCGGCCTCGAAGACGACCAGCGCCAGGATGGAGATCCAGCTGCCGCGCGCGATCGCCCGCCCCACCTCCTCGAACCCCGCGATCCGGGGAAGGAGCAGGTGGATGCCCAGCGCGACCGTGAACGCCTCGAGGGCGATGCGGACGGCGCGCCGACCCGGCCTCGCCGACCGCTCGACCGCCACGGCGGCCATCGTGTCATGTCCGGGGCTGCCAACTCCGCCGCGCCCTCATGGACCGATGCCGCCGCGCGAAGCTGCGCCCCTATGCGCAGAATCTGGATCGGCGTCGCCGCGCTTGCGATGGCGCTCGGCGCCGCCTGCTCGAGCGACGACACCCCCGACGTGGGCGCGCGCGACGGCGACCAACCATCCGCCGCCTCGACTCCAGCTCCGACCTCTGCTCCCACCACCGAGGCTCCCGCCGAAGGACCGGTGAACGTGTACGAGCACACCGGACCCGAGGACATCGCCGACTCGGTCAAGGACATCCCGACGCGCGTGTACGTGCCGAACGGCGAGTCGGCCACGGTCGACGTGATCGACCCCGAGACCTTCACTGTGGTCGACAGCTATCCCGTCGGCCGGCTTCCCCAGCACGTCGTGCCGTCGTACGACATGCAGACGCTCTACGTGAACAACAACCAGGGCAACTCGCTGACGCCGATCGACCCCCGCACCGGCAAGCCCGGCCCCGAGATCGAGGTCGACGACCCGTACAACCTCTACTTCACGCCCGACGGCTCGAAGGCGGTCGTCATCGCCGAGCGCAACAGCCAGATCGACTTCCGCGACCCGAGCACGTTCGAGCTCGTCAAGCGCCTCGACGTCCCGCCGGAGTACAGGGACGAGGGCGGCGACTCGGGCGTCAACCACGCCGAGTTCACCGCCGACGGCCAGACGATGATCCTGAGCTGCGAGTTCTCGGGCTGGATCATCCGGGTCGACCTCGCAACGATGGAGGTCACCGGCGGGCTGAACGTCGGCGGGAAGCCCGTCGACCTCAAGCTCTCGCCCGACGGCACGGTCGTGTTCAACGCCAACGAGACCCGCAACGGCGTGTCGATCATCGACTGGGCGAACATGACGGAGCTGTCGTTCGTCCCGACCGGCGCCGGAACGCACGGCCTCTACCCGAGCCGCGACGGCAAGGTCCTGTACGTCAGCAACCGGATCGGCGGCTCGGTCACCGTCATCGACTTCGCGACTCGCCAACCCACCGCGACCTGGACCTTCGGAGGGAGCCCCGACATGGGCGGCGTGTCCACCGACGGCACCCAGCTCTGGCTGAGCGGTCGCTACAACAGCGAGGTGTACGTCCTCGACACGAGCAGCGGCGAGCTGATCCGGCGCATCAACGTGGGCGGCGGGCCCCACGGGCTGGCGATCTTCCCGCAACCGGGGCGCTTCAGCATGGGCCACACCGGGAACTACCGCTGAGCGATCGACGTCGCCGGGTAGGGTGACGTTTCGACCCAAGGGGAGCTCGGGACAGCCGGGCTGAGAGGGCGACCGGCCTCCGTTAGCGAGGAGGAGCGTCGCCGACCCCCCGAACCTGCACTGGGTAATTCCAGCGGAGGGAGGGCGAGTGAACGCCAGGCCATCGTCCACAGCACTGGTCTTCGCGGGCGGCGACCCCCTGCCCCCCGAGTTGGCGAAACGACTGCCCGGCCCCGACGCGCTGGTGGTGGCCGCCGACTCCGGCCTCGAGCACGCCAATGCCCTCGGTCGTCGCGTCGATCTGGTGGTCGGCGACTTCGACTCCGCCGATCCCAACGCCGTCGCGGCCGCCGAGGCCGCCGGCACCGAGGTGGAGCGCCATCCGGTGGCGAAGGACCAGACCGACCTCGAGCTCGCGCTCAGCGCCGCGAGAGCGCGCGGCGCGACCCGCATCGTGGTCGTGGGCGGCTACGGCGGTCGGCTCGACCATTTCCTCGCCAACGCGCTCGCGCTCGCCGGGCCCGCCGCCGACGGCGTGACGGTGGAGTGGGTCACCGGCGAGGCGCTCGTGACCGTCGTCCGATCCGAAGCCGAGATCGTGGGCGAGCCCGGCGACCTGTGCTCGCTCCTGGCGGTGGGCGGCCCCGCCCGGGGCGTGCGGACCAAGGGCCTGCGCTACCCGCTTACCGGCGAGGATCTCGCTCCCGGCTCCACCCGGGGCGTGAGCAACGAGCTCACCGAACCGGTCGCGCACGTGTCGGTCGAAGCCGGAACCGTGCTCGCCGTCCAACCGGGAAAGGAATGACGATGCGCCGCCCCGCACTCTCCCTCGTCCTCGTGGCCCTGTTCGCCGCCTCCACCCTGCTGGGCGCCTGCGCCTCGGGCGGAAGCGACGAGGACACGCTGACCCTCGTCACCCACGACTCGTTCGCGGTGTCCGACGACGTCCTCGCCGCGTTCACCGAACAGACCGGCGTCGAAGTCAACGTGCTGATGTCGGGCGACGCCGGCGCGGCCATCAACCAGGTGATCCTGACCAAGGACGACCCCCTCGGCGACGTGTTCTTCGGTCTCGACAACACCTTCCTCACCCGCGCGACCGAGGAGGGCGTCTTCATGCCCTACGAGTCGCCCGAGTTGGGGACCGTGCCCGACCAGTACGAGCTCGACCCGAACCACCGGGTGACACCCATCGACCGCGGTGACGTGTGCATCAACTACGACAAGGCGTACTTCGCCGCCAACGGGCTCGCGGTGCCCCAGACGCTCGACGACCTGACGCAGCCGGAGTACCGGGGTCTGCTCGTCACCGAGAACCCTGCCACGTCGTCGCCCGGCCTCGCGTTCACACTGGCGACGATCGCCCAGTTCGGTGAGGACGGCTGGCGCGACTATTGGGAGCGCCTGCGGGCCAACGACGTGCAGGTGGTCGCGGGCTGGGAGGAGGCCTACAACGGCGAGTTCAGCGCGGGCGAGGGGCAGGGTGACCAGCCGCTGGTGGTGTCGTACGCGTCGAGCCCACCCGCGGCCGTGTTCTTCTCCGACCCGCAGCCGGCGGAGTCGCCCATCGGCACGCTGCTCGCGTCGTGCTTCAGCCAGATCGAGTTCGCCGGGATCCTGAAAGGAACGGATAACGAGAAGGCCGCCCGCCAGCTGATCGACTTCATGCTGTCGACGCGGTTCCAGGAGGACATCCCGCTCAACATGTTCGTGTTCCCCGTGCGCGACGGCGTGCAGCTGCCCGACGTGTTCGCGCAGTTCGCCGAGGTGCCGGCCGAGCCCCTGTCATTGCCGCCCGACGAGATCGGCGAGAACCGCGACCGCTGGATCGAGGAATGGACCGACACCGTGCTGCGCTAGCGCGGCCGGCGCTGCTGGCCGTGCCGGTGGCGTTCGTGGCCGTGTTCTTCGTGTACCCGGTGGCCACGATCGTCGGGCGGGGTCTGTGGCCCGACGGGCACCTCGAGCTCGAGCCGTTGGGGAAGGTCGCGACCGACGCCGAACTGCGCGAGGTCGTGTGGTTCACCCTCTGGCAGGCCGCGCTCTCGACCGTGCTCACGGTGCTCGTGGCGCTCCCCGGCGCGTACGTCCTCGCCCGTTACGACTTCCGCGGCCGGCGGTTGCTGTGGGCCGCGGTCACCGTGCCGTTCGTGCTCCCGACCGTCGTCGTCGGCTCGGCGTTCCGTGGCCTGCTCGAGGACGACGGCCCGCTCGGCGGGCTCGGGCTCGAGCAGTCACTCGCCGCCATCCTCATCGCCCACGTCTTCTTCAACTACGCCGTTGTCGTCCGCACCGTCGGCGGGCTGTGGTCGCACCTCGATCCTCGCCAGGAGGAGGCCGCCCGCGTCCTCGGCGCCAGCCGGTGGCAGGCGTTCCGAGCGGTGACGCTGCCGGCGCTGCGGCCGGCGATTGCGGCGGCGGCCTCGATCGTGTTCCTGTTCACGTTCACGTCGTTCGGCGTGATCCTCATCCTCGGCGGTCCCCGCTACGCGACGCTCGAGACCGAGATCTACCGCCAGACCGTCGACCTGCTGAACCTGCCGCTGGCGGCCGCGCTCGCGATCGTGCAGATCCTCGCGGTGGTCGCGCTGCTGCTGGTGTCGGCGCGCGCCCAGGGGCGGCGGGCCGAGGCGCTGCGCTTGCGGGCGACAGCCGAGATCATCCGCCGTCCGGAACGGGCCAGCCAGCGCGCGTACCTCGCCGCCAACCTCGGAGTGATGGCGTTGTTGCTCGGCGTGCCCATCGCGGTGCTGGTGGAGCGTTCGTTCTCGGTCGCCGGCGGGTACGGCCTCCGCGCCTACCGCGAGCTCGGCGAGCTCCGGCGGGGAACATCGCTGTTCGTGCCGCCGGTGGAGGCGATCCGCAACTCGCTGGTGTTCGCAGTCGTGGCCACCGTGATCGCGGTCACAGTCGGCGGGCTGGCGGCGTTCGCCCTGGCCGCCCGCCGGCGCGACCGCACCAGTCGCGCAACCGGCCGCGGGATCGAGACCGTGCTCATGCTCCCGCTCGGCGTCTCGGCGGTCACCGTCGGGTTCGGGTTCCTGGTCGCGCTGGACGAGCCCCCGCTCGACCTGCGGGGCTCAGCCGCGCTCATCCCGATCGCGCATGCGCTCGTAGCGGTGCCGTTCGTGGTGCGGGTCATGACACCGGTCCTGCGGGCGATCGACGACCGGCTCCGGGAGAGCGCAGCGGTGCTCGGCGCGTCCCCGGCGCGGGTGTGGCGCGAGGTCGACCTTCCCATCGTCGCCCGGGCGGCCCTCGTGGCGGCGGGGTTCGCGTTCGCGATCTCGCTGGGCGAGTTCGGCGCCACCATCTTCATCGCCCGCCCCGACTATCCGACGCTGCCGGTGGTGATCTTCCGCCTGCTGGGCCAGCCCGGGGCGCTCAACTTCGGCGCCGCCATGGCCGCCAGCACCATCCTCATGGCCCTCACCGCCGCCGCGATCTTCGCCATCGAGCGCTTCCGCGTCGGCACGGTGGGCGAGTTCTGATGCTGACCGTCACCGACCTGCGGGTTCGATACGGCGACCTGGCCGCGCTCGACGGCGTGGACCTCGAGGTCGCCGACGGCGAGGTGGTGTGCGTGCTGGGCCCGAGCGGCTGCGGCAAGAGCACGCTGCTGCGCGCCGTCGCCGGTCTCGAAGCTCCGGCCGCGGGCACGATCGCGTGGGACGGCGCCGACCTCGCCGGTGTCCCCCCGCACCGTCGCAACCTGGGCCTGATGTTCCAGGACCACTCGCTGTTCCCCCACCGCGACGTGCTCGGCAACGTCGCGTTCGGGCTGCGCATGCAGCGGGCACCTGCCGCAAGAGTCGACGCCCGCGCCCGCGAGCTCCTCGCCCTCGTGGGACTCGCCGGCTTCGAGCACCGGCGCGTCGCCGAGCTCTCGGGCGGCGAGCAGCAACGGGTCGCGCTGGCCCGTGCGCTCGCGCCCGCCCCCCGCCTGCTCATGTTGGACGAGCCCCTCGGTTCGCTCGACCGGGGGCTACGCGACCGGCTCGTCCTCGAGCTGCGCGACCTGTTCGTGCGCCTCGGCGTCACCGCGCTGTTCGTCACCCACGACCACGACGAGGCGTTCGCGGTCGCCGACCGGGTGGCGGTGATGCGTGCCGGCCGCATCGAGCAGGTCGGCTCCCCCGCGGACGTGTGGCGCCGACCCGCGACCGAGTTCGTGGCCCGCTTCCTCGGCTACAACGTCACCGACGTGTTCGGCCCGGCGCGCGCCGCGGTGCGCCCCGACGGTCTCCGGCTGGTGCCCGACGGGCCGGTCGCGGGCGTCGTCACCGGCCGCACGTTCCGCCGCGACCACTTCCTCGTGCGGGTGAAGGTGGCCGACGCCGCTCCCCTCGAGGTCGCGGTGCGCGGGGACGACGTCCCATCGGTCGGCGACCCGGTCAAGCTCGCCGCCGAGCCCGACGCCCTCATCTCGTTCCCGGAGTAGGCGCGACTGCCCGATCTGCACCGAATCCGCACATCTCCGGCGGGACTCCCGCAGACGCGGTCCTTATCCTGGCTGCATGCATCCCGGTGCCGCGGCTTCGGCCCCAGCGCGCACGATCGTCGTGATCGAGGACGAGGCGCCCATCGCGTCAGCCATCGCCGCCCGCCTACGCAGCGAGGGCTTCGCGGTCGAGATCGCGGCCGACGGCCTCGCCGGCGTCGAGACCTGCGAGCGGGCCCGGCCCGACCTGGTGGTGCTCGACCTCATGCTCCCGGGCCTCGACGGCCTGGAGGTGTGCCGCCGCATCCAGCACGAGCGGCCGGTGCCGGTGCTCATGCTCACGGCACGTGACTCCGAGACCGACAAGGTCGTCGGCCTCGCCGTCGGCGCCGACGACTACCTCACCACGCCGTTCAGCTCCCGCGAGCTCGTCGCCCGCGTGCACGCGCGGCTGCGCCGAGTGGACCGGGCCGCCGCCGGGACCGGCGGCGTCCTGCGGGTCGACGACGTCCAGCTCGACACGACCAGCCGGCGGGTGCAGCAAGGGAACACCACCGTGCACCTCACGCCGACCGAGTTCGACCTGCTCGCCCATCTCGCCTCCCACCCGGGACAGGTCTTCACCCGGGCGCAGCTGCTCGACCAGGTGTGGGGGTACAGCGACGGCTCCGGCGCCCGCACCGTCGACTCCCACGTGCGCGCCCTCCGGCGCAAGCTCGGCGACGACGTCGTCCGCACCGTGCACGGCGTGGGCTACGCCGCCCGCGACACGTCGGTGGCGGCCGACACCGGGGAAACCACCCGATGACGACCCCCGATCCCCGCCGCCCGCTCGACACCGTCCCGTCGATCAAGATCAAGCTCGGCGTCGTCATCTTCGCCGCGGTGGGCGTGACGGTGTTCGTCTTCTGGTCCGGTGTCCACCTCGGCCTGTGGCCCTCGGTGGCCGGGATCATCGCCGCGATCATCGCCCTCGGCATCGTGCGGTTCCTCGCCCGGGGCATGACGTCGCCGCTGCGGGAGATGTCCGACGCCGCCCGGGCGATGGCGAAGGGCGACTACGAGCGCCGGGTCACCGCGACTTCACGGGACGAGGTGGGCGCGCTGGCGCGGGCGTTCAACAAGATGGCGAGCGAGCTCGCCGAGACCGACCGGTTCCGCCGCGACATCGTCGCCAACGTCTCGCACGAGCTGCGCACCCCCATCACCGCGCTCCAGGCTGCGCTCGAGAACCTGGTCGACGAGGTCGAGCCGCCGGATCCCCAGACGCTGCGCACGATGCTGGCCCAGGTCGAGCGGCTGGGCCGCCTGGTCACGCAGCTGCTCGATCTCTCGCGACTGGAGTCGGGCGCGGTGCCGCTGGCACGCGCGCCCTTCGACGTCGAACCCGTCCTCGAACACGCCGTGCGCGAGCAGCAGCTCCACGCCCCCGGTGTCGACGTGTCGGTCGTGGTCGAGACGCCCGGCCTCACCGCCGACGGCGACCCCGAGCGCGTGCACCAGGTCGTCGCCAACCTGCTCGAGAACGCGGTGCGCTACTCGCCCCGGGGCGGTCGCGTCGAGGTGCGGGCTCGCCACTCGGCCGAGCCGCCCGGTGTGACGATCGAGGTGCTCGACGAGGGGCCCGGCATCCCCGAGACGGAGCGCGGCCGCATCTTCGAGCGCTTCTACCGGGCCGACACTGCCCGGGCGTCGAGCAACGGCGGCGCCGGCCTCGGCCTGGCCATCGCCCAGTGGATCGTCGACCTGCACGGCGGCGAGATCCGTCCCGAGCGCCGCGCGCCGCATGGCTGCCGGATGGTCGTGACGCTCCCCGAATCGAACTGACCGCGACACCGGAGGAAATGCCTGTGACCACGCTCGCCACCATCGACGAAGCCCTCAAGCGCATCCGCCGTGGGGAGATGGTCCTCGTGGTCGACGACGAGGACCGCGAGAACGAGGGCGACCTGATCATGGCCGCGAGCTGGGTGACGCCCGAAGCGGTGAACTTCATGCTGCGCTGGGCCCGAGGGCTGGTGACCATGCCCTGCGACGGCGCCCGGCTCGACGAGCTCGACATCGGCCCGATGGTGCCGCCCGAGCACGCGACCTGCGACACCGCATTCTCCGTGTCGATCGACCATCGGACAGCCGGCAGCGGCATCGGCGCCGCCGACCGCGCGGTCACGATCCGCAAGGTGCTCGATCCCATGACCACGCCGGACGAGTTCATCCGGCCCGGTCACGTGTTCCCGTTGCGGGCCCGCCCCGGTGGCGTGCTCGAGCGGCGCGGCCACACCGAGGCCGCGGTCGACCTCGCCCGTCTCGCCGGCCTGCCGCCGGCGGCGATGGACTGCGAGGTGCTCCAGGACGACGGCTCCCCCGCCCGCCTCCCTTACCTCACCCGCTTCGCCGACGAGCACCGGGTGGCGATGATCTCGGTCGACCAGCTGGCCGAGCATCGGGCGCGCATCGAGCGCTCACCCGAGCCGGTCGGCGCACCGCTCATGCTCTAGAGATTCCGGTTCTGGCGCGCTGACAGGGCCGAAAAACGGCGCGCTGAGCGCGCCAGAACGATCAGCCCGGGTCCTCCCCGATCTCGCGCAGGGCGTCGCCGAGGGCCGCTCGCAGGCGGCGGGCGGTGCCGGGGCCGAGGTGGGCGACGATCCCGTAGCCGGCCCGGCCCGACTCCTCGACCGTCAGGACGACCCGGAGCTGGCCCATGCCGCAGGCGTCGCAGTCGTCCGACAGCGCCACCGCCCACGACACCGGCGGGCGCTCGTCGTCGTCGGCGGGGTGATCGTCGAGAGCGTCGTCGATCGATCGGCGCACTACGAACCTCCGTCAGTCGAGAAGGGACAGGACGAGCCCGGCCTGACCCAGGTGGTACGTCACCATGATCGCGACCCGGGCGCCGCGGTGCGGTCGCACGAAGCGGGTCTCGGCGATGAGGGCGTCAGAGGCAAAGAAGAGCGTGGCTCCGACCGCCGCCAACCCGTTGCCGCTGGCGAGCGCGCTGGTGACCATGGCCGAGATCACCAGCATGTAGGCGACCAGCGGTCCGATCAGCTCCCGGTGCCCACTCGCGAGCACCGCCCGCAGGATGCGGACAGCCAGGACGGCGGCCACAACCACCACCGGGATCGCAGCCAGCGCGAGCGCGCCGGCCGAGCCGCCGTGGAGGTTGAGCCCGACCACGTACGCGACGTGGCCGAGCAGGAAGGAAGCTAGGCCGGGCACGAAGCGGTCCTCCGGGAGCATCAGGAAGACGTCGCCGGCGAGCGAGAGCACGAGCGCAGCGACGAACCACGCCCGCACGTCGCCGTGAGCGGGGGCGGGGGCGAGCGCGAGCGCGACTCCGACCAGGAGGGCGAGCGCCCCCGGCTTGCACACGTACTCGAGCCGGCGGGCGCCCCGCCCCACGGCAACCCAGTCGCCCACCGCGAGCGCGCCCGCGGCGACAAGGAGCACCCACGCCGCTGTGGTCACGGCGGAATGTCTAGTCGGACAGGAATTGAGTAGTCGTTACTCACGACCGACGACCCGAGGTCGTGGCCTACTGGTCGCATGACCCGGATCCCCACCGTGCGGCACGGGGTCGAGCCGCTCGTCCGCGAGCTGCTCGGGAACGTGGACCTCGCCGTCGACGAGGACGGTGACGTCTCCGTGCGGTGGGACCGGGCCCTTCTCTTCCTCCGGGTGCTCGACCGCGAGCCCCCGCGGCTCCGGATCGAGTGCCCGATGCTCCACGGTGTCGTCCCGACGCCGCGCATCCTGGACGAGATCCACCGCCTCAACACCCAGATCCCCGACGGACGCATGTACTGGGAGGACGGCCAGGTCGTGGTGGCGACCGAGGTCGTGGCCGAGACCACCCACCGCGACGAGCTCGAGGGCGCGTGCCGGGCCGTCGCAGGCATCGCCGACCACTTCGACGTGCGCTTGCGCGAGGCGGTCGTGGGTACGTAGCAACACGGCATGGACCTGGATCTGATGGGCCGGCTCGAGCGGCTGGGCGAGCGGTGGGGCTGGCTCGGCTGGGCGTTGGCGGTGCACAAGCGGTACGGCGAGCTCTACGGCAACCAGATGGCGTCGGCGGTGACGCTCACCGCCTTCCTCACCCTGTTCCCGCTCGTGTTGGTCGGGATCGCGGTGATCGGGTTCCTCTCGGTGGGGTCCGACGACCTCCCCGAGCGGATCGTCGAGAACCTGGGGCTGACCGGACGGGCCGCCGACACGATCACCGACGCGGTCGGCACCGCCGAGCGCAGCCGCCGCCTGGCCAGCGTCGTGGGCGTCGTCGGCCTGCTCTGGACCGGGCTCGGCCTCGCCGGCGCCGTCGCCTACGCGTACAACACCGTGTGGCAGGTCCAGGCGCGGGGGCTGAAGGACCGGCTCGTCGGGCTGACCTGGCTGGCGGGGATGGGCGTGCTCCTGGCGGCGACGTTCGCGGCGTCGAGCGTGATCGAGTGGCTCGGCGGCGGCGTGACCGTGCTGGTGGTGGTGGCCGGGATCGCACTGAACACCGCGCTCTTCCTCTGGACGTCGTGGGTGCTCCCCCACCGCCGGGTCCCGCTGCGGGCGCTGCTGCCGGCGGCGGTGGCGGGAGGCGTCGCGCTCGAGATCTTGAAGGTCGTCGGCACGATCCTCGTGCCCCGGCTGGTCGCGAACTCGTCCGCGCTCTACGGGACCATCGGCGTCGTGTTCGCGCTGCTGGTCTGGCTGCTCGTCTTCGGGCGGCTCGTGGTCTACGTCGCGGTCATCGAGGTGGTCAGCTGGGAGAAGACGCACGGGACGGTCAGCGTCGAGATCGAACTGCCGCGGCTGCCGGGGATGAAGATCGGCGGCGCGACGCGCGCCGGGGACCGGACCCGGCGCTAGCTGCCGATTACGGCGCGAGCCGGTCGCGCACCCAGCCGTGCGGTGTGCGGCGGTAGCGCACCCGGTCGTGCAGGCGATCGTCGCGGTGCTGCCAGAACTCGAACTCGTCCGGCGTCACCCGGTACCCACCCCAGAACGGAGGGAGCGGGATGTCGTCCTCGCCGTGCTGAGCCTCGAGCCGGGCGACTTCGGCCTCGAGCTCTTCACGGCTCGCGACCGGCTCGCTCTGGCGCGAGGCCCACGCGCTCAGCCGGCTCGGGCGCGGACGGTTGCGCCAGTACTCGACCGACTCGGCCTCTCCGAGCCGGATCACGTCGCCGACGACGCGAACCTGGCGGTGCAGCGCGGACCAGTGCAAGACGAGCGCGGCACGCGGGTTGGCCGCGAGCTCTCGGCCCTTCTGGCTCTCGTAGTTGGTGTAGAAGCACAGACCCCGGTCGTCGACGCCGCGCAGGAGCACCACCCGCGCCGACGGGGCACCGTCCGGGGTCGCGGTCGCCACGATCATGGCGTCGGCATCGTCCCCCGCGGCGGCGCGGGCCTCGTCGTACCAACGCGCGAACTGCGCGAACGGATCGGGGTCGACCGCGTGCTCGGAGAGTCCGGCCACGACTCGGTACGCTACGTCCCATGAGCTTTCACCACGTCGCCCTCGCGACCCGGGACATCGAGGCCACCCACGCCTTCTACACCGACGTGATGGATTTCGACCTCGTGAAGGTCGACGCCGTCCCCACCGAGGGCGGTGGCTGGGCTCGCCACCTGTTCTACGCCACCCACGGGCAGGGTCTGATCGCCTTCTGGGACATCCACGACGACGCGCACGTACCCGACGACTTCCAGGCGTCGATCAGCCGCGGCCTCGGGCTGCCGGCGTGGACGAACCACCTCGCATTCGATGCCGGCGACCTCGACGGCCTCGCCGAGCACAAGCGCCGGTGGCTCACCGCCGGCCACGGTGTGGCCGAGATCGACCACGGTTGGTGCACCTCGATCTACATCGAGGACCCCAACGGCATCATGGTGGAGTTCTGCGCCACGACCCAGCCGTTCACCGCCACCGACCGCGACGAGGCGGTCCGCAAGCTGGACGCGACCGGCCGGCCCGAGCTGCCGCCGCCTCCGGACGTGACCATCCACGAACCGGCCAAGCGAGAGGCCGGCGCCCCCGCCTGACGGTGACCCGAGTCGGTCGCTACGACAACCCCTACCGCGCCGCGACGTGGGACCGCGAGCCGCCGGACGGGACGCGCTGCACGCCCCTCCTGCTCGACACCGCCGACGGTGCGCTCGCCCACGGCTGGCTGTACGACCGGGGCGGCGAGGACACGGCCGTGATGCTGATGCACCCGCGCGCCGACTTCTCCCACCACTACGTCGTGCCCGGACTGGTCGAGGCGGGCTACGCCGTGATGGGGGTGAACAGTCGCTGGCTCAACAACGACGCCACCCTGCTGCACGAGCTGGTGTTGCTCGACGTGGCCGCGGGCGTGGCCGCCCTGCGCGAGCGCTACGACCGGGTCGTGTTCGTGGGCAACTCGGGCGGGGGATCGCTGCTCACGCTCTATCTGAAGGAGGCGCTGGCACCCGAGGGCGGGCGGCTCACCGACACGGCCGCCGGTGACCCGTTCGACCTCAACCGCTTCGACCTTCCCGCCGCCGACGCGATGGCCTACCTGGCCGCCCACGTCGGGGAGGGCCACTACCTGTTGCACGCGATCGATGCCTCGGTCGTCGACGAGGGCGACCCGTTGTCGTGTGACCCCGCCCTCGACCTCTACGACCCCGCCAACGGGTTCGTCGAGCCGCCGGCCGAGACCCACTACGACCCCGCGTTCCTGGAGCGTTACCGCGCCGGCCAGCGGACCCGGGTCGAGCGCATCGACGCCGTCGCCCGCGAGCGGGTGGCGCGCCGTCAGGGGGCCCGGGGGCGGTGGGCGACCGGCGGCGGGACGCCGGCCGACCGACGGGCGTCGATCGCGACCGAGTTCCTCACCGTGTACCGCACCGACGCCGACCCCCGCTACGTCGACCTGTCGCTCGATCGCTCGAAACGGGACTACGGATCGCTGTGGGGCGTCCGCCCCGACTGGATCAACTACGGCGCGGTGGGCTTCGGACGGGTCGTGTCACCGGAGGCGTGGCTGTCGACGTGGTCGGGCCTGTCCTCCCGGGCGAGCATCGAGCACACTGGCGCGGACATGACGCTGCCGGCCCTCGTCGTCAGCTACTCGGGCGACCACGGCATCTTCCCGTCCGACACCGACCTGATCGCGTCGTCGCTCGGCACGACTGCCGTCGGCCGGGTCGAGGTCGACGCCGACCACTGCGGCTTCCCCGCCGACGCCGGCCGCGACCGGGCGGTCGCAACGATCGCCGAATGGATCGGGGCGCTGCCGTGACGCGCCGGGACAACCGCGACGACGACCCTGGCCTGCCGATCAAGTTCGGTCCCTGCTCCAACGGCGAGTACGCCCCCCGACCACTGTCAGCCGTGGTGCGGGAGACGATCCGGCGGGCTCGCCGGGACTGCGACGACCACGCCCGCCGGCTCGGGGTCTCCCGCCGGGACTTTCTCCTCTCGGTGTGCGGTGCGGCCACGACCCTGTTGGCGCTGAGTGCGTGCACCAAGGAGGAGGCACGCGAGCGCGGCCGACGCGAGCCCGGAGGCGACTACGACATCCCGACCACCGCGACCACGGACCCCGACGCGGCCCGGGACGCCTTGGCCGGCAACGAGTTCATCTTCGACGTGCAGGGGCACTTCCTCGAGTACCGGGTCAACCCGGCGGCGCAGCACGGGCGTGACTTCTGGGACGGCTTCCCCCAACAGAACTGCGGCGAGAGCGACCCGCGTATGTGCTTCTCGATCACGCACTTCATGGAGGAGGTGTTCCTGAAGAGCGACACCTCGATGGTCGTGCTCTCGGCGCTCCCGATCGACTCCGCCGGGAGCCCGATGTCGGCCGAGCTCATGGACGAGACCCGCCTTCTCGCCGAGGCGCTGTGCCACGACGAGCGCGTCCTCCTGCACGCCCAAGCCCTTCCGAACGTCGGTGATCTCGCCGCCAACCTCGACGCGATGGCGGCGACCGCCGAGCGGTACCCGATCGCGGCGTGGAAGATCTTCACGAACTATCCCGACCTGTGGGACGGGTCGAACAACGGCTGGCGCCTCGACGACGGAGACCCCGAGCTCGCGCTGGTCGGGAACGCGTTCATCGACCAGTGCGCCGCGCTGGGCGTGCCCATCATCTGCGCCCACAAGGGCTTCTCGCAGAACAGCCCGCACGCGTCACCGGTCGACTTCGGCCCGGCGGCGGCGGCGCACCCCGACGTCAAGTTCGTCGCCTACCACTCCGGGTACGACCCGGATCAGCCGGAGGGTCCGTACGACCCTGGCAACGACACGGGTGTCGACCGGCTGATCGCGAGCATGGAAGCCGCCGGTGTCCGCCCCAACCAAAACCTCTACGCCGAGCTCGGCTCGACCTGGTGGACGCTGATGGGCATGCCCGACCAGGCTGCCCACGTGGTCGGCAAGCTGCTCGCCCACGTGGGTCAGGACAATGTGCTCTGGGGCACCGACGCGCTGTTCTACGGCGCGCCCCAGGACCAGATCCAGGCGTTCCGCGCGTTCCAGATCAGCGAGGAGTTCCAGGCTCGCTTCGGCTACCCCGCGCTGACCGACGAGATCAAGCGCAAGGTGCTCGGCCTCAACGCCCTGAAGCTCCACGACGTCGACCCGGTCACCGTCCCGTGCCCGTTCACGCGCGAGGAGCTGGAGCAGATCCGCACGACGCTCCCGACCGGCAACGAGACGTTCGGCCCGACCACGGCCGCCGAGGTCCGCGCGTTCGCGGCCGCGCACCAAGGCCGGCCGTGATGGAGGGACGTCCGCCGGTGTCGATCGGCCACGCGGTGCTTCCGGTCAGCGACGTGAACCGGGCGGCCGACTTCTGGCAACAGATCGGGATGCGCGAGGTCGAGCGGAACAAGCACGTCGCCGTGCTCGAGATGCGGGGCGGCACGCATCTCGTGCTCGTGCCCGGCACGCCTCCGGCTGATGCCGACGCACCGTTCGACCTGATGGTCGATGATCTGGAAACGACGCACGCCGAGTGGAAGGCACGCGGCTTCCACCCCTCCCCGATCGAACGCGGGAACATCCATGCCGCGTTCACGGTGCGCGACCCCGACGGCTACCGCGTGACGATCAACAGCTCACACGTCGTGGGCGAGGTCTGACGGCGCTACGCCCGGACGAGGAGGAGGATCAGGGCGTAGTGACACGCCCCGGCGCCGACGACCATGGCGTGCCAGAACTCGTGGTAGCCGAAGGTGGCGGGCCGCAGCCGGGGCCATTTGGCGGCCAGCATGATCGCGCCGGCGGTGTATGCGACCCCGCCGGCGAGCAGCAGCGCGAGCTGTGGGTCGGTGAGCCCGCGCACGAGCTCGTGCGCGGCCAGGACCGGCAGCCACCCCAGCGTCAGGTAGAGAGCCAGCCCCACCCGATGGAGGCGGTCGAGACCGGTGACCATCAGGAGGACACCCACCAGGGCACCTGCCCACCCGATCGCCACCATCGTGACGCTCCATGCCGGGCGCAGGGCGAGGAGGGCGATCGGCGTATAGCTGCCGGCGATGAGCACGTAGATCATCGAGTGGTCGAGGCGCTTCATCACCCGCTCCGCCCGCGGTGACCACGAGCGAACGTGATAGGCCGCGCTCGTTCCGTACACCGCGCTGAGGCTCACCGCGAAGATCGCTGCCCCTACGTAGGCGGCGGGGCGGTGACCGGCGACAACCAGCCCGATGCCGGCCGGGATCGACGCAAAGAAAGCGATCTGGTGCAGCCGTCCGCGAAAGCGAGGACGGGGCGTTCGAGGTCGCTGGACTTGCACCGATTCCGACGATAGCGGGCGGTCGGTGCCTTACCGGGTCAACTGCGCTGGAGATGACTGAAGTGATCGCCCGGGGTGGACGAGGCGGCTGGCGTGCTCGGCACTCGCCGCACGGAAGCAGTCCGACCGCTCAACCGCGTCCAACGCGTAGCTGTGCTTTTAGTCCTATTTGCTCACTAATTGAAGTATAGATTCTTAGCAAAGCTTGCGAACGTAGCACCCGCTATGCTCCGGCTATGCCTCGCATCCACTACGAGATCCCCGACGAGCTGCACCGCCGAGCGAAGGCCGAGGCCGCGCTCCAGGGCGTGACGCTGAGGGACTTCCTCATCAAGGCGCTCGAGCTGGCCGTGGCCAACGGCACCCACACCAACAGCAAGCGCAAGGCTCGCTAGTGGCGATCTCGCTGGGACCGCCGTCGCCGCGTCAGTGCGGCCGGTGCCGGTGCGTGTTCCCTGGAGACACGGCCCTCGATCCTTCCGCAGCAACGAGATGGTGGGCCTGTCCCGCGTGTCGCCTGGCCTTGTTCCCGCGCCAGCCGCGCAAGTTCAACCGAGTCAGCGCGTGAGTCTCCGTGTTGTCAGTCGTTCGTGGTTCGTCGAGGGCGGCGGGCGCGAAGAACAGGCCCAACGCGTCGCCCGGCATTGCATCGAGCTCGCGGCCCGATCCGAGGACGACGAGATCGGGGAGGTGGCGCTCGAGCTCATGCGAGCGGGCGACCACGACCCCGCAACGCTGCAACACGCGCTGGGCGTGTGCCGTTCGCTCTTGCGAGACGATCCGACCGACGAGCGGGTGAAGCGGGCGATCCGGCTCCTCCGGCACGTCACCGAGTTCCTCGGCGTCCCGCCCCACCTCTTCGACGCCCGCCGGCTGGAAGCGCCGGAAGTCGACCGAGCGCAGGTACCCGTCACCTAGGCGCCGAGGACGGCGTGCGGGCGGGCGAGCATCCGTAGCAGGCGGGCACGGTTGTAGCGCTGGGTGAGCAGGCAGGGGACGTTGGCGACGACGCCGTAGGCGAGCATCGCCAGCCCCAGCCACCACGGGTTCCAGAGGAAGAAGAACGGGGTCGCCGCCATGATCAGCCAGTGGGTGAACTCGGCCCGGCGGGTCTCGACGACGAACCGCTCCAGGTAGGCGCGGTCGTGGCGCAGCATCCGGCGCTTCGAGAACCCGCCCTTGAACAGGTCGCCGGCCTCGGGCAGCAGGGACTTCCACCACTTGATCCGCAGGACGCGTTCGTAGCGACGGGCGACGCGCTCGGGTCGGCGGCGCAGCCGGAAGAGCCAGCCGTCACGCCCCAGTCGCTCGACGGAGAGGCGGTGGGCGACGTAGCCGGAGACCGCGCTCCAGCCGGCCCAGACGCCGGCGTCGAGCGCGGCCAGCCAGATGTTGCGGCGTTCGAACACGGTGCCGGTCACGGCCGCACCGGCACGACCCGCCCCTTCCAGCGCACCGTCCCCCGGACCATCCACACGATCGAGCGGAAGAAGATGACGAACCACGCCGCCAGCGGGACCGGGAACAGGGGCGCCGCCCACGAGTAGTTCCCGAGGGGTCGCAACATCAGCGCGAGCTGGGTCGCGAACGCGGCGTAGGCGACCCAACCGATGATGCCCGGGTACGACCATCCCGCCAGCGCGGCGAGCGCCGACCGGAACGGCACCTGGGCGGCGATGCCCAGGCCGATCACCCATGCCATCACCAGGAGGAACCGCACCGGCGGGGTCGACCTGGCCCCGGCGGCAAAGTTCTTGCTCCAACCCTCGGCAAGCTGGCGGAGCCCGTTCGGGTAGAGCCGGTAGCTGACGGCGTCGCGGCCGGCCACGACGTGCACCGGCAGACCCGCGCTGCGGAACGCACGCGCGAGCGCGATGTCGTCGGCGACCGCGCTCCGGGCGACCTCGTGGCCGCCGACGCTCACGTAGTCGGTCCGGGTGCAGGCGAGGCAGGGCCCGAACGCCCCGGTGATCGGCGCGCCGGGCCGGGCCGACGCCGCCCCGATCCCCATGACCGCGATCGCGTGGAACAGTGCCGATAGCCGCTCGTACGTCCGGGTCATACGGTGGTACGGCGCCACTGACACGAGGCCGCCGCGGCGGTCGAGCTCGGCGACGACCCGGACGAGCAGGTCGGGGGCGGGCTCGGTGTCGGCGTCGAGGAACACGAGCACGTCGCCGGTGGTCTGGTGGGCGCCGTACCAGCACGCCGACGCCTTGCCCGTCCACCCCTCGGGCAGCGGCGGCGCCGGCAGCACCTGGGCGCCGGCGGTGAACGCGACCGCGCCGGTGTCGTCGCCGGAGTGGTCGTCGATCACGACGACCTCGGCCGCGGGCATGGTCTGACGATCCAACGCCGCGAGCAGGCGCGGCAGCGTGGCGGCCTCGTCGCGGGCGGGGATGACGACCGAGACCCGCCGGTCGCGCGCCGGTCCCGCGGCGGGCAGGGACGGGAGACGCCAGAACAGCAGCCACCCGACAACCCACGTCGCCGCGAGCAGCGCCGCCCCGAGATCGAGCTTCACAGGGGTATTTCTACGCCCGACCCGTCTCCGGATGCCGGAAGTAGGGTGCGACCCATGGAGTTTGAATACAGCGCTCGGTCGCTCGAGCTGCAGGAGAAGCTGGGCGACTTCATCACGACGCACGTCGACCCCGCCACGCCGGTGTACCAGGAGCAGGTGGCGGCGTCGGGCGATCCCCACTTCCACCCGCCGGTCATGGAGGAGCTCAAGACCGAAGCGCGCAAACGCGGGCTGTGGAACCTCTTCCTCCCGAACGAGAAGTGGGGCGCGGGGCTCTCCAACCTCGACTACGCGCCACTGTGCGAGATGATGGGCAAGAGCCTGCTCACCGGCGAGGCCACCAACTGCGCCGCCCCCGACACCGGCAACATGGAGATCCTGGCCGAGTTCGGGACGCCCGAGCAGCAGGACGAGTGGCTGGTGCCGCTGCTCAACGGCGAGATCCGGTCGTGCTTCGCGATGACCGAGCCGTGGGTGGCGAGCTCGGACGCCACCAACATCCAGAGTCGCATCGAGCCCGACGGCGACCACTACATCGTGAACGCGCACAAGTGGTGGACCAGCGGCGCCGCGTCCGACCGCTGCAAGGTGGCGGTGCTGCTGGGCGTGTCGAACCCCGACGCCGATCCGTACCACCGTCACTCGATGATCCTGGTGCCGTTCGACGCGCCGGGAGTCAAGGTGGTGCGCACGCTGCCGGTGTTCGGTCACGACGCCGGCGGCGGGCACTGCGAGACGCTGTACCAGGACGTGCGTCTGCCGGCCTCGAGCCTGCTGGGCGAGGAGGGCGGCGGGTTCGCGATCGCCCAGGCCCGCCTCGGCCCCGGCCGCATCCACCACTGCATGCGGGCCATCGGCCTGGCCGAGAAGGCGCTCGAGCTGATGTGCATGCGTTCCCAGATGCGGGCGCCGTTCGGGAAGCCGCTGGCCGAACAGGGCGTGGTGCAGGACCGGGTCGCCGAGTCCCGCATCGAGATCGAGCAGGCCCGGCTCCTCACGCTCAAGGCGGCGTGGCTGATGGACACGGTCGGCAACAAGGGCGCCCGGTTCGAGATCGCCGCGATCAAGGTGGTGGCGGCGCGGGTCGCAACCACCGTGATCGACCGGGCGATCCAGCTGTTCGGCGGCGCCGGCGTCTCCGACGACTGGCCGCTGGCGGCGATGTACACCCACGCCCGCACGCTGCACCTGGTCGACGGGCCCGACGAGGTGCACAAGCAGCAGATCGCCCGGAGGGAACTTCGGCAGTACGAGTCGCTGCGGAGCTGACATGAAGGTACGGATCGGGTACGGCCTCGGCGTCCAGGGGCTGCGCAAGGACGGCACGCTGCCCGAGCTGGTCGATTCGCTCGAGGCGAACGGGTTCGACTCGCTGTGGCTGTCGGAGCGGCTGACCGGTGACGCGCCCGACCCGCTCGTCGGACTGGCGTTCGCGGCCGGCCGCACCACCAAGCTCAAGCTCGGAACGAGCGTGCAGGTGCTCCCCGGTCGCAACCCCGCGCTCGTCGCCAAGGAGTGGGCCAGCCTCGACCGGCTCTCGGCCGGGCGGACGCTTCCCGCGTTCGGCCTCGGGATCGCCGACCCGCGCGAGCAACAGGCGTTCGGTGTGGCGCGCGAAGACCGCGCTGCCTGGTTCGACGAGGCGCTGCCGCTGATCCGGCGGATGTGGACCGAGGACGATGTCGACCACGACGGTCCGCGGTTCTCGTACCGCGGCCTCTCGGTGCGACCGAAGCCGGTGCAGCAGCCGCCGGACGTGTGGCTGGGCGGCCGGGCCAAGAGCGAGCTGCGACGGGTGGGGCGGCTCGGTGACGGCTGGCTGCCGAGCTTCTCGACGCCGGCCGAGGTCGCCGCGGGGCGGGTGCTGGTCGAGGAGGCGGCGGCCGAGGCCGACAGGGAGATCGAGGTCGAGCACTTCGGCGCGCTGGTGATCTACGTGCGCGACGAGATCCCCGAGCTGCTGTCGGCCGCGATCGCGGCCCGACGGCCCGGGCTCGACCCCAAGGAGCTGATCCCCGTCGGGCTACCGGCGGTGCGCGCCCACCTCGAGGGATTCCTCGAGCACGGCTTCTCGAAGCTGGTGCTGGTCCCCGCCCACGAGCCGACCAGCTGGGCCGAAGAGCTGGGCGAAGTGGCCGACGAGATCCTTGGCCTCCAGAACTAGTGACCGACGACGGGCGCCCGGTGCTGGACCAGATCAACCTGGTCGTGCGGGACATGGACGCGATGGTGGAGTTCTACCGACGGCTCGGGGTCGAGATCGACGATTCACCCGCGCCGTGGGCCCCGCATCATCGGAACTCGTCCACCCCCGAGGGGCTCGACCTCGAGCTCGACAGCCAGGTTTTCGCGGTGACCTGGAACCAAGGATGGGATCGCGACGCGGCCGGGGCGGTCGTCGGCTTCCGACTTCCGACGCGTGACGGCGTCGACCAGACCTACGCCGACCTCACCGCGGCCGGGTACCGGGGGCAGCAGCCTCCGTACGATGCGTTCTGGGGCGCGCGTTACGCCATCGTCGAGGATCCCGACGGCAACCCGGTGGGGCTGATGAGCCCGATCGATCCCGCCCGCCGCACCCCACCGCCCCCGCCGCCCGACTCTGTCTAGGTAAGGAGGCGCGGCACCACGCTCCAGGCGAGCGCGCCGGTGGCCGGCCCCACCTCGTCCCACTGGTCGACGTCGAGATCGATTCGCACCAACGCCGCGGTGGGCATGCTGAGGCGGCCGCCGCCGATCAGCAGCGTGGCGGTCTCCGACCACGTCGGCTCGTGACCGACCGCGAGCAGGAGTTGCGCGTCGGCGGGCGCGGCCCGGATCTCGGAGACCAGGCCGGCTACGCCGCCGCCGTACAGCGCCTCCGCCGCCCGGACCGGGCACTCCCATCCACCCGCCTCCATCACCAGGCGCAGGGTCTCGGCGGCGCGCACCGCCGGGGACGTGATGGCCGCGTCGGGGACCTGCTCCGCTCGGGCGATGAACCGCCCGATCGCGTCTGCGGCCTTGAGTCCTCTCTTGGCGAGGGGTCGGGCGCGGTCGTCGCCGCCGTCCTCAGCCCAGTCCGACTTGCCGTGGCGGAGCAGGAGCAGCGCGGGCATGTGGGACGCGCTAGTTCAGGCCGTCGTGCAGGACCGCGACGATGACGCGCATGATCAGCACGACGCTGCAGAACAGGCTGAAGTAGCCGAAGAACTCGTACAGGGTGGTCTCACCGGCGAACGGCGGTCCGCCGGTGGTGCCCACGAGGAACACGCCGACGAGCCCGACGAAGCCGCCCATCAACGCCAGGATCGCCCGGTTCACCAGCTTGGTCACGAAGCGCACGTCGCGCTCGTCCGAGAACAGGCTCACACGCGCCCGCAGGTTTCCCCGCTCGATCGACGTCGCGAGCCGGTCGACGTGACGAGGGAGCCGCCGCAACAGCGGCGCCATCCGGATCAGCTCGCTCTTGGCCGCTTCCTGGAGGGTCTCGGGGGTGACGCGCTCCAGCATCCACTCGGTCGCGACCTTCTGGGCCTCGTCGATGGTCGGGTAGCCGGGACTGAGTGTCGTGAGCGTGCCGTCCAGCGTGATGAGGGCGCGGAAGAACGTGCTCAGCTCGGGCGCCACGCTGATCCCGTAGGTGAAGAACAACTGGAGCAGGTCGTTGAACATCGCCGCGTCCGGCGTCATCCCCGGTGCGAGATGGCGGCCCATGAAACGGGCGAGGGCGCGCTCGAGCTCGTCGTCGTCGACGATGCGCCGCAGGGTGGCGACCTGGAGCACGGCCTGGCGGAGCAGCTCGGGATCGCGCTGAGCGACACCCAACATCAGGTCGCGCAGAGCGGACTGCTGCATCGGATCGAGGCGGCTGGCGGCGCCGAAGTCGATGAGGCCGACGCGCCCGTCGCCCAGCACCATCACGTTCCCGGGGTGAGGGTCGGCGTGGAAGTGGCCGTCGACCAGCATCTGGTCGAGCATGCAGCGCAGCAGATACCCCGCCATCTCGTTGCGATCGACGCCCAGCTCGTCGAGCCGGTCACCGTCGCGCACGCTCACACCGTCGAGCCATTCCATCACCAGCACCCGCGATGTGGTGAGGTCCGGGTACACGACCGGCACCTGCACGTTCGGGAAGTCGCTCAGGTTGGCGCTGATGTCCGACGCGTTGCGGGCCTCGATACGGAAGTCGAGCTCCTCCCGGAGCCGGTCGGAGAACTCGGTCGTGAGCTCCACGACGCCGTAGTCGGCCGCCCACGTGGTGCGCTCCTCGACCGTGTGGGCGAGCTGGTCGAGGACCTGGAGGTCACGCTCGACCGCCTCGCCGACCCCGGGTCGCTGCACCTTCACGATGACCGGTTGCCCGTCGTGCAGCTGGGCCCGGTACGCCTGCCCGATGGATGCCGCCGCCACCGGCTCCCAGTCGAACTCGGCGAAGACCTCGTCCACCGGTGCGCCCAGCTCCTCCTCGAGCAGCTCCCGGACCGCGTCGGGCGGCGCCGGCGCGACGTGGTCCTGGAGGTGCGACAGCTCGTCGGCCACCGCGGGCGAGACGAGATCAGGCCGGGTCGAGAGGACCTGGCCCATCTTCACGAACATCCCGCCGCCCTCTTCGAGCGCGTGGCGGAGCCGGCGCGCCAGCGGCGCCTTCCCGTCGACGGAGTCGTCGTCCTGACGGGCCAGCCCGAGCCCGGGGCCGAGGCCGTTGCGCATCGCGATGCGGGTGATCTGGGCGTAACGGCTGACCCGCTGCCCCCGGCGGCGCAGCGCCCGCAACGGCCGGGGGATGGAGGTGAACCCACTCTGGGCCTTGGCGAGCGTGCCCGGGCGGGCCAGCAGCTCGAGCCACACCGACATCGACATCACGCCGAGGGCGGAGAACAGGAAGACGTTGCGGGTGAATCCCTTGGCGGGATCGGCCCGGTCGCTGGCGATGACGAACGACAGGGCGACGCCGCCGCCCCAGCCCAGGATCGCCGCTGCCACGGTCGTGCCCCACGAGCGGCGCACGCCCAACAGCCGACCGGTGATCCACGACAGCAGGAGCACGCCGGGGAGCGTGAGGAAGAAGGTGCCGGTGACGAGGTCCCGGAGCGAGTCGGCGGCCAGCATCGTGACGGGCTAGGCCAGCTCCTCGACCTCGAGCTCACCGGAGGAATGGCGGGCGCGCAGCACCTTCTTGTCGAACTTGCCCACGCTCGTCTTCGGCACCTCGTCGATGAACGCCCACCGCTCGGGCAGCTGCCACTTGGCGACCTTGTCCCCGAGGAAGTCGCGCAGCGTCGCCGCGTCGACGCCCGCATCGGGCTTCCGGACGACGCAGGCGAGCGGGCGCTCGTCCCACCTCGCGTCGGGAATGCCGATCACGCTCGCCTCGACGACATCGGGGTGCGCCATGAGGTGGTTCTCGAGCTCGACCGAGGAGATCCACTCGCCGCCCGACTTGATGACGTCCTTGGCCCGGTCGGTGATCTGGATGAAGCCGCGCGCGTTCACGGTCCCGACGTCGCCGGTACGGAGCCAGCCGTCGTCGAACTTCTCCGGCGACGGGTCGCCGTAGTAGCTGCTGGTGATCCAGGGCCCGCGCACCTGGATCTCGCCGACCGAGTCGCCGTCCCAGGGCAAGGGCTTGCCCTCGTCGTCCACGATGCGCAGCTCGACGCCGGCCACGACCCGGCCGGTCTTCACCCGCCACGACATCTCCTCGTCCGGCTCGTGGTCGGACGGCGGGTAGGCCACCGCCGCCAGCGGGCTGGTCTCGGTCATGCCCCAGGCCTGGATGATCTTCACGCCGTGGCGCGACTCGAAGTTCTCCATGAGGCTGCGGGGTACGGCCGAGCCGCCGCACACGATCATCCGCAACGACGACAGGTCGACCGCGTCGGGGTGCTCCTCGCTGTAGCGCAGCACGTCGGCCCAGATCGTGGGGACCGCGCCCGAGAACGTGGGGCGCTCGGCGGCGATGAACTTGCACAGGGGCTCGGCCTGAAGGAAGCGCGCCGGCATCAGGAAGCTGGCGCCCACCATCCAGGCCGCGTAGGGGATCCCCCAGGCGTTGGCGTGGAACATCGGGACGATCGGCAGCACCCGGTCGCGCTCGCTCAAAGCCAGACCCGAGGACATGCACGCCGCCATGGAGTGCAGCACCGTCGACCGATGGGCGTAGACGACGCCCTTGGGGTTGCCGGTGGTCCCGCTCGTGTAACACATCGCCGCGGCGGAGCGTTCGTCGACGTCGGGCCACGCGAACCCCGGCTCCTCGGCTGCGAGCAGGTCTTCGTAGCGCACGACGTCC
This sequence comes from Actinomycetota bacterium, assembly GCA_052390575.1. GTDB lineage: Bacteria > Actinomycetota > Acidimicrobiia > IMCC26256 > JACDBD01 > JBPCMN01. Next base: position 66,107 of record JBQTGU010000054.1, on the reverse strand, counting down.
GCGCCCGCCGCCGCCTCGCTCAGGGCGGTGGCGTCCCCACCGCCGACCACGACGAAGTGCTCGACCGTCTTGAGGTCAGCGGCGACATTGGCGAGGAGCGGCACCAGCGTGTCGTCGACGAGGACGACCCGGTCCTCGGCGTGGTTGACGACGTAGGTGAGCAGCTCGGGGAACAGCCGGATGTTGAGGGTGTGCAGCACCGCGCCCATGCCCGGGATGGCGAAGTACGCCTCCAGGTGCTCCTGGGTGTTCCAGGAGAACGTCCCCACCCGGTCGCCGGCCTCGATCCCGAGGCGGGTGAGCGCGCCGGCCAGACGGTCCGCCCGTCCGGCCACGTCGGCGTAGGTCGCCCGCCGACTGCTCTCGCCCTCGAACGTGACGACTTCACTGTCGCCGCACACGGTGCGGCCGTGCTGGAGGACCATCCCGATGGTCAGCGGGTAGTCCTGCATGGTGCTCTCGAGCATCGGATACCCCCAGGAGTTACCGGTTGTTCGCTCCGGCCAGCCTTCCCGCTCTCGGCCCTTCGGGCCGGGCCGCTCGGGCCCCGGCTCGCTGCGCCGCAGGGTACCTGCGGCGCGGGCACTCGCCTCAGAAGTCCAGGATCACCCCGGCGAGCAGGCCCAGGACGAGCAGGCCCCCGGCCCGGCGGGTGTGCACGAACGCGAATGCCGCGAACCACAGCGGCCAGATCGGGAAGCCCGCCGGCGGCTCGGCCGGCTTGGGCCGGGAGAACGCCTGCCACACCGGGACCAGCTTCGGGAGGGCGAGCACGCACACCAGCGCCAGGATCGGCACGGTGCCCAGCACCACCAGCACCGCGACCAGCGGGTAGAAGAGCGCCATCATCGCCTGGGTAGCCCGGCGGGCGGCGCGCTCGCCCACGATGACCGGCAGCGTCCGGGTGCCGGCGGCCTCGTCCCAGGGGAGCTTGTCGATGTGCTTGCCCATGAGCACCGCGGTGCAGAGCAGGCCGTAAGGAATCGACGCGACCACGATCTCCCACGGGATGCTGCCGGTGGCGGCGTAGTACGCGCCGCCGACCATGAGCGGGCCCCACACCACCAGGACGGTCGGCTCACCCAGGCCGTGCTTCTTGAGCCGCAGCGGCGGCGCGGTGTAGGCGGTCGAGAGCAGGAACCCGCCCAGCGCGAACGCCACCACCGGGACACCGCGGGCGACGAACAGCGCCACGAGGATCGCGAGGTCGGCGACATTGACTGCGAGCGCGCTCGCGAGGAGGCGGCGTCGGGTGATCATGCCGGAGAGCACCGGATGCGGCGCGTACAACGCCCGCGGGTACGTCTCAGAGTCGGCGCCGACGTCCAGGTCGAACAGGTCGTTCATGAGGTTGTTGGCGACGTGGGCGAGCACCAGGCCGAGCGTCGCCAGCGCCCACAGGCCGACCGACACGTCGTCGGCGTTCCACCACGCCAGGAGCCCGGCGACGAACGCGGCCGTGAGCGTCATCGGCAGGACCGACGCCCGGGTCAGGACGAGCCAACGCGAGACCGGGTCCACCCGTCCCGGGGGCGGGTTGGTGGTGCGCAGGACGTGGGCCCAGTTGCGGACCAAGCTCGGCCGCGCCGGCGCGGTCGTTGCGTCCGGTTTGCGCGTCTCGACGTCGGTCACCGCGGCAGCGTACCCGGGCGCGGTCGCGATTGCGTGCGGGCTGTGACAGGATGCGCGCATTCAGTGACGGGGCAGCGAACCCAGGAGGGCGCAATGGCAGACGACGACAAGACCCAACCCGGGGACACCCCGACCGAGGCGACACCCGCGACCCAGGCCGGTGCCACCGAGGCGGCGACCCAGGCAGGCACGCCCCCCGCGCCCCCTAAGCCGCCCAAGCCGCCCAAGGCGCCGGGCGCGGGCACGACGCTCCCGACGCCGCTCGTGGTGATCGCCGCGATCGTGGGCGTGGGCGCGCTCGTGTTCGGGTTCTTCAGCTTCACCGGCAAGAGCAGCGCCGAGGACGACAAGAAGAAGGTCGAGAAAGAGCTCACGTCGGTCAAGAAGGACCTCAACGACGCCCAGACCGAGATCGAGGCGGCCAACGAGGAGATCGCCGAGCTCGAGGACACGAACGAGTCGCTCTCGGAGCAGGCGGGCCAGAGCGAGGAGTTCGCGGCGGCGCTCAACGAGGTGCTGGGTACGGGCGCGACCGCGGCCGACGCCTTGTATCAATGCGCGACCACCGCGTACGAGTTCATCCTCAACTCCATAGATTCGGGCCTGGATCCGGGTCAGGCCGCCGCGGTCGACGACCGCTGCCTGAGCGCCGAGGACCAGTACAACGTGTTCCTCGACGCGCTCAACGCGCTCGAAGCCGCGTGACGCGGGCGGAGTAGTGCATGACTACGGCGGCTGGCCCTCCGGGGTCAGCCGCCGTAGTTCATTCTGGTGTCCTCCATCCGGAGGACGGGCGTGTCCTCGTCACTCTGGAAGCCGCAGTCGACGATCTCACCGATGAAGAGGGTGTGGCTGCCGGTGTCGACCGACTGGCGCACCTCGCAGTCGAGGTAGGCGACCGCCTGGTCGAGGACGGGCGCGCCGGTCTTGCCGTCGTGGAACGGGAAGCCGTTGAGCGTCTTGGCACCCAGGTCCACCTCGACCGGCTTGGTGAACTTGCGCACGATGGCGCGGTCCTCGCGGTCGAGCAGGTTGAGGCTGAACACCCCGCCGGCGGTGATGAGCTCGTGGGTGAACGCGGCGTGCTCGACGCCGATGCCGAGCAGCTTGGGGTCGAACCCGAGCTGGGTCGTCCAGTTGAGCGTCATGCCGTTCCGGCGCTCGCCGCCGTCGGTGGATCCGACGACGTAGAGGCCCGACGGCATGGTCCACAAGATTCGTCGGCGGAGCTTGTCGTACGCCTCTGTATCGGCACCTTCGGGGAAAGGCCCGACGAGACCGTTCTGGACCGGCATGACCGGCGAGGGTAGACCGTCGCCCCGTGGCCCACGATCCCATCACCGCGGCGACAACCCGCGTCGCCGACCACCGCGAGCCCGCGTTCGTGCACGCCGACCAGGCGGAGGCCGCCCAATCGAAGCTGGCCGCGCTCGAGCAGCGCACCGGGCGCACGCCCAACGTCCTGATCATCCTCATGGACGACGTCGGCTGGGGCGACTTCGGGTGCTACGGCGGCGGCGCGATGGCGGGGGCGCCGACACCGAACATCGACCGGCTCGCCCGCGAGGGTCTCGTCCTCACCTCGTGTTACTCGGAGCCGTCGTGCACGCCGTCGCGTGCATCGATCATGACCGGGCGGCTCCCGATGCGCCACGGGCTGCTGATCCCGCCGATGTACGGCATGCCCGGCGGGCTCGAGGGTGAGGTCACGCTGGCGCAGCTCCTCAACGACGCCGGGTACGTCACCCAGGCGGTCGGGAAGTGGCACATGGGCGAGAACGTCGCGTCGCAACCCCAGAACGTGGGCTTCGACGACTTCTACGGGTTCCTCAGCGTGTCCGACATGTACACCGAGTGGCGCGACCCCTACTTCTTCCCCGAGGTCGTGTACAGCCAGGAGCGCAGCGACTGGATCAGGAACGAGCCGTTCAACAAGTGCTTCGTCCATGCGACCAAGGGCGGGGAGGCCGAGAACGTCGAGGAGGTGACGATCCCGGTCCTCTCGACGCTGGACGACCAGTGGGCGGAGTACTCGATCGACTTCATCAACCGGATGGGTGTGGGCGACCAGCCGTGGTTCCTCTACCACTGCACCCGCGGCGCTCACTTCGACAACTACCCGCACGAGCGGTTCCAGGGGAGGTCGCCGGCCAAGCATCCCTACAAGGACACGATCGTCGAGCTCGACGACATCGTGGGCCGACTGACCCGTGCACTCGAGGAGTCGGGCCAGCTCGAGCACACGCTCGTGTTCATCTCGTCCGACAACGGGCCCGAGATGGAGACCTGGCCCGACGCCGCCTACACGCCGTTCCGGTGCGCCAAGGGCTCGACCTGGGAAGGAGGCGTGCGCGTCCCCGGCATCTTCTCGTGGCCGGGGACGATCGAGCCCGGCCGGGTGTCGGACGGGATCTTCGCCCAGCTCGACCTGTTCGCCACCGTCCTCGCCCTCGCCGGCGTCCCCGACCGGGTCCCCGACGACCGCTACATCGACGCGGTCGACCAGACATCGTTCCTGGTGGCGCCGGGCGGCGAGTCGAACCGAAAGTTCCACTTCTACTGGCTTACCTCGAACTTCTCGGCGGTGCGGGTGGGCGAGTATAAGTACATGCTGAGCTCGATCTCCGACGACGAGCGTGACGTCGTCAATCCCGGCGGTTTCACCGGGGTGATGCAGCAGTATCCGTACGGCCGGCTGTTCAACCTCTTCCTCGACCCGAAGGAGACGCACAGCTACCTGATCCGCAAGCTCGTCTACATCGAACTGATCCAGCGGGCGATCGCCGACCACCTGCGCACGTTCCGGGATTACGCTTCGAGACTACCACCGAGCCAGCAGGGTTGATGCGATGACCGACTATGCCCAGCAGTACCGCGATCTCCGGGGCCGGGTCATCGACCTCGTGCGCGACCTCGACGACGCCCAGGTGAACGCGGTCGCCCCCGCGACCCCGGAGTGGCGCATCCGCGACATCGTCGCTCACCTCACCGGCGTGTGCGCCGACGTCCTCGCCGGCAACCTCGGCGGGGTCGCCACCGACGACTGGACCAGCAAGCAGGTCACCGACCGGCGCGACGTCCCCTTCGACGAGCTGCTCAAGGAGTGGGAGGAGAAGGGGACGGCCATCGAAGCGGTCGTGGCCGACTTCCCCCCGATCGCGGCGGGCCAGATGGTCACCGACTCCGTCACCCACGAGCAGGACATCCGGGGCGCGCTCGACACGCCCGGGGGGCGCGACTCCGACGCCATCGACGGCGCGTTCCGGTGGGGGGCGATGGTGCTCGACGCCAGCGAGCCGCTGCGGCTCGAGTCCGAGGCGGGCACGGCGAGCGTCGGTGAGGGCGAGCCGGTTGCCACCGTGCGGACCAGCCGGTTCGAGCTGGTGCGGTCGTACACCGGCCGTCGCAGCCTCGACCAGATGCGGGCCTACGACTGGGAGGGCGAGCCCCGACCCGAGCGGCTGGTGCTCGCGATCTTCAGCCCCCGGGAGACACCGCTGGTCGAGTAGCGAGCTGGGCACCGATGAACCCGACCATCTGCTCGATGCAGTGGTCGGCGTCAGCGCCGCCCATGTTGGCGAAGCCGTGGCCCACGCCCGCGAACAACGCCATCTCGACCTGGCCGCCGGCGGCGCGGTAGGCGTCGACGAAGCGCTCGGTCATCTCGACGGTGACGTTCTCGTCCCGCTCCGCGTGCGCGATCCAGACCGGCGGGAGCTGCTCGAACTCGCGTTCCTCGACCAGGCGCAGCGCGCTCGCCGCCTTCATCGTCGCGGCGTCGCCGTAGAACTCCTCCTGGGCCCGCCGGAGCCGTTCGGGGTCGAAGAGCGGCTCGTTCGACGGCCGCGGGTTGGCGATGCGATCGAGCACGTAGCGGTAGCGCCAGTCGGGCGCCCCGATCGGCCACAGCCCGAGCGCGTAGGCCACGGACGCGTCGACTTCGCCGTCGGGCGGGCCCGGCCGCAGGGTGACGACCAACGCGAGGTGGCCGCCGCTCGACCCGCCGATCAGCCCGACGTCGCCATCGCTCGTGCCCAGCTCGTCCGCGTTCCGCTTCACCCAGCGCACACCGGCGGCGACGTCCTCGACCGCCGACGGCCATTGATGATCGGGCGCCTGGCGGAAGTCGAGCGCGACCACGACCATGCCGCAGGCGGCCAGCGCCCGGTCGTAGTAGGCGTCGACCTTGCGGTCGAAGTAGCGCCAGGCGCCGCCGTGCACGTCGACGAGCGCGGGGCGATCGCCCGCGGGCGCGCCGACCGGGCGGTACACCCGCGCCAGCAGCTCGACGCCCTCCGGACGCGCGTACACGACGTCTTCGTGCTCGACCTCGTAGGGCGCTGCCGGGTCGAACCGCGTCGCCATCGGTCGTCGGTCAGTTCTCGGAGGGGAGGGAGTCCTCGGCCGGATCGAGCAGGCGGCGGGCGGCATCGAGGTCGTCGTCGAAGACGCAGACCCGGAACCCGTCGATCAGGGAGAAGTGGGGCGCCCAGCCGTCGGCGTCGCCGTACTTCGCCATGGCGCGGATCCCGTTGGCGTCGAGCAGCTCGAGGACCATGTCGGCCTCGAGCCGGGTGGGCAGGTTGACGAGCTCGACGATCTCGCCGTCGGGACGGGGCGGGCGGGCCACGACGCGACGGTACCGTGATCGCGTCGTGAACCTGTCCCGCTCGTTCGCCCCCCTCCGGCACCGGCAGTTCGCGTTGCTGTGGGCAGGTGCGTTCACCTCCAACATCGGCACGTGGATGGAGACGGTCGGGGTGGGCGTGCTCGTGACCACCTCGACCGGGCAGGCGAGCTGGGCCGGGCTGGTGGCCGCGGCCGGCTTCGTGCCCACCGCGGTGCTGGCGCCGCTGGGCGGCGCGCTCGCCGACCGGGTGCCGCGCCGGCGCCTGCTGCTGACCACGACCGCAGTGCAGACGGTCCTCGCCGGTGTGCTGACCCTGCTGACCGCGACCGGCACTCCCGGCCCCGGCGTCGTCACCCTGATCGTCCTCGGTGCGGGCTGCTCGTTGGCCCTCGGGTTCCCCGCGTATCAGGCCCTGCTCCCCGATCTCGTCCCCCGCGAGGACCTCCCCGGCGCGGTCGCGCTGTCGTCGGCCCAATGGAACCTGGGTCGGGTCATCGGGCCGGCGCTCGCCGGCGTCGTGATCCGCTTCGGCGGCTACGAGTGGGCGTTCGGCTTCAACACGGTGAGCTTCGGCGCGGTGATCGCAGTGCTGCTCGTGCTGCGGCTCCCGCGGCCGGCGCACGCGGCGGAAGCGTCGATCATCGACGCGATCCGCGCCGGCGCGAGATTTGTGCGCCGAGACCCCGGCCTGCGCGTGGTCGTCGGCTACATGGCCCTCAACTCGTTGCTGGCGGCGCCGTTCATCGCGCTCGTCCCCGCGTTCGCGCTCAAGGTGTTTCACAACGAGCAGGCGGGCACGGCCGCGCTGGTGACCGCGCAGGGCGTCGGCGCGGTGTTGATGGGGCTCTCACTCGGCGCGCTCCACGGCCACTTCGGTGGTCGCCGGGTCCTGCTCGGCGTCCTCTGGGGGTTGCCGCTCGCGCTATGCGCGTACGCGTACTCGCCCAACCTGATCGCAGGTGTGGTTGCGATCTTTGTCGTCGGGTTCCTCTACCTGGGCGCGCTGTCGAGCTTCACTACCATCGCCCAGCTCCGCTCCCCCGCCCAGCTGCGGGGCCGGGTGCTCAGCGTCCTGATGGTGCTGCTCGGAACGCTCTACCCGCTGGGCAGCGTGCTCCAGGGGGCCATCGCCGACCGCGTCGGCCTGCGGGCGACGACCGCGGGCGCGGGCCTGCTGATGGCAGCGGCGCTGCTGCTCGTGCGCGTGGCCCGACCGAGCATCGCCCACGCGCTGGACGACACCGATATGGCGGACGCACCGCCGACCGTCGTCGAACCGGTGGCGGTCGCGCCGGAGAGCTAGGCCCGGGCGCGGGCCAGCGCGAACCCGCTCACCCCGACCAGCGCGACCGCGCAGGCCATCTGCCCGAACCACCACGGCGCGAAGCCGTGATGTCCCGAGATCGGGCACGCGACCGAGAACGCGGTGAAGATGCCCGCGGCCCCGAGTGACGCGAGCAGGCCCCACCGGCGCCGGGCGAGCAGGCCGGCGGCGGTGACGACGAGCGCCCCCAGGAACACGAAGCTCAGGACGACCGCCCAGGTCGGGTTGGGCCCCGTGGCACGGGGCTCCAGGCCGGTGGCGATCATGAACAGCACGTACCAGGTCGCAGCGATCATCACGCCGGCCTCGGCGGAGATCCGCTCGGTCAGCCAGGAGCGCGTGTCGGGTCGCTCGACGGGCTCGGTGGTGGTGGGGGTGGTGGTCACGGCTCGCTCTTCGGTGCTGATCATGAGGGTCTCCCGGTCGGGGGCGGGACCATTCTCGCGCTGATACCGTCCGCCCGCCGGTCAGGAGGTCCAGCGATGGTGGTCGAGCGGGAACGTCGGGACGGCGTGGGCGTCATCCGCCTCAACCGTCCCGAGGCGAAGAACGCAGTCAACGACGAGGTGTCGACGGCGGTCGAAGCCTCGCTGGACGAGTACGAGAGCGATGACGGGATCCGGGCCGTCATCGTGACCGGGACCGGCGACGTGTTCTCGGCCGGTGCCGATCTCAAGATGGTGGCGAAGGGCGAGGGCTTCAAGATCGCGACCAAGCGGGGCGGCTTCGGCGGCATCACCACCCGCGTCTACTCGAAGCCGCTGATCGCGGCGGTCAACGGCCCCGCGCTGGCGGGTGGCTTCGAGATCGTGCTCGCCTGCGATCTCGTGGTCGCAGCCGACGACGCCCGTTTCGGTCTGCCCGAGGTGAAGCGGGGGCTCTATGCAGCCGCCGGCGGACCGTTCCGGCTCGTGCGGCGCATCCCGCTCGCCACCGCCACCGAGATCGTGCTCACCGGCGACCCCATCGACGCGAGCCGCGCCCACCAGCTCGGGTTGGTCAACCGGCTGGTGCCCAAGGACAAGGTGATCGACGAAGCCCTCGCGCTCGCCGCCACCATCACCGCCAACGGCCCGGTAGCGGTGCGCAAGTCGCTGGAGTTGTTGCGCGCCGCGGGCGACCTGAGCGAGGCGGACGCCTGGGCGCACAGCAACAAGATCGCGCTCGAGGTGTTCGGCACCAAGGACGCCATCGAGGGCGCGACGGCGTTCGCCGAAAAGCGCCCCCCCAAATGGACGGGCACCTGATTGCCGCAAACTCGAGGCCACAGGGTGCGGAATCCGCACCCCACAGCCTCCAGAATGACCGGATGCGACCGCGGGAGTAACTGCTCCTAGAATCCGCGCTCGTGGGATCAGGTGAGCGGATGCGGGTCGAGGAGCTGGCCCGGCGGGCCGAGGTCTCCGTCGACACCATCCGCTTCTACCAGAAGCGCCGGCTCCTCCCGCCGCCCGAGCGGCAGGGGCGGATCGCCTGGTACGGGCCCGAGCACGTGGAGCGGCTGGCCCGGATCCGCGACCTCCAACGCCGCGGATTCTCGCTCGCGGTCATCCGCCGGCTGCTCGCGGGTGAGCTCGACGCCACCGACGAGCCCCTGGCGGCCGCAGTCGCGGCGGCCGAAGGCGCGGGCCCGACCGAGTTCCTCACCCTCGACGAGCTCGCCGAGCGCGCCGGCGTCCCGGCTGCGCTCATCGAGTCGGTGGCGAACGAGGGTCTGCTCATCCCCCGGATGCACGAAGGGGAGGCGCGGTACACGGCCGGCGACGCCGATGTGGTCGCCGCCGGGCTGCGGCTGCTCGAGGCCGGGCTCCCGATGCCGGATCTCCTCGCGCTGGCGCGTGATCATCACAAGGCCACGCGCATCACCGCCGAGCAGGCGGTGGCCATGTTCGACACCCACGTGCGCAAGCCGCTGCGCGACTCCGACCTGCCGGCCGAGGAGAGCGCCGAGCGTCTGGTCGACGCGTTCCGGGTGCTGCTCCCCTCGGTGACGGCGCTGGTCGCCCACCACTTCCGCCGGATCCTGCTCCAGGTCGCGCAGGAACACCTCGAGCAGGTCGGCGAACCGGCCGAGCTCGCTGCCGCCGAAGATGAGGCGCGCCGCACGCTCGAGGCTGTGTGGACGTGAGCCGCACCACCCGCTCGGCGCCCCTCCCCGAGGGAGCGGCGAAGCGACGCGAGGTCGAGAGCATGTTCGACCGCATCGCGCCCCGCTACGACCTGGTGAACCGGGTCATGACCCTCGGGCTGGACCGGCGCTGGCGCCGCCGGACCATCGGCGCGCTCGCGCTCCCGAAGGGCGCGCGCGTCCTCGATCTGGGTTGCGGCACCGGCGACCTGTGCGAGGAACTTCGGGCGGTCGGGGATTCGCCCGTCGGCATCGACCTGTCGGCGGGCATGCTCGGCGCTGCCCACACCCCCGCTCCACTCGTGCGGGGCGACGCCCTTCGAATTCCGGTGCCCGACGGTGCGGTCGACGGGGTCGTCTCCGGCTTCGCGCTGCGCAACGTCGTCGACCTCGACGCGCTGTTCTCCGAGTGCGCCCGGGTGCTGCGGCCCGGCGGGCGCATGGCCATGCTCGAGACCGATGAACCGAACAACCGGGTGCTCCAAGCCGGCCACCGCCTCTGGTTCCGGCGGGTCGTGCCGGTGCTCGGCGGCCGGCTGGGACGCGACCGCGAGGCCTACCGCTACCTCCCCCGCTCGACCGCCTACCTCCCGCCGACCACCGAGCTCCTCGCGCTGGTCGGCGTCGCCGGCTTCGACGACGTCCGCCACCAACGACTCGGCGGCGGCGCAGTGCAGCTCCTCACCGGGACGCGGCGATGAGCCCCACCGCCCCGGCCGACCTGCTCGTGAGCACCCAGGAGATCGACCCGCCCGCCGACCTGCTCGACGGGCTCGGCACCGACGGGTTCGCCTGGCTCGACGGCACCGGCGGCTTGGTCACGAGCGGCGTCGCGGCGCGGCTCGCCACCGCCGACGTGACCCGGTCGCTCGCCGCCATGACGATCGACGACCCCCTGGCCCGCCCGGGCACCGGCGCGATCGCGGTCGGGGCGCTCCCGTTCACGGGCCCGGGCGAGTTGGTCGTGCCGAAGACCGTCACCGCGGTCGCGGCCGACGGGACGGCCTGGCACACCGAGATCGGCCCCGCGGACATGACCGGACGCGGTGGCGCCGACCGATCACGCCCGTCGGTGTTCGCGGTCGAGTCGGTGCAGTCACGCGAGGACTGGCATCGGATGGTCGAGGCGGTGCTCACCGAGATCGCCGAAGGCCGCCTATTGAAGGCGGTGCTGGCGCGCGAGGTCGTCGTCGAGGCGGATGCGCCGTTCGACCCTCGGGCGGTGCTCGACCGGTTGCGGGCGACGCAGGCCGGCAGCGTCGCCTACGGCTTCCTCGACGGCCCTCGGACACTCGTGGGCGCGACACCAGAGCTGCTCGTCCGCCGCCAGGGCACGCTCGTGCTCTCGCGCCCGATGGCCGGAACCATGGCCCGACGTTCGTCGAGCGCCGAGGACGACAGGGTGGCGACCGCCCTCGCCGCCTCTTCAAAAGACGACAACGAGCACCGTCTCGTGGTGGATGCGGTGCTCGACGCGCTCACCCCATGGTGCGATGACCTGCGCGCCGAGTTCCCGCCGGACGTGGTCCGGCTTCCGGCCTTGATGCACCTCGCTACCGCGGTGCGGGGCCGTCTCCGGGAGCCGGCACCGACCGCGCTCGAGCTCGCCGCCGCGCTCCACCCCACGCCCGCGGTGGGAGGCACCCCGCGCGTCGAGGCGTTGCCGCTCATCAAGCGCCTCGAAGGGTTCGAGCGGGGCCGCTACGCCGGGCCGGTCGGCTGGGTCGACGCCCGCGGCGACGGCACCTGGGGCGTCGCCCTCCGCGGCGCCGACATCGATGGCAACCGGGCTCGACTCGTCTCCGGCGCCGGCATCGTCGCCGGCTCCGATCCCGAAGCCGAGTGGCGCGAGACCGAGGTCAAGCTCGAACCGATGCTCCGAGTTCTCGTCCGGCCCTAGCGCGAAACCGCGCGCGCTACCGCGTCCGCGGCCTGGCGGTGGCGGTCGACGTTGTCGGTACGGTCGGAAGGCACGATCACGAGGCGCACGCCGCCGGCGGTAATCGCGGTTTCGACCGCGGGGACGACGTCGGACGCCTTCTCCACTCGCTCGGCCGGCAACCCGTGGACCGCGGCCAGCGCGGCGAGGTCGATGCCGTGGGGCGTGCCGAAGAGTTGGTCGAAGTGGTCGGGAAGCTCGGCCTGCGGCAGGAACGAGAAGATGCCACCGCCGTCGTTGTCGAGCACGACAAAGGTGGCATCGATGCCGCGGTCGGCGGCGCCGAGGAGCCCGTTCGAGTCGTGCAGCAGGCAGAGGTCGCCGAGCAGCGCGACGACCGGTCCGTCGGTGACGGCCGCAGCGCCGAGCACGGTCGACACGAACCCGTCGATACCGTTCACGCCCCGGTTCACGAGGAAGCGCGCCGCGTCGCGGGGGCGGGCGAACGATTCCACGTCGCGTACCGGCATGCTCGACGCGACCAGCAGCGTCGCGCCTGCCGGTAGGGCCTCGACCACGTCGCGCGCGACCCGGCCCTCGAACGGCTCCTCCCAACTGTCGAGCAGCTCGTCGAGCGCGCGCCGCGCGGTTCGCTCGGCGACGAGCCAGCGGTCGAACCAGTCGGATGTCGCCCGTTGGCCCAGCCGGTCGGCCACCGTCGCGAGGAGGGCATCGTCGTCGACCGCCACGACCTCGGCTGCGGCCCGACCCGGGTCGAGCCAGGTCCGATCGGGATCGACCAGCACCTGCGCCACGTCGGCGGCGAGCACGGTGGCGTTGATGACCTTGCTCGTCGGCGGAGCACCGACACGGACGACGAGGTCGGGTCGGTGTTCTGACGCGAACGCCGGCATGCGCAAGAGCGCGTCGTAGGTCGACATCGCGCGGTCGCCGGTTCGTAGACCGGAGATCGGGTCGGCGAGCACGGGCCATCCCGCCGCCCTCGCGAAGCGGGCGGCGTTCTCCGGTTGAACGCCGGTCCCCCACCCGGCGACGAGCAGGCCGCGGGGGGCGGCGCGCACGGCGGCGGCGATGCGTTCGACGGTGGCTTCGTCCGGCGTCCGGCGCCCGGGCGTGACCTCGGTCCACCGACGACCGTCGGGCCGACCCGGCGCATCGACGAGGGGCGCGCCGGTCGGGACCAGCGGTTCCCGGAACGGCAAGTTGAGATGCACCGGCCCGGCAGGGGGCCCGAGCGACTCCGCCACCGCCCGCGCCGCGACTGCGCGCCACGCGTTGCCGGCTCCGGGCCGGTCCTCGGGGACGCCGGGATCACAGAACCAGTGCACCGCGTCGCCGTACAACTTGGTCTGATCGATGGTCTGCCCCGCGCCTGTGCCGCGCAGCTCGGGTGGACGGTCGGCGGTGCACACGATCAGCGGGACGCGACCGTGATGCGCCTCGAGCACGGCGGCGTGGAAGTGCGCCGCCGCTGTACCCGACGTGCACAACACAATCGCGGGTCGGCCCGAGGCCTTGGCGGTGCCGAGCGCGAAGAAGGCGGCGGAGCGTTCGTCGAGGTGGACGTGGACGCGGATGCGGTCGTCGCCGGCGAGTGCGAGGGCGAGCGGGGCCGACCGGGATCCGGGCGCCAAGCAGGCATCGGTGACGCCCGCCCGAGCCCACTCGTCGACCAGCGCCCGGGCGAACGCAGTGGTCGCGTCGCGGCTCATGGGAGGATCCGATCGTGCGGATCGTGTTCGTGCCCGGGTTCACGCAGACCGCCCGCTCGTGGGACCCGGTCATCGGCGCGCTCCGCGCTGACGTCGAGACGGTCGCGCTCGATGTGCCGACGGGCCTCACGTTCGTCGACACCGCCACGAGCGTCGGCGACAGCGGAGGCACCGGGACGTATGTCGGCTACTCCGCCGGTGGACGGCTGTGCCTGCAGCTCGCGCTCGACCGGCCCGAGCTGGTCGAACGGCTCGTGCTCGTGAGCGCGTCGCCCGGCATAGCCGATGCCACCGAGCGCGCCGCTCGGCGCGACGCCGACGAGCAACTCGTGCAGGAGATCGAGCGCGACGGTGTCGACGCCTTCCTCGATCGCTGGCTGGCACAGCCGCTGTTCGCCACGCTTCCGCGCGACGCCGCCGGACTCGACGCCCGCGAGCGTGACCCCGCCACGCTGACCCACGCGCTGCGGGCGCTCGGGCAGGGCGCGCAGGAGCCTCTCTGGGACCGTCTGCCCGAACTGCGCATGCCAGCCACGCTGGTCGTCGGCTCGCTGGACGACAAGTACACGACGATCGCCCGGGACACGGCGCGGCGGATGCAAGCGGCGCGCGTGCACGTGATCGGCGGCGCCGGTCATGCCCTCCACCTCGAGCAACCCGAGGCGCTCGCCGACGTGCTGGCCTCGTAGCGTCACCACAGCGCCAGCCCCAGCGCGAGCAGGACCGAGAAGACCAGCTCCAACCGGGCGGTGCCGACGAGGGCGGCCACGAGGGACGGCGGGTCGTCACGGGTCAGGACGAGGCGGAGCGGTCGCCACGCCAGCGGCAGCGCGAGGAACGCCAGGAGCGCCCACGCACTCGAGAACGCGACCACGGCGCAGACCATGCCGAACGCGGTCAGGACCGCCATCGCGTACAGGCTCCGCGCTTGCCCGGCGCCCAGCCACACCGCGAGCGTGCGCTTCCCGACGGCGCGGTCGCCGTCGATGTCGCGGATGTTGTTGACGAGCAGGATCGCGCACGCGAGCAGGCCCACCCCGATCGCACCCCACCACGCCGCCGCCGGAACCCGCTCGATCTGCACGTAGGCCGATCCCGCCGTCGCCACCAGGCCGAAGAAGACCAGCACCGCCAGTTCCCCGAACCCGGAGTACCCGTAGGGCTTGGGCCCGCCGGTGTAGAGCGCGCCGGCAGCGATGGCGGCCGCGCCCACCCCCAGCAACCGCAGGTCGACCACCATCGCCAGCGCCAGCCCCACGACCGCGGCCACGCCGAACGCGACCACGGCCGCGTTCCGCACCGCGGTCGGTGTCGCCGTCTTCGACGCGGTGAGCCGCAGCGGGCCGGCGCGCACGTCGTCGGTCCCCCGCACGCCGTCGGAGTAGTCGTTGGCGTAGTTGACGCCGACCTGGAGGGCGAGCGCGACCACGAGCGCGGCCACCGCCCGCCACCAGATGATGTCGCCGGAGACGCCGTACGCCGCCGCCGTCCCGACGAGCACCGGCGAGACGGCCGCGCCCAGCGTGCGGGGCCGCGCCCCCGCGACCCACTGCGCCGCGGTCGTCATTACGGCCGCTTGGGGAACTGCCCGAAGTCCGGCCGGCGCTTGTCGAGGTAGGCCTGCTTGCCCTCCTGCGCCTCCTCGCTCATGTAATAGAGGAGGGTGGCGTCGCCGGCGAGCTGCTGGATGCCGGCGAGCCCGTCGTCGGCGGCGTTGAGCGAAGCCTTCAGCATGCGCAACGCCAGCGGACTGTGGTTCAGCATCCGCCGGCACCACTCGACCGTCTCGACCTCCAGGCGCGCCAGCGGCACGACCTTGTTCACCAACCCCATGCGCAACGCCTCGTCGGCGTCGTACTCGTCGCACAGGAACCAGATCTCGCGCGCCTTCTTCTGGCCCACCATGCGCGCCAGCAGGCCCGAGCCGTACCCGCCGTCGAACGACCCCACCTTGGGGCCGGTCTGGCCGAAGCGGGCGTTGTCGGCCGCCACCGTCAGGTCGCAGACGATGTGGAGGACGTGGCCGCCGCCGATGGCGTAGCCCGCCACCATCGCGACCACCGGCTTGGGCAGCCGTCGGATCTGCACCTGGAGGTCGAGCACGTTGAGCCGGCCGATGCCGTCGTCGCCGACGTAGCCGTCGTCGCCCCGGATGCGCTGGTCGCCCCCGGAGCAGAACGCCTCCGGTCCCTCGCCGGTGAGGATGATCACGCCGACGTCGCGGTCGTTGCGGGCGCGCTCGAATGCGTCCTGGAGCTCGAAGAGGGTCTGGGGCCGGAAGGCGTTGCGCACCTCGGGCCGGCAGATCGTGAGTTTGGCGATGCCCTCGGCGGTCTCGTAGCGGATGTCGCCGTACCCGGCGTCGGCGCCGGGCTTCCAGTCGAGTGCCGGTTCGATGGCAGGCATGGTGGGTCCTGACTCTGGGAGCGATCACTCCTACGGACAGGTACGGTAGCGCCGGATGGCCCGATCCGACCAAGCCGGCCCGCTGGTGGCGATCCGGCTGCCGGCCCCCGCCGCCGCCGACCAGGTCCGGCGCTGCTGGGACGCCGGCGAGGCGGTGGCGCTCCTCGACCCCCGGGCGCCGGCGGCCGTCACTGAGGCCGCGCTGGTCCGAGTGCAGCCGACCCACGTCGTCGACGGCGACGGGCGCCGCGCCCATCCGGGCGGAAGCCCCGTCCCCACCGATGTCGTCGCGGTGGTGCTGACCTCGGGGACGACCGGCGACCCGAAGGCGGTCGAGCTGACTGCCGCCGGTCGCGACGCGATCGGGCACGGGTTCGCCACCGCGCTCGGCATCGGCCCCGCCGACCGCTGGCTCGTCTGCCTCCCCCTGCACCACGTCGCCGGGCTCGCGATCCTGGGCCGGAGCGCGGCGGCCGGCTTCCCCGTCGTCACCCACGACGGCTTCGATCTCGATGCGGTGGCGGCATCGCCTGAACGCGAGGCGACCACGATCGTGTCGCTCGTGCCGACCACGCTGGCGCGGCTCGTCGAAGCGGGCGCACCGCTGGCGAGCTTCCGCGGGATCGTCACCGGCGGCGCGCCGCTCCCGCCGGCGGTGCGAGCGAGAGCGGAGGCGGTCGGAGCCCGGGTCGTCGACACCTACGGCCTGAGCGAGACCTGGGGCGGCGTCCTCCTCGACGGCGTGCCCCTTCCCGGGGCCGAGGTCGCAATCGGCGACGACGGCGACATCTCGGTCCGGGGAGCAATGGTCATGCGGAGCTACCGATTCGACGCCGCCGCCACCGCCGCCGCGCTCACGCCCGAAGGGTGGTTCCGCACCGGCGACGTCGGCCGGATCGAGCCCGACGACCGGATCGTGATCACCGACCGCCGTCACGAGGTGATCATCACCGGCGGGGTCAACGTGAGCCCGACCGCGGTCGAGCGCGTGCTCGCCGATCACCCGGGCGTCGTCGACGTGTGCGTCGCGGGACGACCCGACGCGGAGTGGGGCGACCGGGTGGTCGCCTACGTGGTGGCGCGTGACCCCGGCGCCCCGCCCGGCCTCGACGACCTGCGCGCGTTCGCGTCGGCGCGGCTCAGCCCGGCGCAGCTGCCGCGGGAGCTCGTCCTCATCGACGCGGTGCCGCGCACGCCGGGAGGGAAGGCGCTGCGCCGAGCGCTCACGTGACGAGCGTGTCGCGTCCCACCGCGCACTTCCCGCTGGAGGATCACGAGAGGCGAGCGAGCAATAGCGAGCGAGCACGGAGTGCCGAGCGGCCCGAAGGGCGCCGGCCGGCCAGCCCTTTCAAGGATGGCCCGGCCGGCGAGGCGAGGCCGACCATGAGGGAGGAGATCGTCGACAAGGTCAAGGACAAGATCGACCGCAAGTAACGACTCTCACCCATGTGCGTGACACGCGTTCAGTCGGTGATGGTGAAGACCTGGGTCAGCCCGGTGATCTCGAGGACCTTGCGAGTCGAGGGCTGCATGGCGCGGAGCTCGAGGTCGCCCGAGCGCTCGCGGATTCGCTTGAGCGCGCCCACGAACACCCCCAAGCCCGACGAGTCGATGAAATCCATGTCGGCCAGGTCGACCACGACCCGCTTGGCGCCGGTGTCGATGAGGCGGTACAGCTCGTCGCGCAGGGCCGGGGACGTGTAGACGTCGACCTCACCCTCGATGCGCAGCACCGGGCCATCGGCGCTTTCGTCGGTCGACAGGTTGAAGTCGTCGCCGTGCTCGGCCCCACCCGCTCCGGTCGCCATCAGTCGGTAGCGTACCGGCCGCTCGTCGCGAGCTCGAACCAGACGAGTGTGCCCGACTCCGACGTCGAGCTCCCCCATCTGGTCGCGAGGGCGTCGACGATGTTCAGGCCGCGGCCGTCGGGGCCCTCGGGATCGAGCGGGCGCTGCCGCACGCGTCCACCACCGGAGTCGTGGACCTCGACCCGGATCAACCCGGGACGCCGGAGCACCGACACCTGCGCATCACATGACGCGTGGCGGTACGAGTTCGTGACCAGCTCGCTCGTGAGCAGTAGCGCGACATCGGCGACGTCGATGTGAACGCCCCAGCGTCGGAGGGCGGCGTCCACGAACCGGCGGGCGCTCGCCGCGCTCGGCGGCACCGCCGGGAACACGGTCGAGATCGACTCGAAGCTGCCCGCCCCCGGTCGAGTGTCGAGGGGGCTCACGGTGCGACCTCGACCTCCGCCCCGACGTGCTCGCGGAGCAGTTCGAGGCTGCGAGCGAGCAGGCGCGAGACGTGCATCTGACTGATCCCCACCTGCGCCGCGATCTCCGACTGCGTCAGGCCCTTGAAGAACCGGAGATAGACGATGGTCTGCTCGCGCTCGGGAAGCGCGGCAAGGATCTCCGACAGCTCCACCTGGTGTTCGACGCGGTCGAAGTCGGGATCCTCGTCTCCGAGCATGCTGGCGAGGTCGACGGCCCCCTCCTCGCTGGTGGCGGCGGGCCCGTCGAGGGAAGTGAGCCGGTACATCCCACCGGCCTCCATCGCCTCGAGGACCTCCTCCTCCGAACCGCCCACATGCGCGGCGATCTCGGCCACCGTCGGCGAGCGGCCGAGCTCCTGGCTCAGACTCCCGACGACCCGGGCGAGCTGGAGGTGCAGCTCCTGGACCCGCCGCGGCACCCGCATCGCCCAGCCCTTGTCGCGGAAGTGACGCTTGATCTCGCCGACGATGGTGGGCGTGGCGAAGGTCGAGAACTGGAGCCCCCGATCGGGGTCGAAGCGGTCGACCGCCTTGAGGAGACCGAGCAGCGCGACCTGCACGAGATCCTCGTGGGGCTCACCGCGGTGGGCGAAGCGGCGGGCGAGGAACTGCGCGAGCGGGACGTGGTCCTCGACGAGCTCGTCGCGCAGCTGGCGGTCGCCGGTGCGGTGGTACTCGACGAATCGCTCGTCGAGGCCGCGGGCTTCGGTGTCGAGGGCGCCGGCGCTCAGCGACATGCGGACTGGCGCTCCATCACGAGCATGAACCGCACGTCGGGTGGGTGGTCCACGATCTCGAAGAACTGGCTGACGGAGTGGAGGATGGCTTCGGACAGCGGATCGAGCAGCGGCGCGTCGCCGGCGGAAGGGCGCGGGGCGGCACCCTCGATCGTGACGCGGCCATCGTCGGCGGCGAAGACGAGCGTGATCGGGCCACTGGCGTTCCGCATGAGGCAGTGACAGAGCTCGTCGACGGCAATGCGCACATCGTCGGTCTGCTCGCAGTCGAACCCGGCGCGGCCGGCGGTGTCGGCGGCCACGAGCCGGACCGCCCGCAGGTGCTGGACGCTGGGGGGTACGAGCAGCCGGAGCTCCCGTGCGCTGGCGGTCGTGCCGATCACGGGGGTGAAGGTACCCATCGACCTCGCCATTCATTCCGTGGATTCGGTCCCTGGCCTGCCGGGTAGGAGGGGCGGAAGGAAAGGGAGGACACATGCAGATGACGGAGCGGGGCGCGCACCAGCAAGGCGAGGGTCGCGTACCCTGAGGGGCACCGGGCGGCCGGGACGACCTGCACGACCGGCACCCTCGCCTCGCAGGAAGAGCGGCCGAATGCGCGACCAATCCACCGTGATCCGGCTCGCGATCCCCGCAGCTCCCGAGTTCCTCCGGCTCGCCCGACTGGCGGCCGCCGACGTGGCCAGCCGGGCCGGGTTCTCGTTCGAGGACATCGAGGACCTGCGCATCGGGGTCGACGAGCTCTGTCACCTCCTGATGACGCCGGGCGCCGAGGGCGACCACCTCCAGCTCACGTTCACGCTCGAAGACGACGCGGTCGCGGTCGAGGGAGAAGGCCCGCCCGGCGCCGACCACGCCGCCGTGATCCAAAGTGACCTGTCGCGGACGATCGTGACCGCGGTCGCCGACGAGCACGAGGTCCACCGGGACGGCGAGGTGTTGCGGTTCCGACTGCTCAAGCGCGCCCCGAACCGTTAGGTGATGAGCGCAACCGGCGACGCCGGGGCGCGCACCGCGCTCTTCGTCGAGTACCGCCGGACGCAGGACCGAGACCTGCGCAATCGGATCATCGAGGCCAACCTCGGGCTCGCGGAGAGCCTCGCCCGTCGGTACGGCGGACGAGGCGAGCGCTCCGAGGACCTCAGCCAGGTCGCGATGCTCGGCCTGCTCAAGGCGGTGGAGCGGTTCGAGCCCGAACGCGGGTTGGCGTTCTCGAGCTTCGCCGCGCCCACAATCGAAGGGGAGCTCAAGCGCCATTTCCGGGACAAGCGCTGGGCCGTCCGCATGCCCCGGCGACTTCAGGAGCAGAGCCTCGAGGTGAACCAGTGCCTGGCGACGCTCGCGCAGCGCCACGGCCGGTCCCCCACGCTGGCGGAGCTCGCGGCCGAGACCGGGTTGCCCGAGGAGACGGTGCTCGAGGCGCTCGAGGCGGGGCGGGCGGCGGTGGCCACCTCGCTCGACGCCCAGGCCGCGGGCGCGGAGGAAGTGCAGCGGGCGCCGGTCGACCAGCTGGGCCAGGGTGACCGCGAGCTCGAGCGGGTCGAGCAGCGACTCGCGATCATGAGCCTGCTCGAGACCCTCCCCGAGCGGGAGCGCCAGATGATCGCGCTGCGGTTCTTCGACGGCCTCCCCCAGGCCGAGATCGCCCGCCGGTTCGGGATCAGCCAGATGCAGGTGTCGCGGCTGCTGTCGCGCTCGCTCGAGCGCCTGCGCGGGGTCGCGGGACGCTGATCCACGGGTTCGGCCGGGTTCGGGACGGGTACGCCCAGGTCATGGCGAAGCGACGCGATCCGGTGCCCGAGGCGGACGCACTCGACCAGGCCCGCTCGGTCGGGGACGAGCCCGAGCCCGAACCGGTCACCGACGACCCGGAGGCCCCCGAGGCGGACGCGCTCGAGCAACGCGAGCCCGTCCCGCTGGACGAGGACGACGCGCCCCGCTAAACGGAACTCCGTGCGCACCGATCATCATGAACCGGCACGACTAGCCGCCAGCCCCCTGGGGCCCCCGCCGGAAGCTTCGCTTCCGGTGGGGTAACTCACCCGGTGTCATGCCCGCCCGGAAAGGGGCCGACCGGCTCGGCTCGTATCGCACGAAGCGCGACTTCGACCGCACACCCGAGCCGGCCGGGAAGCGGAAGCGCAAGACCGCCCGCGACGGCGGAGGCCGCTTCGTCGTCCAGGAGCACCACGCCCGGGCACTGCATTGGGACCTCCGCCTCGAGCACGACGGGGTGCTGGTGTCGTGGGCGGTCCCGAAGGGCATCCCTCCCGACCCTCGCCGCAACCACTTCGCGGTTCACACCGAGGACCATCCCCTCGAGTACCTCGACTTCGAGGGTGAGATCCCCGCGGACAGCTACGGCGCGGGCCAGATGACCGTGTGGGACCGCGGGACGTACGAGGCGGAGAAGTTCGCCGACGACGAGGTCATCGCCACGTTCGCGGGCGAGCGGGTGAAGGGGCGCTACGCCCTGTTCCAGACGGACGGCAAGAACTGGATGATCCACCGCATGGACCCGCCCGAGGACCCCGACCGCGAGCCGATGCCGGAACACGTCCCTCCGATGCTGGCGACGCCCTCGAAGAACCTGCCCCGTGACGCGGACGCATTCGGCTACGAGGTGAAGTGGGACGGTGTGCGCTCCATCGGGTACGTCGAGGGCGGGCGGGTGCGCTTCGAGAGTCGCAAGGGCGACCCGATCACCGGGCGGTACCCGGAGCTGCGCGCCCTGGGCGAGGTGCTCGGGACCACCGCGGTCGTGCTCGACGGCGAGATCGTCGCGTTCAAGGACGACCGGCCGAGCTTCGAGCAGCTACAGCGACGGATGCACGTCGGCTCCGAGAGCACCGCCCGGCGCCTGGCCCGCGAGGTCCCGGTCGTCTACGTCATCTTCGACCTGCTGTGGCTGGACGGCCACTCCACGATGGCGCTGGGGTACGAGGAGCGTCGCCGGCTGCTCGACGGGCTCGCGCTCGACGGGCTGGCCTGGCAGACGCCGGCCTACTACACCGACGGTCCCGCACTCCGCGACGCGACGCGCGAGGCCGGCCTCGAGGGCGTGCTCGCCAAGAAGCTCGACAGCCCGTACCACCCGGGGACGCGGTCGCGCGCCTGGCTCAAGGTCAAGAACCACCGGCGCCAGGAGTTCGTGATCGGAGGCTGGCTACCGGGGCAGGGGAATCGGGAAGGCAAGATCGGCGCCCTCCTCATCGGCGTCTACGACGAGGAGGAGCGGCTGCGGTACGCCGGCAGGGTCGGCACCGGCTTCACCGTCGCCGAGCTCGATCGGCTCGAGCGGATGCTCACGCCCCTGCGCCGCGAGACCAGCCCGTTCGATCCGCCACCTCGGGTGAAGGACGCGCGGTTCGTGGAACCGCGGCTGGTGGCAGAGATCCGCTTCACCGAATGGACCCGCGCCGGGATCGTGCGCCACCCCGCCTACCTCGGCCTCCGCGACGACAAGAACCCGACCGAGGTCGTACGAGAGCCGGCATGAGCGCGGTTTCGGCGCGCCGAACTCGGGGTAGGTCGACGGCGTCCAGCGCGACTGGCGGTCGACGGAGGAAGTCGCGGAGGCCAGCGAGGAGCTCATGCTCCCCAACGTTCCCGAGAGCGTGGGGCGGGCCCGAGAGACGACCCGCCGCGCCCTCCGCGCCGCCGGGCTCCCCGACGACCACGTCGAAAAAGCCGCGCTCCTCGTTAGTGAGCTCGTGACGAACGCGGTCGTGCACACCGCGTCGGAGGTCCGGGTCCGAGTGTCGGCGCGACCAGTGACGCGCGTCGAGGTCGAGGACTACAGCGGGGCCCCGCCCGACCCGCGACCGGCTCACGACCCCGTCTCCATGTCGATCACCGAGCTCGAGCCCGGCGGGCTCGGTCTCACGATCGTCGAAGGCCTTGCGTCCCGGTGGGGGGCGGATCGACGTCCGGGCGGCAAGGTGGTCTGGTTCGAGCTCGACCACGAACCGGCATGAACAAGTCCTAGCTCTCGACGCCTCCCGCGTCGCGCAACGACTCTTTCCACGTCCGGAACCGGTCGTGGGTGCGGCCGTCGGCGCCGATCCCTTCGCTGCGTCCGTCGGGCCAGAGCCGGAACGTGTACCGCTGGGTGAGGTCGTCGGCCGCGAGCGCCATGTAGCAGGCGTCGGCGCCCGACGCGGGGCCGGCTCGCCACAACAGGAAGCGGCCGATCCGACGCTTGTACGCCACCAGCTCGACGCCGAAGTCGGCGCCGAGCTCGCGTAGCTCGACGGGAGCCTCGACCCACCGCTCCGCCGGGATGAGGTAGTCCCGCTGGGGCAACGGCGGCAGATCGTCGGTGTGGTAGTCGGTCGTGACCGGCGGGCGGTCCTCGGGCGCGGTCGCCATCTTCCTGTCATGCTCGCGCACCGTGAAGGTCCAGGATCTCTCCACTCCCGCGCTCGTGGTCGACGCCACCGCGTTCAGCGACAACCTCGATGCCATGGCAGCCGCGCTCCCGGGGGCGCGCTGTCGCCCCCACGTCAAGGCGCACAAGACCACCGCGCTCGCGCGCGAGCAGGCCGCGCGCGGCCACCACGGATTCACCTGCGCCACGCCGCGCGAGATGATCGGCATGGCGGCCGCGGGACTGGGCGACGACCTGCTGCTCGCCAACGAGGTCGTTGACCCCGATCGGCTGCGCCGGCTCGCCGAGCTCGACGCCCGGGTCACGGTCGCGGTCGACTCGCCCGAGACGATCGGGGCCGCCGCCGCCGCCGGCATCCGAGAGGTGCTCGTGGACGTCGACGTCGGCTGTGTCCGCTGCGGGTGCCGGCCCGAGGATGCCGGGCCGATCGCCGACGATGCCCGGGCCCGCGGTCTGGAAGTCCGCGGCGTCATGGGCTACGAGGGCCACGTCATGGGGGTGGAGGACCGGCCGACGCGCGCCGAGCAGACCGAACAGGCCATGGAACTGCTGGTCGGGGCCCACCGCGACGTCGGCGGCGACATCATGTCGGCCGGGGGAACGTGCAACTTCGACATCAACACCTGGGCGACGGAGATCCAGGCCGGGACGTATGCGCTCATGGACACCGCGTACGCCTACGCCGACCTTCCCTTTCGCCCCGCCCTGTCGCTGCTCGCCACCGTCATCTCGGTGTCCGAGGGCTGGGCGGTCGCCGACTGCGGCCTGAAGTCCCTCGCCCTCGACCACGGCAATCCCACGATCGAGGACGGGACGGTCTGGTTCTGCTCCGACGAGCACGTGACGTTCGGTCCGGACAAACCGGTCGAGGTGGGTAACCGCGTTCGAGTGCTGCCGTCCCACATCGACCCCACCGTGGCCAAGCACGAGCGCATGCACCTGGTCGACGGCGAGACCATCGTGGACACCTGGGAAGTCGACCTACGCGGCTGGTGAGCCCGGCTCCGTCATCGGGCGACGGTCACCGATAATCTTTGCCGCCGTGACCCTGCGGCGGCGCTTCTTCTTCGTCTTTACGCTCTACTTCGCGATCGTGGCCGTGGGGTCGGCGCTGGTCGTCCGCCAGGTCCAGCTGCGCGACGACCTCATCGATCGCCAGGAGCAGCTGCTCGCGAATGGGCTCGACCAGGGCGAGCGGGCGGAGTTCGAGGACGCGCAGGATCGGCTGCACGAGCTTCGCAACGAGCTCAACGGCATCGTGGCGGGGACGCTCGCGGCCGCGCTGCTCGCGACCGTCTGGGCCGCGTTCGGGCTGCGCCGGTGGGTCCTCCGCCCCCTCGACCGGATCGGCGGCGCGGTCCGGACCGTACGGACCGGAGCCCGCCACACCACGATCCCGACGACCGGGCCGCCGGAGATCGCCCGGCTCGCCAGCGACGTCGAGAACCTGCGCCGGCTCCTCAACCGGGAGATCCTCGAGGCCGTGCGCTCACGGCAAGCTGTCGAAGAGCGCGCGACCGTGCTCCTCAGCCTCCAGTCCCAGCTCGAACCCGAGCTCGAGGAGCTTCCGAACGAGTGGACCGTCGCCGGCCAGGTCGAACCGGCCGAGGGCGTCGTGGCCGGTGACTGTTACGACGTCGTCCGGGTCAGCGCGTCGCAACTCGGGCTGGTGGTCGTCGACATCTCCGGTCACGGCGCGGTGCCGGGGATCCTCGCGCTCCGCTGCCGCGAGCTTCTCCGAGCGGCGCTGCGCAACAACTTCGATCCGGGCGCATGCGTGCAGTGGGCACGCGAGCAGCTCGACGACCTCGGCGACGAGACGTTCCTGTCTGCGTTCGTCGGCGTCGCCGACCTCGCCACCGGCGGCCTCCGCTACGCCAACGCCGGGCATCCACCCGCGCTGCTCTGCGCCAGCACCGAGGCCGTCGAGCTCATGCCCACCGGTCCGATCGTCGGTCCGATCGACGGGACCTGGAAGACCGCGCACGCGACGATCACGCCCGGTGACACGCTCGCGATCTACACCGACGGGATGATCGAGGTACGCAACGACCGGCGCGAGCAGTACGGGCTCGAGCGGCTGGTCGACCTGGTCTGCGGCGCGTCGTGCGACGAAGCCGAGGTCATCGTGAAGCGGGCCCTGGACGAGATCGGACATTTCGCCGACAGCCGGCTGCGCGACGACGCCACCGTCGTGCTCCTCTGCCGGGGGCCGCGTGAGGATCGACCGCGGGTAAAGCGGAACGCCTGAGTGTTTCGCGATCGGCGACACCGGGAACAGACTCGCCATGCTGTTCATCTTGTGGCTCATCGCAGTGGCGCTGGTGATCTGGGGGATCGTGCGGCTGACGCGGGGCGAGACACTCGTCGGAGTGCTGCTCATCGTCGTCGGGCTCCTCGTCGGGCCGGGTGGCGTGAGCGCCTTCACGTGACCTGACCGTCCGCAGTGGCGTAGCGTCCCGGCGCATGACCGACGACCTCTCCCTGCTCGACGCCACCGCCCAGGCCGAGCTCGTCGCCGCCGGGGACATCTCGCCGCTCGAGCTGGTCGACGCCGCGATCAACCGCATCGAGAAGGTCAACCCCGAGCTCAACGCGGTGATCCACCCGCTGTTCGACAAGGCGCGCACCGCGGCCCGGGGTGAGTTGGCGGGCCCGTTCCGAGGGGTGCCGGCGGTCGTCAAGGACCTCGACGGCTCGTCGGCCGGCGACCCCTGTCATATGGGGAACAAGCTGCTCAAAGAGGTCGGCTGGGTCGACGACCACGACAGCTACCTGTTCGCGAAGCTGCGCGCCGCCGGGTTCGTCTTCGTGGGCAAGACCAACACGCCCGAGTTCGGCCTCCAACCCACGTGCGAGCCGCTGGCGTACGGGCCCACCCACAACCCGTGGAACACCGAGCGCGGTCCGGGCGGATCGAGCGGCGGATCGGGGGCGGCGGTGGCGTCGGGGATGGTCCCGGTCGGCCACGCCGGCGACGGCGGCGGCTCCATCCGGATCCCCGGCAGCGCGTGCGGGATCTTCGGCCTGAAGCCGAGCCGCGGGCGGGTCTCGATGGGCCCGGACGCGGGTGAGAGTTGGGCCGGTTACGTGGCCCGCCACGTGGTGACGCGCTCAGTGCGGGACAGCGCCGCGGTCCTCGACGTCCTCGCGGGCGAGATGCCCGGCGACCCGTACACCGCGCCGCCGCCGGCACGCCCGTTCGCCGAGGAAGTGGGCCCCGACCCCGGCCGGCTGAAGGTGGGCCTGCTGACCCGCGCGCCCGGTGAGATGGTCCCGACGCATCCCGACTGCGTCGCCGCGGCCGACGACGCGGGCAAGCTGCTCGAGTCGCTCGGCCACCACGTCGAGCCCGCGTCGCCGGCGGCGATCGACGAGTCCGCCCTCATGGAGAAGTTCATGGTGATTCTCACCACCTGGGTGGTGCACGACCTCGAGGAGACCGCCCGCCGCGCCGGGCGCGCGGTCGAGGCCGCCGACGTCGAGCCGCTCACGTGGGCCTACGGCGAGATCGGACGCACGCACTCGTCCGCGGCCTACGTCGAGGCGGTGAATGCCCTCCACGCCTGGAGCCGGCGCACGGCGGCGTGGTGGCACGACGACGGGTACGACATCCTGCTCACGCCGACGATGGCCGAGCCCCCGCCGGTGCTCGGCGACCTGGTGCCACCGGCCGACAACCCGTTCGAGGGCGCGGCGCGCGCGACCGCGTTCGCCACCTATACCGCGCCGTTCAACGTGACCGGCCAACCGGCGATGTCGGTGCCCCTGTTCATGTCGCCGGACGGCCTGCCGATCGGCGTGCATTTCGTCGCCGCCATGAATCGCGAGGACGTGCTCTTCCGCTTGGCGTCGCAGCTCGAGACCGCCCGGCCGTGGGCCGACCGCCGCCCGCCCGTGCACGCGTAGGCACCGCGCCGGCGATGGACGACCTCGCGCTGCTGGACGCCACCGGCCAGGCCGAGCTCGTCCGGCGCCGCGACGCATCACCCGCCGAGCTGGTCGACGCCGCCATCACGCGCATCGAGAAGCTGGACGCCGAGCTCAATGCGGTGGTCATCCCGCGCTTCGAGCGCGCCCGCGAGGCCGCCGCGCGTGACGACCTCCCCGACGGTCCGTTCCGAGGGGTGCCGTTCCTCACCAAGGACCTCTGGTGCTTCACCCGGGGCGAGCCGCTCACCAACGGGATGCGGTTCCTGAAGGAGGCCGGCTTCGTCGCGCCTGACGACTCGCACCTGGCGCGGCGCTGGCGCGAGGCGGGCTTCGTGAACCTCGGGTTCACCAACTCGCCCGAGCTCGGGCTCCTGCCCACCACCGAGCCCGAGGCGTACGGGCCGACGCACAACCCGTGGGATCTGGAGCGCACGCCGGGCGGGTCGAGTGGCGGGTCGTGCGCGGCGGTGGCCGCCGGGCTCACGCCGATCGCGCACGCCAGCGACGGCGGCGGGTCGATCCGCATCCCGGCGTCGTGCTGCGCTCTGGTGGGACTCAAGCCGTCGCGGGGGCGGGTGTCGAACGGCCCCCAGGGGGGTGACCTCACACGCTTCCTGAGCGTCCAGCTGGGTGTGTCGACCTCGGTGCGCGACGTCGCCGCGCTCCTCGACGTCGCCGCCGGCCCCGAGCCCGGCGACGCGATCATCGCCCCCGCCCCGGCGCGCGCCTACGCCGACGAGGTGGGCGCCGAACCGGGACGGCTGCGGGTCGGGATCGCCACCAGCCTGGGCGGCAACGAGACCCATCCCGACTGCGTCGAGGCGACGGAACAGACCGGGCGCCTGCTCGAGTCGCTCGGCCATCACGTCGAGCCGACCCATCCCGAGGACCTCGACGACCGCGCCAGCGGGGTGGCGTTCATGGCCGTCTGGATGACCAACGCCGCCGCCGCCCTCGCCGCGTGGGGAGCGATGGTCGGGCGGGAGGTCACCGAGGCCGACGTCGAGCCGCTCACGTGGGCGCAGGCGGAGCAGGGGCGGGCGCTGTCGGCGATCCGGTACGTGGACGCGGTCAACCAGATGCAGGCGTTCACCCGCCGGTTGGCGCACTGGTGGCACGGCGGGTTCGACCTGTTGCTGACGCCCACGGTCGCCCACGCGCCACCTCGATTGGGTGAGCTCCCGCCGCGGGGCGACAACCCGCTGGGCGACTACGGGCGCGTGGTCGCGTTCGTGCCGTTCACGCCGGCGTTCAACGTCACCGGCCAGCCCGCGATCTCGCTCCCGTTGGGCACGTCGGGCGAGGGCCTGCCGCTGGGTGTGCAGCTGGTGGCGGCGTACGGCCGCGAGGACCTCCTGATCCGGGTGGCGTCGCAGCTCGAAGCGGCCGCGCCGTGGGCCGAGCGCCGGCCGCCCGTGCACGCGTGACAACGAGGATCGCGGGCGGGCAGGGGTTCTACGGCGACACGCCCCGCGCGGTCGAGGGGATCCTGGCCGACGGCGTCGACTACCTGTGCCTGGAGGCGCTGGCCGAGTTGACGCTGGCGATCCTCCAGAAGGAGCGGCAGAAGGACGAGACGCGCGGGTACACCCGCGACCTCCCGCTGTATCTGGGCGCGGCGCTGCCCGCGGTCGCCGCCGGGGACACGAAGGTGATCACGAACGCCGGCGGCATCAACCCCACCGGCGCCGCCCGGGCCGCGGTCGACACCGCGCGCGCCATGGGTGTCTCCGGCATCAAGGTCGCGACCGTGCTGGGCGACGACCTCATGAGCCGGCTGCCCGAGCTCCACTCGGCTACGGGATCGAAGCTCGCCCACCTCGACACCGGCGCGCCCTTCGACGAGCTGCCCGGCGATCCGCTGTTCGCCTCCGCCTATCTGGGCGCCCGCCCGATCGTCGATGCGCTCGCGCAGGGCGCGAACGTCGTGATCACGGGGCGGGTGGCCGACGCCGCGCTGTTCCTGGCTGCCGCCGCCCACGAGCACGGATGGAGCTGGGACGACTGGGACCGGCTCGCCGCCGGCGTGCTCATCGGCCATGTGCTCGAGTGCTCGGGGCAGGCCGCCGGCGGCAACTACAGCGGCGACTGGTGGGCGATGCCCCACCCGTGGGACCTGCCCTACCCGATCGCCGAGGTCGAGGCCGACGGGAGCGCGGTGATCACCAAGCCGGCGGCCGCCGGTGGTCGGGTGACGTTCGACACCGTCCGCCACCAGCTGCTCTACGAGGTCCACGACCCGGCGTCGTACTTCGCGCCCGACGTTGTGGCCGACTTCAGCTCGGCCACCTTCGATGACCTCGGCGACGATCGGGTGCGCGTCAGCGGCGTGCGCGGCAAGCCCGCGACCGACACCTACAAGACGCTGCTCTGCTACCCCGCTGGTTGGTCGGGCGAGACCCGGGTCGCGTTCGGTTGGCCCGACGCGCACGAGAAGGCCAAGGCCACCGCCGCGATCCTCGCCAAGCGGGTGGGGATGGCGGGGATCGAAGTGGCCGAGTGGTGCTTCGAGTACTGGGGGGTCGACGCGCTCGGAGGACCGACCGTGCCCCCGACCGACGCCGAGCCGCCCGAGGTCGTCTTGCGGGCGGCGTGGCGGTGCGAGGATCAGCAGAGCGCCGGGATGGTGAGCCGGGAGCTCGCGCCCCTCGCGCTCTCGTCGCCGCCGCCCGGGTTCACCGGCGCCGGCCGGGGCGGCGCCCGCGCCACCGAGCTCCTCGGCATCTGGCCCACCCTGGTCGACAAGGACCTCGTCGACCCCGAAGTACACGTCGTGATCGAGGAGGTGGCGTAGACGTGGCCCGGCTTGCATTACGCGAGCTGTGCGGCTTCCGCGCCGGCGACAAGGGCGACATCGCCGACATCGCGCTGTTCGCCGACGACGATGCGACGTACGACGTCATCGCGCGCGAGGTCACCGCCGAGCGGGTGAAGGCCCACTTCGGGTCGATGGTCACCGGCGCAGTCCACCGTTACGAGGCCCGCAACGTCTTCGCGCTCAACTTCGTGCTCGAGGGCGCCCTCGCCGGCGGCGGGCCGAACTCGCTCCGGGCCGACAGCCTGGGCAAGACCCTGGGCGGCGCGCTCGTCCGCCTCGAGATCGAGGTCCCCGAGGAGCTGGCCGACCGCCGCCGCCCCCGTCCCGACGTCGCCTGGGCCGACGTCAGCCTCGATCGGCTGCCGCGCCGCTGAGCGACCGTGGGTCAGTCGATGGGGCGTAGTTGCTCGAGCCGAAGAGTGATCAGGGGCACGAATCGACTGGACGCACCGGACCAGTCCACTTCTTCAGTGGCCCAGCCACGGGAGTTCTTGTGGTACTCGACTTCGCGTCTGGCGGCCGCCACCGTGCGGGGGCCCATCCAGGGAAGGAGCTCTCGAAGGCCGACAACGCTTCCCGTGACGTCACAGACGATTCCACACTCGCCGAAGACGGCGACGGTCATGACGTCCTCGTGGTCCGGGGCTAATTCGGCCTCGAGGAGCGCGACGAGCTCCTGTGCGACTTCGAGAAAGGCCAGAATCCTCGGCCAGACATCCGGGTCGAGGCCACGCGGATAGTCGGCGTCGTCCAGCAGGTCGCACGTGACCTGGATCGAGATGTCTGCGGGACGGAACGGGATCGTTGACTCCGGATCGCGGGTCTCTTCCAGCGACGCTCGGACCTCGGGGACGTGCGCAAAGAAGGCGTCGACGAAGCCGCGCCAGCGCCGTGCCTCCTCTCTCTCCTCCGCGTCGGCGTTCCCGGGCGCCGAATCGTCGGGTTTCCCTGTCACACGGCGACGGTACCGTGGGGCCGTGACCGTCGTCGCGAGACCTCGCCAGCTGGGCCTCGAGGGGATGTCGTCGATCGACGGGTTCCATCCCGCGGTGGCGACGTGGTTCGGGCGTCGCTTCCCCGACGGGCCGACGCTCCCCCAGCGCGACGGGTGGCCCCACATCGCCGCCGGCGAGGACACGCTCATCGCCGCGCCCACCGGCTCGGGCAAGACCCTCGCCGCCTTCCTCGTCTGCATCAACCGCCTCTACCTGGCCCACGAGGCCGGGGATCCCATCGACGGCACCGCCCGGGTCGTGTACGTGTCGCCGCTCAAGGCGCTGGCCGTCGACATCGCCGAGAACCTCGAGCGGCCGCTGGCGGAGATCGCCGGGGTCGCGGCCGAGCTCGGCTTCGACGCTCCCGACATCCGGATCGCGGTGCGCACCGGCGACACGACGAGCAGCGAGCGGGCGCGGATGGTGCGCACACCGCCCAGCTTCGTGATCACCACGCCCGAGTCGCTCTACCTCCTCGTCACCAGCGACAGCGGCCGCAAGGCCCTCCGCACGGTCGAGACCGTGATCGTCGACGAGATCCACGCGGTCGCGCGCGACAAGCGCGGGTCGCACCTCGCCCTGACGCTCGAGCGGCTCGAGGCGCTCTGCGACGCGCGCCCGAGCCGGGTCGCGCTCTCGGCGACGCAGCGCCCGATCGAGACCATCGCCCGCCTGCTCGTCGGCGACCGGCCGCTCCCCGCCATCGTCGACGCCGGCCACCAGCGCGACCTCGACCTCGCCATCGAGTTGCCCGAGGGTGAGCTCGAGGCCGTCACCAGCGCCGAGCAGATGGCCGACGTGGTCGACCGCATCGCCGCCCACGTCCGGGAACACCGCACCACGCTCGTGTTCGTCAACACCCGCCGGCTGGCCGAGCGGTTCGCGCACCAGCTCGGTGAGAAGCTGGGCGACGACGTCGTGTCCGCGCACCACGGCAGCCTCTCGAAGGAGCGGCGGTACCGGGTCGAGACCCGCCTGCGCGCCGGCGACCTCAAGGCCCTGGTCGCCACCGCCTCGCTCGAGCTCGGCATCGACATCGGGCCGGTCGAGCTCGTGTGCCAGATCGGCTCACCCCGCAGCATCGCCACCTTCGTCCAGCGCGTCGGCCGGTCCAATCACTCGCGCGCGGGAGTGCCGAAGGGTCGCCTCTATCCCCTGACCCGCGACGAACTCATCGAGTGCGCCGCGCTCCTCGGCGCGGTGCGAGCCGGGCGCCTCGACGCCATCGAGATCCCGCGCCTGCCCCTCGACGTGCTCGTCCAGCAGGTCGTGGCCGAGGTCGGCGCGCAGGAGTGGCGCACCGACGACCTGTACCGGATGCTGCGCCGGGCCGCGCCCTATACCGACCTGACCCGCGAGCAGTTCGACGAGGTCATCGAGCTCGTCGCCCACGGGGTCGACACCGGCCGCGGCGCCCGGGGCCGGTACGTCCACCACGACGCCGTGAACGGCGAAGTGCGTGGGCGCAAGGGGGCACGGCTGGCCGCGCTCACCTCCGGTGGAGCGATTCCGGAGGTCGGCGACTACCGCGTCGTGGCCGAGCCCGACGACACCTTCATCGGCACGGTCAACGAGGACTGGGCGGTCGAGTCGATGGCGGGCGACATCTTCCTCCTCGGCACCCATTCGTGGCAGATCCGCCGAATCGAGGCGGGCGTCGTGCGGGTGCGCGACGCCGGCAACGCCCCGCCCACAGTCCCGTTCTGGATGGGCGAGGCGCCCGCCCGCACCACCGAGCTCTCCGAGGAAGTGTCCGCGCTGCGCGCCCGCGTCGACGCATTCCTCGCCGCCGCCGACCCCGACGGCGCCCGCGACTGGCTGGTCGAGACCACCGGCGTCGGGCCCGAGGCCGCGACCATGCTGGTCGACTACCTCGCGGTGGGGCGGGCGGTCCTCGGCGCCACCCCGACGCTCCAGACGCTCGTCATCGAGCGGTTCTTCGACGAGACCGGCGGGATGCAGCTCGTCATCCACTCCCCCTACGGCGGGCGCATCAACCGGGCGTTCGGGCTCGCCCTGCGCAAGAAGTTCTGCCGCACGTTCAACTTCGAGCTCCAGGCGGCCGCGAGCGACAACGCCATCGTCCTGTCGCTCGGCCCCCACCACAGCTTCCCGCTCGACGAGGTCGCCCACTACGTCAAGAGCAACGCGATCGAGGAGACGCTCGAACAGGCGGTCCTCGACGCGCCGATGTTCCAGTCGCGGTGGCGGTGGAACCTCAACCGGGCGCTGCTCGTGCTGCGCTTCCGGGGCGGGCGCCGCAACCCGCCGCCGATCCAGCGGATGGAAGCCGACGACCTCATGGCGGCGCTGTTCCCGCAGGCGGCGGCGTGCCAGGACAACCAGGTCGGGCCGGTCGAGATCCCCGACGACCTCATCGTGCGCCAGACCGTCGACGACACCCTGCGCGAGGCGCTCGACGTCGAAGGCTTGCGTGCGCTGCTCGAAGGGATCGAGCTCGGCGACGTCGCCGTCCACACCGTCGACACGACGGAACCGTCGGTGCTGGCCCACGAGATCCTCACCTCCCGGCCGTACACGTTCCTCGACGACGAGGAGTTCCAGAACCGGCGCACCAATGCGGTCCATCTCCGCCGCGGCCTCGGCGTCGACCTCGCGGCGATCGGAAAGCTCGACGTCGAGGCCATCGCCCGGGTTCATGAAGAGATCACCCCCGAGCCCGAGACTGCCGACGACCTCCACGATCTCCTGTGCTCGCTCGGCGTCATGCCGCCGCGGCCGGACTGGTCGGAGCAATGGCAGGAGCTGACGGCGCGGGGACGGGCGCGCATCATCGAGTTCGACGGCCGAGAGCTCTGGTGCGCCACCGAGATGGTCGACGACGCCCGGCGCGTCCTCGAGGGTGACGACGACGCCGTGGTCACGGTCGTGCGCGGCCATCTCGAGCTCGCCGGCATCACCACCGTCGCCGAGCTGGCGTCGTCGACCGGGCTCGGGTCGCGGCGGATCGCGACCGCGCTGGCCGCCCTCGAGCACGAGGGCATGGCGCTCCAGGGGACCTACACCGCCGACACCACCGAAGTGGAGTGGGTGGCACGCCGGCTCCTCGCTCGCATGCACTCGTACTCGCGCCGCGTTCGCCGGGAAGGTGTCGAACCCGCCACCGCCCGCGACTTCATGCGGTTCCTCCTGCGATGGCAGCACCTCGCGCCGGGCACACAGCTCGTCGGCGAGGAGGGGCTGGCGACGGTCATCAACCAGCTCCAGGGCTGGGAGGCGGCGGCGGCGGCGTGGGAGCCCGAGCTGCTGGGCCGACGGCTGCGCCGCTACGACGCCAGTGCCCTCGACCGGCTCTGCCACGGCGGCGAGGTCGGCTGGCTCCGTCTCAGTGCCCCGAACCGCGATGCCGACGCGCCCGCGGGCGCGCCCAACAAGGCGACGCCGGTCTCCCTGGTGCTGCGCGACGACCTGCCGTGGCTGCTCGAAGCGGGCCGAGGCGACACCGAAACCGTCGAGCCGGCCGTCGGCGCGACCGCCGAAGTCGTCGAGGTGCTTCGCCGCCGGGGCGCGTGCTTCGCCGCCGAGCTCGGCGAAGCGACCGGGCGGCTGCCCGAAGACATCGAGCGGGCGCTCTGGGACGGCGTGTCGCGGGGCCTGCTCACCTGCGATGGGTTCGACGCGATCCGAGCCCGGGTGAGCGGGAACGGTCGGAGCGGCGTCGAGACCGGACGGCTCTCGCGGCTGCGGAGAACCGCGCGCGTCCGCGGTGGCGCGGCGGGCCGGTGGTCGCTCGTCGCGGCGGTGCCCCGAGGCGACAACGACCGCGAGGAGCTGGCCGAGGCGTTCGCCGAGCTGCTGCTGAACCGCTGGGGCGTGGTGTTCCGCGACCTCGCGCTGCGCGAGTCGGTTCGCTTCCCCTGGCGCGACGTGCAGCGCGCCCTGCGCCGACTCGAGGACCGCGGGCTCGTGCGGGGCGGTCGCTTCGTCGCCGGCTTCAGCGGCGAGCAGTTCGCGCTCCCCGCCGCGGCCGAGCAGCTGACCCACGTCCGCAAGCTGCCCCTGGTCGAGGAGCGGGTGATCGTGAACGCCACCGACCCGCTCAACCTGGTCGGCGGCATCGTCCCCGGCGAGGGCGTGGCGGCGGTCCGGACCCGCCGGGTCACCTACGTCGACGGCGTGCCGGAGCAATGACCTAGGGCAAACGCCCCAAATCCCGCCTACACCCGGTGGTCCGGGGCGCCGATAAGGGGGCGTGAAGGCGCGGGCCTGGTGGTCCTTCCTTTCCCTGGGCGCGCTCGCGATGGCGGGGAGCCGGGTTCTTCCGGGTGAGACCGCGCCCGCGCTGGTGCTCGACGCCGCCGGCGCCGCCGCCGCGATCGCGATCGTGTTCGGCATCCGCGCCCGGCGGCCGCACGACCCGGTTGCCTGGTACCTGATCGCCGGGGGCATCGGTTGGCTCGTCGCCGGCGATGTCGCCTGGGACACGCTCTGGCTGCACCCGCAGCACGGCTCGCAGGCCGCCGACATCGCCAACGCCTGCTACCTCGCCGCCTACCCGGTCCTCGCGCTCGGGCTCCTGCGGCTGGTGCGCGCCCGCGCCCGCGTCGAGCACGGCGACCTCGACGCCCTCGCCGACAGCGCGATCATCGTCGCCGCCGCGCTCCTGCCCGCCTGGCAGTTCCTCATCGAGCCGGCGATCGACGCCGGGCCGGTCACCTTCGACACGGTGGCGGCGATCCTCTTCCCCCTGCTCGACCTCCTGCTCATCGGCGCGCTGGCCCGGGTGCTGTTCAGCCGGGGCACGCCATCGCCGTCGCTGAGCCTGCTGTTCTCCGGCCTCGTCCTGACCCTGTTCGCCGACATCGCCTACCTCGGGTACCTCCCCGGCGCGTCCAACCCCGGCTGGCTCGACTTCCTCTGGCCCGCGTCGTACCTGCTGATCGGCGCATCCGCGCTCCACCCGTCGATGCGCGTGCTCACCGAGCCGGTGCCGCGCCACCGCCCCGGCCTCGCCCTGGCCCGGATCGCGCTGCTGGCGTCGGCGCTGGTCGTCGGGCCCTCGATCGTGGTCGGCGAGCACCTCAAGGGAAACACGGTCGACGCCCGCGTCCTCGGTCCCGTCTCCGCCCTCGTCGCCGTGCTCGTCATGTGGCGCCTGATCCGGACCGCGATCGAAGCCGACGAGGCGACCCGGGCGGTGCGTGAGAGCGAGGAACGCTTCCGGTCGCTCGTGCAGCACGCCAGCGACGTGATCGTGGTGATCGCGCCCGAAGGCAGCGTCAAGTACGTCAGCCCGGGCGTGATCACCATGCTGGGCTCGCCCCCCGAGACCTACGTCGGCACCATGATGGACGACCACCTCCATCCCGACGATCTCGACAGCGCCTACGCCACGCTCGCGCACACCCTCGGCACCCCCGGCCGGGCGTACCTCGTCGAGGTGCGGCTCCGGCACCGCGACGGGAGCTGGCGGTGGGTCGAGGCAGTCGCCACCGGCCGGGTCGACGAGCCCAGTGTGCAGGGCGTGGTCTGCAACCTCCGCGACGTCCACGAGCGCAAGCGCACCGAGGCACTCCAGGCGGGCGAAGCCCGCGTGCTCGACCTCATCGCGCGCGGTGCGCCACTGCCCGCCACCCTGACCGAGCTGATCCAGACGGTGGAGGCCCAGCTCGTGCGCGGTCGCTGCTCGATCCGGCTGCTCGACACCGGTGCCGGGGCCATGGTGGGCGCGATCGCCCCGTCGCTCCCGCAGGGCTACGTCCACCAGCTCGATCGGCTCGTGCCCGTCGAGGCCGAGGCCCGGCAGATCCCCCATGAGCACGCGGTCAGCCGGGTCGGGATCATCGACCTCGCCGGTCCCGACCGCCGGGCGGGGACGCGGGACCTGGCGCGCGAGCACGGGTTGCGGTGGTGCTGGATGGTCCCGATCGTGGCGTCGGAGACCGAGCGCGTGCTCGGGACTTTCGCGGTGTACGTCGACGACGGCGAGGCCCCGAGCCCGGCCGACATCTCGCTGGTCGAGCGGGCGTCGGCGCTCGCGGCGGTAGCGATCGACCGGTCGGCGGCCGAGGACCGGCTCGAGCACCAGGCGCTCCACGACCCGCTCACCGAGCTGCCGAACCGGTCGCTCGTCCTCGACCGCCTGGCCCAGGCGCTGCGCCGCCTCGAGCGCCACCCCCAGGAGATCGTGGCCGTGCTGTTCCTCGACCTCGACCGCTTCAAAGTGATCAACGACAGCCTCGGCCACGAGGCCGGCGACGAGCTCCTGGTCGCGCTGGGACACCGCCTGGGCGCCACCCTGCGCCCCGACGACACCGTGGCCCGGTTCGGTGGAGACGAGTTCGTGATGGTGTGCGAGCACGTGACGCGCGACCCGGAGGCCGAGGCCCTCGCCGAGCGGGTCCGTCAGGCCCTCCAGCGGCCGTTCCCCCTCCAGCGAGGCGAGGTCGTCGTGACCGCCAGCATCGGGATCGCGCTGTCGCGCCACTCCACCGATCGGGCCGAGAGCCTGCTGCGCGACGCCGACGCCGCCATGTACCGCGCCAAGGAGCGGGGCGGCTCCCGCCACGAGGTGTTCGACAAGACGATGCACACCAAGGCCGTCGTGCGCCTCCTCACCGAACGGGCGCTGCGCAGCGCGATCGACCACGACGAGCTGCGCGTCTTCTTCCAGCCCCAGGTGCAGATCTCGAGCGGCGAATGCGTCGCGGTCGAGGCGCTGGTGCGGTGGGAGCACGCCATGCGGGGCACGGTCCTGCCGGTCGACTTCATCCCCGTGGCCGAGGAGACCGGGCTCATCGTGCCGATCGGCGAGCGGGTCCTGGCCGACGCGTGCGCCCAGGCCGAGCGGTGGCAGGACGCCGGGCCCGACGGCCGCCCCCTCGGGGTCTCGGTCAACCTGTCGGCCCGCCAGCTCATGCGCACCGACCTGCGCGACCGGGTCGAACGGCTGCTGGGCCAGCACCGCCTCGCGCCCGAGACGATCTGCCTCGAGGTCACCGAGAGCGTGCTGCTCGACGACGTCGAGGTGACCGTGGACGCGCTCGCGGCCCTCAAGGACCTGGGCGTGCGGCTCGCCATCGACGACTTCGGCACCGGCTACTCGTCGCTGTCGTACCTGAAGCAGTTCCCGTTCGACGAACTCAAGATCGACGCCGCGTTCGTGGCCGGCCTCGGCCAGAGCCACACCGACGACGCCATCGTCGCCGCCACCATCGCCATGGCTCACGCGCTGAGCATGGTCGCGGCGGCCGAGGGCGTGGAAACAGAGCTTCAGCTCGAGCGCCTCGGTGAGCTCGGGTGTGACCTCGCCCAGGGCTTCCACCTCGCGCTGCCCGAGCCGGTCGAACGCCTCGGTGGGCTCGCGCCGCCGGTCGAATCCGAGTCTCAGCCCGCGTAGTCTCGACACGTCCGCGACGAAGGGATCACTGCTATGGGATTTCTCGACAAGGTGAAGGACACCGCGAGCAAGGGCGCGGACAAGGCGAAACAGGGGGTCAAGGCCGGCCAGGAGAAGCTGGACGCCGCCAAGCTCAAGAAGAAGATCGATGGCGCCAAGACCGAGATCGGCGGCCTCGTCTACGAGCAGCGCACAGGGAGCGCCGGTCCCGCCGCGGAAGCGGAGATCGACCGCCTGGTAGGCGAGATCACGTCAGCAGAGGAGGAACTCGCCGCGAGCGAGTAACCGTCGCTACTCGGGGACCGCGACCCCGAGCCCGGCGGCGAGCGCGCCGGCATCGGCCTGGTGCCCGAACGAGAACGACGGGTTGATCTCGTACGCGGTCGACAGCTCGACCCGCGCCCGGTCGAGGAGCCCGGCATCGGCCAGCACCGCCGCCGCCCGGAAGTGCAGCAGGCCGTCGCGGGTGCCGAGGCGGAGGGCCCGATCGACGTAGGGCACCGCCTCGGCCGGCGCGCCGGTCGCCCGCAGCGCCCAGGCCACCGCGATGTTGGCGGTGATGTTGTCGGGCTTGCGGGCGTACGCGCTCCGAGCGAGCTCGAGCGCGGTGGCGCCGTTGCCCCGATCCGCTTCGAACAGCGCCAGCTCCATGTCAACGTCGGCGCCGGCGGCGCGCTCCATGCGGGCGAGGTCCCGGACTACGTCGTCGGCCCGACGCGCGTCCGCCTCCCGACCCTCGATCCGGAGCAGGTCACCGAGCAGGATCGCGACCTCGGCGGTCGGGCGCTCGCGCGCCGCCACCTCGAGCGCGGCGATGGCGCCACCCCGGTCGCCGCGCGCCGCGAGCAGGCGCGCCTCGCCCGCTTCCACGCCGGCGGGGACGTCGACGTAGCCGCGCGCCCGGGCGAACTGGAGGTCGGCCTCGTCGAGGTCGCCCTGGGTGACCGCCAGCTTGCCGCGGAGCACCGCGACGGTGGCGAGGTCGTAGCGGTCGCTGCCGGCCGTCTCGGCCTGGGCGAACGCCTGGCGGGCGCCGGTCAGGTCTCCGTGCAGCTCGCGCACGTAGGAGACGCGCGAGTACGCGGCAAGCCCGGGCCGCAGGTCGAGCAGTTCCTGGAGGTGCGTGGCGGCGGCGTCGTAGAGGCCGAGCTCCACTTCGGCGTCCACTAGGACCGCGAGGGCGTCGGCGGCGAAGGGGTCGGACTGGTGCGCCTGGGTTGCGAGGAGCCGGGCGCGGCCGAAATCGTGGCGGGCGAGGGCGAGGTACCCCTGGGTCACGACGGTGGTCGGATTCTCCGGCGCGAGCGCGTGGGCCTGCTCCAGCACGGCTTCGGCCTTGTTGTACAGGGCCACGTCGCCGCCGGCGGCCACGCTCTGGACGTAGGCCGCGCCCAGGGCCTGGAGGTTGCGCAGGTCGTCAGGCTTCCGGCGGACCGCCTCCTCGAGCTGCTCGACCCGCTCTGCGGGCGAGCGGGTGGAGGCGACCCGGGCGTCGCGTCCGTCGGCGCGGTCGTAGATCACGAACCGCCCCGCGGCCACGCCCAGGGCAAGGGCGACGATGACGATGGTCCCGGTGCGCCGAATCATGAGCATGGTCTCCGCCCGAGGTCTTGGAAGGTAGGAAGGCCCGAGGGAGGGGCCGGGGCAGCCCCTCCCTCGGACGCGAGTGCCTTACAGGTCGGAGCCGTAACCCTGGTGCGGCGAGGCCAGGTACGGGAACGCGGCCAGGAACGGCACGTCGTTCGCGTCGACCCCGTCGGTCAGGGCGTTGTTCGGTGCCCGGTGGAAATCGGGCGTGAACGGCGTGCCGCCGGCCAGCGCCCGGATCTCGATGTCGAACACGTCGTCGACCAGCCGCCGCCCGTTCGGGAACCCGTCGTTCTGGCCCGCGAGCAGGCCGAGCCGGTCGGGTGAGCCCGAAGGAGCGATCGCGGTGTTGAGCCGGATCATCTCCGCCGGCTTCACCTTCTTGGGCTGGTTCACGTCGGGGATCCCGGTGAGGAAGATGGTGACGATGTCGTCACGCGGTCCCTCGGGCACGGTGACCCCGGGGTAGAGCATCGGGATCAGCCCGGCGACCTCCGGGTTCTCGACTGCCGGCAGGAATTGCGCGTCGTCCGCCGGCTTCGACGCGTTGAAGAGGTCCTTGGCGCCGAGGGGCGCGACGACCTCGTTCACCAGCGGCATGCCGAGACGCGAGACCTGGGTGAAGTCACCGTCGGTCTCGATCTTGCCGTCGCCGAAGACCTGGTCGGTCCGCCGGTCGGTGCTCGACCAGACGCCGATCACCGGGTCGCTCTTGGCGGTCACCGAGCTGATCGGCACCTGGAGCACGACGCTGTGCACGTTGAACCCGGCCACGTCGTCCTGACCGCCCTCGGCGGGCTGGTTGATGGCGTGGGCGTCGTTCAACGGCCGCAGGCCGAGCAGGTCGAACACCGAGCCGAGGTCGACGAAGAACGGGTCGTCACGCGGACCGGCGAACGCCTGGCCTCCACCGTCGACGTCCACGATCGCCTCGTTGGCGAGCTGGTCGTAGTTGGGAGTGGACCGGGGACCGATGTTGGCCGGAGCGACCGGCGCGTTCGTCACCAGCTCGGTCTTCTTGCCCTTGCGGACTTCGGTGAGCGTGTACGTCTGCTTGACGTTCAGGTTCTCCGACCCGAGCGACTCGACCGGACCGGTGTTGTACAGGAACGTGTCGGGGTTCTCGACGGTGGTCTTGAACCTCCACTCGTACACGATGTCGGCGGTCGCATCGCCGTTGTTGTCGACGTTGATCTTGTAGAGCACGTCGTCGCCGAACTTGTTGAAGTTCGGTCCGCCGGGTGGCAGCTCGAACGGGATCCAGTTCGCCACGAGCGTGACGGTGTCGGGTTGGTCGGGACTCACGAACGCGTACGTGTCGGTGTTGTCCGCGACCGGGTCCTCGCTGATGAGCGGGGCCTCCCGATGGCTCGACGCCCCCACGGTGATCAGGCCGGAGACCGCGAGCGCGGCCCCCACCCCGAGCGCGGGGATGACGAGACGGAGTCGTTTCCTGAGCGGTTTCACGCGGTGCCTCCTTGGCTGCGTGTCGCCGGGTTCGGGACTGCGCCGGGGAAGCGATGCGGCCGCCGGCGCGCGGCCGCCCGCTCCCTACGCCCCGAGACGCTCACGAGGAGCCGCCCGGAGACGGTTCGACGACCCCGACGACGAGCCAGCGCTCGCCCACCGGGGCCAGAACGACATTGAGCACGCGCGGCGTCGTGACCGACACGACCCGCGCCCAGGAGAAGACCTCGGGGCCGAAGGCGGCGAGGAACGGCTGCGCGCCCGCGCCCGGATCGAGCGCCGCGGCCGCGCCGACGGTGATGTCGCCCTCGGCCCGGCACAGGTCGCGGGC
The DNA here is from genome assembly GCA_052390575.1 of Actinomycetota bacterium. Classification (GTDB taxonomy): domain Bacteria; phylum Actinomycetota; class Acidimicrobiia; order IMCC26256; family JACDBD01; genus JBPCMN01. Next base: position 24,479 of record JBQTGU010000054.1, on the reverse strand, counting down.
GAGGGCGTCGGCACCGAGGAGCCCGCCGCGGTACTGGTCGCCGCGCCGGCAGTCGCGCCGATCGGCGGCCCAGTCGCGGGCGGCCGACGGCGCGTCGTCCTCGGAGGGATACCGGGGCACGAGGCTGCTCTCCTCGAACGCCACCCGCCACCCGCCGTCCTCGGCCAGCGCGACCCAGGTGGCATCCGCCCGGGCGGGGACGAGGCCGACGATCTCGTCGAGCTCGGGCACGAGGGTGAGGCTGGTCGCGACCTCGGCGCGCGCCGCGCCCGCGTCGAGCGCGCCTATTTCGAAGTTGGTGATCGTGGGGAGGTGGCCGTGGGCGGTGGTCCATTCGCTCCGGGAGCCGACCTGGCCGCGGTCGGCTGCGCTCAGGAGGCCATAGGACGTGGCGAAGTCGCCACCCGCCTCGGCGGCGAGGAACTGCTCGACCGCCGCTTGCGGGGTGGGGGCAGCCGCCGTCGGCGGCTCGGGCTCTCCGGTGTCGGCGAGGACGTTGCCGGCAGCGACACTGCGGCTGTCGGCCAGGTCGCCGAGGCCGACGCGCGGATTGGCGCGTCCGGCTCCTTGACCCCGATCGGCCAAGGCACGCGGCAGTGCGACGGCTGCGAATCCGACCGCGAGGCATGCAAGGACAACGAGCATGTCCCGCACTCGAGCGCGGTGGCTTCCGCCGGTCACGTTCCTGAGTACGGGGCCGTGGACGGGCGCGGATGCCACACGCGCCAGATCCCCACAACCTGCGCGCGCGCTGAACCGCCATCGTCAGACAGGGGGCCGGGTTCCCCGGCCCCCGGACGGCCGGCTGCGTGCGGGAGCAGCGAGCGAAGCGAGCGCGACCAGGAGAGTTAGAGCGTGGCGAAGGCCGGCGCGGCGGTCACGATGTCCGCCGCCAAGGTGGCGTCGCCCTCCACGGTGTGCTCGAGCTCCGCCGGCGGGATCCGCTCGCCGACCAGGAGGCACCAGTCGACGACGTCGGCGGTCAGGACGACGTCGGGCGTGGTACCGGCGTCGCCGCCGCCGAGCGGGACCAGCCAGTCGCCGCCGCCGTCGCCGGTGAGCACGATGCGGGCGGCCCGGCCAGGACGCTCTCGACCCGCGATCCGGAGCGCGGCCGGCATGGTCCGCATCGAGAACCCCGCCATGATCTGCAGGTTCGTGGGCGCAGGCGGTCGCAGCGACCGGCCCAGGGCGCGGCGCAGGTCGTCGCCATGGATCCAGGTCTCGAACGCCCGGTTGATCAGCAAGGCCTCACGGGGCATGTCGAGGCCGAAGCAGCGCACGACCGGCGCGGCGCCCGTCGTCTCGATCGCCCACCGCCGTACCGCCGCCACCGCTCGCGCCCAGACGGCCCGGGCGTCGTCGAGGGGACGATCGCGAAAGCGGGCGACGAAGGTCGCGGTGCGGCGCTCGATGTCGCTGTCCTCGATGTCGCCGACCCCGTCGATCGGCGCACCTAGTGCCGCGGCCACCATGCTCTCCTGCGCCGCCAGGTGGATCACGAGCTCGCGGACACTCAGGCCGTTGAACGTCGGGCGGTCGGCCGCGTCGTCGAGCCCGTCCACCAGCCCGTCGAAGCGCGCCGCCTCCTCGAGGTAGAGCTCGAGGACAGGGTCGGCGGCCTGGCCGGCACCGCGGCGCGCCCGCGCCGCCGCGAAGACCGAGTCCCGCAGGGTCGGCGGTGCGGCCAGCGCCTCGGTGGCACCGACCCACGCGGCGGCGTCGCGGAGCCGCGCAACCTCGGCGGCGGCGTCGGCGCTGCGGGCGAGGTAGGCCTCGACCGCCTCGACCTCGTCGGGCTCACAGGCGTCGAGCACGTACGCGCCGAGCAGCTCGTCGAGCTCGCGGGGGTCGTCGAGCGGCGTCACGCCCATTGCTCGACCTCCTCCGACTCCAGCGTCTCGGCGATGCGGCGCAGGCCGAGCCGCAGCCGCGACTTGGCCGTCCCCTCCGGGATGCCGAGTACCTCGGCGACCTGGCGGTAGGTGTGGCCCCCGAAGTAGGCGAGATGGATCGCCTTCCGCTGGTCGTCGGGCAGCGTGTCGAGGGCGGTCCGCACCCGCTCGGCGGTGACGAGGGCCAGCGCCATCTCCTCCACGTCGGGCGTCGAAACTGCCCGGGTCGCCTCGCGCTGGGCGCGGCGGCGGCGGGCTTCCTCGCGTCGGACGTAGTCGACGGCGCGGCGGTGCGAGAGGGTCGCGAGCCAGGTGCGCAGCGACCCGCGGGTGGGCTCGAACGCGTCGGGCCGTTCCCACACGCTGACGAAGACGTCCTGGGAGACGTCCTCGGCCGCCCGGGCGTCGCCGATCACGCGCAGGGCGAGCCCGTACACGAACGAGGAGAACTGGTCGTAGATCTCGGTGAGCGCCGATTCGTCGCCGGCGACGCGACGGGCGCGAACCTCACCCTCCCATTCAGACGGCCGGACCTGGCGAGCTCCTCGCTCGGTTGGCCGGTCGGTCACAGACCTCTCCCCCACGCCCACTCTTCGCACCCGCCCCTGCCGGCGGATCACCCTAGGCGGTGAAAGATGTCATCCGCCCAGCCGCCGCGCGGCGAACGAGCGGAGCGAGTGAGCTCGCTGGGAGGCGAGCGTCCCGCAGGGCGGCCGCAGGTACCCTGCGGGCCGAGCGAGCCCGACCAAGGAGAGAAGGATGGCTGACCGCTACGACCTGGTGATCGTCGGGATGGGCTCGGGCGGCATGGTGGCCGCCGAGTTCGCCGCCACCCTCGACCTCAAGGTCGCGGTGGCCGAGCGGGGCCGGGTCGGCGGCGACTGCCTCTGGACCGGGTGCGTGCCGAGCAAGGCGCTGCTCGCCTCGGGGAAGGTCGCCCACCACATGCGCACCGCCGACGATTTCGGCATCCAGGCGGTCGAGCCGACGATCGATCGGGGGCAGGTGTGGAAGCGCATCCGCTCCGTCCAGCAGGAGATCGCCGGCACCGACGACAACCCGGCCCGGTTCGAGGAGATGGGCGTCGAGATCGTCTACGGCGCGGCCCGCCTCACCGGGCCGAACTCGGTGCAAGTCGGCGACCGGACGCTCGAGACCCGCTACGTGCTGCTGTGCTGCGGCAGCCGGCCGGCCGAGCCGCCGGTTCCCGGGCTGGCCGAGGCGGGCTTCGTGACCAGCGAGAGCCTCTTCGAGCTCGAGGACCCGCCCGCCAGCTTCGTGAACATCGGCGGGGGGCCGATCGCGGTCGAGATGGTGCAGGGCTTCACCCGGCTGGGCATCCCGGTGACGCTGCTCCAGAAGGGGCCGCGCATCCTGCCCAAGGACGAGCCCGCGCTGGTCGACCGGCTCGTCGACAAGCTCCGCGCCGAGGGTGTCGACCTCCGCTTCAACGTCGAGACCGAGGAGGTCACGGTCGAGGGCGGGAAGAAGGTGGTGCACGGCACCCAGGACGGCAAGCCGGCGAAATGGGAGGCCGACGAGCTCCTGGTCGCGGTGGGCCGCGTCCCGAACATGCAGAACCTCGGGCTCGAGGAGCTCGGCATCAAGACCGAGCGCAAGGGCATCATGGTCGACAACCGCGGCCGGACCAACGTCGACACCGTGTACGTGGCCGGCGACCTCGCCGGGCGCTTCCTGTTCACCCACGCGGCTGCCTACGAGGGCGTGCGGGCGGTACGGGACATGTTCTTCCCCGGCAAGGGGAAGGTGGTGGCGAGCGTGCCGTGGTGCACGTTCACCGACCCCGAGCTCGCCCACACCGGGCTCACCGAGGCAGAGGCGAGGGAGGAGCACGGCAAGGACATCGAGGTGTGGCACCAGGAGCTCGTGCACAACGACCGGGCCCGGGCCGACGGCGCGTCCGAGGGCGCCATCATGATCATCACCGACAAGAAGAAGATCGTGGGCGCGCACATCCTGGCGCCGGCGGCAGGCGAGATGATCCACGAGTTCGCGCTCGCGATCGAGGAAGGCGTGAAGCTCAGCGAGCTGTCGCAGTTCATGCACGTCTACCCGACGGTGTCGACCTCGATCGGGCAGCTCGCGGGCGAGGCCGCGTTCGAGAAGGCCGAGAAGCTGCGCTGGCTGGTGAAGCGCCGGTAGTCGCCCACTAGGGTCGCCAGGCGTGACGGTCCACCGACTCGAGAACTCGCGCTGGGGGTTCGAGTCCAACTGCTTCGTGTGCGAGGCGAAGAACGACCGCGGCATGCAGCTGCCGTTCTTCCACGACGACGAGACCGGCGTCGTGTTCGCCGAGTACACGCTGGACGAAGCCTTCTCGGGAGCACCGACGTACGTGCACGGCGGCGTCACCCTGGCGGTGCTCGACGAGGCCATGGCCTGGGCCGGGATCGCGGTTGGAGGCAAGTTCGCGGTTACCCACGAGACCAGCGCGACCTTCGACTACCCCGTCAGGGTGGGTCGGCCCTACCGGGTGGAAGCGCGCGTGACGGAACAGACCCCGGAGCGGCTTCGTGCCGAGGGGACGGTGCTCGACGCCAAGGGGCGTCCGTGCGTGCGGGCGGAGTGCTCGCTGGTGGTGCTGTCGGCGGCTCGAGCGGCCGACGCCCTCGGCACGGAGGCCGAGGGCGACGACACCAGCTATCTCAGAGAGCGGTAGTTACCGGCGCTTGGCGGCCTTGCGTTTCGCCGGCTTGCGCGTCGCGGTCGTGCGGGTGGCCGCCGGCTTCCGTCCCATCGCCATCCAGTCAGAGCGGGCGCCGTGGATCATGTGGGCGGCCATCAGGTCGCCGATTCCCCACAGGATCGCCTGGATCGCCACCACGAACACGAGGACGTCGACGGTGAGCCCCTCGCGGTGCAAGGCGAAGAAGCCGATCAAGATCGAGATCACGCCCCGGGCGACGTAGAGCGACCAGTACGTCGTACCGCGCGTCGCCACGCCGGCCATCAGGTCGAGGACGCCCCAGACGATCAGTGACCATCCGACGAACAGGACCAGGATGAACAGGGTGATGTCGGGCCACACCAGCGCGAGGAAGCCGGCCACGACCGCCAGACCCCCGCCCAAGGCATAGAGGAGTGACGTGCCGCGGGGTGCGAGGAGCGAGCCGAGAAGCTGGAACAGCCCCCAGCCCACGAGGTAGCCGCCCGTCAACGCGACGAGCAGGTACGTCGCCAGCCTGGGGTCGTTGTCGTTGAACAGGTCCTCGAGCTCGACCGAGAGCATGAAAGCCCCGAAGAGCACGCAGAGGATGCCGCTGAGCATGTAGATCCACGCGACCCGCGTCGCCTGCCGGGAGGCGGGCGTCATCGGTGCTGCCATTTCAGTACCCCTTCCGCCTGAGAACTGCTTTCCATCATCCGCCCGCGCGTTTGGGAAGGGGTGGATTTCGGCCTGTGGAAAACGCTGCGATCGGGACTAGTCAGGCGGGAAAGAAGCAGGCCCCGACCGTGCCGGCTCCGGTGTGGGCGCCGACGGAGGGGCCGATCTCGTAGCGCACGAGCTCGGCGACCTTGGGGAGAGGCCGGAGCCGGGCTTCGAACTGGTCGGCGAGCTCGCGAGCCATCGCGTCCCCGACGCCGACGCGCTGGGGCGTGCCGGCGGCGGTCGTCTGGAGGTACTCGGCCATCACGTCGACGGCGGCCTCGACGTCGTGGACCTGCGCCACCGACTGCATCTGGCCGCCCGCCAGGGCGAGGACGGGGACGCCTTCTCCTTCGTCGGCCCCTTCGGCCAGGCGGCCGCCCCGTTTGGCGAGGTCGAGGCCGCCGACGATGAACACGTTGCCGACCTGGTCGGCAGCATTCCGCGCCGCGTCCGCGGCAGGACCGAGCTTGCCCCCGCCCTTCAGCACCTCGCCCGCCGCCCACACGCAGCAGGCCACCGCGAACGACGCGGTGCCGGTATCGACCACCTCGACCGGCACCGGGCTCGCGCCCACCGCGAGCTTCACCGCGTTGACCGTCCCCGACGTGTTCGAGCCGAGGTGGATCGAGAGGATCTCGGTGGCGCCGGCCGCGGCCGCCTCGTCGTACACCTTCATCACGTCGCCGGGCGCCGGCGCCGACGTCGAGACCTCGGCGCCCGCCGTGAGCCGCTCGTAGAACTCGGCCGTCGTGATCTCGACGCCCTCGCGGTAGGGGTCGCCGTCGACGACGACGGTGAGGGGCACGACTCGGACGTCGTAGCGGTCGCGCAGCTCCGCCGGCATCTGGGCGTTGGAGTCGGTTACGAGCGCGGTCGTCACGCCGCCGCCGCGATCGCCTTCGCCTGCCGCGCCGCCACCCGGAACTTCCACACGATCATCCCCGAGCCCAACGCCGAGAACGCCACCAGCCCCCACGAGGGCTCGGGGCCCCACAGGTTGGGCACGTCGGCCAGCCACCACACGAGCGCGGACCCGACCCAGACGACCGCGTTGACCCAGATGGTGCGCTCCGGGTTGCGGGTCCGAGCCGCGCCGAAGACCGCGACAACCGCGTCGATGGGGAAGAAGGCCGGGAATACCGCGAGGCACGCGCCCGCCGAGGTCGCGACGCCCTTGCCCCCCTTGAACCGGCTCCAGACCGGGAAGATGTGCCCGGCCATGCTCGTGGTCGCGGCGGCGTAGCCCCCGCCGTCGCCGCCGATGGCCATCCCCGCGAACCCGGCGACCACGCCCTTCACCACGTCGGCCACGATCACGACGACGCCCCAGGCGGTGCCGATCTGCTTCATGGCGTTCAGGCCACCGGGGTTGCCGCTCCCCGAGGCCCGCAGGTCGACCCGGCCGCGGGTGGCGATGCGGCTGACCACGTCGGCCGACGGGAACGTCCCGAGCAGGTAGCCGATCAGCGCAGCGACGACGACCTCGAGCACGCCCCGAGACTACGCAGCGGAGGCCTACGGACGGCAGGCGATGCCGAGAATCTGGGGTGCAACCGGGCGGGCGACGAAGCACGGCACGAAGCGGAACCGGCGAACGGCTTCGACCTCGAAGCCGGCGTCCTCGATGGCGGCGAGAGTGTCGCGGTCGGCATGACATCCACCGGCGAAGAACGGCCACACCACATCAAGCGCCCGCTGGAAACGGGCGAAGCTCGGGGACTCGGCCACGACGTGTTCGTAGAACCGCAGCTCGCCGCCCGGGCGGATCACCCGGAACAGCTCGGCGAGCGCGGCGGCCTGGTCGCGCACCGAGCAGAGGACGAGCGACGCGACCCCGGCGTCGAACGCTCCCTCATCTGAGGGCAGCTCGTCGGCCACGCCGTCGACGACCTCGACGGGCACGTCGGTGCGCGCTGCCTCCTCGGTGGCGAGTTTCCGTAGCGACGGCTCGGGCTCGACCGCCAGGATCTCGGTGAAGCCGGGCGGGTAGTGCCGGAAGTTGAGACCGGTCCCCGCGCCCACCTCGATCACCCGTCCGGTCAGTCCGGCGAGCATCTCGGCCCGGTGCTCGGCCGCGCCCTTCGCATCGGCAGCCGCGCCGACGCGCGCGTACGTCCGGGCGAAGATCGGGAACCGGACGCGGTCCTTGGGAACCGCTAACCCCCCGAGACGTCCTGGGGACGGGCCTTGCCGGCGGCGATCCACGGCATCATCGACCGGAGCCGCTCGCCGACCTCCTCGATGGGGTGCTCGGCGCCTTCGCGTCGCAGGGCGTTGAACTCGGGGCGGCCGGCCTGGTTCTCGAGGATCCACTCCTTGGCGAAGCGCCCGCTCTGGATCTCGTCGAGGATCTTCTTCATCTCGGCCCGGGTCTCGTCGGTGATGATGCGCGGCCCGCGCGTCATGTCGCCGTACTCGGCGGTGTCGGAGATCGAGTACCGCATGTTGGTGATGCCGCCCTCGTAGATGAGGTCGACGATGAGCTTCACCTCGTGGAGCGTCTCGAAGTACGCCGACTCCGGCTGGTAGCCGGCGCCGACGAGGGTCTCGTAGCTCGCCTTGATCAGCTCGACCAGCCCGCCGCACAGCACGACCTGCTCGCCGAAGAGGTCGGTCTCGGTCTCCTCCTCGAACGTGGTGTCGAGCACGCCCGCGCGAGTGGCGCCGAGCGCTTTCGCATACGCGAGCGCGGTCTGCTTCGCCTTACCGGTTTCGTCCGCGCCCACCGCGACCAGCGACGGGACGCCGCCGCCTTCTTCGAACGTTCGCCGCAGCAGGTGACCCGGTCCCTTCGGGGCGATCATCCAGACATCGACGCCCTTGGGCGGGCGGACCTGACCGAAGTGGATGTTGAAACCGTGCGCGAAGGCGAGCGAATCCCGGTCCTCGAGGTAGGGCTCGATCGACTCCTTGTAGACGCGCGCCTGCTCGGTGTCGGGCAGCAGGATCATGATCACGTCGGCTTCCTTGCACGCGTCCGCGATCGACAGCACGCGCAGCCCGGCCTCCTCGGCCTTGGCCCACGACGACGAGCCCTCGCGCAGGCCCACGCGCACGTCGACCCCGGAGTCCTTGAGGTTCAGCGCATGGGCGTGGCCCTGCGACCCGTAGCCCAGGACGGCGACCTTGCGACTCTCGAGGAGAGCGAGGTCGGCGTCGTTGTCGTAGTAGATCGTGGCGGGCATCTCGTTCCCCTCTCTGGACGCCGCGAACTTACGCGCTGCGGTCCTTGACCGCCTTGAGCTTGGCGGGCTGCCGGGCCAGCTTGGGCAGGGCGATGCGCCCGGTCCGCTGGAGCTCGACGATCCCGTAGGGGCGCACCAGGTCGGTGAAGGCGTCGAGCTTGTCGGGGGCACCCGCCACCATGAGCGTCAGCGCCTCGTAGCCGACGTCGAGAATCTTGGCCTCGAAGATCGACGACAGTTCGGTGATCTGCGATCGCAGCTCGGCCGCGCCCTTCACCGTGACCAGCATGAGCTCGCGCTCGACCGCGTCCTCGAGCGCGAGCTCCGTGATCTTGATCACGGGCACGAGCTTGTTCAGCTGCTTCGTGACCTGCTCGAGCGGCGCCGACTCGGCGTCGACGACGATCGTCATGCGGCTGAACCGCTCGTCCTCGGTCGGACTGACCGCGAGCGAGAAGATGTTGTACCCGCGCCGCGAGAACAGGCCGGCGATGCGCGAGAGCACGCCGAACTTGTTCTCGACCAGCACGCTCAGGATGTGATGCTGCGCGCCATTGGGCATGCCACTACCTCCCGCCCGCCTTGTCGGTCTCGGGCCCGAGGATGATGTCGTCGTTCGAGCCGCCCGCCGGCACCATCGGGTACACCTTCTCCCGGTAGTCGACCCGGAAGTCGACCACCACCGGCCGGTCGTCGATCTCGTTCGCCTTCTCGATGGTGGGCACGACGTCGGACGGGTCGTCGACCCGGAAGCCCACGCACCCCATCGCCTCGGCCCACTTCGTGTAGTCGGGCAGGTCGGGCGACAGGTACACCTCGCTGTAGCGCTCCTCGTAGAAGAGCTCCTGCCACTGGCGCACCATCCCTAGATAGGCGTTGTTGAGGATCGCTATCTTCACCGGGATCCGCTCCGCCGACGCGGTGACGAGCTCCTGGGCCGTCATCTGGAAGCAGCCGTCGCCGTCCACCGCCCACACCATGCGCTCGGGCTTGCCGACCTTGGCGCCGATCGAAGCCGGCACCGCGAAGCCCATCGTGCCGAGCCCGCCTGAGTTCACCCAGGTGTAGGGGTGGTTGAAATGCCACAGCTGGCTCGTCCACATCTGGTGCTGACCCACGCCCGCGACGACGATCGTGTCGTCGGGCGTGTGCTCGCGCAGCGACTCGATGCAGTACTGGGGCTTGAGCGGCCCGTCGTCGTGCTGCTCGTACTTCAGCGGGAACTCCCGCTTCCAGTCCTCGAGCTGACGGTTCCACGCCGAGAGGTCGGGCCAGTCGCGCTTGGACCGGTCGGCCTTGACCGCCTTCACCAGCTCCTCGATCACGAGTCGGCAGTCGCCCACGATGGGCACGTCGGGCCGGCGCACTTTGCCCAGCTCGGCCGGGTCGACGTCGACGTGGATCACCTTGGCGTCGGGCGCGAACGTCCCGACCTTGCCGGTCACGCGGTCGTCGAAGCGCGAGCCCAGCGCGATCAGCAGGTCCGACTTCTGCATCGACGTGACCGCGGTGTAGTTGCCGTGCATCCCGGGCATGCCCAGCGCGAGCGGGTGGTCGTCGGGGAACGAGCCCCGCGCCATCAGCGTCGTGATCACGTGGATGCCGGTGAGCTCGGCCAGCTCGCGCAGCGCCTCGGCCGCCCGCGCCTTGAGGATGCCGCCGCCGGCATAGATCACCGGCCGCTCGGCCTCGCCCATGAGCCGGGCCGCGTCCTTGATCTGCTTGGGGTGGCCCTTGGTGTTGGGCTTGTAGCCAGGCAGGTCGACGTCGTCGGGCCAGTACCAGTCCATCTCCTGGTTCGACACGTCCTTGGGCATGTCGACCAGCACCGGGCCGGGCCGGCCGGTGGTGGCGACGTGGAACGCCTCCCGGATCACCCGGGGCACGTCCTGCGGATCGGTGATGAGCCAGTTGTGCTTGGTCACCGGCATGGTGATGCCGACGGTGTCGCACTCCTGGAACGCGTCGCTGCCGATCACCGAGTACGGCACCTGGCCGGTCACGACCACGATCGGGATCGAGTCCATGTAGGCGTTGCAGAGCGGCGTGACGATGTTGGTGGCGGCGGGGCCGCTGGTGACCATGGCCACGCCGGGGCGGCCGGTGGCGTGAGCGTAGCCCTCGGCCATGTGGCCGGCGCCCTGCTCGTGGCGCACGAGGATGTGGCGGATCGACGAGTCGATCAGCGGGTCGTAGACGGGCAGGATCGCCCCGCCGGGGAGGCCGAACATGACCTCCGTCCCTTCCATCTCGAGGCTCTTGATGAGGGCTTGCGCCCCGGTGAGCTTCATCGCCTTGGTCCCTTCGCCTTTAGAGAGGTGGCGGATAAGAAAAACCCCCCGCTCTGGCGGAGGGCCGGGGTGCGCACGGACGCGTCGAGACGCCGGTGCGCTACGTAACGACTACGAGGAGGGTCGACGGGTTCATCCGGTTCACAGTCTGGTGCATCGGCGGCTCTCGGCGCAACCTTGAACTCAGGCGGACTTGGTGCCGACGGCCACGCGGGCGCGGGACACCATCCGGATGCCGTCCGGGAAGCGCTGCTCCAACCCCTCGAGCGCTCGGCGCTCGAACCCTCCGAGTGTCGCCTGATCGCTGATCGATCGCAGGTACCGGCCGCGTCCCGCCCATCCGTGCCAGCCGACGTAGTCGGCCGGGGTGAGCTTGTAGCGGTAGGTGCGCACGTCGAACGCCAGGTCCCCCAGGCCCGCACCCGAGAGCAGGGCCCGCAGGTTGTCCTCGTCCTTCAGCCACTCCTCGGACGGCGCGCCCCCCTCCCCCTCGGGAAGCTTGGTCGGCAGACCGACCTCGCGGAGCGCCTCCTCCAGCAGCCCGCTCGCCTCCTTGGCGTCGCTGTCGGGAGCGTCGCGGTCCTCGGGCCAGGCGGTGACGCCGAGGCGCCCGCCCGGCCGCAGGACGCGCACAAGGTCGGCGGCTCCGGGCTCCACCTGGGCCAGGTGCGAGAGCACGAGGTTGGCGAGCGCGCCATCGAAGCTCGCGCCTCTGAACGGGAGGCCCGGCAGTGCGGCGACACCGAGCCATGTCGCCCGGCCTTGGGCGAGGCGCAGCATCGCCGGCGAGGGATCGACCCCCACGACCGTGCCGTCGGAACCGAGGCGTCGAGCCGCCTCCGCGGCCGCAGTGCCCGTCCCGGTGCCGGCATCGAGGACGACTGCCGAAGGCTCGGGTTCGAGCATCTCGACGAGGTCATGAGCCAGCCGTGCGAAGAGCGCGGGCGTCAGCCGCTCGTACTCGGCCGCGACCGAGTCGTACGCCTTCCACCCGGTGGGCTTCGTCATCGGTTCAGCCCGCCTTCGTCCCGACCACTAGGCGCAGGCGGGCGACACGGGGCACGCCGTCCGGGAACCGGCGCTCGAGCGCGTCGAGGGCCGCAACTCGCAACCGCTCCCACGTCGCCTCGTCGGAGACCGCTCGCACGTAGCGGCACCGGGCGCCCCACTGCGTCCAGGCCAGCCAGGCGCTCGCCGATGCGTGTACCGGCCAGGCACGCTCTTCGGTCATGACGTCCCGCAAGCCCACGTCGTTGAAGGCAGAGCGAAGATTGTCCGGGACACGCAGCCATTCCTCGAAAGGCACGGCCGCCTCAGGAGGCTCGACGGGGAGCCCGAACTCCTCGACTACCCGGGTAACGGTCATGAACGCCTCCTCGCCGCGATCGTCAGGACCGCTCTGGACCTCGGCCCATGCGGTCGCTCCGACCATCGAACCGGGACGCAGGACGCGCACAATGTCGCCGATCGCGCCACCGAGATCCGCGAAGTGTGAGAGCACGAGGTTCGCGACCGCGGCGTCGAACACCTCGGGCGGAAAGGGCAGACCGGGGACGACACCGGCGACGACCTTCACGCCCCGGCTTCGTGCGAGGTCGAGCATGGCGATCGAAGGGTCGACGCCGGCGACAATCCCGTCGCCCCCGACCGCGGCCGCGGCCGCTCGGGCAGCCGGGCCTGTGCCGGTTCCCACATCGAGGACCGCGCTTCCCGGAGCCGGGGCGACGAGCCCTACGAGCTCGCGCGCCAAGCGCTCGAAGAGCGCCCGCGTGGCCTGGTCGTACTCGTCCGCGATGGCGTCGTACGACTTCCAGCCGGTGGGTCGGGTCATCTTCCCGTGGAGGTCGGCGCCGTCGCGTCGGACGCGAGGTGCTGATGGATCTGCTGGATGACGACCGAGCCCTCACCGACGGCCGACGCCACCCGCTTGACCGAGCGCCAGCGAGCATCGCCCACCGCGAAGACCCCTGGGACGCTCGTCTCGAACATGAACGGTGGCCGCTCGAGGGGCCAGTCCGTCCCGAGGTCGGTGCCCGTGATCACGTAGCCGCGGTGGTCGCGCCCGATCTCGGGCGGGAGCCACTCGGTGTGGGGCTCGGCGCCGATGAGCACGAACAGTCCGTCGGCCGGAACGGTGCGCGTCTTCCCCGTCGAACGGTCCCGCAGCCTCAGGTGCTCGAGGTGCCGGTCACCACCGCCGTCCACGACCTCGGTGGAGAGCAGAACCTCGATGTTCGGGGCCGCCTCGATCTCGTCTTGCAGGTACCGCGACATGTTCTCGGCAAGAGTGGTGCTCCGCACGACCAGCGTGACGTGGTCGGCGTAACGGCCAAGGTGCACGGCCGCCTGCCCGGCGGAGTTGCCCCCGCCGATCACGTAGACCCGCCGGTCGACGAACTCCTGGGCCTGCGACGCCGACGCGCCGTAGAACACCCCGGCCCCGCTCAACTGGTCGACGGCCGGGATCCCGAGCCGGCAGTAGGTGACCCCCATGGCGAGGATCACGCTGCGGGCCGCGATCTCGGTTCCGTCGGAGACCGTGACCCGGTGGCGGGCGCCCTCGCTGTGCAGACCGGTGATGCTGCGCATCAACAAGAAGCTCGTCCCGAACACCCACGCCTGCTGGTAGGCGCGCTGAGCAAGCTCGGCGCCGCTGATACCCCGGGCGAAGCCGAGGTAGTTGCGGATCCGCGAGCTGGAACCGGCCTGGCCGCCGATCGACTCGCGCTCGACGACCAGCGCGCTGAGTCCCTCCGACGACGCGTACACGGCCGCGGCCAGGCCGGCGGGTCCGGCACCGACCACCACGACGTCGAGCTCGCGGGTGCCGTGGAACTCGGTCATCACGCCGTACCCGCGCGCCAGCTCGGTGTTCGACGGGTCGACGAGCACCCGACCGTTGAGCAGGATCACGACGGGCTCACGAGTCCCTGCGTGACCGACTTCCTCGAGCCGGGCCCTGCCTTCCGGCGAGTCGTTCGGGTGGAAGGCGTACGGGACCCCGTTACGGGTCAGGAGGTCGCGCAGCTCGTGGGCGCGCGGGGACAGGGGGTCGGCGACGACGGTGACCTCCCGGGGCGCGGAGACGTCGACCCGCGACCACTCGTGCAGGTATTCGGTGATCGCCCGGTGGAAGAGCTCGTCGGGCGACTTCCACGGCTTGAGCACGTAGTAGTCGATGTGGCCCAGCGCCATCGCCCGCTGAACCGCGTTGGCAGTCGGCTCGTCGCTCCAGTCGCCCCACCCCAGGAGGAGCGCTCGCCGGGCGTCCGGATGGAGGTCCTTTGCTCGGGCGAGCAGCTCCGCGCCGGTGATCTCGGGCATCCATTGGTCGGCGAGCACGACCGCGACCCGATCACCTGCCTGCTCCATCGCCTCGAGCCGTGCCAGAGCATCCGGCGCGGACGTCTCGAACACGATGCGGTAGTCCCGGTCGTACCGCCGCTCGAGCTCGGCACCGATCCTCGAGATCGACGACGGATCGTCGTCGACGGCCAGGATCACCGGCCGGGACTGACTCGTCACCCTGATGGCCTCGCCTCGGCGAAGGCGAAGAGGTGCCACTCACCGTCGAGCCCCTTGAGCGTGTGGGTCCCACGGTCCTCGAAGGTGAGGCCGGACGTCATCGCCAGCGCACGGGTGGTCTCCGACACGAGGACCTCGTCGTCGCCGGCCTGCGCCATGATGCGGGCCGCCTCGTGGACCGCGACACCCCGCACATCGGTACCGACCATCTCCACCTCGCCGACGTGCACTCCGGCTCGTACGTGCAGATCGTCGTCGTTCGCCGCGCCCCGAATGGACGCCGCGCAGTGGAGTGCCTGGGCCGGGCTGTCGAAGGTCGCCAGCAGCCCGTCGCCCGTCGTCTTCACTTCACGCCCGCCGAACCGCTCGAACTGCGCACGGGCCGTTTCGAAGTGATCGGAGAGCAGCGTTCGCCAGGCGACATCACCCAGCCGCTTGGCGACCGCGGTCGACTCGACGATGTCGGTGAACAACAGGGTCGCCAGCGTCCGCCCGTGACCCAACCGAAATCCGCCGAATGCCCGCGTGCCCGCCCACTCGATGTTGATCACCGGCTCGTGCCCGATGGTGTAGCCGTCGTGACCGGGCGGGATGACGTACACGTCGTCGGGCCCCAGCTCGAACGTCGTTCCGTCCTTCAGACGTATGCCTAATCGTCCGGAGATGATGACCCCGACATGGCGCGCTTGACACCAGTCGCCACCGACCTGCGGGCGCACGTGCGTGGACCACCGCCAGCCGGGTTCGGCGGTGTACTTCCCGACGGTGACGTCGCCGAGATCGACGAGATCGGCGGTGATGCCGGGGAACTGCTGCGTCTCCTCCGGCTCCCCCAGGTTCTTCGATTGGAACGTTGCCACGGGTGTCAGGGTATTCAACGCTGGTGGCGGGGGCACGAGTAGGTCGTACGGCCGGCCACGGTTCGGCGGACCAGGGGTGCGCCGCACTTGGGACACGGTTCGTCGGCGACGCGCGGCAGGCGGCCGGTGTGCGATCCGCCGTGACGCGTCGCATCGCGCAGGGTGGACTGAATGGCCCGGAGCAGCCGGCGGCGGTCGTTCAGATCGAGGGTGTCGGCGGGCCGGACTGGGTCGAGCGCCGACCTGAAGAGCACTTCGTCGACCAGGAGGTTGCCGAGGCCGGCGATGCGAGCCTGGTTCATGAGGAGGGCCTTCACCGGCGCCCGGCTGGCGGTGACCATCGCGCTGAGCTGGCCCTGGGTGAGGTCGAACGCATCGACGCCGAGCCGGTCCTCGTCGGGATCGAGCTCGACGGCGCCCAGCCTTCTTGGATCGCGCATGTACAACGACCCCCCGTCCGCGAACGCGAGCCCGAACCGGTGCCACGCCGGCACCTCGCGGTTGCTGGCGTAGATGAGCGGGTCGCCGGCGGCCTCGTCGTCGATCAGGACGCGGCCGCTCATCCCGAGATGCAGGCCGAGGACCGGCCCGTCGTCGCTGGTGTCGACGAGCATGAGCTTTCCGCGCCTGCGGGCGGTGGTCAGGGTACGGCCGGGGAGCGCGGCGTCGAGCGCGCCCGCGGTCAGGCCCCGCTTGAGGTACCAGGCGTCGGGCGCGAACACCGACTCGATCTTGCGTCGGAGGGCGCGCTCCTCGATCAGCCGGCGCGCTGACTCGACTTCAATTATCTCTGGCAAGAGGCGTCAAACGTTGGTGATCGCGCCGCGTTCGGCGCCCTGGGCGAGCTTGGCGTACTTGGCCAGAAAGCCAGTCGGATAGCGCGGCTCGGGCACCTTCCAGTCGCGCTTGCGCTTCTCGAGCTCGGCCGGTTCCACCAGCAGGTCGACGGTGTGGGCGTTGGCGTCGATGACGATTGCGTCGCCATCGCGAACAAACGCGATCGGTCCGCCGTCTACCGCTTCCGGTGCGACATGGCCGACGCAGAACCCGTGGGTCCCGCCGGAGAAGCGCCCGTCGGTGAGCAGGGCGGCGTCGGCGCCCCGCCCGACCCCCTTCATCGCGCCGGTGACCGCGAGCATCTCGCGCATCCCGGGCCCGCCCTTCGGGCCTTCGTAGCGGATCACCACGACGTCGCCGGGCTGGATCTTCTCGGCGAGGATGGCGTCCATCGCCGCGTCCTCGCCGTCGAAAACGCGGGCGGTGCCCTCGAAGCGGGGTTGGTCGAGGCCGGCCACCTTCACCACGCTGCCGTTCGGCGCGAGTGATCCGGTGAGGATGGCGATGCCGCCCTGGGCATGGATCGGGTCGGTGAGCGGGTGGACGACCTCGCCATCGGGTGCGGGCGGGTCGAGTGCAGCCAGGTTCTCGGCGACGGTCTTGCCGGTGACGGTGAGCGCGTCGCCGTGGAGGAGATCGGCGGCGAGCAGCTCCCGCATGACGACCGGGACGCCGCCGATGCGGTCGATGTCGTACATGTGGTACTTGCCGTGCGGCTTCGTGTCGGCGATGTGGGGGACTCGGGCGGCGACCCGGTTGAAGTCGTCGAGCTCGAGCTCCACCTGAGCTTCGTGAGCGATCGCCAGGAGGTGCAGCACCGCGTTGGTGGACCCGCCGAGCGCCATCGTCACCGCGATCGCGTTCTCGAACGCGTCCTTCGTCATGATCTGGCCCGGACGAATTCCCGTCTCGAGGAGATGCATGACCGCCCGGCCGCTCTCGAACGCGTAGTCGTCGCGGCGCCGGTCGACCGCCGCCGGCGATGCGCTACCGGGTAGGCACATGCCGAGCGCCTCGGCGACCGAGGCCATGGTGTTTGCGGTGAACATGCCCGCGCACGACCCCTCAGTAGGACAGGCGCGCCGCTCGATCTCGCCCAGCTCGTTTTCGCTGATCGTGCCGGCGGCGCATGCACCGACCGCTTCGAAGACGCTCACGATGTCGAGGGCCTGGTCCTTGTAGTGGCCGGGGAGGATCGATCCGCCGTAGAGGAACACCGACGGGAGGTTCAAGCGGGCGGCGGCCATGAGCATCCCGGGAAGGCTCTTGTCGCAGCCGGCGAACGTGACGAGACCGTCGAGGCGCTCCGAGTGCATCACGCATTCGACCGAGTCGGCGATGATCTCCCGACTCACGAGAGACCCGCGCATTCCCTCGTGGCCCATCGAGATGCCGTCGGAGATCGCGATGGTCATGAACTCGATCGGAAAGCCGCCGGCGTCCCGCACGCCGTCCTTGGCCCGCTTGGCCAGCCGGTCCAGCGGCATGTTGCAGGGCGTGACCTCGTTCCAGCTCGACGCCACGCCGATCTGCGACTTGCCCCAGTCGGCGTCGGTCATCCCGATCGCACGCAGCATGGCCCGGGCCGGCGCCCGCTCCATCCCGTCGGTGACCTCGTGACTGCGGGGCTTCATGTCGGCGGGCATAACCGGAGCGTATTCGACGGTTGACTCGGTCATGACGGAGCTACTGATCGGGACCGACTCCGGGATCGTCGAAGGCGCTGACGTCCATCTTGAAGGCCGTCACGTGCGGGCGCTCACCGATGGATGGGCGATCGTCGAGAGATCGCTGCTGGTCGCGCGAAGCGACAACGGCGAATGGAGTGAGCGGGTGGAGGCGCCGCACTCGCTCACCGCGTTGACCTCCTCCGACGACGGAGTACTCCTCGGCACGAGCACGGGCGAGATCCTGCGCTACGACGGGAACCTCCAACCGGTACCCGGCTTCGATCGGGTGGCCGGACGGGACCAGTGGCACGCGGTCGGGAGCTCGAAGCCCTACGTACGGTCCATGAGCACGTCGGCCGACGGGGTGGTCTTCGCCAACGTCCACGTCGGCGGCATCCCCCGGTCGACCGACGGCGGCGAGACCTGGGAGCCGACGATCGACGTCGACGCCGACGTCCACCAGGTACTGGCCCACCCCGAGCGCCCCGAGGTCGTCGTGGCCGCGGCCGCGGTCGGGCTGGTGATCAGCCACGACGCCGGTGCGAACTGGACCGTGTACACCGACGGGTTGCACGGTTCGTACTGCCGGGCCGTAGCCCTCAGCGCCGACACCGTGTTCGTGAGCGCGTCGACCGGTCCCTTCACCGACCGGGGCGCGGTGTACCGCGGCTCGCTCGACGCCACGCAGCCGCTCGCGCGGGTGAGCGACTGGCTCGACGGGAACGTCGACAGCGGTCGGCTGGCGGCGGACGGCCACGCGATCGCCTTCGGCTGCCCCGGCGGCAGGCTCCACGTCTCCGACAACGGCGGCGCGACCTGGACGGTTCGAGACGACATGCCACCGGTGACCGCCCTTGCCTACTCCCGCACATAGATCGACACGTGCCTCGCGCAATCGTCGGTGAACGGGTCGCGCCCCCATCCACACCAGCGGTGCTCGAGCCGCAGCCCCGCCGCGTCCGCCATCGCGTCGAGCTCGTCGGGGTAGCAGTACCGCAGCCGGACCGGCCAGGTGCGAACTCCGGCGTTCGAGACCCACATGATCAGCGAATCGACCCGCTGGTTCTCGGGATCGTGGCGGCTGGCGTTGATCCGGGCGCCGTCGAACTGGACCGCTTGAACCTCGAGCCGCTGGTTCCGTTCGAAGCGCGACGGATCGGGTACGAAGCCCGACACGACGAAGCGACCCCCGGGAGCGAGGCGAGCGACGACGTTGGCGAAGCACCCTCGCTGCGCCTCCTTCGAGGGGAGGGCGAAGAACGTGCTGAACGCCACGAACACGAGCGAGAAGCGTCCGTCGACCTCCACGTCGGCGAAGTCGCCGATCGCTACCGGGATGCGATCGCCGCCCGGCTTCGAGCGGAGCTGATCCACCATGGCCTGGGATGCATCGATGCCGTGCACTTCGAGGCCCTGGTTGGCGAGCGGTAGGGCGAGCCGCCCCGTCCCGATCCCGAGCTCGAGCACCGGCCCCGCGCCGGCCAGGTCGGTGAGACAGGCGACCGCCTCGTCGTCGGGGCCGTACATCCGGTCGTAGACGTCCGCCACTTGGTCGCCGTAGGTGGCGGGGTCGTAACCTTCCCATGAGCCCACGGGGTCGAATTCGACCAGGCCCCGGGGCCCGGCACCATCAAATTTTTCTTCCCGACCTCACGCCAGGAGCCGGCATGAGCCCCACCGACGCACCGGCGAGCGTCGGGCTCACCGACAGCCCGGTCAAGGAGCGCACGTTCGCGTGGAGCGGCGACGCCACTGACGACCGCATGCGCTGGTTCGTCGACGGGCTCCGCCGAGCGATGGTGGACGAGGGATACGAGGAGCTCCCCGCGCCCGGTCCCGAGGTTCAGGTCGTCCTCCACCACCTCGACCCCGAGAACGCCCGCCCCTACCGCCGAAAGTCGGCGCCGACCTTCGTGGTCGCGCTCGCGCCCATGGCATCGCCGCCCGACGATGCGCTGCGCGCCGGCTACCCACTGTTGGTGCGGGGGCTCGCCAACCTCTGCCTGATCGTGAGCGCGCGCCCGAGCGATGGCGCCGCGGTGGTGGACTTCGTCACCCTCGAGCAGGGCACCTACGCGGTCGAGCATCGCGGCGACGACCGCAGGTTCTTCACCGAGGTGTTCGAACGCATCGAGCCGCTGGCGTCGTCGCGACTTGTAATCGCGAACGAGTTCCGGACCGACCTCCCCACCGAGCTCTGGGACGGCGACGAGCACACCCGCCAGATCGGGCGAGCGGGCGAACACCTCGACGCCCTCGACCTGCTGCCGGCGGCGTTCCCGATCGAGGAGATCCTCTCGGCGCGCGATCTACGCCACGTGAAGCTGCTGTACGGGATCGGCGGCCTGAGCTACGGCAACGTCAGCGCCCGGCGACAGCCGCCGACGGAGTCAGAGTACGGGCCCGAGTTCTGGATGAGCGCCAGCGGCGTCGACAAGAGCGCGCTCACCGAGATCGGCAAGCACATCCTGCTCGTGCGGGGCTACGACAACGACCGCGACTGCATGATCCTGAGCGTGCCGCCGCGGGTGAAGCCGAACCGGGTCTCGGTCGACGCGATCGAGCATTGGATGATCTACCGCGAGCACCCCGAGGTCGGCGCCATCCTGCACGTCCACGCATGGATGGACGGCATCAGCTCGACCGAGATCAACTACCCCTGCGGGACCGTCGAGCTCGCCGGCGCGGTCGCCGATCTGGTGCGCCGCGCGCCCGATCCGTCACGGGCCGTCGTCGGGCAGCGCAACCACGGCCTCACGATCACCGGCTTGAGCCTCGACGAGATCTTCGAGCGCATCGACGGCAAGCTCGTCCGCAACGTCCCGATGGACTGAGCGCTACTTCCCCAACCGTTCGTCGAGCAGCCTCTTGAGGAGCTGCGGGTTGGCCTTGTTCTCCGTCGCTTTCATGGCCTTCCCCATGAAGAAACCCTGCTTCTTCTTACGGACCTTCTCGTCGCCGGCGCGGTACGCCTCCACCTCTTCGGGGTTCTCGGCGAGGATCCCGTCGATCAGCGCCGCCAGCTCCCCTTCGTCGCTGACCTGCGCGAGCCCGCGCTCCTCCACGACTTCACGCGGCCGTCGCCCGGTGCGCAGGCACTCCGCCAGCACGTCCTTGGCCAGGTTGCGCGACAGCGTCCCGTCGGCGACCAACCCCACCAGCTCGGCCAGCCCGTCGGGCGGCAACGACAACTCGCCGGCAGTGTTCCCCGTCTCGTTGAGGTAACCGAGCACGTCGCCCGTGCACCAGTTGACGACGTCCCTGGCAGTGCCGCCGGCCAGCGCGGCCACCGCCGCCTCGGCGTAGTCGGCGAGACCGGCCGTGCCCGCGAGTACGCGGGCCTCGTGCTCGCCGATCCCCCACTCGGCCTGCAGGCGCTCCCGCCGCTCCGCCGGCAGCTCGGGCATGTCCGACCGCACCCGCGCCCGCATGTCGGCGTCGGGCGCGACCGGGACGAGATCGGGCTCGGGGAAGTACCGGTAGTCCTCCGAGCCCTCCTTCGTGCGCATCCCGTGGGTGACGCCGGCGTCCTCGTCCCAGTGGCGCGTCTCCTGCACCACCCGCTCCCCCGACTCGAGCAGGTCGCGCTGGCGCCCGACCTCGAACTCGAGCGCTCGGCCCAGCGAGCGCAGCGAGTTCATGTTCTTGACCTCGACCTTGGTGCCGAGATCGCCCGACCCCTCGGGCCGCAACGACACGTTGGCGTCGATGCGGAACGAGCCCTCCTCCATCTTCACGTCGGAGACACCGATCGCCTGGAGCACGCCCCGGAGTTCGCCGACGTACGACCGGGCCTGCTCGGCCGAGCGCATGTCGGGATGGCTCACGATCTCCATCAGCGGGACGCCGGCGCGGTTGTAGTCGACGAGCGAGTGGTCGGCCTCGTGGATCCGTCCGCCCCCGCCGACGTGCAGGGTCTTGCCCGTGTCCTCCTCCATGTGGGCGCGCTCGATGCCGACGCGCGTGCCGTCGATCTCGAGCCAGCCCTCCACGCACACCGGCTCGTCGTACTGGGAGATCTGATAGTCCTTCGGCATGTCGGGATAGAAGTAGTTCTTGCGGTGGAACAGCGAGTGCTCGGGCACCGTGCAGTGCAGCGCCTCCCCGATTCGCAGCGCGAACTCCACCGCCCGTTCGTTGAGGACGGGCAACGAGCCGGGGAGCCCGAGGCACACGGGGCAGACGTTGGTGTTGGGCTCGGCGCCGAAGAGGTTGGGGCAGCCGCAGAACAGCTTGGTCGTGGTCGCCAGCTCGACGTGCACCTCGAGCCCGATGACCGTCTCCCAAGTGGTTGTAGTCGCGGTCGTCATGCCAGGCTCCGGGCGTGAGCGAGCGGCCCGACCCCGACGCCTTCAAGGTCGAGCGCAGTGAAGTGCGCAACGGCGTATCGCTCGCGTACGTGCGTGAGGGCGTCGGCGGCGATCCCCTCCTCCTGATCCACGGGTACCCCGAGACCAAGCGGATCTGGTGGCGCAACGTCGCGCCCCTTGCCGACGCCGGCTTCGAGGTGATCGCGCCCGACCTGCGCGGCTTCGGCGACTCCGACCTCGCGCCCGACGGCTTCTACGACGTGTCGGCGTACTCGCTCGACATGTACGCGCTCGTCCACGACGTGCTCGGTCACGAGCAGTGTACGGTCGCGGGCGGTGATCTCGGCGGCGTCGTGCTCTACGACCTCGCGCTCCGGTACCCCGGTTTCGTCACCCGGCTGTGCTTCTTCAACACGCTCGTGCCCCTCCGGGACGAGCTGTACGACGCCGCCGGCATCCCGCCCGACGAGCCCCACGCCACCCGCCAGACTGCCGACTACTTCCGCCGCCAGGGCACCGAGCCCGACGCGCTCCTGGCCGAGCTCGACACACCCGAGCGGCGCCGCGCCTGGGTCGCGGACATGTACGGGCACCGGCTGTGGGCCGCGCCCGGGAACTTCAGCGCCGCCGACGTCGACTTCATGACCGAGCCGTTCGCCGATCCCGAGAAGCTGCGGGCGAGCTGGGGTGCGTACGAGACTGCATTCGGCAACCGCCCGCTCGAGGACGTGCCCCGGCTGTTCGAGCCCTGTCCCGTCCCCGCCCTCGTGCTGTACGGACCGGACGACCACGTCGTGCCCCCCAGCTTCCCCGACAGGAGTCGGGTGGCGTTCCCCGAGTGCATCGGCCCGCTCGTCGTGTCGAACGCCGGCCACTTCCTCCAGTGGGAGCAGGCCGACGTGTTCAACCGGGCGCTCGCGTACTTCCTGCACTGAACTCACGGCGCGGCCGCTTCGATCACCTTGGCCACCCGGAACATCACCGGCTCGCCCAGCGCGGGCGCGAGCACCTGCACTCCGATCGGCAGCCCATCGCCGGCGGTGCCGAACGGCACGCTCATCGCCGCGTGGCCGGCCAGGTTGCTGGGCACCGTACACACGTCCGACAGGTACATGGCCAGCGGGTCGGCGGTCTTGGCGCCCAGCTCGAACGCGGTCGTCGGCGACGTCGGGGAGATCAGCGCGTCGTACGTGTCGTAGGCGCGGTTGAAGTCGCGGATGATCAGCGTGCGCACCCGCTGGGCCTGCCCGTAGTACGCGTCGTAGTACCCGGCCGACAGGGCGTACGTTCCGAGCATGATCCGGCGCTTCACTTCGGGCCCGAAGCCGGCGTCGCGGGTGTTGGCGTTCATCGTGGCGGCGTCCTCACCTTCTACCCGCAGCCCGTAGCGCACCCCGTCGTAGCGGGCGAGGTTGCTCGACGCCTCCGCCGGCGCGATCAGGTAGTAGGCCGAGATCCCGTAGCTCGCGCTCGGGACCGAGATCCGCTCGACCGTCGCGCCCGCCTTCTCGAGCCCACGCGCCGCGTCCTCGACCGCCGCCGCCACCTCGGGCTGCACGCCCTCGGCGTCCGTGAGCTCCTCGACGAGACCGATCCGGAGGCCGTCGACGCCGTCGTCGAGCACGTCTCGGAGGCGCGGTGCCGGCGACGCGATCGACGTCGAGTCCATCGGGTCGTGGCCGGCGATGACTTCGAGGAGCAGCGCGGCGTCGTCGACCGTCCGGGCGAACGGCCCGATCTGGTCGAGGGAGCTGGCGAACGCGATCAGCCCGTAGCGCGACACCACGCCGTACGTCGGCTTTACGCCCACCACCCCGCACAGCGACGCCGGCTGGCGGACCGACCCGCCGGTGTCGGAGCCGAGCCCGAGCGGTGCGAAGTCCGCCGCCACTGCCGCCGCCGATCCCCCACTGGAACCACCGGGGACCCGCCCGCGATCGTGCGGGTTGCGGGTGGCGCCGAACGCCGAGTTCTCGGTGGACGACCCCATGGCGAACTCGTCGAGGTTGGTCTTGCCGATCGGGATCCCGCCCGCCCGAACGACGCGTTCGACGACGGTGGCGGTGTACGGGGGGCGCCAGCCGTCGAGGATCCGGGACGAGCACGTCGTCGGCACGCCGCGAGTGCAGAGATTGTCCTTGAGCGCGACCGGGACGCCGGCGAGCGTCCCGGGGACGTCGCCGCTCGCCACTTCGGCGTCAACCTTGTCGGCGGCGGCGAGCGCCTCGTCCGCCATCACATGGTTGAACGCGTGCAACTCACCGTCGCCCGCCTCGATCGCCCCCAGGTGCTCCTCGACGACCTCACGCGCCCTCCGTTCACCGGCCCGGACGGCGGAAACGATCTCGACCGCGGTCATCCTTTCCCGCTCCCGGCCCTACGGGCCGGGCCGCTCGGGCCCCGGGGCGCGGGGGGGGCGGGGGCCGGGGGCGCGGGCGCGGGGCCCCAGGGGGCGCGCCCCGGGGGGGGGGGCCCCCCCCCCCGCCGGCGGACGCCCCCCGGGCCCCCGCCCGCC
>JBQTGU010000053.1:0-2133 GCA_052390575.1 Actinomycetota bacterium | reverse complement strand
TAGGCTCGCCTCCCGAGCGGAGGCGCGGGTCTGCCGGAGGATCTCAGCCGATCGCCGCTGCCAAGGCGCTCTCCGCTCGGTACGAGATGGGGACCCTCGGTCCCGGCTCACTGTGCACCGATGAGCGTTGCCAGGCCGAGCCGAGGAGCTGCTCGCGGACGGCCTTGACCAGGCCCGGGTGGTCGTCGCTGATCACCAGCCGGACACCATGCAGGCCGCGCTCCACGAGCGAGCGGACGAAGCGCGGCCAGGCCGAGCCCTCGTCGTTGCCGGCGGCGAGCTCGAGGCCGAGTACGCGGCGCTCGCCGGTCAGCGCCACCCCGGTCGCTACGAGCGCGGCCATCGACACCACTCGGCCAGCCTCGCGGACCTTGAGGTAGTAGGGTCGGACCGAGGCGCGGTGACGACCTTTCGGCCGCTCCGTCTCCCCGGCCCGCCCTCCGAACCGGACGTGCGCGTTGCCACGCATCCGGCTCTCCACGACCTCATGCCGTCAGGCGTGTCGTCGGTCCGCTCGGCCGCTCAGCCCACGGCAAGGGGATGCGCGCGCCCCGATAGCGGTACCGGCTGACCGTCACCGCGCTCGGGTTGAACAGGCTCACCTCGCCCTCCGTCGGCCGCCACCCTGGAAGGGAGCGCCGGCGAAGCTGCTTCCAGTTGGCCCGGAGGTGCTTATGGCGGAGCCAGCTCACCACCCGTCGCCAGACGAAGGCGCGCAGGTAGCTGAAGGTCCGCGTCGAGACCCCGTGCCGGAAGTAGGCGGTCCAGCCTCGGAGCACCGGGTTGAGCCGGTGCAGGAGGATGCTGAGCGACAGGTCCGTCGCCCCTCGGGTCAGCACTCGCACCTTGGCCTTGACCGTCGCGAGGGCGGCCTTGGCCGGGTAGGTGTAAACGAAGCGCTGGCCCGTGCCTCGCTTGGGCTGCCGCACGATGCGAAAGCCCAGGAAGTCGAAGCCCTCGTCGATGTGGGCGATCCTCGTTTTCTCGGCCGACAGGCGCAGACCCATCGGCGCGAGCACCGCCGCCACCTCGTCGCGCAGCGCCTCGGCGTGGGCGCGGGTGCCGGCCACGAGCACGACGAAATCGTCCGCGTAGCGGACGAGCCGATACGTGGCCAGACCCCGGCGCCGCCGCTGTTGGCGTGCGCCCGAGTGCGCCCCCATCGCCGCCCAGGCCGCGACGAAGTGCTCGTCGAGGACCGAGAGGGCGATGTTGGCGAGCAGCGGTGAGAGGATGCCGCCTTGCGGGGTGCCGGTCACGGTGTCCCGCTCGACGCCATCCTCACCGAGGATGCCGGCTCGCAGGAACGCCGTCACCAGAGCCAAGACGCGCCTGTCTCCGATCCGGCGACGCACCCGGCCCATGAGCGCCCGGTGGTCGATCTCGTCGAAGCAGGCCGAGATGTCCGCGTCCACCACCCACTCATACGAGCGGCTGGTGAAGAGATGAATCTCGGCGATCGCGTCCTGAGCTCGTCGCCCGGGCCGGAAGCCATACGAGCACGGCGCGAAGTCCGCCTCGAAGACGGGCTCCAGCACGAGCTTGAGCGCAGCCTGGACCACCCTGTCCCGGACGGTCGGGATGCCCAGCCGGCGGCGCCTGCCGCCGGGCTTCGGGATCATCCGCTCGCGGACCGGGATCGGCAGGAAGGTGCGGGACCGAAGGTCGGCCCGCAGCTCGGCGAGGAACGTCTCCTCGCCGCGCTCGGCTTCGATCGCATAGGCCGTCTGGCCATCGATCCCCGCCGAGCGTGCGCCCCGATTGCCTCGCACCCGGCGCCATGCGACCTGCAGGAACGCCGGGTCAGCGACGAGGTTGAAGAGGTCTCCAAACCGACGCGTCGGATCGTCGGTTGCCCATCGGTGCAGCTTGGCCTGCATCCGCAGTACCCGGACCTCGGCCTCAGAAGGCGTCGGCCACGGCGCGCCGGTGTTCACCGGCGACCTCCTGCCCCGCAGTCACCAATCCTGCGAGATCGCTGTCCGCCTTCGCCCTGTGGCCGGCTTTCCCGGCCTCCGACTACTCCGCGGACTCCGCCCCAGCCCAGAGCCATCAGCTGACGACGAGCCTGCCCGCTGCTCATGGCAGGGTGGGCGGCTCCGGGTTGGTTCCCACGTTCACCTCACGACCGAT
>JBQTGU010000052.1:0-16011 GCA_052390575.1 Actinomycetota bacterium | reverse complement strand
CGCCGAGTGGCGCTGGGGACCGCTTATCGAGACTCCAGCCCCGCGCAGGTGGTGGCGGCTGCCGCGACCGCGTCGGTAGCGGGGCCCGGTTCAGCCGACGACTTCTAACGGATCTTCTAACGGACGGTCCGTCACGAGGCGTTCTCCACAGGGTCGCGGCGACAGCGACCGACCGCGAAACCGCAGGTCAGCGGCACTTTGTGGCAGTGACCGGCACGACCCGACACCCGCTCGAACTGACTCATAACCCGAAGGTCGGAGGTTCAAATCCTCCCCCCGCCACCAACGCAAGCGCAGTTCAGGGCCGGTGCGGCCGCACCGGCCCTCTGCGCGGGCTCATCCGAGCGTGTGGGCCGCCTCGGACTTGGAAAGATAGGGGGATGGCGTCAGCCGAGGAGCGGCCGAGCGCGTCGTCGCTGACGACCTTGTACACGTCGCTCGTGGAGTTGAGCGCCGACTCCATCGTCGTCTTCGCCGCCAACGGCACCATCCGGCACATGAATCCGGCGGCAGGCTCGGCGACTGGTTGGGATCCGGATGCCGCGGCCGGGCGCAACATCTTGGAGCTCCTGCACCCGGACGATGTGGAGCGCACGCTCCGAGACGTCGGCGTGCACGCCGAACCGGGCGCGCCGCCCGGCTCCTCTTCCTACCGGGTGAGGGCAGCCGACGGATCATGGCTCCCGATCCAGGTGACGACCGCCGGGGTCACCGACGGATCCGGCCTTTTTCTCGCGGCGTTCTGTCGTGTCGCGGACGTCTCGCAAACGCAGGCGCTGTTCGGGCTGCTGCGGGGGTCATCGGCGGTGGAAGCACTGACACCTGTGCTCGACATGTTCAATCGGAGCGCGTTCGGTTCGCGGGTCGCGATCTCCTGGCTCGAAGACGAGCGGCTCCACCAGGTCGGCACCGATGTCCCGGCCGAACTTGCCGGCGCCGACGATTCGCCCGAATCCCCGTGGGGGATGAGCCGACGCGAGGGCAGGCCACAGATCGCGCACGACCTCTCTGCACTCGACCCCGGGCGACGCGCCAACGCCGAGCGGCTCGGTCTCGGGGCCTACTGGGTTCAGCCCGTGATCGCCGAGGGTGCCGACGTTCCCGCCGTGATCACCGTGTGGACGCGCACCGGCGGGCCCGATCCCGAATACCACTCCTCGGGCATGGCGATGGCGATGGACTTCGTCGAGCTCATCCTGCGCTGGACCCGGCAGGTGCGGCTGCTCAACGAAGCCGCCCATCGCGACGTCCTGACGGGGCTCGCGAACCGCAAGGCGTTCTTCGACGCGCTCAACCGCGGTGGTTCCGGTGCCGTGCTGTATTGCGACCTCGACCGGTTCAAGCCCGTGAACGACGAGCACGGCCACCGTGCCGGCGACGAGCTGTTGCGGGCGGTCGCGCGCCGGATCGAGCGCTGCGTGCGCTCGGGCGATCTGGTCGCACGCTTGGGTGGCGACGAGTTCGCGGTGCTCTGCGCGGGGGCGACCGCGGAGCAGGCGGCGGACCTCGCCGAACGCATTCGCGTCGCGGTCGAGCAGCCGTTCCAGGTCGTCGTCGCCCGCGCGCAGGTGGGCATCAGCATCGGGCTCGCGCACACCGACCGCCGCCTCGGCGATGCGGTCCTCGAGTCGGCCGACCGGGCGCTCTACCGGGCCAAGGCCGAGGGAGGCAGCGCGGTCCGGCGATAGCCAGAACCCCTCGAGTCGCTACTTGATCCTCGTGTAGGTCAGATCGAAGTCGAGCTCCGAGGTCGAGCCGTCGTGGCAGATCTCCCACCGGCCGGCGATGGTCGTGCCGTCGTCGCTGAAGGTCCCGGTGAAGCGCTGCGAGAACTCCAGGGGCGTGAAGTCCGGCTTGGTGCGCCAGAGCTTCCAGACGCCGTCGTCGAAACTCATCTCGTAGACGCGGGCGACGCCACGCGAGTCGAAGTAGTGCTGGAGGTAATGGTCTCCGCTCGGGTCGACGCCGATGATCGCGATGCCGTCGGGTGCATCGGGATGGGGGACTTCCCACCGCTCGACCAGGAACTGTTCACCCACCATCCATTCGAACGCGACCCGGCCGCGCATGTCGGTCGGCGGAGCATCGGGGAAATCTGCTTCGATGCTCCACTCGCCGATGAAGGGCTCGAGGCGCTCGATCATGACGGCACCTCGGGCTACTGATCTTCGAGCGCGAACGAGCCCGTAGTCAGGTCGCCGGCCGGCTGATACGAGTTGATGGTGACGCCGGTGCTGGTCGTCTTGCTGTCGACGAGCTTGAGCGCCGCCGGCACCGCACCGTCGGCGAACAGGCGCTTCCCTTCTCCGAGGACGACGGGGTAGACGAAGAGCCGGTACTCGTCGATCAGGCCGTGCTTGATCAGCGTCTGGGCGAGGTTGCCGCTGCCGTGGACCTGGAGTTCGTTCCCCGGCTCACCCTTGAGCTTCGCGACGGCCTCGGCGACGTCGCCCTCCAGCAGGGTCGAGTTGCTCCAGTCGACCTTGTCGAGCGTCCTCGACGCGACGTACTTGGGCAGGCGGTTCAGCTTGGTGGCGACCGGGTTGGCGTCGTCGGTGACCTTGGGCCAGTGGCCGGCGAAGATCTCGTAGGTCTTGCGGCCGAGCAGGAACGCGTCGGCGGCCCCGAACCACCCGTCGACGGCCTTGCCGAAGTCCTCGTCGGCGTAGGGATAGGACCATCCGCCGTGCTCAAAGCCTCCGCTGGGGTCCTCTTCCGGACCGCCGGGGGCCTGCATCACCCCGTCCAGGGACAGGAACGTCGAAATCGTGAGCTTCATGGGCGTGCTCGCTTTCTCTCGAAGCGCCAGCGGGTCTGGCTGAACTCGTCGCCCTTGGCGAAGCCGAATGCCTTCGCGGGCGCGACCTCGTAGACCAGCGCCCCGTCGGGGATCTCCTCCTGGGTGAAGGCGCCGTCGCGGACCTCGAAGCGCCACTCGCGCCCGTACTTCGCCTCCCAGGCATCGGCGAGCCGGTGGAGCCGGGCGTCGTCGGTCACCCGCACCGCGTCGCCTTCGACCACGATGTCGACACCCTCACCCAGCGTGTTGCGTCCGGTCGTGAGGATGCAATGCGGGTTCCCGTCGATGTTCTTGGCCTTCTGCTCACCCGGGCCGGTGCAGAAGTACAACGCCCCGTCCACCCAGACCGCCAGCAGCGTCGTGACGTGCGGGCGCCCGTCGGCGCGCACTGTCGACAGCCAGTACACCTCGGCGTTCTCCAACTGGCGGCGGGCCTCGGACCAGTCCGTCGGGGTTGCGTTCTCGCTGCTAAACCGGGCGTCGAGCTCGGCCACGGGCTCACGCGGGACCATCTCCTTCTCCTCTCGCTCAGCCGTGGGGTTGGTCACGGGTAGCGCAGCTGTTCGTCCCAATCGGTCGGGCGCCCTTCGGGGGTCAGGTCGAACAGGTTCCAGAGCGGTTCGAGGGTGCCGGCGTGGCGGGGATCCTGCCTGGGGTCGGTGGGCGCGTAGAGGAGCTCGGATCCCCAGGAGTGCCGGATCGTCTCGCCGTCGCGATGGAACACGTTCACCATCGGCCGCTGGTCACCGTCCGAGGTCTCACCGTGGTAATCGCGGTTGAAGGTGTTGCGGGTCGACGAGAGGAGTCGGAGCCGTCGCCAGCCGCGCTCCTCCGCGAACGTGAGGAGGCGCTCCACCGGAGCCTTGGCCACGACCGCGAAGTTGATGCGCTGGCCGGCGTGCTCGGCGGCACCGTCGAGCTGGTCGAGCAGCGCAGTGCACGACGGGCACGGGCTCTCCAAGAGCTTCAGACGGGCGCTCCGCCCGGTCTCGGGCCCGGGCCGGTCGTCGCCGGGGTCGCGCGGGAACATCATGCTGTAGGTGACGAGGGAGTCCTTGCCCGGCGCGAACAGCTCCGAGAGCCTGACTTCGGTCGCGCTTCCGTCGGCGCCGGCGCCGTTGAAGACGTAGTCCTCCGGTACCACGCCACCGGGGGGCAGCTCGCGCCGCGCCACCGCCACCGACTCCGTCGCGCGACGCAACTCGATCTCGCGCCCGAGGAGCTGGTCGCGGGCGGCTCGGTACTCGGCTGACTCTCCCGGGAAGGTGACCGTCATGGTGGCTACCGCTCCTTGTTGTACAGGCGCATGGTGATCGGCGCGAACACTGCGACCAGGGCTGCGCACCACGCCAGCACCCAGGCGATGTCTCCGACCACGGCGTACCCGTGCATGAGGCCGCGGGCCGCGGTGGCGAGGTGGGAGACCGGGTTGACGTTGACGAACGCCTGCACCCAACCGGGCATCGTGTCGGGGTCGACGAACACGTTGCTGGCGAAGGTGAGCGGGAAGAGGATCGTCATGGCCATTTGCAGGACGGCCTCGGGCGTCGGTGCCCGCAACCCGACCGCAGTCCAGACCCAGGACAGGCTGAACGCGAACACGAGCAGCAGGGCAACCGCGAGCACCACGCCGACCGGCCCGCCGTCGGGCCGGAACCCGAGCGTGACGCCGACGGTGATGATCACCAGCGACGCCATCGTGTAGCGCACCGCGTCGGCGAGGAGCATCCCGACGAGCACCGCCGGCCGCCAGATCGCCAGCGAGCGGAAGCGGTCGAAGATGCCCTTGGAGATGTCGGTGTTCAACGCCTGGCCCGTGTACATCGTGATCCACGCCACGGTCATGACCAGGACCCCGGGCAGGAGGTCCTGGAGGTACTCGCTCGGTGACCCGGCCAGGGCGCCACCGAAGAGGTACGTGTAGAGCAGCACGAACATGATCGGGAACATGGTCACGTCGAACAGCTGCATCGGGACGTGTTTGATCTTCAGTGCCGCCCGCCACCCGAACGCCAGCGACGCCGACAGCGCACTCGGGGGCGCCGGCCGGGCGCGGCGCGAGAGCACGGTGCCGAGCGCGGTGTCGGGGACGGCTTCGATCGTCGTCGCGGTCATGCCGCATCCTCCTCGTCGTTCTCGTCGGCGGCTTCGGTGTCGCGCGGGTCCTCGGCCGGCCGACCGGTGAGTGCAAGGAACACCTCGTCCAGGCTGGGCTGGCCCAGGGAGAAGTCGGTGACGGCGATGCCCGAGCGCGCCAGATCGGCCAGCGCGTGGGCGACCGCCTCGGCGTCGCCGACCCGCGCGGTCACCGCGCCCGGATCCGCCTCCAGGTGCACCGGGACGCCGAGCGCCTGCGTGAGTAGTCGCTGGGCGTCGGGCCGTTGCCCGGGGTCGCGCAGCCGCACGTGCACCGCGCCCGACCCAACCGAGGCCTTGAGCTCGCGGGGCGTGCCCTCGGCGATGATCCGGCCGTGGTCGATCACCGCGATGCGGTGGGCGAGACGGTCGGCCTCATCGAGGTACTGCGTGGTCAGCAGCACGGTCGTTCCCTCGGCCACGAGCCACCGGACGATCTCCCACACCTGGTTCCGGCTGCGGGGATCGAGCCCGGTCGTCGGCTCGTCCAGAAAGATCAGCTCCGGGGTCGCGATGATGCTGGCGGCGATGTCGAGCCGGCGTTGCATGCCGCCCGAGTAGGTCTTCACCAGACGGTCGCCCGCCTCGGCCAGCCCGAAGGCGTCGAGCAGCTCGCCGGCCCGCTCCCGGGCCTGGGGCCGCGGGTAGCCCAGCAGCCGGCCCAGCAGCACGAGGTTCTCGGCGCCGGTGAGCTCCTCGTCGACCGATGCGAACTGGCCGGTGAGGCTGACCCGGGCGCGCACGGCATCGGCCTCGCGCACGATGTCGTGGCCGAGCACCCGGGCTTCGCCGCCGTCGGGGCG
Source organism: Actinomycetota bacterium (assembly GCA_052390575.1). GTDB lineage: Bacteria > Actinomycetota > Acidimicrobiia > IMCC26256 > JACDBD01 > JBPCMN01. Next base: position 10,272 of record JBQTGU010000052.1, on the reverse strand, counting down.
CAGCAACGTCGCCAGCGTGCGGATGGCGGTGGTCTTGCCGGCGCCGTTGGGGCCCAGGAAGCCGTACAGGGCTCCGGCGGGCACGGCCAGGTCGATGCCGTCGACCGCCCGGACCTCGCCGAACGCCTTGACGAGGCCGGAGGCCTCGATCGCCAGGGCGGGGCTGCGGGGGAGCTCGCTGTCCATCTGGGTCCTTTCCGTTCGTCGGATCCTCGGGGTTCGTCAGTGGTGACCGGCGGCCCGCCGAGAACTCATCGGTCCGAGGCGATCTTGACAAAAAAGATTGTCAGGAGCAAGGTAGTGCCCGTGCAGGACGTCGAAGTCATCGAGGACCCCTCCGTCGCCGCGGTCGCCCTCGACCCGATGCGGGCCCGGCTCCTGGCCGAGCTGGTCGAGCCCTCCTCGGCCGGCGCCCTCGCCCCCCGACTCGGCATCGCCCGCCAGAAGCTCCGCTACCACCTGAAGGAGCTCGAGGCCCACGGGCTGGTGGAGCTGACCGAGGAGCGCAAGCGGGGCGGCATCACCGAGCGGGTGCTGCAGGCGACGGCCGCCAGCTACGTGGTGTCGCCCGCCGCCCTCGGGGAGACCGGGGCCGATCCCGAGCAGACCGCCGACCGGCTCTCGGCCCGGTACCTCGTCGCCCTGGCCGGCCGGATGGTGCGCGAGGTCGGCAGCCTCGCCCGCCGGGCCGCGGCTGCCGGGAAGCGGCTGCCCACCCTGAGTGTTGATACCGAGATCAGGTTCCGTTCGCCCGATGACCGGGCCGCGTTCGCCGACGAGCTCACCGCCGCGGTGATGGACCTCGCGGCGCGCTACCACCACGACGACGGGCGGCCGCACCGCCTCGTCATCGCCGCCCACCCCAAACCCGAGGAGACCCCATGAGCACGCCCGACGTCCCCCTCCGCATCGAACTGACCTTCGAGCTGCCCGGCCCGCCCGAGCAGGTGTGGGAGGCGATCGCCACCGCCAACGGCATCAGCGCCTGGTTCATCCCGACCGACATGGAAGAACGCGAGGGCGGCGCGATCTGCTTCCACATGGGCGAGGACGACTCGCCCGGCACGATCACCGACTTCGACGCGCCCCGCCGGCTCGTGTACGAGGAGCCGGACTGGGCCGCGCTCAGCGGGCACGACCCGGCGTCGGTCACGCCGTTGGTCACCGAGTTCCTCGTGGAGGCGGAGTCGGGCGGCACCTGCGTGCTCCGGGTCGTGAGCAGCGCCTTCGGCACCGGCGCCGACTGGGAGCAGGAGTTCTTCGACGAGATGGAGAAGGGCTGGTCGCCGTTCTTCGAGAACCTCCGCCTGTACCTCACGGACTTCCCCGGCCAGCAGGTGACCTCGATGTCGGTGTACGCCGACGTGCCCGGCCCCGTCGACACCGTGTGGTCGGCCCTGCGTCAGGCCCTCGGCGCCACCGAGGTCGGAAAGCCCGTCGACGCCCGCGGCCTCGGCGGCCGGGTCGAGCGGATCGGTGGTCCACCGGGGATGCACGAGCTGCTGCTGCGGGTCACCGATCCCGTGCCCGGCTTTCTCGGGTTCGGGGTCATGGACAAGGGCGACGGCGTGTCGTACGCCATGCTGCAGGGCTACCTGTTCTCCGAGGAGGCACCGGCGTTCGTCGAGCGGGAGCAGCCGGCATGGGAGGCGTGGCTCCAGAGCCTGCCGGTCCCGGCGGCCTGATCGGGCAACCGTGACGCCGACGTACGATGCCCCTCGCGCAGGTCCCGTCGTTGATCCCCCCACCGACAGGAGTGGCCCGCATGACTGATCTTGCGGCAACGGGTGAGCTCGACGCCCAGTTGGAGCAGCACCGGGTCGAGCTGACCGGCTACTGCTACCGGATGCTGGGCGGGGCGTTCGAGGCCGAGGACGCCGTCCAGGAGACCATGGTGCGGGCGTGGCGCGGCTTCGACCGGTTCGAGGGCCGGTCGTCGCTGCGGTCGTGGCTCTACCGCATCGCAACCAACGTGTGCTTCGACATGCTGAACGGGAGACAGCGCCGCGCGATGCCCATGGACCTCGGGCCGGCGTCGCCGGCGGAGTCGGCCCTCGGGCCCGCGCTCTCCGAGGTGACGTGGATCGAGCCGATCCCCGACGGGCGCGTCCTGGCCGCGGAGAGCGACCCCGCTGACCTCGCGGTGGCGCGTGAGTCGGTCCGGCTGGCGTTCGTCACCGCGCTCCAGCACCTCCCCGCTCGGCAACGGGCGGTGTTGATCCTGCGGGAGGTCCTGCGCTGGAAGGCCGAGGAGGTGGCGGAGCTGCTCGAGACCACGGTCGCGTCGGTCAACAGCGCGCTCCAACGCGCCCGGGCCACGCTCGCCGACAGCGGCGTCACCGACGAGGCCGCGGCCGAGCCGGAGGACGAGGCTCAGCGGGCGCTGCTCGAGCGGTTCGTCGACGCGTTCGAGCGGTACGACCTCGACTCGATCGCCACGCTCCTCCACCAGGACGTCGAGCAGTCGATGCCGCCGTACGAGTTGTGGCTGCGTGGGTTCGACGACATCCGCAAGTGGTGGCTGGGGCCCGGGATCGGTTGTCGCGGGTCGCGTCTGATCCCGACGGTCGCGAACGGCCTCCCGGCGTTCGGCCAGTACAAGCCGAGCGGTCCCGGAGGAAAGCGGGAGCCGTGGGCGCTCATCGTGCTCGAGCCCTCAGGGGAGCGGATCAGCCGGATGACCTTCTTTCTCGACACCGCCCGGCTGTTCCCGCTCTTCGGTCTGCCCCCGCACCCCGAGGGATAGCTCCGCGCAGATCGGCACGACCTCCCCGAGGCCTACCAGCTCGAGGAGGTCTCGCAGCTCGGCCGGGACGCCGCAGAGGTCGATCGAGTACCCGAGTCGCCGGGCCGTGAGCTGGAGCCGGGCGAGGGCGTCGACCGTGGCCGCGTCCGGCCGCGGGATCCCGCCGACGCCGAGGACGATGGTGCGGTTCCGCATTTGAAGGGAAGGACCAGCCCGAGGGGTGAAACTCATCGCCATCCCGATGAGTTCCGCGTCCCCCCACGGTCTCACTACCGAGCGTCGGACGAGAGGAGAGAGCGCTATGAGTCTCCCCCAGGTCGTGTCACCCGAGGAGTGGCGGGCCGCCCGCATCGAGCTGCTGGCCGAGGAGAAGGCGATGACCCGGGCGCGCGACGCGCTGAACACGAAGCGGCGCCAGCTGCCGATGGTCAAGGTCGACAAGGAGTACGTCTTCGAGGGCCCGGACGGGAAGGCGAGCCTGCTCGACCTGTTCGAGGAGCGCCGCCAGCTCATGGTCGGTCATTTCATGTTCGATCCGACATGGGACGATGGCTGCCCGAGCTGCTCGGCCGGGGCCGACGAGAACTGCGAGGGTCTCCGCGATCATCTCCACGCTCGGGACACGACGTTCGCCTACGTGTCCCGCGCCCCGATAGCCAAGATCGAGGCGTACAAGGCCCGCAAGGGCTGGACCTTCCCCTGGTACTCGTCGTTCGGGAGTGACTTCAACTACGACTTCCACGTCACGATGGACGAATCCGTCGCCCCCGTCGAATACAACTACCGGACCAGGGAAGAGCACGACCAGGCGGGGACCGGTTACTACTTCGAGGGCGAGCCGCCGATCGAGGAGCCGGGTCTGAGCTGTTTCCTGCGCGACGGAGACGCCGTGTTCCACACGTATTCCACGTTCGGTCGCGGCGCGGAGATGCTCGGTGGCTCGTACTACTTCCTCGACCTGACGGCGCTGGGCCGGCAGGAGGACTGGGAGAAGCCGAAGGGACGCGCGACCGCGGCTCGCGGTGCGGTCCCCGACTTCGCGTCGTAGACGCGCGCCTGGTTAGCCGGGCAGGCCGTCGCCGTCGGGATCGCCGTCGCCGGCTTCGCCGGGGTCGGGCGCGCCCTGTGCGGGCGGGCCGTCGAAGTCGGGCGGGGCCAACTGCTGGTCCACCGTGGGCGCGGGCGCCGGTTCGGCCGCGGCCGGTGGGGCGGCCTCCGCGGGGGCGGCGCCGACCACCTCGGGAGCGCCGCCACGACCGTCCGGCTGGCCGCCGCCTCCTTGCCCGCCGCCAGTCGGCATGGGCGGCGCGCCGGTCGTGGCGTCGAGGTCGGGCCGGGGACCGTCGGTGAAGCCACCGCCGGGGATGATGGTGGTTCCGTTTCCGGTGCCGCCGACGCCGATGGTGCCGTCGTCGTCGGGGTTCGGGTCCCGTACCTTCGAGTACCGGTCCGCTGGCGGTTGGCTGTCGTCGATCTCCGGGGCGGTGTAGTCGTCGGGGTTGATCGGGTCGCCACCCCCGCCCTGGCGGGCGATTGCCGCCGCGGCCTCCTCGGCCGTCGCGGGGACCACGGTCCCGCCCGCGTCGGGATCGGCGTCGGGGTCGGTCATCTTCTTCTTCTTGTCGACGTACTCCGGGATCACGGGCGTCCCGGCGTCCGGCTTGGTCCCGCCCAGGGCTTCCTTCTGCTTCTGGATCTGCTCCTCCCGGCTCGACCCCTTCTTTTCCGGGGCGAAGATGTTGGGCATCAGCCCCTTCAGGTTGTCGTCGGCGACGAGATCCCACTTGGGGGCGCGGGTGCCGAGCTCGACCCCGGGTGGCGGGTTCCCGTGGACGCCGCCCGAGCTGATCGACCCGGAGCCCTTCTCGGAACCTCCTGCCGTCCCGAGGGTTTGGCGGGTGTCCTTCTCCCCTTGGCCTCCCGGACGCGGCGGGGATGCCGGCGGGGCCGGATTGGAGCCCGGCTTCGCGCCCTTCAGCACCTCGTCGATGTCGTTCGCGCCGCCGACCTTCTTGTCCTGGTCGTACGTGGTCCCGACGCCGTGGTGGTTGGTGCCGGCGGGGATGTCCTTGCCAAATCCGTCGTTGAGGTCGGTGAGGTTGCGCTCGACCTCGTGGCCTTCGGGTGTGTTGGCGCGCGGGTCGACGTTCTCGCGCGGGCCGCCACCCGGCGTCTCGGGTGCGAGCCAGGGGCGATCGTCGGGGAGCGCGGCCCGTTCGGGGGCGCTGCCGTTGAAGATGTCGAGCGAGCCCTCGGCGTGGCGCGGAGAGCTCGGCTCGTCGGCCTCGGTCTTGGCTTCGCCGTCCTCGCGCTTCGGGGCGTCCGCGTCCAGGCGGTCTTGATCTCGGGTGTCGCTCATGCCGGCCTTCCGTCGGCGGCCGGCGTGAGTCGTCGGTCGTGTAATCGAAGGGTACGCCCAATCGGTTCCGTCCGCGGCCGCGCACGCGAAGATGCCCGGAATGGCCACATGGAAAGAGGTCGAAGTGGCTGCGCCCGAACTGTCGGCGGCCGTGCGTCAGCTCTTCGACGCCCACAAGCACAAGGCGCTGGCGACTTTGCGGCGGGACGGCTCGCCCCGCATCAGCGGGACCGAGGTGTCGTTCCGCGACGGCGAGCTCTGGCTCGGCATGATGGACCGGTCGCTCAAGGCGCGGGACCTCCAGCGCGACCCGCGCCTCGCGATCCACAGCCCCATGCTCGACGCCGAGATGGCCGAAGGCGACGCCAAGATCGGCGGCCGGGCGATCGAAGTCGACGACGTCGCCGCGAAGCAGGCGCTGACAGACGGCGGTCCGGACCCAGGGCCGTTCCATCTCTTCCGCGTTCACGTCACCGAGATCGTGCGGATCACGCTCGGCGGGGACCCGCCCGACCACCTGGTGATCGAGAGCTGGCACGAGGGCGCCGGCCTGCACCGCGTTGAGCGCCGGTAGGCAGCTCCCAAGCTGAGAGGCCGCGGCGGAACTCTGAGCCGGTTGCCGTCGTTCTCTGAGCGCGCTCCCAGCCCGAGCGCTCAGAGTCCGAACCGGGAGCAGGTCACGGAGCTCTGGGGAGGACCGTGGACGCCAACCGCGATGGCAGGGGTCTCAGCCGGCGGACGTTGCTCAAGCTCGGGGTCGTCGGCGCCGCCGGTTCGACGCTGCGCCTGTTCGACCGGGCGGCCTGGCCACTCGAGCGGCTCGCCCACTCGATCCCGAGCGGGCTCCCCGAGATCCAGTTCGCGCTGGGCGACTACATCGGTCCGGCGGAGACTATCGAAGGAGTGCGGTTCCGGTTCGGCCCCGTGTTCACCAAGTTCGTGACCGCCCGCCTCACCCGGACGCCGACGCCCGCCGACCAGCGGATCCTCGCTGACGCCCTCGACACCATCGAGGACAGCTACGAGTTCGGGCCGGACGGCGTGTTCGTCATCACCAGCTACGGCCTCCCGTACTTCGACCGGCTCGACCCCGAGCTCGTCGCCGACCACATGCCCCGCCTCGACGACGACGGCGACCGGTTCGCGCTCGAGGAAGCCGAGCCGTCCCCGACGGACGTGTCTGACGACAACCCCGACGTCACCAAGGAGCGCTTCGAGGTTCCCGTTCGGATCGAGCAGAACGACCTGCTGTTCACGATCCGCAGCGACGATCTCGAGATTGCCACCGCGGTGGAGGACTGGCTCGCCGGCAGCAACCGGCTCGGCGGCCGCACCGTCCCGTCACCCGATGTCGGTGATCTGCTCGACTTGAACGAGGGCCGGGTCATGTTCGTCCAGCGAGGAATGCCCCGCCGGCTGGCCGACGAGGCCGAGCTGGTCTTCGCCGACCGGATCCATCCCGAGTCCCCGATGTGGATGGGGTTCGCCGACCAGCAGGTGTCGGGGAGCGGCCCGCCCGAGATCACCACGTTCGACGGCACCAGCTCGGCTCGCTTCACGACCACGCGATCCGACGACTACTTCTCCGGCGGGTCGATCCAGCACCTGTCGCACGTGATCCTCGACCTGGAGCAGTTCTACCTGGGCGAGGCCGACGCCGAGGAAGAGGAGGACGAGGACGAGTTCTTCGTCGAGCGGGTGCAGTACGTGTTCCGCTCCACCCCGCCGCCCTCCGAGGGGTTCGAGGACCAGTTCACCGACGGCGGTGGGCCCGCGTTCCTGCCCAACGCGTTCCACGGCGTCGACGACGCCGAGCGCGGCGGGCGCGGCATCGGAACTCCCGAGGGCGAGCGGCGCATCGGCCACGTCACCGCGCTCCAGCGGTCGTCGCGGGCCGCCGACGGGACCCCGGTCCACATCCGCGTCGACGGCCCCGGCTTCGACGACTTCGACGTGCCCGACGGCTCGCGGCAGCCGAAGCTCCAGTTCTCGATCTTCGTGCCGACGGCGAAGTTCTTCGCCGACATGCGGAGGAACCAGGCGGCCCAAGCCCTGGTGGAACGGCACGAGGTGCCGGACGAGGACAACGGCCTCGAGCGCTTCCTCACCGCCACCCGCCGGCAGAACTTCCTCGTCCCGCCGCGCCGCCACCGGGCGTTCCCGCTGGTCGACGAGGCGCCGGTCACATCCGAGCCGGGAGCACCGCCTCGACCAACTGGGGGCCGTCCTCCGCCAACGCCCGCTCCAAGGCGGCCACGAACTCCTCGGCCGTAGTGGCACGCGCCGCGGGGACGCCCATTCCCCGCGCGAGCGAGACAAAGTCGAGATCAGGACGCGACAGGTCGAGCATCTCGCGCGCCTTCGGTCCCGACGAGTCGGCGCCGACCCGGCTCAGCTCGAGGTTGAGGATGGCGTACGACCGGTTGTTGAACACGACGGTGGTGACGTCGAGTCCCTCGCGGGCCTGGGTCCACAGCGACTGGAACGTGTACATGGCGCTGCCGTCCGCCTCGAGCGAGACGACCTTGCGGTCGGGGCACGCGACCGCCGCGCCGGTGGCGACGGGCATCCCCTGCCCGATCGCCCCGCCGGTCAGGGTCAGCCAGTCGTGCGGCGGCGCGCCCGCGGTCGCAGGCGCGGCCCACAGCCCCTGGGTGTTGGCCTCGTCGGAGACGATCGCGCCCTCGGGAAGCAACGCGCCGACGGCGGCCGCGACCGCCTCGCCGTTGAGCTCGCCGGAGGGGCGGTCGGGACGATCGGCGGGCTGACGGGTGACCCCGTCCGCGCTCGCGCCGACCACGTCGGCGAGCGCTTCCAGCGCGGCCACCGCGTCGTCGCCCGCCTCCGCCAGCACGTGCACGTCGCAGCCGTCGGGCACGAGGTAGCTCGGCTTCTCCGGATAGGCGAAGAACGACACCGGCGCCTTGGTGTCGACGAGCACCAGGTGCCGGGCTCCCTCGAGCTGGGCCATGGTGAACTCGGCGAGGTAACCCAGCCGCTCGATCGGCGGGAGGCCCGCACCCCGCTCGAGGCGAGCCGGGAACGTCTCGCCCAGCAACTTCGCGCCGGTCGCGTTGGCGACCCGGCTCGCTGCCTCCAGCCCGGGCGCCCGCATCGCGCTCCCGCCCACGAGCAGCACCGACGGCTCGCCCGAGACCAGCGCCTGGGCGACGCGGTCGACGACGTCGTCGGCCACGGCCGCGCGTGCCGACGTCGGTCGGGGCGCGGCGGGCGCGGCACCGTCGGTCCACGACACGTCGGCCGGCAGGATCAGCGTCGCGACCTGGCCCGGCGGGCCCATGGCCGCCGCCACCGCCTCGGCCGCGTCACCGGCGACCGCGGTGTTGGCCTGCGAGGTACGGATCCAGCCCGACACGTTGCGGGCGACGCTCTCGATGTCGGACTCGAGCGGGGCGTCGTGCTGCTTGTGGGGGAGGGCGTGGTCGCCGACGATGTTCACCACCGGCGTCCGAGCCCGGCGGGCATTGTGCAGGTTGGCGAGCCCGTTGCCGAGGCCGGGCCCGAGGTGCAGCAGCGTGGCCGCCGGCCGTTCCGCCATTCGCCCGTACCCGTCGGCGGCGCCGGTGACGACGCCTTCGAACAGCCCGAGCGAGGCGCGCATCTCGGGAACGGAGTCGAGCGCGGCGACGAAGTGCATCTCCGACGTGCCCGGGTTGGTGAAGCACACGTCGACCCGACAGTCGACCAGCGTCCGGATCAGTGCCTGCGCACCGTTCATACAGTTACTCCCGTCAGTCGAAGATCGTGCCGGGGTTGAGGATGTTGTTGGGGTCGAACGCGGCCTTGATCCCGCGCATGAGCTCGAGCTTCACCGGATCCTCCAACTCCATGAAGTACTTCTTCTTCTCGAGTCCGATCCCGTGCTCGCCCGAGATCGCGCCGCCCAGCGCCATGCCGGTCTCGAACAGGCCCCGCATCACCTTGTAACGCTGCTCGGGATCGCGCTGGAAGACGGATAGGTGGACGTTGCCGTCGCCGGCGTGGCCGCAGCCGGCGATGAACGAGTCGTGGGTCTGGGCGATCTCCGAGACCTTGGCCATGAACTCCGGGATGGCGGCCCGGGGAACGACCACGTCGACGATGTCGTCGGCGTTGTTGGCCTTGGCGACCCAGAACGCCTTCTCCCGCGCATCCACCAGCTGCGCACCCGACTGCGGCGGCAGCACGTACACGTCGACCGCGCCCAGCTCGAACAGCTGCTCGGCGAGCCGCTCCACGTCCTCGTCGAGTCGCCCCTCGTGCGGGCTCTCCATCATCACCAGCAGGTACGCCTGCGACTGCTCCTGCACGTCCTCGGGGATCCCGAGATCGAGACCGACGTGAGCGGTGATCGCGGCCATCGTGAGGCTGTCGATGTATTCGAGGATCAGCGGGCCGATGCCGCTGCCGACGACGCGGGGCACCGCGCCGGTCACGTCGGCGAGACCGGGGAACGGCGCCAGCACGGTGGCGTGGTGCGCGGGCCGGGGGTAGAGCTTCAGGATGGCCTCGGTCACGAGCGCCAGCGTTCCCTCCGACCCGATCACGAGCTGGGTGAGGTCGTAGCCGGTCGTCGCCTTCACGAACTTGCCGCCGGTGCGGATCACGTCGCCGTTGGCGAGCACCGCCTCGAGTCCCAGCACCTGGTGGCGGGTAACGCCGTATTTCACCGCCCGCATGCCGCCGGCGTTGGTTGCGACGTTGCCGCCCAGGCTGGCGCTGTACTCGCCCGGGTACACCGTGTACATCAGCCCGTGGGCGGCGGTCTCCTCGTCCAGCTGCGCCAGCGTCACGCCCGGCTCCACCACCGCGACATGGTTCTGGTCGTCGATCTCGCGGATCGCGTGCATGCGCTCGAACGAGACCACGATCCCGTCGGCGCGGGGGACGGCCGCGCCCGAGAGCCCGGTGGCGCTGCCGCGGGCGGTGACCGGGATGCGCTGCTCGTCGGCGGCCCGCAGGATGCCGGCAACCTCGGCGGTGGTCGCGGGCCGGACGACGAACGCCGGGACCTCCGGCGTCGCAGTCAACGCCTCGTCATGGGTGTAGTCGTCGCCGGCGGCGTCGCCGGTCAGGACGTGCTCGGAGCCGACGACCTCGGCGAGCAGGGCGCTGATGTCGGCCATGGCTCTCCCCCCGCACCCGGGCCTAGGTTCTGTCCGTGCCT
>JBQTGU010000051.1:0-16559 GCA_052390575.1 Actinomycetota bacterium | reverse complement strand
GGCGGCGCGCGCCCCGGGGGCGAGTTCTTGTTCCACCCCCATATGGGGTCGCTCTACGTGGCGCCGGCGGTCCTCGCGGCGCGGCCCGCGCCGCGGGGCCTGCGCCGCGCCGCCGTCATCCACGACCAGTCGCCGGTCGGATCGCGCTACGCCGAGTGCTTCGACGAGGCTCGCGCCGGGCTCGGGCTGGAGACGACGGGCTCGGCGGCGATCTCGCCGGTGTCGGAAGACGTCGAGGAGCACGTCGATCGCCTGCGAGGCGGCAACCCCGACGCGCTCGTGTACTTCGGCCTTGGCGTCACGTCGCGGGCGGTGGCGGTGGCACTGGCGCAGATCGGTTGGGACGTACCCGTCGTCGCGAACTCCGCGCTCATGTTCGGCTACGCCCGCCCCGACTGGCGCGACGGTTGGGCCGGCTGGGAGTACCTCGACGGCATCGCCGACGACAACGCCATGCGACGGCAGCTCCGCGAGAAGTCGAAGCGGGCGGCAGCGGGACCGATCGGGTGCGCGGCCTACGACATGGGCCGGCTGGTGGGCGAGGCGATCGCCCGCGCCCACCATCTCACCCGGGTCGGGCTCAAGGAAGGGCTCGAGCGGGTGAAGCAGCTCCCGGCGACCTCGGGGGTCGAGGGCACCACGATGGGGTTCGGCGTCTACGACCACGCCGCGCTCAAGGGGCGTTACCTCGTCCTGCGGGAGTGGCGCGACGGGAAGACTGTGCAGGTCGCGACCTAGCCCCCTGGTCGCGCTCGCTTCGCTCGCCGCTCCGCACGCAGCTGGCAATCCGGCGGCGGGGAAACCCCGCCGCCTGTTCGTGGATGGCAGCTCCTAGGCCTTCAGCGACTCCAGCACCTCGAGCACCTGCTCGTTGGGCGGGATCTGCCACTGCTGCACGCCGATGGAGTCGAAGCGGATGACACCCCCGCCGTCCACGACGAAGAGCCCGGGGCGCTGGCCCAGCGACATCATCCGGCTGGTCACGTCGTACGCACCGAAGACCGTGTGGTCCTCGTCGGCGACGACGGGGTACGGCAGCGCGTGCGACCGCAGGTACGCCTCGCCCGCGGCCTGGCTCTCGGCCGAGATCGCGATGACCTCGGCCCCGACGGCGGTGAAACGCTCGTAGTCGTCGCGCAACTGCGCGAGATGCCGGCGGCAGAACGGTCAGGCGAAGCCGCGCAGAAAAGCCAGCACGACCGGGCGGCCCCGGTAGGAGGCGAGCGACACCTCGCCCCCGCCGACCCGGGGCAGGGTGAAGTCGGGAGCGGGCGTTCCGGCGGGCGCGGTGGTGCTCTGGGTGCTCATCGCCGCCGATCGTAGGACGCCCGTCCCCCCCGCCCTTGACGCGGGCGCCATCCGTGACAAGCGTGGGTGATGTCACCCGAGTGACGCAAAGCCGAATGACGAAGAAGGGGGCCTCTGTGGCCGACAGCGTCTACAAGGTCATCGAGCTCGTAGGGACGAGCACCGACTCCTGGGAGAAGGCGGCCGCGGCCGCCATCGCCCTGGCTGGTCAGTCGCTGCGCGACCTGCGCATCGCCGAGGTAAACCAGCTCGACATGGTGCTCGAAGGCGGCAAGGTGACCGCCTACCGCGCCAAGGTGAAGGTGTCATTCAAGTACGAGGGCGGCGGCTAACCCCCTTCGGCCCCCCTCAGGCCGACTTCCGCGAGCGGGTCGCCTTCTTCTTCGCCGACTTGGCCGGCTTCTTCGTCGCGGCCTTCCGAGCCGGCCGCTTGGCCTCGCCGTCACCGGCCTTGCCCGCCCGGGCCAGGCTGGCCTCGAGCGCGGCCATGAGGTCGACCACCTTGGCCGGCTCCTCCACCATGGGCTCGGCAACGATCTCCTCGCCCGCGGCCTTCTTCTCGATGAGCCCGCGCAGCTGTTCGCGGTACTGGTCGGTGTACTTCGCGGGCTCGAAGTCGGCCGACAGCGCCTCGATGAGCTGGTGGGCCATGTCGAGCTCCTTCTTGGTGGGCTCGACGTCACCTTCGGGCAGCCCCTCCAGCTCCTCGATGGGGACGACCTCGTCGGCGTAGCGCATCGTCTCGATGCACAGCGCGTCCCCGTACGGCCGGATGGCCACCAGGTGCTCCTTGCCCCGGAGCACGAACCGGCCGATGGCCACCTTCTCGAGGTCGGCCATGGCGTCGAGCAGGAGCCGGTAGGGCTTGGCTGCGCCCCGGTCGGGGGTCAGGTAGTAGGGATTGTCGAAGAAGATCGGGTCGATCTGGTGGAGGTCGACGAAATCCTCGATCTCGATCATGCGGGTGGCCTTGGGCGCGAACGCGTCCATCTCCTCCTGGTCGACCACCACGTACTGGCCGGGCGAGATCTCGTAGCCCTTGACGATCTGCTCGTTGGGGACCTCCTCGCCGGTCGCCTCCGAGACCTTGCGGTAGCGGATCCGGGAGCCGGTGCCCTGCTCGAGCTGGTTGAAGCGCACGTCCTGGGACCGGGTGGCCGTCACCAGCTTGACCGGCACGGTCACCAGCCCGAACGTGATGGTCCCGTTCCAGATCGGTCTGGGCACTCGGCCCACCTCCTCCTTTTCTCGCTCGCTCGCTGCGGCCCGGGATACCCGGGCCGCGGGCGCTCGCTCGCTGGGTGACCACTAGTTTCGCCTCTGGTGAGACTCCCGTGCGCCATCCGACTCATCGGTCCCATGCCCACGCCGATCTCATGACCGAGGTCCAGATCGACGGCCGGCAGGTGCGACTGTCCAACCTGGACAAGGTGATGTACCCGGAGGCCGGGTTCACCAAAGCCCAGGTCGTCGACTACTACGCCCGGATCGGGCCGGTCATGGTGCCCCATCTCGCCGACCGGGCCGTCACCATGGTCCGCTGGCCCGACGGGGTCGAGGGCGGGTCGTTCTTCGAGAAGCGCTGCCCCGGCCATGCCCCCGAGTGGATCCGCCGCACGGAATTCGATCCCGATCTCGTCCAGTGCGTGATCGACGACGTCCCGTCGCTGGTGTGGGCGGCGAACATGGCCTCGCTGGAGCTGCACACGCTCCAGGCCCGCACCCGCAAGCCCGACCAGCCGACCGCGATGGTGTTCGACCTGGATCCGGGCGAGCCCGCCGGCATCCTCGACTGCTGCCGGGTGGGCCTGGAGCTGCGAGACGTACTCGCCGACCTCGGCCTCGAGAGCGTCGTGAAGACGTCGGGGTCGAAGGGGCTGCACCTGGCGGTTCCGTTGAACACCGCCGGCGTGACCGCCGACGACAGCAAGGGGTTCGCCCTCGCCCTGGGCCAGCTCCTCGCCAAGCGCGACGCCAAGCACGTGACGACCAACATGAACAAGGCGGAGCGCAAGGGCAGGGTGTTTGTCGACTGGAGCCAGAACGACCGCCACAAGACGACCGTGTGCGCGTACTCGCTGCGGGCCCGGCCTCGTCCGACGGTCTCGACACCGGTGTCGTGGGACGAGGTGTCGGAGGCGCTCGACGCCGAGGACGGCGACGCGCTCACGTTCGAGGCCGAAAAGGTGCTGGCCCGCGTCGACGACGTAGGTGACCTTTACAAGCCCAACCTCGAGTTGAAGCAGAAGCTCCCGAAGTTGGGTTGACGCGCGCCATGGAACTCGACGGGAAGGTCGCGATCGTCACCGGCGCGAGCCGGGGCGTGGGCGCGGCGGTTGCGGTCGCGCTGGCCGACGCAGGGGCGCAGGTGGCGTGCGCGGCCCGGGCCACCGACGCGAGCCCCCTATCGCTGCCGGGCACGATCGACGACACCGTCCGCCGGATCACCGACGCCGGCGGCACCGCGGTGGCGGTCCCGACCAACCTCGCCCGGGAGGACGAGGTGGAGGCGATGGTGGCGACGACCGTCGACCGGCTCGGCGGGGTCGACATCGTGGTCAACAACGCCGCCATCACCTTCCCGGGCGATCTCGACCTGGAGCTGAAGCGCTACGACCTCGTCATGGCGGTGAATCTGCGGGCGCCGCTGGTAACGGCGCGGGCGGCGGTGCCGCACATGCGGGCGCGGGGCGGCGGAGCGATCCTCAACATCTCGTCGCTGGCGGCACTCAACTACATCCCCGGGCTCATGGCCTACGGCATGTCGAAGATCGCGCTCGAGCACCTCACGGTCTCGCTGGCGGCGCAGCTCCGGCCCGACTCGATTGCGGTGAACACGTTCCGCATCGATGTGCCGGTCGCCTCCGAGGGCTTCGTGGCCAACACGCCGGGCATGGACCGTTCCGACTGGGAGCCGACCGAGGTCGCGGCCGAGGGCATCGTCTGGATGCTGCGCCAGCCGTCCTCGTACACCGGGAGGAACGTGGGCATGGCCGCGCTCCGGGCCGAGCACGGGATCATGGCGTCGAGGTCGGAGCGGGCCCACCACTCGTCCGACGCGATGGTCTACGACACGCCGCTCCAGCTCCCGTAGCCCGAAACACCACTCCCGGGTCCGCCCTGCGCTATACGAGAGGTGTGACCGAAGCCCGCGTCCCCCGGGACGCCCAGCGCAAACGGCTGTACCAGGCGGAGCATCCCCTGCCGTCCAGCCCGCTGCCGGGCCTCGACGCCTGTGCCGTCTACGCCGACCGTGTGGTGGGGACCCTGTGGTGGTACGCCCGCTTCCCGGAGCACCGCCTCGACGGCACCCCCCGGCTGCGCCCCGGGCACGGCGCCCGCCAGGCCTTCTACCGCGAGGACGACGACGGGCCCACCATCACCCTCCCCCGCCGATACCGCACCAAGGGCGTGATGCTCCACGAGCTCGCCCACTGGGCGATGTCGGGCGACGACGACCTCCCCAACCACGGCCGCACCTTCGCCCGGCTGCTGCTCGACATCACGCTCGAGTTCTGCGGCCCCGACCGCGCCGACCTCTTGACCCAGTCGTACCGGGAGCACAAGGTCAGCGTCGGGGCGCCGGCGGTGATCGGTCCGGACGGCCGCCCCCGCTACGGCGGGGACGAGCGCCTTCGGCTGGGCAAGGGCAAGACGCTGGCGATCTGCCATCTCGGTCGCGGCGACGCCCCGATCGCGACCACCGGCGTCTACGAAGGCAAGGACCGCAGCGGCAAGGTGCTGCGGGTCCGCGTCGGCGCGGCCGCCCGCCCCATGCGCATCCCCGCCAAGCAGGTCTGGGACGTCCGCCCCGCTTAAGCGCGCTCCACGATCATGGCCATGCCCTGGCCGCCACCCACGCACATCGTCTCGAGGCCCACGGTCTTGTCGGCGTCCTCGAGCCCGTTGAGCAGCGTGGTCATGATGCGCGCCCCGGTCATCCCGAACGGGTGGCCGAGCGCGATCGCGCCCCCGTGGACGTTGAGCTTGTCGAAGTCGATCCCGAGGTGCTTGGCCGACGGGATGATCTGAGCCGCGAACGCCTCGTTGATCTCGACCAGGTCGATGTCGTCCATCTTCATGCCGGCCCGGTTCATCGCCTGCCGGCTGGCCTCGATCGGGCCGAGCCCCATGATCTCGGGGTTGAGCGCGGTGACGCCGCTCGACACGACGCGCGCGATCGGCTCGATGCCGAGCTCCTTCGCCCGGGTGTCACTCATGACGATCACCGCGGCGGCGCCGTCGTTGAGCGGGCAGGCGTTGCCGGCGGTGATCTTCCCGTCGGGCCGGAACACCGGCTTCAGCGTGGCCAGCTTCTCGACCGTCGTGTCGGGTCGGGGCCCGTCGTCCTTGCCGACCTTGTTGCCGTCGGGCAGCTCGACCGGCGTGATCTCGCGGTCGAAGAACCCGTTCTCCTGCGACGCGACCGCCCGGTTCTGCGAGAGCGCGGCGAACTCGTCCATCTCCTCTCGTGACACGTTCTCGAGCTCGGCGACGTTCTCGGCGGTCTGACCCATCGCGATGTAGACGTCGGGCAGGCCGTCGGCCGGCTTCCACGGTTCCTGGCCGCCCTCGGCGCGCTCGAGGCTGCGCAACCCCGGCTCCTGGAACTTGGGGTTCTGGGTGTCGGGCCAGCTGTCGGAGTTGCCCTTGGCGAAGCGGCTCACAGTCTCGACACCGGCGGCGACGAAGGCGTCACCCTCCCCCGCCTTGATGGCGTGGGCGGCCATGCGGATCGACTGGAGCGACGACGAGCAGTACCGGGTGATGGTGCACCCGGGCACGTCGGGCAGCTCGGCGAGGATGCTGACGACCCGGGCCATGTTGAACCCCTGCTCACCGCCGGGGAGGCCGCAGCCGAGAATCAGATCGTCGATCTCGGCCGGGTCGAGCGCGGGCACCTTGGCCAGCGCCGCCCGCACGATGGTGGCGGCGAGGTCGTCGGGGCGCAGG
Organism: Actinomycetota bacterium; assembly: GCA_052390575.1. Taxonomy (GTDB): domain Bacteria; phylum Actinomycetota; class Acidimicrobiia; order IMCC26256; family JACDBD01; genus JBPCMN01. The sequence goes on along the minus strand of JBQTGU010000051.1, from coordinate 10,298 downwards.
TCGACCAGCGACCCCTTGAAGGCGCGCCCGATGGGGCTGCGGGCAGTGGCGACGATGACGGGCTCGGGCATTGGAGCGGCCTCCAGGGCTTCGAGATCGATTTCGAGAGCCGACGATAACCTGCCGCCCCATGCAGGAGGGAAGCCGTCGGGCCATCCTCGCCGCCTTCCTGGCCAACCTCGGGATCGCGATCGCGAAGTTCGTCGGCTTCGCCTTCACCGGCGCGGCGTCGTTGCTCGCCGAAGCTCTGCACTCGGTGGCCGACACCGGCAACCAGGCCCTCCTCTTCCTCGGGGGGAGCCGCGCCCGGCGGCCGGCGTCGCCCGAGCACCCCTTCGGCTACGGACGCGAGCGCTACTTCTGGGCGTTCGTGGTGTCGATCGTGCTGTTCCTGCTGGGCGGGTTGTTCGCGCTGTTCGAGGGAGAGGAGAAGCTGCGCCATCCCCACGAGCTCGAGTCACCGGAATGGGCGTTCGTGATCCTGGGACTCGCGGTTGTGCTCGAGGCGTTCTCGTTCCGCACCGCGATCCGCGAAGCGAACAAGGTCCGGGCGGGCGAGGGCTGGTGGCCGTTCGTGCGCCGCTCGAAGAGCCCCGAGCTCCCGGTCGTGCTGCTCGAGGACCTCGGCGCGCTCGTCGGCCTGCTGTTCGCGCTCGCCGGGGTCACGTTGGCGACCGTCACCGACGAGCCCCGCTTCGACGCCGCCGGCAGTCTCGCGATCGGCGCGCTGCTGGTCGTGATTGCGATCACCCTGTCGATCGAGATGCGCAGCCTGTTGATCGGCGAGGCGGCGTCGCCGAAGATGCAAGCCGAGATCAGGCAGGCGATCGAGGGCGCCCGCGAGGTGCGCCGGATCATCCACCTGCGCACCCTGCACCTCGGCCCCGACGAGCTGTTGGTGGCGGCCAAGGTCGACATCGACGCGCCGTCGGTCGAGGAGGTCGCCCGGGCCATCGACGTGATCGAGGCGCGGGTGCGCGCCGCGGTGCCGATCGCCCGGGTCGTGTACCTCGAACCGGACCTCTACCGCTCGGCGGAGGCCGCCGCGCCCGCCTGAGCGGAGGAATTGGGTACCGCCTACTCAGGACGGGTGCGCGAGGTCGAGTCATGCTCGACCCGAGCGTGAGGTGAGGAGGTGGCCATGCCGGGTGGCTGGCAACGCGATGGATGGTGGCCGGCGGGGATCGGCCGGGGGAAGCTCCTGCGGAAGGGGATCCCGGGAACGGCGGTGATCCAGAAGTTCGAGAAACTGTGGGGAGAGGGCGAGCACTGCCAAGCGGACATGACGCTCGAAGTGCGGCTCGAGGGGCGGGAGCCCTACGACGTCCAGGGCTGCCTCTCGTTCGAGGACGCGGTCCCGGCCAGGCCTCCGTTCCCGCGAGGCCCAACTAGCCGTCGAGGCGGCGGAGCTCCTTGCGGTAGCGGCGGCCGTTCTCCACGTAACCGGCGGCGTTGGCGGCGATGTCGTCGCGGTCGGCCGCGTCGGGTCGCACCTTGGCGGGCACGCCGACGGCGATCGCGCCCGGCGGCACCTCCATCCCGTTGGGCACCAGTGCCGCCGCGCCGACCAGCGCACCGGTACCGACGAGGGCTCGGTGCAGCACCACCGCCCCCGTGCCCACCAACGCGCCGTTCTCGATGATGCAGCACTCCATGTGGGCGAGGTGCCCGATCACGCAGTCGTCGCCGATAACGGTGTCGAGCTCGCCCGTGCAGTGGATCACTGCGCCGTCCTGGATCGACGTGCGCGCCCCGACCGTGATGCGCCCGTAGTCGCCTCGCAGCACGGCCTGGGGCCAGATGGTCGATTCGGCGCCGATGGCCACGTTCCCGATCACGGTCGCCTCTGGGTGCACGAAGGCGTCGGGATGGATGTCGGGCTCGACGTCGCCCAGGGCGTACACCGGCATGCGCCTGACGCTACTGCGCTTCCTGGCGAACGGCACCGTGGCTAACGTGAGCTGCGCATGGACGACGTCGCGCTGAAGGAGCACAAGGCGGCGATCGACCGCGACGGCTACACGATCCTGGAGCGGGTCCTGGAGCCCGAGCTCGTCGACGCCCTCGCCGCCGACCTGCTGCGGCTCGAGGAGTTCTACGGCGTCGTTCCCTCCGACAACAGCTTCGAGGGCGCCAGCACGGTTCGCATCTACAACCTGCTCGCGCTGGGGAAGCTCTACGAGACGATCCCGGTACACCCCGAGGTCCTCCCGGTGGTCGAGCAGGTCCTCGACCCCGGCTGTCTGATCTCGTCGCTGTCGTCCATCAGCATCGACCCGGGCGAGAGCGCGCAACCCATCCACGCCGACGACCAACTCATCCCGCTCACCAAGCCGCACGAGCCGACGGTGTGCAACACCATGTGGGCGCTCACCGACTTCACCGAAGCCAACGACGCGACCCGGGTCATCCCGGGCTCGCATCTCCGCGACCACTCGCCCGACTACGGCAAGCCCTACGACAGCGTGCCGGCCGAGATGCCCACGGGCAGCGTGCTGGTCTGGCACGGGAGCCTGTGGCACGGCGGCGGCGCCAACGCGACCCAGCAGCGCCGGGTGGGCGTGGCCATGAACTACTGCGCCGGGTTCATCCGCCAGCAGGAGAACCAGCAGCTCGGGATCCCGCGGGAGATCGCGGCCGGGTTCCCGAAACGGCTGCGGGAGCTGTGCGGCTACGGCATCTACAACGGGCTCATCGGTCACATCGACAAGCGCAACCCGGTCGAGATGCTGGGCGACGCACCCGAGCCCGACCCGATGGTCTGGGACGTCGTCTGACCTACTGCGCCACGGCGCCGCCGTCGACCGCCAACGCGTGGCCGACGACGAACGAGGCGGCATCCGAGCACAGCCACACCACCGCCTCGGCGATCTCCTCCGGCCGGCCCAACCGCCCGATGGGCGCGGCCTTCTCCATCATCTTCTCGATCATCGGGTCGCCACCCATGAACGCCTCGAGCATGGGCGTCCGGGTGCTCCCGGGGCACACCGCGTTCACCCGGATCCCCGCCCCCACGTACTCGAGCGCGGCCGCCCGGGTGAGCCCCACCACCCCGTGCTTGCTCGCGACGTAGGCGGGGAGCCCGGGGAAGCCCACCAGGCCTGCGCCGGACGACATGTTGACGATGGCGCCGCCGTCCCCGCTCGCGATCATCGCCGGGATCTCGTGTTTCATGCACAGGAAGACGCCGGTCAGGTTCAGGGCCAGCGTGCGGTTCCAGTCCTCGAGCGCGTAGTCGGCCACCGGCGCGCCCGGACCCGTGGTCCCGGCGTTGTTCACCGCCGCATCCAATCGACCGAACCGCTCGACCGTGCGGCCGACCATCGCCGTAACCGCGTCCGGATCGGTCACGTCGGTGGCCGCGAACTCCGCCGAGCCGGCGACGAGGCTCACGGTCTCGGCACCCCCGTCGGCGTCGACGTCGGCCACCATCACATCGGCCCCGGCCGCTCCGAGCGCCACCGCGCACGCCCGGCCCAGGCCCGAGCCGCCTCCCGTGACCACCGCGACCTTGCCGTCCATCACCCCTGACATGGCAGCCCCGTCATGCGTGCGCTCCCCTCACGTGGGTCCGCGTTCCCGAACGGGGCGAACGGTACTGTCGCCGTGGCGTAAGGGTGGAGGACATGGCACTCGCGGTACCTGAGGGCACCCAGGCGAGCGGCGCGGTCGCCCCCCAACTCCGGTCGGCTCGGCGGATCGCCGCCCGGGCCCAGGCGCTGCTCTCCTACGTCGACGAGGTCGTCACCGTCAGCGACGAGTTCGGCCACCTCGTCTACGTGAGCCCGTCGGCCCAGACCCTGCTCGGCTACGCGCCCGACGCGCTCGTCGAGCTCGGTTCGCTCATGACGCTGGTGCACCCGGGCGACGCGCCGCGCGTGCTCACCGCCTACCAGCAGGCGGTGGCCAACGCCGGCGCGTCCGTCGCCACGACCTTCCGCGCCCGCCATCGCAACGGGGCCACGCTCCAGGTCGAGGCCACCGTGAACAGCCTCCTCCACGACCCGAGTGTCGAGGGCGTGGTCATCAACCTGCGCGACGTCACCGAGCGGCGCCGCTCCGAGCAGGCGCTCGCGCACCACGCCCTGCACGACCCGCTGACCGGGCTCCCCAACCGCACGCTGCTCCTCGACCGGCTGCGCCAGCTGCTCACCCACGCCGGCGCCGCCGAGCGCGAGCAGGTCGTCCTCTTCTTCGTCGACCTCGACCGGTTCAAGGTCGTGAACGACTCCCTCGGCCACGCCGCCGGCGACGAGCTGCTGATCGAGATCGCCAACCGGTTGAGCGAGACCGTGCTGTCCGGCGACACCGTCGCCCGCCTCGGCGGCGACGAGTTCGTCGTCCTGTGCGTGCTGCCCGACGCCGACGCCGGGCTCGGCGACATTCCTCGGGCGCTGCTCGACGCCGTCGCCACGCCGGTCCGGTTGCCGGAGGGCGAAGTCACGATCACCGCCAGCCTCGGAGTGGTGGTCGCCGATCCCGAGACCGCGCCCGACGACCTCCTCGCCGACGCTGACGCCGCGATGTACCTCGCCAAGGAGCGGGGCCGGGCCCGCTTCGAGGTGTTCGACCCCGCGCTCCACCGCCGGTCGGGCGGTCGGCTCACAACCGAACATGCGCTGCGCCGGGCTCTCGACCGCGACGAGCTCCGCCTCGTCTTCCAACCCGCGTTCGACCTCCAGACCCGCCGCGTCGTCGGCGTCGAGGCGCTCGTGCGCTGGAAGCACCCCGAGCGGGGCCTGGTCGACCCGGTCGAGTTCGTACCCCTCGCCGAGGAGACCGGCCTCATCCTGCCGCTGGGCGCGTGGGTGCTGAGCGAGGCGTGCTCGGTCGCGACCCGCTGGCGCCGCGCGCCCGGACACGAGTGCCGCATCTGGGTGAACCTGGCCGCACCCCAGGTCGCCGACCCCGACCTGTTCGGGACGGTGAAGCGCGTCCTCGCCCACACCGGGCTCTCACCCGACCAGCTCGGCCTGGAGCTCACCGAGACGACGCTGATGCACGAGGCCGAGCCCGCCATCGCCCTACTGGAGTCGCTGCACGAGCTCGGCGTCGCGCTGGCGCTCGACGACTTCGGCACCGGCTACTCGTCGCTGTCGTACCTGCACCGCTTCCCGGTGGACGTGCTGAAGGTCGACCAGTCGTTCGTGATGAACCTGGGTCGTGACCCCCGGACCTCGACCATCGTGAACGGCGTCACCGCCATGGCCCACGCCCTGGGGATGGTCGTGGTCGCCGAGGGTGTCGAGGCTTCGGATCAGCTGGCGACGCTGCGGGCCCTCGGCTGCGACGTGGCCCAGGGCAACTTCCTGGCGCCGGCGATGCCGCGCGAGGCCCTCGACGACCTGCTGGCGGCGGCCGAGCCCGCCGCGACGGGAGCGGCGCAGCACGTACGGTGATGCCCTCGGGAGGGCCGCCGTGATCAAGCTGATCTGCTTCGTCAAGCGCAACCCTGCGCTCGACGTCGAGGAGTTCCACCGCCACTGGCGCGAGCGCCACGCTCCGATCATCGTCGAGACGCCCGACCTCGCCGGCCGTATCGTGCGCTACGAGCAGAACCACCGTCTGCTCGACGACTACGGCCAGCCCAACCGATCCGACTTCGACGGTGTTGCCATCCAGTGGTTCGAATCGATGGACGACTTCGTCGGGATGGTCTCGAGCTACGGGTACCGCGACCGGCTCGCCCCCGACGAGGCGTTCATGCTCGATGGCGACGGGCTCGTCTGGATCCTTACCGAGCCCGAGGAGACCATGATCCCGGGCCCCGAGGCTCCCAGCCCCGGGTGCAAGGTGCACACGATGCTCCGGCGCAAGCCTGGTATGGAGGTCGAGGAGTTCCACCGGTACTGGCGCGAGGTGCACGGGCCGCTGTTCCGCGACACGCCGGCGATGGCGCGTCACGTCCTGCGCTACGAGCAGAACCGCCGGACGGCCGACGACTATCAGCGGCCCGGCGCGGCAAAGTACGACGGTGTCGCCATCCAGTGGTTCAACTCACCCGACGACTTCTGGGCAATGGCCGCCGACCCCGCGTATCCCGACACCATCGGCGTCGACAATGGGCGGTTCCTCGACATGGACGGCCTGAGATGGGTGTTCACCGACAACGAGGAGGTCGTGATCGGATGAGCCAGCTCACGATGAGCAAGAGCGAGCGCGAGCAGTTCCTCGCCGGCGTCCATGTCGGCGTGCTCGGCATCGCCGCCGACGGACAGGCCCCGCTCACGGTTCCGGTCTGGTACTCGTACGAGCCCGGCGGTGAGATCCGGTTCATCACCGGCGGCGCGTCGCGCAAGGCCGTCCTCCTCGAGCCCGCCGGGCGCGCCAGCCTGTGCGCCCAGACCGAGACCGCGCCGTACCAGTACGTCAGCGTGGAGGGGCCGGTGACGATTGAGCAGCACGTCGATGCCGACGAGCGCCGTGCCATCGCCCACCGCTACCTCGGCCAGGAGTTCGGCGACGCCTACTACGACGCCACCGAGGCCGAGTCGGCCGACAGCGTGACCGTTCGCCTGGCTCCCGAACGCTGGCTCACCATCGACTACAACAAGATGTTCGGTTAGCGCCGGCTACGAGGGGCTGTCGGGCGCAGCCGGCAGCGCGACGAGGCAGAACTCGTGGCCCTCGGGATCGGCCATGATCAGGACCCGCCCGCCCTCGGGTTCCTGGACCTCGCCGAGGCGGCGCGCCCCGAGCTGCTCGGCCCGCGCGATCCCCGCTTCGAAGTCGTCGACCCAGACGTCGAGGTGCACCCGGCCCTTGCCGACCTTGTCCTCGGGGACGGGCTGGAAGTTGATCACCGGTCCGCCGGGTACGGCAGGTACGAGGTGCAGCCAGCCGTTGCTGTCGGTCACCGCCCGCAGGTCGAGCAGCGCGCTCCAGAACTCCGCCTCGCGGGCGGGGTCACGGCAGTCGATCGTCACCTCGCCCAGCACCAGCTGCGGTCTAACATCCATCCTGTTTCCTGCCTTGCGCGCGCGGGTGACGCTCTCAGCGCGTGCGCCTCGGGAGACGAGGACCAACCGTAGCCACAGTGCGGTTCAAGCCTGGACGAACACCACCCGGGCCGCCGTCCTGACCTGATCGCCGACGGTCAGCCACACCGTGAGGTCGCCGTCGGCGGCGGCCGTCCGCACCACGAGCTCCTCCCCCGGCTCGACCGCGCCCTTGTGCTCGAGCTCGGCGCCGACGATTCGGGTGCCCGGCGCGACCCGTGCCAGCTCGTCCTCCAGCGGCTCCCAGTGGGCGGCGTTGTTCACGTGGCCGAGCACGTCGAAGTCGGTGGCCCGCAGCGGCCACGCTCGCGAGCCCGCGTCCGCCGATGGCGTCGGCAGCCGGAGCCGGCCGCTCACCTTGCGCCCGCCCGCGGCCTCCCCGTACAGGTCGAAGAACCAGTCCTCGAGTGGGATCGGAGCACCCGAGAGGGGGTCGACGTATACCCAGATGGCGACGGCCTCGGCGGCCACGCGCCCGTTCGTCGACAGCGTCGTGCGCCGCTCGGCCCAGCGGCCGCCCGTCCCGGAGCAGAAGGTGACGAGCTCGACGGTGTCACGGAACCGCGGGAGGTCGCCCAGCTGCAGCGCGAGACGGCGCATGACCCAGGGGCCCTCGATGCCGGCGTCGCCGACGTCGTCGCCGGCCACGTCCTGGAGGTAACGAGCGAGGGCATCGAGGCGCAGGCGGCCTGACGCGGTGGTGTCGCCGAGGCGCACGGTGCGCTCCTCGGAGAACCGCCGCCCCTTCTCCGGGAGGGCCACGTACTCATAGTCGGCCGGCTTCACCTCCTTCGCCACGCGTGCTCCCGGCCGTCGATCATCCGCGCTGACACTCTCGCGCGCCCCTACCGTTGCATGCGCATGGCAGCGTTCCTCGACCGCCTCGGGCGCGCCGCCGCTCGCCGCCACTGGCTCGTCATCGGGATCTGGCTGGTGCTCGCGGCCGGGCTCGTGGTCGCGGCCAAGGCCTCCGGCGGCGAGACCGTCGACAACTTCACCATCCCGGGCGCGCAGTCGCAGAAGGCGGCCGACCTCTTGACCGAGCGGTTCCCGGCCCAGTCGGGTGACACGGCATCGGTCGTGTTCCAGGCCGAGACGGGGAAGGTCACCGACACCGCCAACCTCGCCGCCATCGACACGGTGCAGACGGCGCTGACGAAGCTTCCCCACGTCACCAGCGCGACCGGCCCGGCCACGCCCACGATCGGCACCACCGTCTTCGTCTCCAAGGACGGCACCATCGGGTACGCCCAGGTGCAGTACGACGAGCAGTCGCCCGAGCTGGGCACCGAGGCATTCGACGACATCGAGCAGGCGGCGAAGCCGGCGGTGAAGGCCGGTCTGCGGGTCGAGTACGGCGGCCCCGTCGTCGACTACGGGAACAGGGTCGAGTCGCTCGACAGCGACAAGATCGGACTGGCCGTCGCGGTGATCATCCTGTTGCTGGCGTTCGGGTCGGTGGTGGCGATGAGCCTGCCGATCGGCACCGCGGTGTTCGGGCTCGGCTTCGGTCTCTCGATCATCACGCTGCTGGCCGCGGTGACTGACATCGGCTCGGTCGCGCCGACGCTCGCCACCATGATCGGCCTCGGCGTCGGGATCGACTATTCGCTGTTCATCGTCACCCGCCACCGCCAGAACCTCGCCGCCGGCATGGACGTCACCGAATCGATCGGCCTGTCGAACGGCACGTCCGGCCAGGCGGTGCTGTTCGCGGGCGGGACGGTGGTGATCGCGATCTGCGGACTCGCCATCGCGGGCATCCCCTACGTCACCCGGCTCGGCTTCACGTCCGCCATCACCGTTGCGGTGATGATCGTGGCCGCGCTCACCCTGCTCCCCGCGCTCCTCGGGTTGGTCGGACGGCACATCGACAGCCTCCACGTACCGCGACTGCGGCGGCGTGCGCGCGGCGACCGGAGCGAGCGCCCGCGAGCGGAGGGAGTTCGCCAGCGAGCGAGCGCCCGCGGGCCGGGTAGCCCGGCCCGCAGCGAGCGAGCGAAGAAGGAAGGCGAGGGCTGGAAGCGTTGGGCACATTTCATGTCGCGCCACCGGTGGAGCGCGGTCGTGCTGAGCCTGGTCGTTCTGCTCGGGCTAGCGCTGCCGGTTCTGGGCATGCGGCTGGGCCAGACCGACGACGGAACCGACCCCAAGAGCACGACCCAGCGCCAGGCCTACGACCTCATCGCCCACGGCTTCGGCCCTGGCGCCAACGGGCCGCTCGTGCTCGCGGTCGACCTACCGAAGGCGGGTGACACCACCGCCGCCGACGACGTACAGCAGGCGGTCTCGAAGATCTCGGGCGTGCGCGTAGCGCCACCTCAGCTGAGCCCGAAGAAGGACGCCGCCGTCGTCATCGCGATCCCGCGGTCGGCACCCGACTCGATCGAGACCGCCGACCTGGTCAATCGGCTGCGGGACGACGTGCTGCCGAAAGCGGTGAAGGGGACGGACGCGAAGGTCTACGTCGGCGGCGTGACCGCGGGATTCATCGACCTGGGCGACCGCATCGAGGACCGGCTCCTGGTCTTCATCGGCGCGGTTGTCGCGCTGTCGTTCCTGCTGCTGATGATGGTGTTCCGGTCGGTGCTGGTACCGCTGAAAGCGGCGGTGATGAACCTGCTGTCGATCGGTGCGGCCTACGGCGTGATCGTGGCCGTGTTCCAGTGGGGTTGGCTGAAGTCGGTCGTGGGCCTCGAGGAGACCGTGCCCATCGTGGCGTTCGTCCCGATGATGATGTTCGCCATCCTGTTCGGGCTGTCGATGGACTACGAGGTCTTCCTCCTCTCCCGCATCAGGGAGGAGTACCAGCGCACGGGCGACAACCTCAGCAGCGTGGTCGATGGGCTGGCGTCGACCGCGCGGGTCATCACGTCGGCGGCGCTCATCATGATCAGCGTGTTCCTGGCCTTCGTGCCGAACCCGAACCCGACGGTGAAGATGTTCGGGCTCGGCCTCGCGGTCGCGGTAGCGGTCGACGCCACCATCGTCCGGCTGGTGCTGGTGCCGGCCACGATGGAGCTGCTGGGCTCGGCCAACTGGTGGCTCCCCCGCTGGCTCGACCGCATCCTCCCGAAGATCGAGATCGAGTAGCTACTTCGACCTGAAATAGTCGGCTGGCCGGGGTTGGTGTCTGGGCTTGGACGGGTGTGACTACTGGTTGCGCTCGGTCCTGGGATGAGGCCGGCGATTTTGACGAGGTTGTGGGTGAAGAGGCCGTGGCCGCACCAGGTGCGGGCGCCGTGGATGCCGTCGGTGCGGGTGCGGGCCCAGCCGAAGTCGCGTTTGAGGCAGCTGATG
>JBQTGU010000050.1:0-64724 GCA_052390575.1 Actinomycetota bacterium | reverse complement strand
ATCGTCACCGGCGCCGGGCGGGGCATCGGGCGGGCCGAGGCGTTGCTGCTGGCGTCCGAGGGCGCGGCGATCGTCGTCAACGACCTCGGTGGCGAGGCGCGCGGCGGGGGCGCCGACGAGCGGCCGGCCCAGCAGGTGGTCGACGAGATCGAGGAGGCCGGCGGCGAGGCGGCCGCCAACTTCGCCGGCGTGAGCTCGTGGGAGGGCGCCCAGGCCCTGATCGAGCAGGCCGTCGACGACTTCGGCCGCCTGGACGTCCTCATCAACAACGCCGGGATCCTGCGCGACCGGATGAGCTTCAACATGGAGGAGGCCGAGTGGGACGCCGTCGTCGACGTTCACCTCAAGGGACATTTCTGCACCAGCCGGTTCGCGGCCGCCTACTGGCGGCGGCAGCGCAAGGAACAGGGCGAGCCCGTCGGCGCGACGATCGTGAACACGGCGTCGGAGTCGGGCCTCTACGGCAACGCCGGCCAGGTGAACTACGCCGCGGCCAAGGCCGGCATCGCCGCCATGACGCTCGTGCTCGCCCGTGAGCTGGAGCAGATCGGCGTGCGCGCCAACGCGATCTGCCCGGTGGCGCGCACCCGCTTGACCGAGGAGGTCCCCGGCGCCGGTGAGTACATGGCCGCCAAGGAGGGGGAGTTCGATCGCTTCGCTCCCGAGAACGCGGCCGCGGCCGCGTGTTGGCTCGCCTCCGATCTCTCGGCCCCGATCTCGGGCCAGGTGGTGAAGGTGCAGGGTGGGCTGGTGCAGATCGTCCAGGGGTGGCGACCGCTGACCGAGGCGACCGACGACAAGCCCTGGACGATCGAGAGCATCGATGCCCACCGCGGCACGTTGTTCGCCAAATCGGGCGAGGGCGTGCCGGCGTTCCTCACCCCGGCGGAGCAGTAACGCAGTGCAGCTCGGCTGGGGCCCGGAGGAGGAGGCGTTCCGGGCGGAGCTCGTCGCCGTCCTCGACGAGCACGCGCCCCCGGAGGCGTTGGTGCAGCGCGACTTCGCCACCGACGAGACCGGCTCGGGCGACATCGTCCCCGCGTGGGCTCGCAAGTGGCAGGCCACGCTGTTCGACCACGGCTGGATGATCCCCGCGTACCCGCCCGAGCTCGGCGGGCGGGACTGCACCCCGATCCAGACCCTCGTCTACCTGGAGGAGATGGCGCGCCGGAGCATTCCCCGCTCGATGCACTTCCCCGGGTACGCGATCGTCGCCCCCAGCTTGCTCGAGTTCGGCACCCTCGCGCAGCAGACGCTCGCGCCCGCGGCCATCCGCGGCGACACGATTTGGTGCATCGGCATGAGCGAGCCCAACGCCGGCTCCGACCTCGCCGGCATCCAGACGCGCGCCGCAGTGCACGACGACCACTTCGTGGTCAACGGCCAGAAGGTCTGGACGAGCTACGCGACGGTGGCTCAGCAGTGCTTCTGCTACGTCCGTACCAACCCCGACGTCCCGAAGCACAAGGGCATCAGCCTCCTGATCGTCGAGATGGACGCGCCCGGCATCGAGATCCGCCCGCTGCGCCACATCACCGGCGCGGCCAACTTCGCCGAGGTGTTCTTCACCGACGTCGTCGTGCCCCGCGAGAACCTCGTCGGCGGCCTCGACGACGGCTGGCGCATCACCCAGGGTTCGCTCGCGCACGAACGGGCCGGCCTCTGGGTCGAGAGCGTCAGCCGGCTCGAGCACACCGTCGCGTCACTCATCGCCCTGGCCCGACGGCGAGGGCTGGCCGAGGACCCCGCGGTGCGGCGCCGCCTGGCCGAGCTGCACGAGCGGGCCGCCAGCCTGCGGGCGCTGGGTTACAAGGGCTTCGCCAGCTTCGCCCAGGGCAGCTCCGCGCCCGAGCACTCCTACATGAAGATGGCCACGTCGGAGCTCGGGAAGGCGTGCTTCGGGCTCGGGATGGAGCTCCAGGGTGCGTACGGGGCGGTCGTCGATCCCGACCGCAGCGAGGAAGACGGGCGCTGGGCCCACAGCTTCTTCGTCAGCTTCGCCAGCACGATCGCGGGTGGTTCCTCGGAGATCCAGCGCAACATCATCGCCCAGCGCGTGCTCGGGCTTCCGAGAGGCTGACGGGTGGACTTCAGCTTGTCGCCCGACCAGGAGCTGCTGCGGGACACGGCGCGCTCGCTGCTGGCGGCCGAGTGCCCCCCGTCACTGCTGCGCGCGCACATGGACGACCCCGCAGCCGCCGATCCACTGTGGACGCACCTGCGCGAGTTCGCCGGGCTCGGCGGCGGCCCGCTCGCCGACCTGCATCTCTTCCTGGAGGAGACGGGGTACGTCGCCGCGCCCGGGCCGTTCTTCGCGTCGACCGCGCTGTTCGCGCCGCTGCTCGCTGCAATCGGGCACGAGTTGCTCCCCGCGGTGCTGGCGGGCGAGGTCACCGGGACGGTCGCCATCGCCGGCGTCGACGGCGTCTGGGCCGTCAACGACGACCCGGTCAAGACGTTCGTGCCCGAGGCCGACCGGGTCGATTGGGTCGGGGTGGTCACGGGCGAGCACGCGGTGGCACTGGTTCGCGCTCCCCCGACGCGCCTCGTCGTCACCGTCGACACCACCCGACGCCTGTTCGAAGTCGATACCGCGGCCGTCGATCTCTCGGACGCGGTCGCGCTCCCGCCGGACGCCCTGACGTCGCTGATCGAGCGGGCGACGGTTGCCGTGGCGGCGGAGATGGTGGGCACCGCTCGGCGCCTCTTCGACATGACGCTCGCCTACGCCAAGGAGCGCATCCAGTTCGACGTCCCCATCGGCTCGTTCCAGGCGATCCAGCACAAGCTGGCCGACATGGCCCTCGAGCTCGAGCGAGCCACCAGCGCGGTGCAGTACGCCGCCATGACCCACGACGCCGACGACGCCGTCGGGCGCCACCGGGCGACCCACGTGGCCAAGGCCGCCGCCGGCGCCGCCGCCACCCGCGCAGCCAAGGACGGCATCCAGATCCACGGCGGCATCGGGTACACGTGGGAGCACGACCTCCACCTCTTCATCCGGCGGGCGTTCGGGTCCGAGCACTGGCTCGGTACCCGCGCCGACCATCACGACCGTCTCGCTGACCTGCTGATCTAGGTCGTGCCGGCCGCGGCCTCGTGGACCTCGGAGGCCGCCCGGAGGCCCGACTCGATCGCGCCCTGGATCCACGCGTGCGCGAGCGACGCGTGCTCGCCGGCGAAGTGGATGCGACCCTCGGGCGCGACGACCGCTTCGTAAAGCAGGGTCTGCTGGCCGGGGTCGAAGAGCGCGAACGCACCCCCGGCGAACTCGTCGTCGTGCCACATCTTCGACGCGCCGACCTCGAACTCGTCCAGCGCCTGCGGGTGGATGCGCGACACGTCCTCGAGCGCCTGCACGATCCGGTCGCCCGGCGACAGGCTCCCCCACCGTTGGGCGTCCTCCCCCCATGTGTAGCTGGCGAGCATCACGCCTCGGCCCGTGTCGCGGCCGTGATCGGGGTAGTAGACGTTGCGCACCGCCAGGTCGGTGACACTGCCCCCGCCCGTGATGCCATCGTCGTCCTCCCAGAACCGCCGGCGGAACTGGAGAAACACCTTCGCCGATGCGTCGTAGTGGAGCTGACGGATGGCGCGCTGCTTGGCCCGTGAGAACGGGGTGAGCACCTCGACGTGCCGGAGCACCGGGAAGGGCGCGGTGACGATCGCGTAGTCCGCGGTGACCGAGAACCGGCCGGCGCCAGTGCGGTAGTGCGCGGTCACGTCGCGGGGTGACTGGTCGATGGCAACGAGCTTGGCGCCGAAGCGGATGCGATCGGCGAGCTCCGGCAGGAACGCTCGGGGGAGCAGGTCGGTCCCACCGACGACGTAGACGAGGTCGCTGTAGTACCCGCCGAGCTCTTCGCGCAGGAGCTCGAGGAACGACGAGTTCATCATCGCCTCCTGGTTGAACCAGAGGCCGAACATCTCGATCGCGCCTTCCGACCAACCCTGCGCCTCGAGGAACTCCCGCACCGCGAACTGGTCGAACTCCGAGGCGATCGCGTCCCACGCGGCGTCGCCCTCGGACTCGAGTCGGCCCGCGAACGGCGCCAGCGCCTTCGACCAGAGATCGGCGGGCGGACAGCACTCCGCCTCCGCCAGCTCGAAGCCGAACGCCCGCGGATCGGCACCGATGTCGGCGAAGCGAACCTGGTGCCCGCCGAGGCAGCAGTACGCCTGCGGGTTGTCCATCGTGAACGGCGCCACCTCGAGACCGAACCGGTCGACCAGCTCCATGGTGAGCCGATGGGACCGCGGCAGCCGCATCGCCCCCGCCTCCCCCCACAGTCCGGGGGCGAACGGCTCACGCAGGGTGAGGACCCGGCCGCCGACGCGCTGTTGCGCTTCGAGCAGGGTCACGTCGTGCCCGGCCTTGCGCAGCTCCGACGCGGCCACGAGCCCGGCCATGCCCGCGCCGACGACGATGACCCGCGCCGGGCGCGACGGGCGCGGGTGGAGACCTTGCTCGAGCAGGCTCAGGTGGTCGTCGACAGTCCGGGGCGCGGCCATCGGCGGGAAACCTAGTTCCGGAGCGCTCCGGGCTCCTCCAGCCAGTGGTTCAACGCGGTGGTACGGGCGTTACGCATGACGAGCACGTGCTCGACGGCGCGGCGAACGCTTCGCTGCTGGCCCGCGGTCTGCACGACCTGGCGCAACAAGTAGTCGGCCGCCTTGCCGTGGTCCTCCTCGGCGTAGGCGTGCACCTTGAAGTTCTCGACCTCGATGCCGTAGTGGTCGCGCATCCCCTCGTACATCTTCACCGCGTAGTTCGTGGATGCCGCGAACCGCTCGCCGGCCCAGCCGAACGCGGCCAGCCCCTCCTCGTAGGACCGGCGCATGTAGTAGAGCGTCGTGAACACCGACCCGATCGACTCGGGCATCGCCCGGTACGAGAGCAGCTCGTCGTCGGTGATCCCGAGTTGGCGGGCCCACTCGATCTTCATGTCGACGTGGTTGCGGTCGCCGGCGAAGCCGGTCTCGTCGGCCAGGTTCTGGGTCCAGTGGACGAAGTGCTCGCTCGTGCCGAGAGCGAGGGCATCGACATCGGGGGTGTTCGAGACGATGGAGCCGAACTCGCTCGTGTACCACTTGCCCAGGAAGTAGTACTCCTTGCACAACCGCTGGAGCAGCTCCATCGAGAGCGTCCCGTCGGCGACGCGCTCCCACACCAGGTTCTTCTCGGTCGCGACCTCGGCCTGGAGCGCCTCCAGGCCCGCCATGTACTCGTCGACGGGCAGCGCGGCGGCGTTCTCGGCGCCACCTCCCCGGATGTCCTTGAACTCGCGTTGGTCGGTCACGGCGCTCCTCTGACTGCCCCGGCGGGCCCGAGGGTAGGATATGAGTGACGTCGGCGTCAGGTTCACCGGAGTTCAGCCAGGCCGACGCAAAACATGACGAGGGGGCCACCGTGAACGTCGATCTCGTCCAGCTCGCGGGCCACCGGGGTCGCCTGGCCGAGCACCCCACCGTCGACCCGGTCACCGCCGAGGTGATCCGGGGCGCGATGGAGACCGTCTGCTTCGAGATGGCGACCTACGTCTCGCGCACCGCGACCACCCCGATCCTCAACCAGAGCAACGAGCGCAACGCCACGATCCTGGACGGCAAGGGGCGGCTGGCCGCCCTCTCGGTCGGGATCCCCCAGTTCATGCTGACCTCGACCCTGCCGGTGCGGTTCGCGCTCGAGTTCTTCGGCGCCGACGACTTCCACGAGGGCGACGTGTTCGTCGGCAACGACCCGTACCACGGCGGCGGGCACCTGCCCGACTACAACGTGTTCGCGCCGATCTTCGCCGACGATGGGCAGGGCGGCCGGCGGATGGTGCTCATCGCCAGCATCCAGTGCCACCACGGCGACACCGGCGGCGCGGTGCCGGGCGGCTACAACGTCACCGCCAACGACATCTGGGGCGAGGGCGCGCGCTGGCCGGCGGTGAAGCTCATCGACCGGGGGGTCGAGCGCCGCGACGTCCTCTACGCTATGCAGGCCAACAACCGTCTGCCCGACTACATCGGCGACCTGCGGGCGCAGATCGGCGCGGCCCAGCTCGCGGCCAAGCGGCTGAGCGACCTACTCGACCGTCATGGTGCCGCAACCGTCGAAGAAGCCGTGGACTACATGATCGATTACGCCGCCGGCCGGTTCCGCGAGGAGGTGGCGGCCTGGCCCGACGGCGTCTACGAGGGGGACGCCTACGTCGACCACGACCCGCTCGGCCATCCCGACATCCACTTGCACGTGAAGATCACCGTCGCCGGTGAGGACCTCACCATCGACTACACCGGCAGCGACACCCGCCAGGAGATCCAGGCCTGGTCGACGTTCGGGAACACGCGCGGGTACACGATCGGCCAGATCGCGTCGATGATGGATCCGGAGATCCCCAAGAACGAGGGGTTCTTCGACCAGATCAAGCTGGTCGTGCCGCAGGGTTGTGTCCTCAACCCCCACGGCGACCGGCCGGTGAGCGCGGGCACGCACCATCCCGGCGCCGACGTCGGCGAGGTGATCGCAGTCGCGATGCAGGGCGTGCTGCCGGAGAAGGCGGTGCCCCAGACCTACAAGACCGGGATCCCCACGATCATCGTGGGTGTCGACCCCCGCACGGGCCAGAAGTTCACCGACCACTCCGCCGAGGTGTACGCGGGCTGGTGCAACGCGGCCAAGGGCATGGACGCCTGGGGCGCGCAGAACGCGTCGTTCGGCAACCTGTGGAAGGCGACGGCCGAGATCAACGAGAGCCTGTACCCGCACGTGCAGTGGAGCCGCGACTACCGCACCGACTCCGGCGGCGCCGGCCAGTGGCGGGGGCTGTGCGGGAGCCACTACGAGAAGGAAGTCCGGGTCGACGCCAAGGTGTACACGTACGTCGTCGGGATGAAGTACCCGATGCCCGGCATCGCCGGCGGCACGAACGGCGAGCCCAACAAGATGGTCATCCGCTACGGCTCCGACGACCCGTTCGTCGTGCAGCACACCGCGGACTGGGTGCCGATCAGCGCGGGCGAGCGGATCATGTACGACTACGGCGGAGGCGGCGGCTGGGGCAACCCGCTCGATCGCCACCCGCAGGCCGTCCTCGACGACGTGCTCGACGAGTACGTGAGCGTCGCCGGCGCCGAGCGTGAGTACGGCGTCGTCCTCACCGGGTCGCTCGAGGAGCTGACCCTCGCCGTCGACGAGGAGGCAACGGCCGCCCTGCGGGCGGAACGACGCGGCTGAGATGGGTTATCGGGTCGGTATCGACGTCGGCGGCACGTTCACCGACCTGATCTGCGTCACGCCCGACGGCCACGTCGTCCTCGACAAGACGCCGACGACCCTCGACGACCAGTCGACCGGCGTCATGAACGGCCTCGAACAGCTAGCCGAGCGGTTCGCAGTGCCCGTGGGCGACTTCTGCGCCGACGTCGACATCCTCGTCCACGGCACGACCACTGCCGACAACACCATGATCGAGATGAACGGCGCCGCCACCGGCCTGCTCGTGACCGAAGGCCACCGCGACGAGATCGAGATGCGGCGGGTCCACAAGGAGCAGATCTGGGACCCGTCGTACCCTGCCCCCCCGCCGATCGCGCGGCGGCGCGCCCGCATCCCGATCCCCGAGCGGATGAGCTTCGAGGGCGACGTGCTGAAACCGCTCGACGAGGAGGCGGTGCGTCGAGGCGTGCAGCGGTTGCGCAAGCTGGGCGTCGACTCGGTCGCGGTCATGTTCCTGTTCAGCTTCGTGAACCCGGAGCACGAACGGCGCGCCGCCGAGATCATCCGGGAGGAGTTCCCCGACGTCGCCCACATCTCCCTCTCGCACGAGGTGATGCCGCGGGGCCCGGAGTTCGAGCGCACCTCGACCACTCTCGTCAACGCCTACGTCGCCCCCCGCATCGCCGCCTACATCGGTCAGCTCCAGGAGAAGCTGCGGGCCGCCGGATACGCCGGGCAGCTGCTGATCATGCAGTCGACCGGCGGCGTGATGCCGCCCGACTACGTGTCGCGGCGGGCGGTGTCGCTGCTCGCGTCCGGCCCCACCGGCGGCGTGATGGGGGCGGCGCTGGCGGCGGGAAAGGCCGGCGTCGACGACTTCGTCTCGGTCGACATGGGCGGGACCAGCTTCGATCTCTGCCTCGTGCGCGGCGGCCGACCTGAGATCAAGACCGACTGGAACTGGCGCTACCGCTATTACATCGGACTCCCGATGGTCGACGTGCAGAGCGTCGGCGCCGGCGGCGGATCGATCGCGCGGGTGCGCCAGGGCGCGCTGCTGGTCGGCCCGGAGAGCGCGGGCTCGGAACCGGGGCCGGTCTGCTACGGGCGCGGTGGCGAACGCCCCACCGTCACCGATGCCGACGCCGTCCTCGGCTATCTCCCCGTCGACGGGTTCGCCGGTGGTCGCATGACACTCGACGTCGACGGGGCCCGCCGGGCGATCGAACGCGACGTGGGTGAGCCGCTCGGCCTCGACGTCGTCGAAGCTGCCTGGGGCATCGAGCGGATCGTGAACGCCAACATGGCCAACGCCACCCGCCGGGTGCTGGCGGGGCACGGCGCCGACGCCCGCGAGCTCTCGCTCATCGCTTACGGCGGCAACGGCCCCGTGCACGCGTGGGCCATCGCGGCCGAGCTGGGGATCGACCGCATCGTCGTGCCGAAAGCGGCACCGGCGTTCTCGGCGTTGGGCGTCCTCGTGGCTGACTACGTCGTCGACATGGTGCGGGCCTACGTGGTACCCCTCTCGCAGGTGGACCTGGGTCGGCTCCACGGGCTGATGCACGAGCTCACCGACGAAGCCCGGAAGGAGATGGAGCCCACCGGCCTCGCCGCCGACAACGTCGACGTCGCCCTGTACGCGCAGATGTGTTACCCGGGGCAGAACTTCGACATGAGCGTGGCGGTGCCGGAGGGCGCCGCGCTCGACGAACCCGGGTTGCTCGACCTGACCGAGCGCTTCCACGACCAGCACGAGCGCGAGCGCGGCTTCTGCTTCCGCAACCAGCAGCCGCTCCTCCGGGGCGTGCGCCTGGTCAGCCGGGGCAACACACCGAAGCCGGACCGGCTGGCCGAGGTCGGCACTGTGGCCGACGCCCAGCAGGCTCGCCGCGGCTCGCGGCCGGCGTACTTCGGCATCGAGTTCGTCGACACGCCCGTCTACGACGGCACGGTGCTCGGGCCGGGAGCCGAAGTCTCGGGTCCCGCGTTGGTCGAGGAGCCGTTCACCGTGCTCGTGCTGCCGCCCGGGCACGGCGCCCGGGTCGACGAGCACGGCAACTACGCCGTCAGCGCGTCGTAGCCGGTCCCGCTAATTGCCGGCGGCGGAGAAGTGCTGGTAGTCGGGCATGTCCCACGTGCCGCCCCACTCCCACCCGATGGCGGCGAACGCCGGCACGACGACGTCCCCGGCGCGGATCAACCCGGCCGCGTCTTGCGTACGGTCGAGGTAGGCCGCGCCCTCGGGCGGGCGCACGTCGTCGGGTCGCAGGACGTAGGGGTTGACAAGCGGGTTGATGTCGATTGCGAGGCCGTACGCATGCTGCGACCAGACGCCCGGTCGGCCCACGACCTCGCGGCAGTTGAAGCCGGACGTGTCGTTGGCGGCCATGACCGCGTCGTCGTCGGCCCCGAACGCGTCGACGAGCTCGATGCGCTCGATCGGAAATCGGGCGTCGAAGAGCGTCCGGAACACCCCGACGACCGCCTCGGCGTGATCGGCGTGCACGACGAGCTCGCCCCGGTGCTCCGCCCCGTCGAAACCCCAATGGTCGAGGCCGAGGACGCGGAGATCCTCGAGCGGGACCGGGCACCCCGGTCGCCACGACGCGTGCAGACGGGCGGCGTCGGGGACGCCCACAACCTGGCCGTCGAACGTCGGTGCCGCCGTCACCGCCGGCGTGGTCGTCGGCGGTGAGCTTGTCGCAGGTGTGGTCGTGCGCTCCGGGCGGGCGCGGTCATCGTTTCCGCTGCCGGAGCACGCGACCACCAGCATGCCGAAAGCGACAGAGGTGAGGGTGCGGCTCACGCACCCTCCGAGCGTAGGGCGCTACGTCTTGCCCGGCCCCGCGGGCGTGGACGCGGGCGCGGACGCGCTCGCCCAGCGGGGCGTGGCGACGCCGGGAGCCGGCCCCGACGGCGTGATGCCCGTCGATGGCACCGAGATGCCCTGCAACGCCTTGCTCGCGCCGCCCCAGACGGCGCTGAACACCCACCCGAAGATGCCGACGAAGAGCGCGATGCATCCGACCGAGAGCACGATCCCGCCGACCCACCCCCAAGCGGAGTTGGTGACGTAGGCACCGCGCGACGTGAACCCGTTCGAGTCGGTCACCACCGCGTTGGGGTCGTAGTGGCTGTCGCTGGCGAAGGCGTAGATCAACGCCCCGATCCCGGCCGCGATGACCACAGGGGCGAGGAACGTCGTCCACTTGAAGATGGTCTTGGCCACTGGTTTCTCCTCTGGTTCCGCTGTGGGCATTGGACCACGGCCGGTCCGCGCGCGCCTGAGTACCCGATACTCATTTCGGCGATCGGTAGGCTCCCGCCCCGTGCCCGCCTGGCTGACGCCCGAGCAATACGCGGTCGTCGAGGCGGCCTGCGAGCGCCTGATTCCCGCCGCTGACGCCCATCCCGGCGCTCGGGCCCTCGGCGTCGCCGACTACGTCGACGGGGTCCTGGGCGCGTTCGCGGTCGACCCTCCCCGCATCTGGGCCGGGGGCCCGTTCTCCGGGCGGGCCGGCGGCGACGCGTCGTTCGACCGGTTTCTGCCGCTCTCCCCCCTCGAGGAGCTGGCGTGGCGGACCCGCGTCGAGGGCTCGCGCGGCATCCCCGAGCGCGAGTTCAACGGACCGGTGGCCGGCTGGCAGGAGCGGTACGTCGAGGGGCTCGCCGCGCTGGGCGCCGACTACGCAGCCCTGCCCGCGGAGGAGCAGGACGCGCGCCTCGACGCCGTGCCCGAGTTCAAGGCGCTGCTCTATCAGCACGCGTGCGAGGGCGCCTACGCGGCCCCCGAGTACGGTGGCAACCACGGCGGTGCCGCGTGGCAGGCGGTGCAGTTCCCCGGCGACGTGCAACCACGCGGGTACACCGACGAGGAGGTCTCCGGTCGTGAGTGAACCGCTGGAGCTCGTGGTCGAGGACGACCTCGTTGTCGTCTTCGACGGGCGCGTACTCGAGATCTTCCGTTCCATCGAGGGAGCCGAGTCACCGAGCGTGCGGTTCCTCGTGAGCCGGCTCGAGATCCGCGAGGGCGAGCACAAGGGCCGTTCCCTGCTGCGCCTGAATCACCGCGGGAAGTACGACGGGCGTAGCGGGCTGTCGTTCCCGCCCGAGCAGGCGGAGGGCGCCCGCCGGCTGGTCGACGCCCTCGTCGCGGCGGGCGCCACCCGGGTGTGACCGACTGCGACGCGGTCGTCGTCGGCAGCGGGCCCGCCGGCGCGACCGCCGCGCACGTCCTCACCGACGCGGGATGGTCGGTGATCGTGCTCGAGAAGGGGCGCAACCACCTGCTGTCGTTGGAGCCGCCGTTCGCGCCGACCGGTGACATCTCGAACGACGAGCTGAAGTTCATGTTCCGCCACTTCCTCGGCCCCGACCCTCTCCTCGAGCCGCGCACGTTCCGGCACAGCGAGGCGGACGGGGAGCGCACGTTCACCGGCGACGTGAACAATCTTCCCTCGGGTGTCGGCGGCGGCGGCTTCCACGCCGACGGCAAGCTCCCCCGCTTCCGCGAGGTCGACTTGCGGCCGCGCTCGGAGCTCGGGCCCATCGACGGGGCGGATGTCGTCGACTGGCCCCTCGGCTACGACGAGCTCGAGCCGTACTACGCCGAGGCAGAGCGGATCGTGGGCGTGGCCGGCGAGGCCGGCGCCAACCCGTTCGCGGCGTGGCGGTCGGGGCCGTACCCGATGCCGCCCGGCCCCGACATGTACGGCGCCGTGTTGTCGAGCGAGGCCGCCGACCGACTCGGGTACCACCCCTACCGCGCGCCCACGGGCGTGAACAGCGTCGAGTACGACGGTCGGCCCGCGTGCAACAACTGCGGCTTCTGCGGGTTCTTCGGCTGCCCCATCGACGCCAAGGGCGACCCGGTCGCCCCGCTGCGCCATGCGCTGCGCAGCGGCCGCTGCGAGGTCCGCCCCGAGTCCCACGTCAGCACGGTCGTCCTCGACCAGACCGGCAGGCATGCCCGCGGCGTGCGCTACCTCGACGCCGACGGCGCCGAGCACGAGGTCGCGGCCGACCACGTGGTGCTGGCCGCGGGCGCGTTCGAGACCCCCCGGCTGTTGCTGCGCGGCGGCGTGGGCAACTCGTCGGGGCTGGTCGGGCGGCACCTGATGTTTCATTTCCAGACGCTGGTGGTGGGATCGTTCCCGTTCCGCCTTCATGGACACCGGGGCCGGTCGGTCACGCACCTGCACGACGACCACATGCTCGTCACCGACGAGAGCCGGACGGCCGCCCGCGCGGCCGGTCTCCCCTACTTCCGGGGTGGGATCGTCGAGCACGGCGGCGCCGTCGGTCCGCTCATGGAAGCGGTGCACCTGCCGCCCGGCGAGCTGCACACCCAGCTCATGCTCGAGTCGCCGTTACGCGACCGCATGTGGGTGTTCACGGTGCAGGGCGAGGACCTGCCGCAACCGGCCAACCGGGTCGATCTCGATCCCAAGGTGCGCGACGTGTGGGGCTTCCCGGCCGGGCGCGTGACGTATGCGCCCCACCGCCACGAGGTGGCGTGCTCGGCCTACGTCGCCCCCCAGCTCGAGGCGATCTTGAAGGAGGCAGGCGCGGAGTGGACGATCACCACGACCTCCCCGCCGGTGAACGGGGACGACGGCGCGCTCGGGCCCGCGCCCGTTTCGCGCCACGTGATGGGTACCTGTCGCATGGGCGACGACCCCGCCACGAGCGTCGTCGACCGCTGGAGCCGCTTCCACGACGTCGAGAACATGGTCTGCGCCGACTCGTCGGTGTTCCCGACGTCGACGGGGTACGGCCCGACGCTCACCCTGGTCGCGTTGGCGATCCGCGCGTGTCGTGAGCTCGCCGGCCTCGACCCTCTCCGCTCGCAGCGCCCGCCCGCGGATGCCATGCTGCCGCGATGAGCAAGTACGAGAGCCTGCACGTCGACGTCGACGCCGGCGTCGCCTTCGTCACTCTCGACCATCCGCCGGTGAACCTGCTCGACGCCACCCTGATCGGCGACCTGTGGCGGGTGGCGAACTCGTTGCCGGACCGTGACGAGCGCGTCGTCGTGGTGCGAAGCGCCGACCCCGACTTCTTCATCGCCCACGCCGATCTGCAGCTGATCCAGCAGCTGCCCCGTGACGTCACCGAACGGAGCTCGGAAATCACCGGCATCCACCAGTTCATGGAGCAGTGGCGCACCCTCCCGCAGGTCACGATGGCCCAGATCGAGGGACGGGCCCGGGGTGGTGGCAGCGAGTTCGCGCTCTCGCTCGACCTGCGCTTCGCCGCCAGCGACGCGGTCCTGAGCCAGCCCGAGGTGTCGGTCGGGATCATCCCCGGGGGTAGCGGCACCCAACGCCTCCCCCGCCTGATGGGTCGGGGCCGCGCCCTCGAGATCGTGCTCGGCTGTGCCGACTTCGACGCCGAGACCGCCGAGCGCTACGGCTGGGTGAATCGCGCGCTGCCGCCCGCCGAGCTCGGCCCGTTCGTCGAGCGGCTCGCCCGCCGGATCGCGGCGTTCCCACCCGACGCGGTGCGCCGGGCCAAAGTCGCCGTGGACGCCGCCACCGGCACGATCACCGACGGCCTGATCGAGGAGGCGTACCAGTTCAACCGCACGCTCGCCGATCCCGACCTGGACGCCCGCATGGAGGGCGCGCTCGCGCTCGGGGCCCAGACCCGGGAGGGCGAGCTCGACCTCGGCGCGCTGATCGAGCGCGCCGGCACGGAGTGAACGCCATGAGCATCGAATCGCATCAGTGCCCGTATTGCGAGCTCCGGTTCACCGCCCAGTGGGAGCTCAAGCTCCACCTCGACGAGGCACACCCCGACCGCAACGACGAGGACGACTGAGGCGCTTACCCGCGGCCTCGCTCCACCACCGCGCCGTAGGTCAGAAGGATCCCCGCCGCCCCGGTGACGTACGCGAGGCCCCAGAACGGGAACGGCGGGCCTTCGATCCCGCCCCACCCGAAGCGCAGGGCCACGCACACGACGATGAGGAGTGGCCCGAGCCACAGGCCGTGGCGCGGGCGCAGGTACCACGGCTGCTGGGGCTGTGTGGGTGTTTGGTCGTCCATGACCCGCCTCCTGGTAAGGAACTGCCGCGAGCCAACCACGGCGCGCCCATGTCGTCGTGAGTAATCGCTACTCAGAAACGTCGCCCGGCCTGCGACAATCGGCGCGTGCCGTACGAAGGCGTCCTTCTCGACTTCTACGGCACCCTGGCGGAGGCGACGCACTGGGTGTCGATCGACTCGGTGCTGGCCGAGCACGGGTACGAGCTGCCGCGCGACACGCTCAGCCGCTGGTGGAACGAGGGGGTGGACGGCATCGAGCACCTCGAGCACTCGCAGAGCCGCGACCACTACGTCGCCTGGCAACAGGAGCGCCTCCTCGGCAGGCTGGCGGAGACCGACGTGCACCCGGGCGAATACGAGGTGATCCTCCAGAAGCTCCGGTCGGGCGCGTCGCAGCGGGTGCTCGAGCCCTACCCGGAGGTGGCGGACGTGCTGGGCGAGCTGCGCCGCCGCGGCCTGCGGCTCGCGGTCTGCTCGAACTGGGACTGGGACCTCGCCGAGGCCGTCGACGACGTCGGCCTCACGGACTTCTTCGACGTCGAGGTCTCGTCGGCGTGGGCGGGCGCCCGTAAGCCCCACCCCCGGATCTTCCGCTACACGCTCGAGAAGGTAGGAGTGGTGGCGGCGGACGCGCTGTTCGTGGGCGACACGTGGGGGCCCGACGTCGAAGGGCCCCGGGCGGTGGGGATGACGCCGGCCTACCTGGCGCGGGACGGCCACTGGCCCGATCCGAGCGCTCCCGACCAGCCGACCCGGGCCGCCGTGCCCATGCTCGAGGACCTACGCGGGCTGCTGACGCTCCTCTGACCAGGCCCGCCCCGGCCCCTCCGATCGTCGAATAGCGTCAGGGTCCCCCGCGGTGGAAGGACACCATGCAGACGCTGACGCCCGAGACCACGACGACCGACGTCGGCGCGCTCGTTCCCGTACTGCGGTCCGCGTTCGAGTCGGGCCGGACCCGCCCGCTCAAGTGGCGCCGCGAGCAGCTCCGCGGCATGAAGAAGATGCTCAAGGAGCGCGAGGACGAGCTCCTCGGCGCCCTCGGCGCCGACCTGGGCAAGCCTCCGCTCGAGGCCTGGGTCAGCGACATCGCCATCGTGGTGAGCGAGATCGAGCACGCGCTCAAGCACTTCAAGTCGTGGGCGAAGCCGGAGAAGGTGTGGACACCGTTGGCCCAAAGGCCGGGCAAGGCGCGGGTGCAGCACGAGCCGCTCGGGGTCGCGCTCGTGATCGCGCCGTGGAACTATCCGGTGCAGCTGCTGCTGTCACCAATGGTCGGTGCGATCGCGGCGGGCAACTGCGTCGTCGCCAAGCCATCCGAGGTCTCGATGCACACGTCGGCCACGCTCGCCCGGCTGATCCCCGAGTACCTCGACCGCGACTGCATCGCGGTCGTCGAGGGGGGCGTGGCCGAGACCCAGGCCCTGCTGACCGAGCGCTTCGACTACGTCTTCTACACCGGCAACGGACAGGTCGGGCGGGTCGTGATGGAGGCGGCCGCGAAGCACCTGACGCCGGTCACGCTCGAGCTGGGCGGCAAGAGCCCGGTGATCGTCGCCGCCGACGCCGACCTCGACGTCGCCGCCCGGCGGGTGGCGTGGGGCAAGTTCCTCAACGCCGGCCAGACCTGCATCGCGCCCGACTACGTCCTCGTCGCCCGGGAGGTCGAGGACGCCTTCGTCGAACGGGTCGCCAAGGTGGTCACCGACTTCTACGGGCCCGACCCCAAAGCGAGTCCCGACTACGCCCGCATCGTGAACGACCGCCATTTCCGGCGACTCGAGGCGCTGCTCGCGGACGGCACGGCGGTGGTCGGAGGCGACACCGACGCCGAGCAGCGCTACATCGCGCCCACGGTCCTGCGGAACGTCGCGCCTGACTCGGCCGTCATGGCCGAGGAGGTCTTCGGGCCCGTCCTTCCCGTACTCCCCGTGACGGATACCGACGAGGCCGTCGAGTTCGTCAACCAGCGCGACCGGCCACTGGCGCTCTATGTGTTCTCGGGTTCGAGCGATACCCAAGACCGGGTGCTGACGCGCACCTCCTCGGGCGGCGCCGGGATCAACGCGACCGTGCTCCAGGTGGCGGTGCCCGACCTTCCCTTCGGCGGCGTCGGCGCCAGCGGCATGGGCGCGTACCACGGCCGCGCCGGCTTCGAGACGTTCAGCCACCGCAAGGGGATCCTGGCCAAGTCGACCCGGGTTGATCCTGCGTTCGCGTACCCGCCGTACACGAAGCGGAAGCAGAGGATCCTGCGGCGGTTCCTGTAGCGCTCGCCTCGATGTGATGGCCTCCGACTTCGTCGCCGATCCCGGCGAGCACCTGGCGACGGAGTGGGACCGTGCCGCCCCGAGCGACGACACGCTCGTGCGCGCCTACGTCGACGCCTTCGCCGAGATGGTCGGAACGCAGGCACGAGCAGCCGGCGAACGGGTGCTGGATGACGACGCCATGCTGCTGGGGGACGCCGGATCACCGGGGGCGTATCTCAACGGCGGCGTGCTGCTGGCGCCGCTGCCCGAGCAGGCCGCAGGCGACGTGGTCGCAAGGATGACGGAGTTCTTCGCCGGCGGGCCCGGCGGTCCGTGGATGCTCTTCAGCGCGACGCCGACTTCCGACCTGCGCCCGCACGGTCTCCAGCCGGTCGGGCATCCCCCGCTGATGTTCCGCCCCGCGGGAGGCGAGCGGCGCCCGCCGCCTGACGATCTCGAGATCGTCGAAGTCACCGACCCGGACAACCTGCGGATCTTCGAACGCACCCTGACCGAGGGATACCCGATGCCGGAGTTGCAGGGGCGCGCCGGGATCTTCCCGGATGCGCTCCTCGACGACGACAGCTTCCGGCTGTACCTCGGCCTGGTCGACGGTGACGCCGTGGGCACGGCGATGGCGCATCTGGGCGCGTCGATGTCACACGTCGAGTGGGTGTCATCGAGCGAGGCAGTGCGCGGGCGCGGCTATGGGGAAGCCATGACCTTGGCGGCCACACTCGCGCTCCCCGATCGGCCATCGATGCTCATCTCGAGCGACGACGGTCGCCGTACCTACGAGCGGATGGGCTATCTGCCGTTGACCCGCTTCACATTGTGGATCGGGTCACGCGGTTAGCGTCAGACAACCTTCACGTTCTGTGCCTCTTCGCCCTTGCGGCCGGGACCGACGTCGAACTCGACCGCCTGTCCCTCTTCGAGGGACCGGTACCCGGGCATGTTGATGGCGGAGTAGTGGACGAACACGTCGTCCCCGCCCTCACGCGAGATGAAGCCGTAGCCCTTCTCGGCGTTGAACCACTTCACGGTGCCTGTCGCCAACGGTCGCTCCTTGCAGCTTGATGACACAGGGACGTGCCGCGAGGCACGCCCTCTCTAGCGCCGGGCACCCTACCAGCGGGCCTGGGAGGGCGCGAAGGTGCTGATCAGCCGTAGTGACGCAGTTCGACCAAGTTCTGGTCGGGGTCCCAGAGGTACACGCTCGTCGCGACACCCTGCGCGCCCCAACGCTCCACCGGTCCTTCGAGCACCTCGAACCGACCGGAGTTGACCAGGTCGTCGATACCGTCCGGCTCGATGACGAGACAGACGTGGTTGACGTTCTCGCCGGTTCGCGGCGCGGCGACGAGGTCGATCACGGTGGTCTCGTCGACGCGCACCGACGGAAACGGCGCCTTGCCGTTCCTCCACTCCTCGACCCGTTCGCCGCCGAGGCCCAGCTCGCCCGTGTACCACGCCAGCGAACGCTCGACGTCGGCGACGTTCAGCACGACGTGATCGAGCCCCGAAACCCGAACCATCAATTCAGCCTATCCCCGAGGCAAACCGAGCAGCCGCTCGCCGATGATCGTGCGCTGGACCTCGGACGTCCCGCCGGCGATCGACGCCGCCTTGCTCCACAGCCACTGGCGCTGCCACTTCCCGTCGGCAGGGTTCTCGGCCGCGCCCGCCCACAGCGGCGCGGCGTCGCCGAGCACGCCCAGCGCGCTCTCCGACAGGTGCTGGGTCATGTCGGTCCAGGCCAGCTTCACCCAACTCGACTCCGGACCGGGCTCGATCCCTTCGGCGAGACGCGACAACGTGCGCCAGTTGTGCAACCGGAGCACCCGCAGCTCCACGAACGCCTGCGCGAGCGCATCGGACGCCTCGGGATCGTCGAGCACTCCGCGCTCGGCCGCCAGCGCGTAGAGCTCGTCGAGGTAGACCTCGTGCACGACCTGCTCCTTGAAGGGGAAGGCGGTGCCGCGCTCGTGCGCCAGCGTGGTGTTGGCGACGGCCCAGCCCTGGTTGAGCTCGCCGACGAGGTGGTCCTCGGGTACGAACACCTCGTCGAGGAACACCTCGTTGAACTCGGCCTCGCCCGTGATCTGCACCAACGGACGCACGTCGATGCCCCGTGCCTCCACGTCGACGACGAGGTACGAGATGCCACGGTGCTTGGGTGCATCGGCGTCGGTGCGCGCCAGGCAGATGCCCCAGCGGGCCTGACGGGCGTAGCTCGTCCACACCTTCTGGCCCGACAGCAGCCACCCGCCCTCGGCCGGCACCGCCCGGGTGGCCAGCGCGGCCAGGTCGGAGCCGGCGCCGGGCTCGCTGAACAGCTGGCACCAGATCTCCCCGGCGTCGAGGATCGCCGGGAGCCACCGCTGCTTCTGCGCCTCGGTGCCGTGCGCCAGCAGGGTCGGCCCCGCCAGGTTGATGCCCACGCGGTTGACCGGCTGGAGCGCACGCGAGCGGGCGTACTCCATGTTGAAGATCGCCACCTGCACCGGCGACGCGCCCCGGCCGCCGTACTCGGCCGGCCAGTGGATGCCCACCCAGCGGTCCGCGGCCAGCTTCGCCTGCCACGCCCGGCCCCATTCGATCTCCTCGTCGAGCGAGCCGAACGGCGGCGGCAGCTCGAGGTTGTCGGCGAGCCAGGCGCGCACCTCCTCCGCGAACGCCTGCTCCTCTTCGGTGAAGCTCAGGTCCACGGTTTAGAGATCCCAGAACCGTTCGCGCTGGTTGCGCACGAACGAGTCGTGCAGCGCCCGCTCGTCGTCTTCGCTGAACAATCGGTAGTCGTCGTCGCCACGGAGACGGACGAAGACGGGATCGCCCCCGGCGAGATCCGCCCGCCACTTCTGGTGCACGAGCGCCCGCTTCACGATCTTGTTGGTGCCGGTGGTGGGCGGGTCGCGCAGGACCCGCACGTAGCGGGGCCGCCACTTCGGGCCGACGTCGGGTTGCTCGTCGAGCCAGCGGGCGAAGCCGGCCGGGTCGAACGCGCTGCCGTCCCGCAGCACGAGCCCCGCCATCACCTGGTCGCCGGCCTCGTCGTCGGGGACTCCGTAGGCAGCCGCGAGCACCACGTCGGGGTGGCGGGCGAGCGCAGCCTCGATCGGTGCCGCGAGGAAGTTCTCGCCGTCGACCCGGATCCAGTCGGCGGTGCGCCCGGCGAAGTAGAGGTAGCGGTCGTCGTCGAGATAGCCGAGGTCGCCGGTCCAGTACCAGCCGAACCGGGTGGTGCGCTCGTTCGCCTCGGGATTGTTGTAGTAGCCGTCGAACGGCCCGACCCCGGCGGTGTTGACGATCTCCCCGACGCACTCGTCGGCGTTGAGCACCCGCCCGGTCGCGGGATCGATGCGCGCCGGCGGCAGCTCGTTGCCGTCCTCGTCGACGACCTTGACCGCGGTGTCGGCCTGGCCCAGCGCGCCCGGCCGTTCCTCGGCGTCGCGGTTGACGGCCACGCCCCCCTCGGTGGCGCCGTAGGCGTCGATGACCTCGACGTCGAATCGGCGGGCGAACGCGTCGACGATCTCGGGTGAGCCTTCGTTGCCGAACGCGACCCGGAGGGGGTTGTCGGCGTCGTCGGGTTGCTCCGGAGTCGCGAGCAGATAGGCGAGAGGCTTGCCGGTGTAGTTGAACCAGGTCGCACCGTAGCGGCGGACGTCGCCCAGCCACCGCGAGGCGCTGAAACGCCGGCCGAGCCCGACCGCCGCGCCGTAGACGATCGAGGGTGCCCACCCGACCATGAGGGCGTTCGAGTGGAACAGCGGCATGCACACGTAACCGACGTCGTGGGGCTCGACGCCCATGATGATGCCCATGCGGTTGCCGGTGACCATGAACCGGCGCTGGGTGCAGATCACCGCCTTGGGCGCGTCGGATGTGCCCGACGTGAAGATGAGCCCCCAGACCGTGTCGGGCTCGGGCTCGAGGCCGGGGTCGCCGCGCGACTGTTCGTCGAGCGCGCCGGCGAGGCCAGGTCCCACGACGAGGACGGGCGGGAGCCGGTCGGCGATGGGCTCGAGTAGCGCCTCGTGGCCGGGTGCGGTGACGATCAGGCCGACATGGGTGTGCTTGATGTCGCGGAGGAGATGCTCGCCCCTCCGGGTGTGGTTGAGCCCAACCACCGCCGATCCCGACAGGGCGGCGCCGCCGAGGGCGAAGAGGTACTCGGGGACGTTGTCGAGCAGCACCCCCACGTGCAGGGCGCGGTCGGCCGGCTTGCGGGTGAGGAACAGGTTGGCCCAGCGGGTCGACTCGGCGACGTACTCGGCGTGGGTCCACACGTCGTCGTCGAACTTCACCGCCGGACGATCGCGAATGTTGGGATCGGTCGCGTTCCGACGCAGGAGCGCAGCGGCGTTCGCCGCCGGCATCGGCGCCTGTCCCGGCGCCGGCGCACTCCGCACCCGGTTTGCTGACATGCCCGTCACGTTATCGGTGGTCGCGCATTAGCGTGACGAACCCGAGCGAGGAGGATCGATGACCGAGTCTCCGCACACATACCGGGTCACCGAGGTCGTGGGAACGTCGGAGGCCAGCATCCAGGATGCGGTGCGCAACGGCGTGTCGCGCGCCGGCCAGACGCTGCGCAACCTCGACTGGTTCGAGGTGACCGAGATCCGGGGCTGGATCAAGGATGGTGAGGTCGGTCACTTCCAGGTCGGGATGAAAATCGGCTTCCGCCTCGACGACTGATGCAACCGGCACGGCCGATGTGCATTCCTCGAACTTGGCGTCCGAGCGAGCGGTCGCGGGCCGGCCAATCCCTTTCTGGCTGGCCCGGCCCGCAGCGAGCGAGGCAATAGTGATGGGCACCATCGATCTGCGCGGCGCGGCCGACCTGCACTGCCACTTCGGCCCCGACGCCCACCGCGAGCGCTCGGTCGACGCGCTCGAAGCGGCGCGCGACGCGGCCGAGGCCGGCCATGCAGCCGTCGTGCTCAAGTCGCACGACTACCCCACTCCTGCGCTGGCCGCGATCGTCGACCGGGTCGTCCATGGCGTCCGTGTGTTCGGTGGCATCTGTTGCGACCGGGAAGTGGGGGGCGTCAACCCCGCCGCGGTGGAGACCGCGCTGCGCCTCGGCGCCAAGATCGTGTGGTTGCCGACGCTCACGAGCCGGCAGGACCAGCTCAACGGGGTCGGCGCCCAGCTCGGCATCCCCGGCCCCGGCCTCTCGGTGACCGACGACGCCGGTGCGCTGCTTCCGGAGACCCGCGAGGTCCTCGATCTGGTCGAGGAGTTCGGCGCGATACTCGCCACCGGCCACGTCACGTGGGAGGAGCACCTCGCGGTCACACAAGAGTTCGGTAAGCGCGGCCGAACGCTCGTGACCCACGCACTCGAGGAGCTGGCGGGCCCGAACCTCTCGGTCGACCAGTGCGTGGAGCTGGCCGACCTCGGGGCCACGATCGAGCTCTGTGCCCTGACGTGCCTGGGCGCGCTGGCCACCCGGCCGCCGGAGGTGATGGCGGCGGCGGCGCGCACGATCGGGGTCGGGCGCTGCACGCTCGCCACCGACTTCGGCCAGAAGGCGAACGTCCCGCCGGCCGAAGGCTTCCAGTCGTACGTCGACACGCTCGCCGGCGAGGGGCTCTCAGAAAAGGAGCTGCGCACGATGGCGTGCACCAACCCCTGCGCCCTGCTGGGCATCGAGCCGTAGGCTCCGCGCGCATGCAAGCGGCACGATCAATGTGTCTTGCTCGAACTTGGCGTCGGAGCGAGCGACCGCGGCGCAGGCACCCTGCGCCGCAGCGAGCGAGGCAGTAGAGGTGGAGGACCGGCTGACACCTGGGTTGTACCTGGAGATGACCGATCGCGCGGTCGACGACTACGTCGCCGAACGGGTGCCGGAAGTGCTGGTGCTGCCCGGCGTCGAACGGGCCACATGGTGGGAGAACGTGTACCGCGACCGCGACGACCTGCCCCGCAAGCTGCCCGAGTTTGGGCGGCTCGGTGTGTACGAGGTCGGCGACGACTTCACTACGCCCGATACCCCGGGCGAGGTGACCGGCCACCACTTCCGTCGCTACCCGCGTCCGGCCCAGGGTCGGCTCACCGGCAAGCCGACCATCGGACTGTCGCTCGTGCTCATCAGCCCGCGGGAGGCGAATCAGGCGCAGGCCCTCCGCGACTGGGCCGACTTCGTGCACATCCGCCACATCGCCGAAGTGGGCGTGCCCGGGTTCTCGATGATCACGCCCTACGAGAACGTCAGCGGCGGCGACCCCCGCTTCATGCACTTCTACGAGATGGACACCGAGGACCCCGAGGCCGCGTTCCAGGCCATGCCGCCACTGGTCATGACGCTCCTGGGCGAACCGGGCACGCCCGGGTGGGACGGATGGGCCAACACACCCGAGCTGCGAATCATGTACGTCAACAGCTTCCGCCGGCTGGGCGAACGACCGGCGTGACCGACGAGCCCTCGTTCTTCGAGGTCGTGCGGGCCCAGCGGGCGTGCCGGTCGTTCCGCGACGAGCCCGTCGACGACGACCTCGTCGAGCGGGTGCTGGAGGCGGCGACGTTCGCGCCCAGTGCCGAGAACAGCCAGCCGTGGGTGTTCGTGGTCGTGCGCGATGCCGGCACGCGCGAGCGCATCGGCGCCCTCACCCGCCGGCTGTGGGAAGAAGGCGGGCGGGCCCACTCGGAGGGGCGCCTCGCCCCGAAGCTGTTCGCCGACGTCGAGCAGGGCGCAACCGGTGGCGTCAGCGCCGCGCCAGTCGTGGTCGTCGTGGGCGCCGACACGACGCGCTGCCACCCGGCGACGGTGGCGTCGTCGACGTTCCCGGCATTACAGAACCTGCTCCTGGCCGCCAACGCCGTCGGGCTGGGCTCGGCCCTCACGACGCTGACGGCCGCGCTCGCCGCCGATCTGCGCGCGGTCGTCGGGCTTCCCGAGCACGTCGAGCCGGTCGCGGTCGTTCCACTCGGATGGCCGGCGCGACCGCTGGGGCCGCCCCGCCGTGAGCCCGTGGCCGAGCACGCCCACCGCGACCGCTACGGCTCGGCCTGGTAGGTCAGGGCCGCACCGTCTCGCCGCCGCCTGCCGCCGACGCCCGAATGGCGTCGAGCACGCGCATGCACCCGACGCCGTCGACGAACGTCGGCAGGGGCACGGCGGTAGGCAGCGGGCGACGGGCGACGCCGGCGCGCAGCGCCTCGCACAGCCGCGTGTACGGGCCGAGCTCGAGGTGGGTGAACCGGTGACGGGCATCGTCGCTGATCACGGGAGGCGGGGGCAGCTGGAGATCCGCCGGCACCGGCAGCGGTCGCGTCCCGGACGCGTCGGCGACCCAGGCGGCGCCGTCCTCGAGCCACACCGTCCCGCGCGTCCCGGCGACACGGGTCACGCCCACCGACGGTCCCCATGCTCCTGCGGTCTGCTGGAGCACGGCCTCGGCACCCGAGGCCAGGCCGAGCCGCACGACGAACGAGTCCTCGGCCGCGCCGGCGGGTCGGTCGGATGCGAGTGGGAGCGCGGCGTTGACGGTGGCAATCTCGCCCAGCCAGGCGCGGACCTGGTCGACGACGTGGGAGCCGGACGCCCCGAGCCATCCGCCGCCGGCGCCGCGGTCGAACCACCACGCCGGCATCTTCGTCTCGGGATCGGCGACCAACGGCAGCCACTGGACGAACGAGGCCAGGCGGGGCTCGCCGATGGCACCCTCGGCGATGGCGCGGCCGGCGACCGCCCGGTCGGTCGCCCATCGGAACTCGTGACCTACAAGGTGAGTCACGCCGGCGGCATCGGCCGCGCGCAACATCGCTTCCGCCTCGTCGGCGTCGAGCGCGAACGGCTTCTCGCAGATGACGTGCTTGCCCGCACCGACGGCGGTCACCGCGAGCTCGCAATGACTGTTCGGCGGGGTCGCGATCGTGACCGCCGCGACGCCCGGGTGCGCAAGCGCCTCGTCGAGCGAGGTGAACGCCGTCGGCACCCCCAGGCGCTCAGCCCGACGGTGGGTGCGCTCGGCGTCGCGGCCGACGAGCGCATTCACCGTGAGCCCGGCGGCGCGCAACGCGGGCACGTGGACGCGCGCGCCGAACCCGGTACCGACGACGACTACGCCGGGGTCGCTCACGCTAGAAGGGCCGGGTCACCGCGCGGGTAGGGCCGAAGCTGTGCAGGGCGAGGGCATGGAGGTTGCCCAGCCCGCCGCAGACCATCACGACCATGTGGTCGGGGCCCTCGACCAGGTGCACCATCCCGTCGCCGTCGACGCGGCCGTTCTCCTCCGCCTTGCGCCGGTGGGGCTCGGGCCACCACGCGACCGGGAGGGCGGCGTGCGCCCACAGCCGTTCCTGGACGTCTTCGATCGCCGGGTACGGCGCCGCGATGAGCTCGGCCCACGGCGGCGCGAGGGCGACGAGGATCTCGGCGCCGTGGTGCGAGCCGATGAACGCGTTGGTGCCGGGGAACGCCAGCGATTTGCCGATCACCTCGAGCAGGTCGACGCCGTTGTCGGCGACGATGTCGGCCACGTCGATGGTGCCGGTGCAGCCGTGAACGGTGACGGCGTTGCCGGCGACGCCCCGACGCTCCGCCAACGGTGCCCACGGTGAGCGCTCCTCCCACTCTCCCACCACGATGCCGGTAATTCGGCCGGGCTGGCCGAACACGCTCTTCGAGCTCACGCCGACGCGTTGACCGGCGACATTGCGCATGACCAGCCGGGTGGCGCGCCCGATCGCAGGACCGGGCCCGGTGTCGCCGCCGAAGCAGCCGGCTTCGTAGGGGATCTCCAGCTCGTGGCGGGCGGGGCCGTTCACGAACAGCCCGGGCACGACGCACGACGTCGTGGTGTTGAGCGCGAACAGGTTGAACACCGGGTCGGCCATCGCCTCGACCGCCGCGCACAGCAGCGGCATGGCCTCGGCGTTCGCGCCCGTCATGACCGCGTTGATGGCGACCTTCTCGACCGTCGCCCGCCCGTTGCGGGGCGGCAACTCGGCCAGGCACTCCTCGGGAAAGCGCCCCGACGCGGCGACGTGGTCCCGCACGCGGACCTCGGTCGGCGGGACGAGGGGCAGACCGTCGCCCCAACCGGCGTCGGTGGCCAGCTTCGTGAACGCCACCGGGTCGTCGTCGACCTCGATGCGCTCGCTGGCGAGCCAGTCGATCTGACAGCCCTCGGGCCCGCACTCCTCCCGGTCGGCGTGGGTGTGCGCGGTCTCGGTCACGAGATCAGGCCTCGGCGCCCAAGGCGTCGAGCAGGCGAGACCAGTGCTGGCGCGCGATCTCCCGCACCTCGGCCTCGGGGCGCGACTCGAGCGGGTACGGCAGCGCGAGGACGCGCAAGCCCGCCCGCCCGGCGTTGGCGGCCACGGTGTGGGCCAGCTGCTCGAACTCCGCTGTCACGACGACGACCGCCGCCTTCCCCCTGCTCGCGGCCGCGACCGTGTCGTGGACGCTCCAGGAGGTGCAGGAGCCTCAGTTGCCCAGCCCGACGACGGCGATGTCGACGTCGGTGGCGAACGACTCGAGCTCGGCCCGGGTGCGCTCGCCTTCGTCGCCGATCCGGTTGCCCGCGCACCATCGGCGCACGTCGGCGCCCGCGTCGCGCAGCCGAGGGATCCACTCGTCGATCACCCAGTCGAACGACTTCCACGCGGTGTCGTAGCGGATGCCTACGGTGTGACCGGCGAGATTGCCGGCGTCGGGACCGGGATCGGGGTCGACCTCGGGCGGCGCTGCGGTCGGGTCGAGCACCAGGATGCGTGCCATACGCGACACCTCCTTTCGTGCGGGAGCGTACGCGAGACTTCCGCCATGCAGGCCGAAGTGGTGGTCGGTGGCATCCGGTTCGGCGAGGGGCCGGTGTGGTGCCCACCCGAGTCGTCGGTCGGCGTCGGGACGCTGGTCGTCACGAGCGTCTGCGACGGCAAGCTCTTCCGCGTCTTCCCGGAGGAGCAGCGCTTCGAGGAGCTCGCCGACACCGCCGGCGGTCCCAACGGCGCCGCCCTCGGCACCGGCGGCACCTTCGTGGTCACCCAGAACGGCGGCACCGACTTCGCCAAGATGGGCGTCTTCACCGACTCTCGCTACCGGCCGGTGACCCCGGGCCTCCAGCTCGTGGAACCAGCCGCCGATACCAAGACCGATGAGCCCCAGCGCGAGCACCACTCGTCGGTCTCGTACCTCGCCGACGTGGGGTTCCAGGCTCCGAACGACCTCGTGGTCGCGCCGGATGGGACCGTGTACTTCACCGACCCGCCCCCCTACCCGCCGCCGGAGCAGCCCCTCGGCCGGGTGTGGGCGTACGAGACCGACGGCAACGTGAAGGTGATCGCGGGGCAGTTCGCCTACTGCAACGGGATCACGCTCGACCGCGACCGCAACCTCGTGGTGGTGGAAGGCCGCGGGCTCCAGCGGCTGCTCCCGAACGGCGAGAAGGAATGGGTCGTCGAGAAGCTGGGCGCGGGCGGCGGCGACGGCTTCTGCCTCGACGCCGACGGCAACTTCTACGTCGCCGCCACCGTCGACCACGGCGTCCGGGTGCTCTCGCCCGACGGCAAGGAGGTCGACTTCCTCACCATCGAGGGCGACGGGGTCACCACCAACTGTTGCTTCGGCGGCGCCGACAACCGCACATTGTTCGCGACCGACGCCGTGCCCGGCCGCGTCGTCGCGTGGGAGGGCCTCCCGACGCCGGGACTGCCGCTCACCCCGTGGCCCGCCGACCGGTAGCGACGGTGAACGGCAAGGCGTCCCGGCGCACTCGCTTCGTAGCAGTCGTCCTGCTGTGCGTCGGCGCGCTGCTCTTCTCCGCCTGCAGGAGCGTGGCGCCCAAGCTCGGCCTCATCAACCGGCACGCGGCTGCCCCGCCGCAGTGGCCGCTGGTCGCCGACCCGTTCGTGATGCCGCACGGCGGCCTGTACTACGTCTTCGGGTCGAACGGCTCCGCCCGCGCTCCCATAACACCGGTGAGCTCACTCGGTCAGACCTACTCCTTCTTTCCGTGGATCGGGATCACCAAGGAGGGGATGCCGCAGCGCCCGGCGTGGGCGTTCGACGACACGTTCTGGGCCCCCACCGCCGGGCTGTTCGCATCAGGGTTCGTCATGTTCTTCTCGGCTCCCTACGGCTCACCGAATCGCCAATGCATCGGGCGAGCGTTCTCCTCGGCTCCTGACGGCCCCTACGTTCCCGAAGCCGCGCCGTTCAGCTGCGGGCTCGACGGCCACCGCGGCGCGCTCGACCCCGGGCTGTTCCTGGGCCCCGACGGCCAGTGGTACCTGCACATGGCCTTCGCCGACACCGAGACCCCGATCTACGTGATGCCGCTCGACGCCAACTCGAACCCGGCTGGTCCGCCATCCCCGGTGCTGGGCAAGAGCCACGCCTGGGAAGGACGCTTCATCGAGAACCCGTCGATGACCTACGACTGGACCACCAACACCTATCTGCTCGCCTACTCCGCCGGTGACTGGTGGACGCCGTCCTACTCGACCGGCCTGGCGCGCTGTGGAACGCCGCTCGGCCCGTGCAGCTCGAACCCGGGTGGCCCGTGGCTCGCCGAAGGCTCCGGGCGCACCGGTGTCGGCGGATTGAGCTTCTTCTACTCCTATGACGGCGGGACCAAGGCGGCGTACGCATCCTTCGCCGCCGGGGACGAAGGTGTCGGCCGGCCCCGTGCCGGCACGGTCGCGTCGGTGCACCTCGGCAACGCGCCGGGACTCGGTCCCCCGTAGGAGATCAGCGCACTACAGAACGTCGCGCACGCGCTCGGCCAGCGCGATGGCGTGACCGCGGGGATCGTCCAGCGGCCAGCCGTTCTCGGGCAGGTCGAAGTACTCGACGCTGAGCGCGCCGGCGTAGTCGACCGCGTCGAGCCGGTCGACGACCGCGGCGAAGTCGACGACCCCACTCGGGTCGGCCGGGTGCACCTGCGTCGATCCCGGGCGTCCCTGCCGGAGCTGCACATGGCCGGCGAAGGGCAGGAGCTCGAGTGGGTCGCCGCCCCAGTCGGCCACGTGACCGGTGTCGACCAGCAGGCGCAGCCCGGGCACCTCCGCCATGATCGCCCGGCACTTCTCAGCCGAGTTGACGACCGCACCCGCCCACGGCTCGAGCAATGCGCCGGGCGCATTGCGGAACAGCTCGACCGTGCGCTCCCACACCCCGGGGCCATCGCGCGGCGCCGGGGTCGAGCACCATCCCGGCCTGGGCTTGGGGAAGGCGGTCGGGCAGCCCACCGGGAGCGGCAATGTCGCTACATCGACGTCCACCATGACGTCGATGTGGGCGAAGCCGTCCTCGGCGGCGAGGCGGGCGCGCTCCTCGACCGCCCGGGGCGCGTAGACCACGTCGACGACGCCGAGCGCGAACCGCACGGGGCGGGCCTTCAAATGGCTCCGTCGCTCGGCGCCGGGCCATCCTCGAAGAGATTGGCCGGCGCCGCCCCTACGGGGACGCTCCTCCGCACTATTTCTTCTCGCCGTACTCCATGCCCTTGGGCATGACCATGCCAACGTGCTGGAGGTGCTGGCCCAGCACCGCGTCGAAGTTCTCGGCCACGTCGCTCGGCTCCCACCCTCCGTCGCGCCACATCCACGCGATCTGCTTCGGGTGCTGGAACAGCGTGTAGGCGTAGTCGGTGCGCCCCAGGATCTGCCCGTTCACATGGCCGGCGGCCTCGGACGCCAGGAACGCGACCAGGGGCGCATTGAGCGCAGGGTTCTGTTCGGGCGGCGGTTCGCTGCCGGTGCGCTCGAAGAGGGCGGCGGTCATGCGGGTCGCGCCCGCGGGTGCGACCGCGTTGACCGTGATCCCGTACTTCCCGAGCTCGAGTGCCCAGATGAACGTCAGGCCCATGAGCGCGGCCTTGGCGGCGCCGTAGTTCGTCTGCCCGAAGTTGCCCCGCAGGCCCGCGGACGACGTGATGTTGATGATGCGCCCGTACCCGGCGTCCTTCATCACCGGGGCGGCGTGACGAGCGCAGTTGAAGCTCCCCTTGAGGTGGACGCCGATCACGGCGTCGAAATCCTCCTCGGACATCTTGACGAGCGACCGGTCGCGCACGATCCCGGCGTTGTTCACCAGGATGTCGACGTGGCCGAAGGCATCGGTCGCGGTCTCGACGATGTGGGCAGCCGCCTCGAAGTCGGAGACCGAGTCGTAGTTCGGCACGGCCTCGCTGCCGAGCGCCTCGATCTCCTTGCAGACCTGGGCGGCAGGGTCCTCGTCGGTGCCGCGACCGTCGAGGCCGACGCCGACGTCGTTGACCACGACCCGCGCGCCCTCGCGCGCCATGCACAGCGCGAACTCCCGGCCGATGCCCCGGCCGGATCCGGTAACGATCGCGACCCGCCCGTCCAGCAAGCCCACGGTCAGGCGTCCCCCTTGGGCACGGCGGCGGTCGCGCTGCCGGTGAGCTTGGGCTCGCCGTCCTGGTTCTCGACGAGGAGCTCGAGGTCGGCCAGGCCGGTCCCGTCGTCGTCGCGCAGGGCGGTCACGGTCGCCTTGCAGGTGAGCGTCTCGCCCGGCCACACCTGCTTCGAGAACCGCACCTGGAAGCGACGCAGCGCCTCGGGCCCGAACCAGTCCTTGACCACCCGCGCCATCAAACCGGCGGTGAGCATGCCGTGGCCGAACACCGACGGGTTGCCGACCGAGGTGGCGACGGTGTCGTCGTGGTGCATCGGGTTGAAGTCTCCCGAGGCCCCGGCGTAGCGGACGAAGTTGGTCCGGGAGAGGTCCTCGACCACCAGCGGCGGGGCCTCGTCCCCGACCGAAAGATCCTCGAAGCTGGGCATGGCGGGAGCGTATCGGTCGCCGTCGCGAAAGGTGACACGAGCGTCAACCACCCGTAGCCTGCTCGCGATGCCGCCAGTGGACGGGCAGGTGGACGGGCGCGTCGGCACGCCGGCGCAGGGGCGCGAGCTCCGAGCACGCGGGCGCCGCACGATGCGTCGGCTCCTCGACGCCGGCGCGGAGATCTTCGCCGAGCGCGGCTATCACGCCGCCCGCGTCGACGACGTCGTGAAGATCGCCAAGACCTCGCACGGCACCTTCTACCTGTACTTCGCCAACAAGGAGGACCTGTTCCGCGCCCTGGCCACCGAGGTCGCGCAGGAGATGGCGGGCCTGGCCGAGGCGCTGCCGCGCGTCGCGCCGGGCGAGTCCGGCTACCGGGAGCTGCGCGACTGGCTCGAGCGGTTCGCCGAGCTCTACGAGCACTACGGCGCGGTGATCCGCACCTGGACCGAGGCCGAGATCGGCGACAGCGAGTTCGGCCGGCTCGGGAGCGACCTCCTGGCCGAGTTCGCCCGCACCCTCGCCCGGCGCGTCCGCGCCGACGCGACCAGCGACGTCGATCCGGCGATCGCGGCCATGGCGCTGGTCGCCATGATCGAGCGGTTCAACTACTACGTGCTCGCCCGGCAGGTGGACGTGAGCCGCGAGGCCATGCTCGACACCCTGGCGGCGGTGACCCACGCAGGGCTGTTCGGCGGGGTTGCGGTCGGGCGGACCGGCTGAGGGGCGCTCTTCCCCGCGGCGGGAAGGCCGGTTATATTCCTGACGCCTGCGTCAGGGGGGCGCCGGCCTAGGGGAGGATCACCATGCGTCGACTGTTCGTTCTGCTCACCGCCTCGCTGGCGGCGTTGGCCATGGTCGCGGGGCCTGCCGCCGCGGGCGACGACAAGCCCAAGAACACCAAGAAGGCCAAGGCCCAGATCGAGGACGCGTTCCAGTGCTTCCTGAGCGGCGCGCTCGCAAACTCCTACGAGGAGAAGGCGGCGTGCGTGAAGGACGGCGACCTGCTCCTGGAGCTGATCACCACGACCGGTGAGGCGAACGCCGCGGCGGCGTCGACGACCGAGATCGAGATCGAGAGCATCAAGTTCAAGAGCGCCAAGAAGGCGACGGTGAACTTCAACCTCGTGATCGCCGGCATGGTCCTCGAGGGGATCGCCCCGCCGGGCGAGGCGCTGTTCGCCAAGGACGCCGAGGGGAAGAAGAAGTGGCTGGTGTCGCCGGTCATGGTGTGCGACCTCACGTCGCTGGCCAACCCCGCCACACTGACCGAGGAGCCCTGCGCGAGCATCCTCACCGGCTAATCGGAAGTTCGCGCCATGCATTCCGGGGCCGCCCTGCGGGGCGGCCCCGGCGCGTTACCGCGGCGCGGATCGGCCGTCGCCGTCGGGCACGGCCTCGCCCTGAGCTGCGGGCAGCAGGGTCTCGGTGAGGTCGGCGACCTCCGATGTCGGCCCGGAAAGCGCCACCTTTCCCTTCGCCATCACGACCACTTCGTCGGCGAGCGACATCGCCCGGCGGACGTGCTGCTCGACGATGAGCAGCGCGACCCCGTGGCCGCGGATGGTCGCGAGCGTCCGGTAGACCTCGTCGATCACGACCGGGGCCAGCCCCAACGACAGCTCGTCGGTCACCAGCAGCTTGGGCGACGCCACCAGCACCCGCGCGAGCGACAGCATGCGCTGCTCACCGCCCGAGAGCAGGCCGGCGAGCTGGCGGCGCCGCTCCCCCAGCCGGGGAAACATCGTGAACGCCTGGTCGAGCGCGGGACGCACGCCCTTGCGCCCGAGTTGCTCGCGGAACGTGAGGACCAGGTTCTCCTCGACCGTCAGCGAGGCGAACACCGACCGGCCCTCGGGGGCGTGGGTGATGCCGAGCCGGGCGATGCGGAAGGCGCGCCGGCCGCTCACGTCCTGGCCCTGGAACACAACCGCGCCCGAGGTGGGCTTGATCAGTCCCGAGACCACCCGCACGACGGTGGTCTTGCCCGATCCGTTCGAACCGAGGAGGGCCGTGACCGATCCGGGCTCGATCGCGAACGAGACACCGAAGAGCGAGCGGAACGGCCCGTAGCCGGCGTGGACGTCGCGCAGCTCGAGCAACGCGGTCACACCATGTCCCCGAGGTAGGCCTTGCGCACCGCCGCGTCGGAGAGCACGTCCTCGGTCGGCCCCGACGCGATCATCGTCCCGAAGTCGAGCACGAAGATGCGCGACACGACCTGCTGCACCAGGTCGATGTCGTGCTCGACCAGCAGCACCGCAGTGCCCGACTCCTCGGCCAGCCGGCGCAGCCGCTGCGCCAGCGCGGCGGTCTCCTTGCGGTCGAGCCCCGACGACGGCTCGTCGAGCAGCAGGAGCTTGGGCTGGGTCATGAGCGCGCGTCCGAGCTCGACCAGCCGGCTGCGGCCGAGGCTGAGCGCCTCGATGGGCTTGTCGCCCAGATCGCGGATGCCGAGGGCATCGAGCATCGCGTCGG
This sequence comes from Actinomycetota bacterium, assembly GCA_052390575.1. Taxonomy (GTDB): domain Bacteria; phylum Actinomycetota; class Acidimicrobiia; order IMCC26256; family JACDBD01; genus JBPCMN01. Next base: position 31,967 of record JBQTGU010000050.1, on the reverse strand, counting down.
CCCGTCCGAGCTCGGCCGCGGTCGTGCGGGACAGGCGGAGCAGGTCGCGCCAGAGCGGAAAGTCGCCGTGACGGGCCCGGTCGGCGAGCAGGAAGTGCTCGCGCACGCTCAGCCCGACGAACACCTCGAGCCGCTGGAAGGTACGGCCGAAGCCCAGTCGGGCCCGCTTGTAGACCGGCAACTCGCTGACGTCGCGGCCGTCGAACATCACGTGTCCGGTGTCGGGACGCTCCATCCCGAGCAAACAGTTGAAGAACGTCGTCTTGCCCGCCCCGTTGGGCCCAATCAAGCCCACGAGCTCGCCGCGCTGCACGTCGAGCGAGACGTCGTGGAGGGCGGTGATCCCGGCGAACCGCTTGGTAATGCCACGCGCATCGAGCATCGCGTCGGCAGTCGTGGGCGCCGGGCCGGGCGTGGTGGCCTCGGGAGCGGTGGTCACGATCCCCCCGCGGGGGCGGCGAGCGCCGCCGGCGCCGCGACCTCGGGAGCCTCGTCGTCGGCTTCGTCACCCGCCGACTCGGGGTCGGCGATGTCGAGCCACGACTGGTTGAGCGCCGCCTGCACGTCGCCGACCCAGCGCAGGAACACGACGACGCCGGCGAGCGCGATCACGAGCAGGCCCAGCTCCTCCGCCGCCTTGGGCGTGTCGTTGCGGTTGAACAGGAAGAGGCCCGCGAGCGCGAACCCGATCGGCGCCCGGCCCACGTGCCAGGTGATCGGGCGGTCGCGGCCGTCCTCGTCGGCCATCCGGGCGATCTGGGTCGGCAGGAGCACGAAGGTGGCAACCTTCCCGGCGAGATCGACGAGCAACCCGATCGGACCGGTGACGCCGCGCCCGCGGTGGGCGTGCACGTCGCGGTAGCAGCAGTACACCCACCAGAAGCTGTAGAGCAGGGGCAGGCCGATGAGGGCCGCGAACACGACCGGCTGGGCGCCGTAGTAGTAGCCGACGACCGGCACGAGCAGCAGCGGCATCATCGGCCCGACCACCGCCGAGACCCGGCGCCACTGGGGCGGCAGCCGGCCTTCCTGCTTGAGTCGGGCAGCCCGCTGGTTGGCCCGCCGGAGCCGGACCTGGGAGTCGATGCTCCGCCGGGTCTGGAAGTCGACGATCCCCTCGGGGTGACGGGCGTACGTGATGGCTCCAAGCCCGAAAGCGATGAAGAACAGCGACTCGGGCAGATGCAGCAGGTCGTCGATCAAGTACTGGAACAACACAAAGGCCATGCCGGCGTTGACCGCGCCATCGACGGTGCGCACCCCGAGGTTAAGCACCAGCACCACCCAGAAGATGCCGATCAGCGTCGGCCAGTCCTGGTAGGTGCTGCGCTCGTTGAGCATGCCGAGGAGGGATCCACCCACCCCGGCGATGGCGGCGGAGAACGCGAACACGATGATGCGCTGGCGGGTGGCGTTGATGCCGATGGAGGCGGCGGCGGTCTCGCTGCCCCGCATCGCGGCCAGGAACCGTCCGGTGGCGCCGTTGCGCACGAGGATGACCAGGATCGCAACGATCGAGAAGATCCCGAAGACGAACAGGAAGAACGCCTGGTCGGTCCCCAGGCCTTCGGGGCGGGGCACGTCGACGCCGAGCTGGCCGCCGAACACATTGGGATGGAAGCCGAACACCTCCTCGCCACCGTCGAGGGGGAAGATGATGCTCTCGGCCATGAGCCCGAAGGCGAGCGTGGCGAGGGCGAGGAAGATGCCGCCGAGACGGAGGGCGGGAATGGCGAGCAGGGCGCCGATCAGCCCGGCCACCGCGCCGCCGATGAGCATCCCGATCCACGACGGGACGTCCGACTGGCTGGCGAGCTGGCCCGTGATCGCGGCCCCGAACCCGGCGAACGCGGCCGTGCCCAGCGAGACCTGGCCCGACAGCCCGGTGAACGCGGTGATCGAGAGGAAGATCACTGCGAGCACGAGACCGTTGGTCAAACGGAAGACCCAGAGATCGCTGAGCACGAAGAGGTTGAGGAAGATGAACCCGGCGATGAAGACCGGGAAGATCATCCGGGTGAACCGGCGCAGCTGCTCGTCTTTGTAGGAGGCGGCCATCGCCGGCGCCGGCGGGTCGACGCCGGCGAGCGGGTCGCCCACGTCCCGCCGCTTGTAGAGCGCGGGCAGGAAGATCAGCAGCAGGAACAGGAGCAGGAACGGCAGCGCGGGGCGGATGCCCTGGGCGAGGATGCTGTCGGGCGGGAGCTTGCCCGCGATCACCCGCTGGCCGATCCCGAGCACGAGCCCGCCAGCGAGGGTCAGCGGGATGCTGGTCAACTTGCCGAACGCCGCCGCCGCGATCGCGGCCACGATCAGCAGCGTCATCGTGGCGGCGTCGACGTTGGTGAGCAGGGGGGCGACGAGCACACCCGACAGTGCGGCGAGGAGGCTCGACAGTATCCACGCGCTCATGCTCACTCGCTCGGAGTCGACCCCGGCGAGCTCGACCATGCGGGGGCTCTCGACCACCGCCCGCATCTGGAGACCGAGCGCGGTGTAGCGGAAAAGCAACCCGAGCCCGAGCACGACCGCGAGCGTGGCGATGATCGTCACCAGCTCGTTGGCGGAGATGTTGTAGTCGCCGAAGCGGAAGGCGCGATCGGCGTCGATGCCGAGAAGGGGAGCGGCGCTCGGTGGGCTGTAGCGGATCCCCTTCCCGAACCAGATCTGCACGGCGGGTGGGATTGCAACCAGCAATCCCAGCGACGTCGCCAGCTTCACCATCCACGACGCCGTGCGCATGAAGCGGAAGAGCGCCCGATCTAGGATCAGCCCGACCAGTGGCCCGACGACCACCACCGCGATGACGAACGCCGCCCACAGCGGCCAGTCCCGGTCGTTCCTCAGCTCGAGGAAGACCGCCGCCGACAGGTACGCCTGGGCGCCGAAGGCGAGGTTGAACACACCTGACGTCTTGTACGTGAGGACAAGGCCGACCGCGACGAGCGCGTAGACGCAGCCGACGGGGAATCCCTCGATCCCGAACTGGAGGATCTCCTGCACGGGCGCTCCCCCGCGCTAGAGGTACACGGGGTTGTCGATGCTGGGCACCCCGGACAGGTCCGCCTCGTTGTTGTGCTCGAAGCACACGAACGGCTTGTCGGGCTGGCCGAACACCGGGACGAACTCACCGTTCTCGACGTGGAGGTACGACGCGCACGCCAGCTCGTCGGTTGCGGGCCCGTGCACCACCGTCCAGTTCTGGGGCGGGAGGATCCCGTCGGCGGTAAAGTCGGTGATCTTGTTGATGGCGTTGATCACCTTCTCCTGGGTGAAGTCCTCGCCCGCGGCCTTGATCCCCTCTACGAGGAGCTGGGCGTTGATCCACCCCACCAGGCTGTGCTCGTTGGGGGTCTGGTCCCGCTCCTCCATCGCCGCCAGGTACGCCTCCATCCCGGCGGAGCCCTCGGGCGCCTCGAACGGTCGGAAGGCGGCCTGGAAGTAGAACCCCTCGACCTTCGCGCCGAGGTCCTTCAGGACGTCGGCGTCGTAGCCCTCGGGCGAGTACACGGTCACGCCCTCGATGCCGGCGTCCTTGAGCGCCTGGGCGATGTTGGCGTTGCCGTTGACGTCCATGCAGGTGGCGATGAAGTCGACGTTGTTCTCGCGGATGGCAGCGACGTCGGCACTGAGGTCGGTGAACCCGAACGTCAGGCTGGTGTCCTCGAAGACGAGCTCGGGGCCGAACTTGGCGAAGCCGTTCTTGGTGCCCTCGGCGCAGTCGAGCGACTGGGCCGCGTTGCCGTAGGCGAAGACCGCGCCCCGCTGGGCGCCGATCTGCTTGGCGATGAGCGCGGGCTGGATGATGGGGCAGGTGAAGCACAGGAACGAGCCCTTCTCCCCGAAGAGGTTGGGGCCGGCGGACCACTCCGCGTTGATGTTCCACCCGAAGGTCGGCGTGCCCTGGTCGACCAGGTACTGCGCCCCGGCGAAGATCTGGGTCACCACCGGGATGGCGGCGAAGACCTTGTCCTCCTCCACCAGCGCGCGCAGCTGCTGGATGTTGCGCGAGGCCTGCGACTGGTCGTCGCGCTTGGCGACGAGCTTGAGGTCCTTGCCGAAGACGCCGCCGTCGTCATTGATCATGTCGAAGTACGCCTCGACCCCGACGAAGGCGTCCTGGTAGGGACGGCCGACCGGGTTGGTCTTGCCGACCACGCCGCCGACCCTGATCTCGGCGTCGGTGACGCCGACGCGCCCGCCGGTGCCCCCACCGCCGCCGCTCTCCTCGTTCGCGCAGGCACCCGCCACCAGCGCCAGGACCGTCAACCCCGCGAAGATTCGACCCCGCATCGCTCGCCCCCGATCGATTCCGTCAGCCCCGAGCGTTTCCTAACACGCGCGTCAGGTTACGTCGATCACTCCCGGGCCGCCCCCCGGATGACCGGAGCGCTGAGGTCGGGCGGTCCGGTCTTGGCCACCTGGTCGTTCAGGAAGCAGACGAACGGCTTCCCCTCCTCGCCGAACACGGGCACGAACTCGCCGTTCTGAGCCTGGAGCAGCGCGGTGCACCCGTCGGCCGCGGGATCGGCGGCGTGGGCCTTGGTCCAGTCCTGCTCGGACACGATGCCGTTGGCGGTGAAGTCGGTGATCTGGTTGATGGCGTCGACCACCTTCTGCTGGGTGAAGTTCTTCCCCGCCGCCTTGAGGCCCTCGACGAACAGGGTGGCGTTGATCCAGCCGGCGAGACCCTGCTCGCTCGGGGTCTTGTCGAGCTTCTCCATGGCGGCGAGGAACTGCTGCATGCCCTCGGAGCCCTCGGGCGCCTCGAACGGCACGAAGTCGGAGCCGAAGTAGAAGCCCTCGACCTTCTCCCCGAGGTCATCGAGCACGTCCTGGGCGTAGCCCTCGGGCGAGTAGATACCCTTCACCTCGATCCCGGCGTCCTTGAGCGCCTGGGCGATGTTGGCGTTCCCGTTGACGTCCATGCACGTTGCGATGAAGTCGACGTTGTTCTCGCGGATCCCGGCGATGTCGGCGCTGAGGTCGGTGAACCCGAACGTGAGGCTGGTGTCCTCGAACGCGATCGGCGGACCGTAGGTGTTGAAGCCGTTCTTCACGCCCTCGGCACAGTCGAGCGACTGGGCGGCGTTGCCGTAGGCGAACACTGCCGCGTTGGTCGCGCCGACCTGCTGGGCGACGTACGGCGGGTGGTAGGAGGGGCAGTCGAAGCAGAGGAACGACCCCTTCTCCCCGAAGAGGTTGGGGCCGCTCGACCACTCGGCGTTGATGTCCCACCCGAACGTCGGAATGCCCTGCTCGGCGAGGTACTGGGCACCGGCAAAGATCTGGGTGACCACCGGGACGATCGCGAAGACCTTGTCCTCCTCCACCAGGGCCCGCACCTGCTGGATGTTTCGGGAGGCCTGCGACTGGTCGTCGCGCTCGGCGACCAGCTTCAGCTTCTTCCCGAAGACCCCGCCTTCCTCTTCGTTGATCATGTCGAAGTAGGCCTTCACGCCGGCGAACGCGTCGGCGTACGGACGGCCGACGGGGTTGGTCTTGCCCACGACACCGCCGACGCGGATCTCGTCGTCGGTCACGCCGGGGCGGCCCGATCCCTCGCCGCTCCCGCCGCTCTCCTCGTTGCCGCACGCCACGGCGACGAGTCCGACCACCATGAGCACCGCGACCGCTCGAGCCCGCATTGCTGACCCCCCTGTCAGGTAGCGCTGGGACGATAGCGCCCACTTCGGACCGCCGCTCGGCACCCGCCGCGGACGCGCGAGCATTCGGGCGTGACCCACACGCTCGTGACCTTCCACGCCCACCCCGACGACGAGGCCATCGCCACCGGCGGGGTCATGGCCCGCTACTCCGCCGAGGGCCACCGGGTCGTGCTGGTGGTCGCGACCCGGGGCGAGCTCGGGGAGGTCGCCGACGGCGTGCTCGAGCCGGGCGAGGAGCTGTGGCAGCGCCGGGTGGCGGAGACCGAGCGTGCCGCCGAGATCCTGGGCGTGCACCGGGTCGAGTTCCTCGGGTACCGGGACTCCGGGATGATGGGCGAGCCGACCAACGACGAGCCGAACGCGTTCTGGTCGGCCGACCTCGACGAGGCCGCCGGCCGGTTGGCGGCCATCCTCGAGGAGGAGGGCGCGGACGTGCTCACCGCCTACGACGACCACGGCGGGTACGGGCACCCCGACCACATCCAGGTGCACCGGGTCGGGCTGCGCGCCGCTGAGCTCGCCGGAACCCCGGGCGTGTACGAGTCGACCATGAACCGCGACCACATCCTCCGGCTGCTGCGCGAGCGCGAGGCCGAGATCCCCGAGGGTGTCGAGCGACCCAACCCGGATGACTTCGGCGAGTTCGGCACTCCCGAGGCGCTGATCACGACCTCGGTCGACGTGCGCGACTTCGTCGACAAGAAGCGCGCCGCCATGGCCGCCCACCAGAGCCAGATCGACGAGAACCACTTCTTCCTGATGATGCCGGCCGACGCGTTCCGGGAGGCGTTCGGCCACGAGTGGTTCATCCGGCGGGGCGCGGCGCCGGGGATCAGCGAGGACGATCTCTTCGAGGCGCTCCCGCATCCGCAGCCCCGCTGACGCGTCGGTCACAATGCAGGCCATGCCCTGGGTGTTCCTCGCCGTGAGCGTGGTGGGCGCCGCGTTCACGTTCAACGCCTTCCGGCCGTCGCGGCGGTGGCAGACCCAGGGGGTGAGCTTCTTCGCCGGTTGGCTCACGGGCGAGCTCGCCCTCTTCCACCTCGTCTGGCAGGTTGCCGCCGCCGCCGTGTTCGTGTGGCTTGGCGCGCTCGACGCCTGGCCCGGCCTGGTCGGGCTCGGCATCACCATCGGGTCGTGGGCCGGACTGGTGTGGTTACAGATCGGGGCGCTGCGATCGGCGCGGGTCATGGAGCAGGCGCTCGAGGAGGGCCTCGGTCCCGACTATCGCTCCGAGATCGCGCCCGGGCTGGCCGAGCGGATGGCGTCGCGTCCGTCCCGGCTCCAGCTGCTCCTCCCCTTCTACCTGCGCGACCGCCGGGTCGAGCGGGTCAGGAACATCGAGTACGCGCCGGGCGCGGGGCGACGCCACCGCCTCGACGTGTACCGGCCGAGGGAAGGGGTCGAGGGCGCGCCGGTGCTGCTTCAGATCCACGGGGGCGCCTGGGTCATCGGCGACAAGGGTCAGCAGGGTCTCCCCCTCATGCTGCACCTGGCGGCGCGGGGATGGGTCTGCGTCGCCAACAACTACCGCCTGAGCCCGCGGGCGAAGTTCCCCGACCACCTCGTCGACTGCAAGCTCGCGCTGCGCTGGGTGCGCGAGCACGTCGCCGAGTACGGCGGCAATCCCGACTTCGTCGTGGTCACGGGCGGCTCCGCGGGTGGCCACCTCTCGTCCTTGCTCGCGCTGACCGCGAACGATCCCGAGTACCAGCCGGGTTTCGAGGAGACGGACACGGCGGTGAGCGCGTGCGTGCCGTTCTACGGCGTCTACGACCTGGTCGACCTGTTCGAGCGGCACGGGGGGCCGACCCGGGGCGCGGCCCGGTTCGAACGGATGGTGACGGGCACCACCCTCGCCGAGGACCGTGCCGCGTTCGAGCGGGCGTCGCCGATCGCGCACGTCTCTGAGGACGCGCCGCCGTTCTTCGTCGTGCACGGCACCCGCGACAACCTCGTGCCGGTCGGCCAGGCGCGGCGGTTCGTCGCCGCGCTGCGGGGGCGGTCACGCGAGCCGGTGCTCTACGCCGAGGTTCCGGGCGCGTCGCACGCGTTCGAGATCTTCCACTCGGTCCGGACCGCCTACGCGGTGCTCGGCGTCGAGCGCTTCCTCGCCTGGCTCTACTCGGCGTACCGGGCTCGTCACCCCGAGGCGCCGGCGGAGCCGGTGCGCGGCATGGCGAGTTAGCCGCGACTCCGGCGGCGCGGCAGCTCCCGCACCCGGAAACGAAACGACCGGTCGGACGACCAGGGCGCGTACGGCGCCACCGTCAGGTTCGCCAGGGCGAGCAGCACGGTGTCGTAGTTGACGCGCCAGCCGGCGAAGTCGCGCCACGCCTGGTCGCGGTCCGCCTTGAGCGGCACGCCGGCGGCGGCCAACGTCGCGCAGGCTTCGTCGAACTCCTCGCGCGCGATGCTGATCGCGTCAGTGGGGGCCGGGTCAGGGTCGTAGGGCACGCCGAAGAAGTCGCCGATGGCCCGCAGCGCGATGTAGCCCGACCGGACGCACAGGCCGGCTTGCGGCGTCCAGGGCACGTCGATGGTCGAGTTCACGAACGCGGCCGAGTCGAGCACCGCCCCCGACGCCGTCACCCAGGAGCGGTCGGGCTGGGGCGAGCGGAAGAACACGAGGAGCGCCAGCGAGGTGTGCGTCTCCTCGAGCTCGGCGAACCACTCCTGCCAGGTGATCCAGAGGCCGTCCAGCTCGTCGAGGCGCCCGATCCGATGCTGCCGGATCAGCAGGTCGACCGCCGACGGCGGTGTACCAGCCCGGGTCGCGAGGGCGGCCACACGCCGCTCCCGCCGCGAAAATGAGTTGTAGATGGTGGGCAGGTAGGAGATGAGCAGTGCGACCAGCCCGAGACCGATGGTGGAGTTCGAGAACGCCAGCGCCGTCGTGGGTAGGTCGGGAGGCCGGGCGAAGCCGAGGGTGAACAGCGACGAGCCGGCGGTGGTGAACGCCTCGCGCCAGGTCGGGACGCCCAGCGCCCGGAACATGCCGGTGAACCCGGTGATGACGAGCACGAGCCAGGTGGCCGGCAGGACCAGCAGGGTCAGGGGTGCGTACATGGCCATCACCCGGTCGCGGGCTTCGTAGCTGCGAGCGAAGCGCAGGCGGAGGTCGAACAGCCGGCGCACCGCCACAAACACCAGCCGGGAATACGGGACGACCACTCCGCGGGGAAGGACGAACGTCCGCACCGCGGAGTCGAGCGCGACCAGCACGAGCAGCGCGCCACCCCCGAACCACGCCACCTCGACCACGGCGTCCAAGAGGCGAGTTCTAGTCGTCGGGTGTCGGGGGGCGTCGCCGTCGCTTCACGTCGCCCCGGCGGCGCTTCCGCTCCAGCCGGGAGCGGCGGGAACCGGCGGTCGGCGCGGTCGGCCGACGCGGGAGCGGAGGGCGCCGCAGCGCGTCGGCGAGACGGGCGCGCATGCGCCCGAGGGCCAGCTCACGGTTCCGGGCCTGCGAGCGCGTGTCCGAGGCCACCACCCGCACAACCGGCCCGAACCGCTCGAGCAGGCGCTGGCGCTCGTGCGGTCCCAGCGAGCGCGAGCCGGCCACGTCGAAGCGCAGCTCGACCCGGGTGTTCGCGGTGTTCACGTGTTGTCCACCCGGCCCGCTCGCTCCCGAGAAACGCCACTCCAGCTCGGCCGCCGGGATCACGCAGGTCCGGCTCAGCCGCAGTCCTTCGGGGCCCACGCCGGGACGGTACTTGCACACTCCCGGGCGGGTCGCGCCGGATCGCCCCGAGACCTACCCCGAGGGTAGGTTTGGCACCGGTCGCGGTTGACAAGGCGACGATTGCTCGTATTGTTGCGGCGACAACCCCGCCGGCGGGCCGATTTGGGCCGTTCCGGCGGAGCATGTGGGCATAGGCGGGGCCGCGACGCCCCGACTGACACGGGGGGGACACCGTGCTCGACTCGCACCGACACGCACCGCGTCGACGGTGGATTCCGATCGTTGCCGTGATGGCGGCAGCCACCATGATCGCCGCCGCGTGTGGCGGCGGGAGCAGCCGCAGCGGCGGTGGTGGCGGCGGCGGTAAGGGCGACGTGGGCGCCCAGTTCGACAAGGTGGCCGACGAGGGCACACCGAAGCGGGGGGGCAAGGTCGTCTACGGCCTCGAAGCCGAGAACAACCCCGCCAACGGCTACTGCCCGCCGCAGGGCCAGTGGGCCGCGCCCGCCATCCAGGTCGGCGACGCCATCTACGACACGCTCACAGTCCCCGCGAGCGACGGCGAAGGCGGCGTGAAGTACGCACCGTTCCTGGCCGAGTCGCTCGAGCACAACGACACCTACACCGAGTGGACCATCGGACTGCGTGAGGGCATCACGTTCCACGACGACGTTCCGCTCAACGCCGAGGCGGTGAAGCTCAACCTCGACACCTTCCGGGGCATGGGTGCCATCGCGGCGCCGTTGTTCTCGTTCGTCTTCGAGAAGGTCTCGGCGGTGGACGTCGTCGACGACCTGACGGTGAAGGTCACCACCGAGGTCCCGTTCGTGGGCTTCGACGCGCTGCTCTGGGGAACCGGTCGCATCGCCATGGCTTCTCCCAACCAGCTCAACAACCCCGCCACCTGCCCCCGGCAGCCGATCGGCACCGGGCCGTTCATGTGCGTGGGCGAGTGCTGGGCGGTCGACGACCACTTCACCGCCACGGCCAACCCCGACTACTGGCGCGAGGACGCCAACGGGGAGCAGCTCCCGTACCTCGACGAGATCGAGTTCCGCCCCGTCGTGGAGGTCGCCCAACGGGTGAACGGCCTCAAGGGGGGCGAGCTGGACGTCATCCACACCACCGACGGTCAGCAGATCTCGGTGCTGCGCAGCGACGCCGAGGCGGGTGACATCAACCTGCTCGAGTCGGACTTCGCTCCCGAGACGAGCTACACGATGCTGAACGTCGACCCCGAGAAGTCGCCGTTCTCCAGCCAGAACGCCCGTCTGGCGGTGGCTCACGCCGTCAACATGGAAGAGATCATCCAGATCACCCAGGACGGGATCGTCGAGCGCTCGGTGCAGCCGTTCGGCGAGGACAACATCGCCTACGTCGATCCCGAAGAGCTCGGCTACCCCGAGTACGACCCGGCGAAGGCCAAGGAGTTCCTCGAGGCCTGGAAGACGGAGACCGGTCAGAGCGTGCTCACCTTCGAGCTCAAGAGCACCACCGACCCGGGCACCATCGAACTGGCCCGGCTGGCGACGTCCCAGATCCAGGAGTCCCTGGGTGACGGCGTGTCCGTGACGCTCGACCAGGTCGAGCAGGCCCAGCTGATCACGCAGGCGCTGAGCGGCGACTTCAACGCCTTCCTGTGGCGCAACCACCCCGGCGGAGACCCCGGCACGCAGTTCGTGTGGTGGTACAGCACCATCGAGAGCGGCGCCAACAACTTCGTGAACTTCAACCGGATCAAGGACCCCGAGATCGACCGGCTGTTCGACGAAGGCCGCGCCGAGACCGATCCGGCGGCACGCGCCGAGATCTACCAGGGCATCAGCAAGCGCTTCGCCGAGCAGGCCTACAACATCTGGGGCTGGTACACGCTGTGGGCGTTCGCGGCCGGCAACGACATCCACGGGCTGTTCCCGCCCGAGAACCCGGACGGCAGCGAGCCCGTGATCATCGCCAGTGTCCAACCCGTGGTCGGGCTCTGGCGGGACTAGGCGGTCAAGGAGGACTGGAGGAGCAGCCCACGGTGACGAGCCGTCGGTAGGTCATGGACCAGGACACAATCAAACGGCTGGTGCCATGGGGCCTGACTGCTCTCGGCCTCTTCGTCCTCGTCGCCCTGTTCGTCTGGGTGTCCACCACGGTCGGGCTCGCCGTGCTGGTCCTGGCGGTGATGACGGGCGTCGTCATGTTCGCCGGCTGGCGTCGCCTGATCCTGATCGGGGTGGTGATCGTCCTCGTCACCTTCTTCACCGGGGCACTGATCCGGTTCCTGCCCGGTGACCCGACGGAGGCGATCATCCCGTCCTCCACCCCCGAAGAGCGGGAACAACTGCGAGACGACCTCGGCCTCAACGACTCGCTCTTCGTCCAGTACGGCGTCTTCATCAAGGCGTTCGTCACCGGCGAGACCCGCTACTACCAGGCGGGGGCCGAGGGCAGCGGCGTGCGGTCGGAGAAGGTCTGGGACCGGCTCGGGGACCGGCTGCCCCGGTCGCTCCAGCTCATGGCGTACGCCCAGATCCTGGCGCTGCTCTTCGCCATCCCCTTCGGGATCCTCGCGGCCTATCGATCCGGCACCCGCCTCGACAAGTCCTTGAGTACCAGCGCCTTCGCGCTGCTGTCGTTACCGAACTTCGTGCTCGCCTACATCCTCATCTACTACCTCGGCGTCAAGAACGACTTCTTCCCGACCTCGGGTTACGAGCCCATGGGAAAGGTCGACCTTTTCCACCCGCTCGGGACCAACTTCAGCGAGCACTTCAAGGCGATGTTCCTGCCCACCGTCAGCCTGGCCGTCGCCCAGATCGCGATCTACATGCGGCTGCTGCGCAGCGACATGATCCAGACCCTCCAGGAAGACTTCATCACCATGGCCCGCTCGAAGGGCCTGACGACCCGCCGCATCCTCCTCCGTCATGCACTGCGGCCATCCTCGTTCTCGCTGCTCACCGTGGCCGCGATCAACCTCGGCGCCCTCATCGGCGGCGCCGTCATCATCGAGGTGATCTTCCAGCTCGGCGGGGTGGGGACCCTCATCATCAACGCCATCAACCAGCGCCAGTACGAGGCGCTCCAGACCTTCATCGGGGTGATCGCGGTCGCCTACGTCTTGGTCAACGTCATCGTCGACGTCCTCTACTCGATCTTGGACCCGAGGATCCGCCATGCCCGAGCCACGGCCTGACACAACAGTCGCCGAGCGCGAGATCACCGCCGCCGCGGTTACCGACACGCTGCCGGTCGACGCCGGCGTCGGTGTCCCCTTGGCGGCGGTCGAAGCCGGTGACGAAGGCATCGTCAAGAAGAAGCTCGGCCTCGGCGCCTGGCTCGCGATCGTATGGCTCACGGTGCTCGTGGCTGCCTGCGCGCTCGCCGACTTCCTCCCGATCCCGGGGAAGGAGGAGCGGGTGGAGGGGCTCTCCTTCCTCGGCCCGACGACGGTTCGGGTCTTGCCCGAGGGCATCCCGTTCTTCTTCCACACGATCCCGTTCCCCACCGAGAACCACTTCCTCGGAGGGGATGCGCTCGGGATCGACATGCTCTCGCTGCTGATCTACGGGGCCCGCAACTCGCTGTTCGTCGCGTTCGGCTCGGTCGCGATCGGCATCATCGTCGGCGGCTCGCTCGGGCTGATCGCCGGCTACTACCGGGGCCGGCTCGAGACCGTCATCATGGCCGCGATGGACGTGCTGCTCTCCGTCCCCGCGCTGATCCTGGCGCTCTCGCTGACCATCTTCCTCGAGGACCGGGTACTGGAGATCCTCAACACGAAGGAGACGGCGGAGCGGGCGACGCTGACACTCGCGCTCGGGTTGATCGCGATCCCCACGCTGGCGCGTATCACGCGCGCGAACACGCTGGTGTGGGCGCAACGCGAATTCGTCACCGCGGCGCGTGCTCAGGGCGCGAAGAACGTCCGGATCATGGTCCGGGAAGTGCTCCCGAACGTCGTGCCGGCGATGGCCGCCATCGCGTTGCTGGCGATCGCGGTCGTCGTGGTCGCCGAGGCGTCGCTCAGCATCCTCGGCGCCGGCATCGACCCGCCCGCGCCCACGTGGGGCAACATCATCACCGGCGGGTTCCGGCACTTCACCAGCGGTAAGGCGCCCTACATCGTGTTCGAGCCGTCGATCATGATCTTCGTCACGGTGCTGTCACTCAACTACCTGGGTGACGCGGTCCGGGCGAAGTTCGATGTTCGTGAGGGCGGAGTATGAGCCCTCGGCGCCAGCGCAAGAGCCTCGACACCGACGACCGGTTCCCCTCCGCCCCCCTCGACGGGCCGCTGCTCGAGGTCGCCGACGTCAAGACCCACTTCCGCACCGGCCGCGGGCTCGTACGCGCCGTCGACGGCGTCAGCTTCTCGCTCGAGCGGGGGCGAACCCTCGGGATCGTGGGCGAGTCGGGCTCCGGCAAGACGGTGCTCTCGCGCTCGATCATGGGCCTCCTGCCCAGGAAGAACGTGATCCGCGAGGGCTCGGTGCGCTTCGAAGACCGCGAGATCGGCAACCTCGGGCCCGACGAGATGCGCAACATCTGGGGCTCGCAGATGGGGATGGTCTTCCAGGACCCGATGACGGCGCTGAACCCGGTGATGCGGGTCGGGAAGCAGATCACCGAGTCGCTCCTCTACCACCTCGACATCTCGAGCTCGTACGCGAACGAGCTCGCGCTCGCGCTGCTGGCGTCGGTGGGGATCCCCGAGCCCCAGCGGCGGCTCCGCGAGTATCCGCACCAGCTGTCCGGCGGCATGCGCCAGCGGGTGATGATCGCGATCGCGCTCGCCTGCGGTCCCAAGCTGCTGTTCGCCGACGAGCCCACCACCGCCCTCGACGTGACCGTGCAGGCGCAGATCCTCGACCTGCTCAAGGCGCAGCAGAGCGAGCGGTTCATGGCCATGATCCTGGTGACCCACGACCTCGGGGTCGTGGCCGGGCGCGCCGACGAGATCGCGGTGATGTACGCGGGCCAGGTGGTGGAGAAGGGCCCGGCGCGGGTCCTCTTCACCGACATGAAGATGCCGTACACGGAGGCGCTGCTCGAGTCGATCCCGAAGATCGACGACAAGAGCCACACCCGCCTGCGGGTCATCGGCGGCCGGCCCCCCGCGCTCATCAACCCGCCGAAGGGATGCCGGTTCGCGCCCCGCTGCCCGTACGCCCAGGCCAAGTGCGTCGAGGAGCAGCCGCCGCTGCTGCCGGCGAGCACGCCGGGCCACGAGTTCCGGTGCTGGTTCCCGGTGGGCACGCCCGAGGGCAAGGCCGCGCTCGAGCGCAACCTGGCCGCCGGGACGACGGCCGCGACCGAGGCGATCATCGCGACCGACGGCGCCGCCGCGACCGCAGCAGCACCGAGCGGAGGAGCGGATTAGATGGCCGGGAGCGGCACCGCCCACCTGCGCCCGCAGGAAGAGACGCTCCTGCGGGTCGAGGACCTCGTCGTCGAGTTCCCGCTCGGGAAGTCCGGGCTCAAGGTGAACGCGGTGTCGAAGGTCAGCGTCGACATCAAGGAGGGCGAGACCCTCGGCCTGGTCGGCGAGTCCGGCTGCGGGAAGTCGACGCTGGCCCGGGCCGCCATCCAGCTGCCCCGCCCGACCGCGGGCAAGGTGCTCTTCGAGGGCCAGGACCTCACCCAGCTCAAGGGCGAAGCGCTGCGCCGGGTCCGGCCCCGCATGCAGATGATCTTCCAGGACCCGATCTCGTCACTGAACCCGCGCCGCAAGATCGGTGATCTCGTCGGCGAGGGCCTCCAGATCTGGGGGATCGGTGACAAGGAGTCGCGCAACAAGAAGGTCGACGAGGTGCTGGACGCCGTCGGCATCGACCCCGACGCCGCCCGCGGGCGGCGGCCGCACGAGTTCTCGGGCGGCCAGTGCCAGCGCATCTCGATCGCCCGGGCGGTGGTGACCGAGCCGAAGCTCATCATCTGCGACGAGCCGGTCTCGGCCCTCGACGTCTCGGTGCAGGCCCAGATCATCAACCTGCTACAGGACATGAAGGACCGCTACGGGCTGACGCTGATCTTCATCGCCCACGACCTCGCCGTGGTCAAGAACGTGAGCGACAAGGTCGCGGTCATGTACCTCGGGAAGCTGTGCGAGTTCGGCCCCCCCGACGACATGTACGAAGACCCGGTGCACCCCTACACCGCGGCGCTGCTCACGGCCATCCCGGTCCCCGACCCCGATGTGCGCCCCGAAGACCGCAAGGTCCTCAAGGGCGAGATCCCGTCGCCGATCTCGCCGCCCAGCGGCTGCCGGTTCCGGACCCGCTGCCCCAAGTTCCAGGACAAGTGCGCCGAGGAGGAGCCGGAGGTACGCGAGGTGCGTCCGGGCCGGTTCGCCGCCTGCCACTTCCCCCTGGAGCCGGGCGAGGAGCTCGACTTCACCCGCAGCCCCGCCGCCGAGGTCGCCGCGCCCGCGTAGCTACCGCGGCGGGTCACGGCGACGGTTTACGCGGCCTGGTCGCTCGCCTCGGGCTCGAGCGCGATCGCCAGCACCTCGCTGATGTCGTCGACGAGATGGAAGGTCAGCGCGTCGCGCACCGCCTCGGGGACGTCGTCGAGGTCGGGGCCGTTGCGGGTGGGCAGGACCACCGTGGTCAGCCCGGCCCGCTGGGCGGCCAGCACCTTCTGCTTGACGCCGCCGATCGGCAGCACCCGGCCCTGGAGCGTGACCTCGCCGGTCATCCCCACGCCGGCGCGCACCGACCGCCCCGAGAGCAGGCTGGCGAGCGCGGTCGTCATGGTGATGCCGGCCGACGGCCCGTCCTTGGGCACAGCGCCGGCGGGCACGTGGAGGTGGAACCGCCGGGTGGCGGCGTCGCCCGGGAGCCCGAGCTCGTCCTGGTGCGCCCGCACGTAGGACAGCGCGATCTGGGCCGACTCCTTCATGACGTCACCGAGCTGACCGGTCAGGGTGAAGCCGGGCTCGCCGTCCATGACGCTGGCCTCGATGAAGAGGACGTCGCCGCCGGTGCCGGTCACGGCCAGCCCGGTCGCGACGCCGGGGGTGGCGGTGCGGTCGGCCGCTTCGGCGAAGAACTTGGGCCGGCCCAGGAGCGGCTGCACCTCGCTCTCGACGACGGTCAGCGGCGGCGTCACATCGCCGGCCGCCACTCGGGCCGCGACCTTGCGCAGCAGCTTGCCCAGCTCCCGCTCGAGGTTCCGCACCCCCGCCTCGCGGGTGTAGTCGACCACCACGAGCCGCAGGGTGTCGTCGGGCACGACGACCTCGCCCGGGTTCAGCCCGTTGCGCGGGACCTGGCGCGGCAGGAGGTGGTCGCGCGCGATGGCGACCTTCTCGTCCTCGGTGTACCCGTCGAGCCGCACGAGCTCCATCCGGTCGAGGAGGGGCCCGGGGATGGTCTCGACCACGTTGGCGGTCGCGAGGAACAGCACCTCGGAGAGGTCGAGGTCGACCTCGAGGTAGTGGTCGCGGAACGTGTGGTTCTGGGCCGGGTCGAGCACCTCGAGCAGGGCCGACGACGGATCGCCCCGCCAGTCGGCGCCGAGCTTGTCGACCTCGTCGAGCAGGACGACCGGGTTCATCGTGCCTGCCTCGGTGAGGGCGCGCACGATCCGGCCGGGACGGGCGCCGACGTACGTCCGCCGGTGCCCCCGGATCTCGGCCTCGTCGCGGACGCCTCCGAGGGCGACCCGCACGAACTTGCGCCCCATGGCGCGTGCGACCGATTCACCCAGCGACGTCTTGCCGACGCCCGGGGGGCCGACGAGCGCGACGATCGCGCCGCCGCCTCGGGCCCGGTCGGACCCTCCCCCGCTGTCGGTGATGCCGCGCTCGGCCCGCAGCTTGCGCACCGCCAGGTACTCCACGATGCGGTCCTTGACGTCGTCGAGCCCGGTGTGGTCCTCGTCGAGGATGCGACGGGCGTCGCCGACGTCGAGCCGGTCGGGCGTCGACTCGCCCCAGGGGACGTCGAGGAGGCTGTCGAGCCAGGTGCGGATCCAGCCGTGCTCGGGGCTCTGCTCACCGGTGCGCTCGAGCCGATCCACCTCGCGGGTGGCGGCCTCGCGCACGGCTTCGGGAGGGGACCCTTCGGCGATGCGCTCCCGGTAGGTCTCGATGACGTCGTCGTCGCCGTCCTCGCCCAGCTCCTTGCGAATGGCGGCCATCTGCTGGCGCAACAGGAACTCGCGCTGCGTCTTCTCCATGCCGTCATTGACCTCGCTGCGGATGCGCTCGGTCACCTCGTGCTCGGCCAGCGCCTCCCGTGCCCAGTCGAGGACCTTCTCGACGCGCGCCTCGACGTCGACGGTCTCGAGGAGCTCGACCTTGCGCTCGGCGGCCATGTCGCTCCAGGCACCGAAGCCGTCGGCGAGCGCACCGGGGTCGTCGACGCTGCGGAGGAGCTCGGGGAGGCGGCGCGAGCTGCGGCGCTCGGCGAGCACGGTGAGGACCGACCGCAGCTCGCGGCCCAACTCACGGACGCGGTCCGACGGCGGGCCGTCCTCGACCGGGTCGGCCTGGACCCAGAGCCCGTACCCGGTGCCGGTCACGCCCGCGCCCAGGACGGCGCGGTGCAGGCCGCGCAGGACGACGGCGCTGGCGCCGTTCGGGAGCTCCCCTGAGTCCTCGACCCGGGCGACGGTCCCGACGCGCGCGTACCCGCCCTCGGTGCGGGGCACGAGCAGGACCCGGCGGTCGCCGTCGAGGGCGACGGCCGCGGCCGCTTGGGCCTCGTCGCTCTCGAGGACGAGGGTCACAACGGTCTGGGGGAGCACCACGCCCGCCGCCAGTGGCAGCAGGGGCAGCGCCCCGTTCTCGAGCCGGGCGGCGTCGAGCTCCGCCATGGGCTTGTCCTCCACCATCTCGTGGCCACGATCTCGTGGCGATTACACGATTACGTGAAGGGGAGAACGACCGGGGGCCACCCTCCATTCCCCCGGGAATGTGACCTCAGGCCGCCCGCCTTTAGGAAGGAAGCTCGTCCTGGATGGCGCCCACCAGCTCGGGGTCGTCGGGGGCGGTCATGGGGCGGAAGCGCCGGACGGTGTTGCCGTCTGGGCTGACCAGGAACTTCTCGAAGTTCCACTGGATGTCGCCGGCCTCGCCGTCGGCGTCGGCCACGGCGGTCAGCTCCTCGTAGAGGGGGTGGCGGCCCTCGCCGTTCACCTCGATCTTCTCGAACAGCGGGAAGGTGACGCCGTAGTTGGTCTCGCAGAACTGGGCGATCTCGCCGGGCCCGCCCGGCTCCTGGGCGCCGAACTGGTTGCAGGGGAAGCCGAGGACCTCGAACCCGCGGGGGCCGTACTCCTCGTGGAGCTGCTGGAGCCCGGAGTACTGCGGGGTCAGGCCGCACTGCGACGCCACGTTGACGATGAGCAGTGCCTTGCCCTGGTAGTCGGACAGCTGCGCCGGCCCCCCGTCGAGCGTGCGCACCGGGGCATCGAGAATCGCCATTGAGATCGTCCCTCCTGCGAAGTGGATCGTCAGGCTAGCTATTTCCCCGACGGTCCCGTCATGTCCTCGGGGCGGACGAGCTCGTCGAACTGCTCGGACGAGAGGTGGCCGAGCGCCACCGCCGCCTCCTTGAGGGTCAGACCTTCGCGGTGGGCGTGCTTGGCGATGGCGGCGGCGTTGTCGTAGCCGATGTGCGGGTTGAGCGCGGTGACCAGCATGAGCGAGTTGCCGAGGTGCTCGGCGATCCGCTCCTCGTCGGCCCGCAACCCTTCGACCGCGTGCTCCCGGAACGAGCGACAGACGTCGGTGAGGAGGTCGACCGAGTGCAGGAGGTTGAAGATGATCACCGGCTTGTAGACGTTGAGCTCGAGTTGGCCCTGCGAGCCGGCGAAGCCGATGGTCACGTCGTTGCCCAGCACCTGCACGCAGACCATGGTCATGGCCTCGCTCTGCGTCGGGTTGACCTTGCCCGGCATGATCGACGAGCCGGGCTCGTTCTCGGGCAGGATCAGCTCGCCCAGTCCCGAACGAGGGCCTGACGCGAGCAGGCGGATGTCGTTGGCGATCTTCATCAACGAGACCGCCAGGGTCTTGAGCGCGCCGCTCGCCATCACGAGCGCGTCGTGGGCGGCGAGGGCGGCGAACTTGTTCGGCGCCGAGACGAACGGCAGGCCGGTGAGGTCGGCGATGCGCTCGGCCACCCGGTCGGCGAAGTCGGGATGGGTGTTGAGCCCGGTGCCGACGGCGGTCCCGCCGACCGCCAGCTCGTGGAGATCGGGGAGGACCGCGTCGATGCGCGCGAGGTCGGCATCGAGCTGGGCGACGTAGCCGCCGAACTCCTGGCCGAGGGTCAGCGGGACTGCGTCCTGGAGGTGGGTGCGCCCGATCTTCACGATCCCGGCGAACTCGTCGGCCTTGCGGGCGAGGGCGTCGCGGAGGGCACGCACCGCGGGCACGAGCCGGCGGACGATCTCCTCGGCGGCGGCGATGTGCATCGCGGTCGGGAACGTGTCGTTGGACGACTGCGACATGTTGACGTGGTCGTTGGGGTGGATGGGCGCCTTGCTCCCCCGCTCCCCGCCGGCGAGCTCGATGGCGCGGTTGGAGATGACCTCGTTCACGTTCATGTTGGTCTGCGTGCCGCTGCCGGTCTGCCAGACCGAGAGCGGGAACTCGTCGTCGTGGCGGCCGTCGATGACCTCGTCGGCCGCCTGGACGATGAGCTTTGCTTCCTCGGCGGCGAGCTTGCCGAGATCCTGGTTGGTGAGCGCGGCCGCCTTCTTGAGAACGGCCATCCCCCTGATGACCGCCTTCGGCATGCGGTCGTCGCCGATGTCGAAGTGGTGCAGGCTGCGCTGGCTCTGGGCGCCCCAGTACCGGTCGGCGGGGACGTCGATGGCGCCCATGCTGTCGGTCTCCTGCCGGGTCGGTCCGTCACCGCTCATACCTCGAAGGTAGCCCCCGACCCCACCGGAACCACTCATCCGGCGCCGCGCGAGACTCGCCCTTCTCTCTCAGGGAGGGCTCATGCCGAGCGTGGACGAGATCGCGGACGAGTACGTCGAGCGGTTCGCCGCCCTCGACCCGATCAGCGCGACGTTCGCCGGGATCACCGGCCACGACTCCGAGATGACCGACTACGGGCCCGACGCCGCCGACGAGCGCGCCGACCACGCCCGAGCCACACTCACCCAGCTCGAGCATGCGCCCCAGGACGACGACCGCGACCGGGTCGCCGCCGAGGTCATGGTCGAGGAGCTCTCGCTCGGCGTGGAGCTCCACGACGCCGGCGAGCACCTGTGCGAGCTCAACAACATCGCCAGCCCGCTGCAGGCGGTCCGGCAGGTGTTCGACCTCATGCCCACCGAGACCGAGTCGGACTGGGACGCGATCGCGGCCCGGATGGCGCTCGTGCCGGCGGCGCTGTCGAGCTACCAGGACACGCTCTCCGAGGGGGCGCGGCGCGGCCTGGTTGCCGCCCGCCGTCAGGTCGTGACGTGCGCCAAGCAGGCCGAGACCTGGGGTGGGCTGGGGGACGACGACCCGCCGTTCTTCCCTCGCCTGGTGCAGCAGCTGGAGGACGACGGAACGCTGCGGCGCACGCTCGAGGACCGGGCGCACCGCGCCACCGAGGCGTACGCCGCCTGCGCCCGTTTCCTCACTGACGAGTACTCGCCCCGAGCGGCCGAGCGCGACGCGGTCGGCGCCGACCGCTACTCGCGTCGCGCCCGGGCGTTCACCGGCATGACCCTCGACCTCGACGAGACCTACCGGTGGGGCTGGGACGAGCTCCACCGCATCGAGCACGCGATGGGCGAGGTCGCCGAGCGCATCCTGCCCGGTGAAGGGGTCGACGCCGTCATCGAGCACCTGGACTCGTCGCCGGCCCGGTCGATCGAGGGCGAGGACGCGCTGCGCCGGTGGCTCCAGGACCTGATGGACCGCACCGTCGCCGAGCTCGACGACATCCACTTCGACATCCCCGAGCCGGTGCAGCGGGTCGAGGCGATGATCGCGCCGCCCGGTGGCGCCGCCGCCATGTACTACACGCCGCCTTCCGAGGACTTCAGCCGGCCCGGGCGCACCTGGTACCCGACGCTGGGCAAGACCCGCTTCCCGCTGTGGAAGGAGGTGTCGATCTGCTACCACGAGGGCGTCCCCGGCCATCATCTCCAGGTCGGGCAGGTGCTCTACCTCGCCGACGAGCTCACCCGCTTCCAGCGCAGCCTGGCGTGGAGCTCGGGCCACGGCGAGGGCTGGGCCCTGTACGCCGAGCGGCTCATGGGCGAGCTCGGGTACCTCGACGACCCCGGCGACGAGATGGGCATGCTGGCGGCGCAGGCCATGCGGGCGATGCGGGTGGTGGTCGACATCGGGCTTCACCTCGAGCTCGCGGTTCCCGAGGGCGACCCCCATGCGGGCGAGACGTGGACACCCGAGCTGGCACTCCCGTTCGCGATCACGCATTCGAAGATGCCGGCCGACTTCATGGCCAGCGAGGTCGACCGCTACCTCGGCTGGCCCGGCCAGGCGATCAGCTACAAGGTGGGCGAGCGGGTCTGGCTGGGGGCGCGCGAGGCGGTTCGCCGGCGTCTCGGCGACCGGTTCGACCTCAAGGCGTTCCACCGCCACGCCCTCGACCTCGGGAACATGGGCCTGGCCCAGCTCGAGCGGGAGCTGGCGCGGTGGGATCCCTGATCAGCCCGGAGGGACCCGGCCGGCGGCGACGGCGGCGGCTTCGGCGGCGAGCAGCTGCTGCTCGATGATCTCGAGGCCGCCGTCCCAGAACCCGGGGTCGGAGAGGTCGACACCAACGATCCGGCCCAGCTCCTCGGGTGACTCCGATCCTCCTCGTGACAGCAGCTCGAGATAACTGGGAACGAAGTCTCCGCCCCGCTCCTCGTACTCGCGGTACACCGACAGCGCGAGCAGCTGACCGTAGGCGTACGCGTACACGTAGCCGGGCGTCCCGATGAAGTGCGGGATGTACGACCACCACGTGCGGTAACCATCGGTCAGCTCGACCGAGTCGCCCACCATGGCGTACTGGGTCTCCAGCCACAGGTCGCCGAACCGGTCGACGCTCAACTCCCCTTCCTCGCGCCGCTCGGTGTGCACCCGGTCCTCGAACCGGTTCATGGCGGTCTGGCGGAACACGGTCGCGATCTGGCCCTCGAGGCTCTCCGCCACCAGCGCGAGCCGGTCGGCGGGATCGGTGGTCTCAGCCAGGAGGCGGCCGAACGTGACGGTCTCGCCGAACACCGACGCGGTCTCGGCCAGGGTGAGCGGCGTGGACTGGTGGAAGACGCCCTGGTCGCGCGCCAGATACGCGTGCACGCCGTGACCGAGCTCGTGCGCGAGCGTGAGGACGTCGCGGCGGCGGGCGGTCCAGTTCAGCAACAGGTACGGGTGGTGCGACGGGACCGTGTAAGCGCAGAACGCGCCCGGGCGCTTGCCCGGCCGGACCGGTGCGTCGATCCAGCGCTCGTCGAAGAACCGGCGGGCGATGGCGGCGAGCTCGGGGGAGAACGACGCGTAGGCGTCGAGCACGAGCTCGTGGGCTTCGCTCCACCCGATCTCGGCGTCCTGCTCGGCCACCGTCGCCGCCCGGTCGTAGTCGGCGATGCGGTCGAGACCGAGGAGCCGGGCCTTGAGCCGGTACCACCGCTGCGGGATGTCGTAGCGCCCCTGCACCGCCTCGACCAGCGCCCGCACCGACTCGTCACTGGCTTCGTTGTCGAGGTTGCGGCTGGCGAGCCAGTCGGCATAGTGCCGCAGGCGGTCGTCGGTGGCCTTGTCGGCGAGGAGGGTGTTGAACACGAATCCTCGCGTGCGCAGGCCGGGAGAGAGCCCGTCGGTGACCGCATCGGCGGCACGGCGGCGCTCGTCGCGGTCGGGTGAGGCGAGCCGAGACAGCGCCTCCTCCAGGCTGACCTGCGATCCGTCGAGCTCGACGGTGATCGCCGATGTCAGCTCGCTGAACAGCCGCGTCCAGGCGTTGCATCCGGTCACCGATTTCTCGGTGAGGATGCGCTCCTCGGGCTCGGACAGCAGGTGGGGGCGGTACCGGCGGACGGACGCAAGGTAGTGGCGGCAGAAGTCGAGGTGGTCGTCGGCCAGCAGCCGCTCGACCTGCTCGTCGGGAAGCTCGGCCCACTCGAGCTGGAAGAACAGCAGTTGCGTCTGGATGACGGTCGCCCGTTCCTCGACGTGCTGGAGAAGCGCGCCCCGGGCCGGGTCGCTCGTGTCGACCGAGAACCGCAGGCCGGCGTACGAGGCGGCCCGGCCGACCAACTCCTCCAGCGCGCCGAGCTCGCGCATGAGCGTGACGAGTCCGTCGGTGTCGACCTCGTGCACCTTGCCGCGGTGGCGGACGATCTCGGCGGCGCGCTGCTCGGCGTCGTCGAGGAACGCGTCCACGCCTTCGTCGCCCCGCCCGTCGACCAGGGACTCGAGGTCCCAGGCGACGTCGGCCGCGGTCAGCTCGGTGTCGGTGGTCGTCATCGGCTCTCCTGGGTGGACACGGGTTCCAACGCTTCCGGCAATGCCTGGGCGTGAACCACCGTGAGCGTCCGCGTCGCCCGGGTCAGCGTGACGTAGAGCAATCGGAGGCCGGCGGGGTCCGGCGCGACGAGGGCGGCGGGCTCGACCACGACGACATGGTCGAACTCGAGCCCCTTGACCTCCACCGGCGTGAAGACCGCGACCGGCGAGTCGAGTGCCTCGGCGGTCCCGGCCGCCGCGCCGAGGTCACCCAGCGCGTCCACCAGCTCCCCGTGCCGGTCGGGGGGCGCGACCACCGCCACCGTTCCGCCGGCCGCGCTCGCACGTCGCGCCGCGGTGGCGGCGGCGCTTGCGAGCGCGCCCTCACTCACCGGTTCGAACCGGGGCCGGTCGCCGGTCGACCGCACCGACCGCACCGGCTCCACCGCCGCGGCCGCGGCGGCGAGCACCCGGTCGGCGACGGCCATGATCTCGGCCGGGGTGCGGTAATTCACGCTGAGGGTGACCCGCCGCGGGGCCTGGTGTCCGGGGAGGTGGGTCAGGACCGTGTCCCAGTCGGCGACCGCGCCCGGCTGGCTGGACTGGCCGGGGTCACCCACCAGCGTCATCGAACCCGACGGGCAGCGCCGCTCCAGCATCCGCCACTGCATCGCGGTCAAGTCCTGGGCTTCGTCGACGAGGACGTGGCCGTACGTGCGCAGCTCGCCGGTCCCGTCGTCGCCGTTGGCCGCGGGCGCTCCCGCGTAGCGCTGAGCGACTTCGGCGGCGGTCGTGTACGCGCCGAGGCCGAGCTCCTCGACGACGCGGGTCGCGGCCGCGAGCTGCTCCGCCTCCTCCGCGGTGCGTCGCCGTCGCCGCCGCGACTTGGGCCGCGCCGCCTCGACCGGGCCGAGCAACGCGTCGGCCTCGTCGATCAGCGGTACGTCGGCGGCGGTCCAGGGGACCTCGCGGATGTTCCCGGCTCTCGGGCGGTGGAGCCCCGCCTGCTCCGCCCGGCTCAGCGTTCCGTCGGCCGCGGAGCGGATGAGCGCGACGAAGCTGAAGAGGTCGTGGACGAGCTCGGCGCCGGTGAGCACCGGCCACATCCGCTCGAGCGCTGCGCGTACCTCGGGCAGCGAGCGGATCCGGGCCGCGAGCTCCGCTTCCCACTCGTCCGGCGCCCGTTCGCCCCGCGCCAGCGCAGCCGCCACCGGGAGGTCGACTTCGGCGTCGTCGTCGTCCTCGAGCCCGAAGAGCGCGGGTGGTGCGGCGCGCCGCGCCTCGGCCCCCTGCTCGTAGACCTGGACCAGCGAGCGGCGGTACTGGTCGCGCAGGTGGTCGATCACGGCACGGGCGACGGAGGGCCGGCGCTCGTTGTGGCTCCCCCGCCGCCGGCGGGCCCGTTCCACGATGCGGGCGGAGTCGCGGGCCCGCAGGCGCAGCCGGTGCCCGTCGAGCGTGACCACGACGTCGCGCGGCAGGCCGCGCTCGCGGTCGGCGAGGGCACGCTCGATCACGTCCGCCATCCGGGCATCCCCCTTGACCGCCACGACCGAGTCGCGGTCGACGGCCCGCACCGCCACCTGGGGCTTGAGCGCGGCCGGGGTGGCCAGCTGGACCTCGTCCTCGCCGAGGGACGGCAGGACCTGGTCGATGTAGTGGAGAAAGATCGGGTTCGGCCCGACGAGGAGCACGCCACGCGCCGCCAGGCGCCGGCGGTGGGTGTAGAGGAGGTAGGCGGCGCGGTGCAGCGCAACCGCGGTCTTGCCGGTGCCGGGGCCGCCGGCGACGATCAGCACACCGGGCAGGTCGGCACGGATGGCCTCGTCCTGCTCGGCCTGGATGGTGGCGACGATGTCACGCATGCGGCCGGTGCGGTCGCGCTCGAGCTCGGCGAGCAGGGCGCCCTCCCCGACGATCGTGTAGCCGGCCTCGGCGGTGGCGTCGGCGTCGAGGATCTCGTCGTCGATGCCGACGAGCTCGCGGCCCCGGGTGAGGAAGTGACGCCGGCGGGCGACCCCCATGGGCTCGACCGGCGTCGCCCGGTAGAACGGCTCCGCCACCGGGGCGCGCCAGTCGATGACGAGCGGGTTCTGGTCGGCGTCCATGACCGAGAGCCGGCCCACGTAGTACGGCCCGTCGTCCCCGTCCCCGTCCCCGTCGCCGTCACGCTCGAGGTCGAGCCGGCCGAACGAGAGCGGGTTGTCGCCGATGTCGAGCGCGGCCAGCCGGCGGCGGGTGAGCGCGGTGGCGGCATCGCGCTCGAGTCGGGCCTGGTGGGTGCCGCCCCGCTGGACGTCGGCGTAGCCCTCGGCGACCCGCAGGGCGGCCTGCCGCATCTCGTCGAGGCGGTCGTAGGCAGCGTCGAGGTAGCGCTGCTCCGCCTCGAGCTCGTCGTGGGGGGCAACGCCGGGTTCGGCGCCGGGGGCCTCGTCGGGCAAGGGGGCTCCTGTTGGGGGAACCGGTCAGTCTACCGGCTCACCTCAACGGGGCGGCGGGACCGTGACCTCGATGTCGTCGGGATCGATCAGCAGCTGGCGCTCGCCCAGCGTGAGGTCGTCGTCGGCAGCCAGCCACCGGCCGCTCAGGTTGGGCACGGGCTCGGGCTCCGCGCCGAGATGACGCTCGATGGTGCGGATCACGCCGCCGTGCGTGACCACCACGATCGTCGTCCCCGGCGCGGCGCCGGCGAGGTCGCGCAGCACTGCGAGCGCGCGTTGCGCCAGTCGGTCGTCGTCCTCCCATCCGGGCGGGCTGCGTCGCTCGGCGAGATAGCCGGGCCAGCGCTCCTCGATCTCGGGGCGCGTGAGCCCGCTCCACTCCCCCACGTCCCGCTCCCGCAACCGGGCGTCGGTCTGCGGGGGCGCCATGCCGAGCCCGGCGGCCAGCAGCTCGGCGGTGCGGGCGGCGCGGGCCAGGTCAGAGGTCCACACCGCGTCGGGCACCTCGCTGAACCCGGCGACCGCGGCCTCGGCCTGGCGCTCGCCCAGGGCGGACAACGGCGCATCCGCGTGTCCCTGCCACCGCCCGTCGGCGTTCCAGGTGGACTCGCCGTGGCGGACGAGAAACAGGCGCGTGGTCGTCACGCGGCAGAGCGGGTGGTGCAGACGACCTTGCCCCAGGTGCCCCGGCTCGCCAGCCGGGCGAGCGCCTCGGGTGCGTCCTCGAGCGGCAGCACCTGGGAGACGAGCGGGGCGATCTCGCCGGTGGCGTGCAGCCGGATCAGTTCGTCGTGGGTCGCGCGGATGAGCTTCGGCTCCATGAGGTTGTACAGGCCCCAGTGGACGCCCACGACGGCGTAGTTCTTGACCAGGGCGTGGTTGGTGGGAGCGTCGGCGATGCGCCCGCCGGTGAAGCCGATGACGAGGATGCGACCTTCGAACGCCACGCACTTGCGCGATCGGTCGAAGGTGTCGCCGCCGACCGGGTCGTAGATGACGTCGGCGCCCCGGCCGTCGGTGGCGTCCTTCACCGCGGCCACGAAGTCAGCGCTGCGGTAGTCGACGACGACCTCGGCCCCGAGGTCGCGGCACACCTGCACCTTCTCGGGCCCGCCGGCGGTGGCGAACACGCGGGCGCCGGCAGCTCGGCCGAGCTGGACGGCGGCCGATCCGACGCCGCCGGCGCCGGCGTGCACGAGCAGGGTCTCGCCCGGTTGGAGCGCGGCGCGCCGGTGCAGAGCCAGATGCCCGGTCTGGTAGGTGATGTGGAGGGCGGCCGCGGCCGGCCAGTCGAGGCTGTCGGGGATCGGGTACACGGTCGCGGCCCCGGCCAGGGTCTCCTCGGCCAGCCCGCCGTCGCCGAACTTGGGAATGCCGATGACCCGCTCGCCTTCCTTCACGGTGTCGACGCCCTCGCCGACGGCGGTGATGGTGCCCGCGACCTCGGAGCCGGGGGTGAAGGGTAATTCCGGCTTCACCTGGTACTCGCCCCGGCACAGGAGCACGTCGGGGAAGTTCAGCGACGCGGCGGCGACGTCGAGGCGCACCTCGCCGGGACCGGGCGTCGGCGAGGGAACGTCCTCGAGGGTGAGGACGTCGACCGGCTCACCCAGCTCGCGCACTCGCCATGCCCGCACGCCGCACCTCCTCGACGGGGGAGGCTACCGTCGCGGCACCCCAGGCCGAGGAGTCATCGATGCGCGCAGCCGTGTACGTGGAGCAGGACCAGCCGCTGGTCGTGGAGGACCTCGAGCCGCTCGAGCCCGGGTCCCGCGACGTCGTCGTGCAGATCGCCGCCAGCGGGGTGTGCCACTCCGACTTGTCGGCGACCAACGGCACGCTCCCCATGCCGCCGCCGTGCATCCTCGGCCACGAGGGTGCGGGCGTCGTCGACTGGGTGGGCGCCGAGGTCAGCCATCTGAAGGCGGGCGACCGCGTCATCGCCACCTTCGTGCCCGCCTGCGGAACGTGTTGGTACTGCCTGCACGACCAGTCCAACCTGTGCGAGGGGACGGCCGAGACCGCGATGCTGCCCCGGGCGACGCGGCCCGACGGGAGCACCGCCATCGGGTTCACCGGCCTGGGCACCTTCGCCGACGTCATGACCGTGCGGGAGTCGCAGGCGGTGAAGGTCGAGACCGACGTGCCCGACGAGCAGCTGGCTCTGATCGGGTGCGGGGTGACCACCGGCGTGGGCGCGGCGTTGAACACCGCCCGGGTCGAGCCCGGCTCGACCGTGGCCGTGATCGGCTGCGGCGGAGTGGGCCAGGCCGTGATCCAGGGCGCCCGCATCGCCGGAGCGGCCCGCATCATCGCCATCGACCCCGTCGAGCTGAAGCGGAAGGCGGCCGAGCAGCAGGGTGCGACCGATCTGATCGACCCGGGTGCGGGTGACCCGGTCAGCCAGGTGCAGGCACTCACCGGCGGCCGAGGCGCGGATTACGCCTTCGAGGTGATCGGCCGGCCCGAGACCATCGTGCAGGCGTTCTCCACCGCCCGGCGGGGCGGGACCGCGGTCGTGGTCGGGATGCCCCGCATGGACTCGGAGGTCACGCTGCCGGGCTTCGCGATGTTCTACGACGAGAAGAAGCTGCTGGGCTGCGTGTACGGGTCGGCGCAGGTGCGCCGCGACTTCCCCCGGTTCATCAGCCTGGTGGAGACCGGCCGCCTCGACCTCGGCGCGATGGTCTCGCGCCGGATCAAGCTCGACGAGGTGAACGACGCCTTCCGGGCGATGGAGGCCGGCGAGGTCATCCGCAGCGTCATCACCGGATAGCGGCGGCTCAGCTCGCTGCGGCCCATGCAGCAACCCAACGCAGACGGGACGCAGCAATTTTCGGATGACGCACTAACGACATCCCATCCGCATCCGGTCGTCCACGCAGACCGGCAATAGCCGCCCGACGCAAGAGGATGTCCTCATCCTCATCGAGCGCGATGTCTCCGAGCTCGCCGATTTGAACTGCATGGGTCCGTGAGCTTTCGTACAGAGCGAAAGCGCGCACGCCTACGGGTCGTGCTTCATCGAGGACCGTCCTAACCATCGCTGTTCCTTCTACACGGCCCTTCCTCTCTCGCCGGAGGGCACGCAGCAGGTGCAGGTCTCGAGCATGATGGGAGTCGGTTGCAACGTCGTCAAGCGCGGTGATCGCGCAAGCGACCAGTTCGTCCCCAACAGGGCTTACAGCCATGAAGTAGTCGGCGACCTGCTTCGGAAATGTGCTCAGCGCCGTCGAGCTTCTCAACACAACGGGCACGGCTCGTGAGTCCTTCGCATTGCGTAGAGCACCAAGGGCGTAAGGGAACCGGTTCTTGTCGGGTTCTGAGCCTGTCAGCTAGTTACGGTCGGGTAGAGCGCTGGCGCGGTGGCGTCGATGATCGGTAGGCACGGCTGCCGTGGTCCCGTGGTTTCCCGTGCGGGGGCTCAGGTCCGTCACCGTGGATCGTGTTCGCTCCGTTTCCAGCGCTCCCCCTTCGAACCGTGCGTGCGGTTCTCCCGCACACGGCTCACCGACGTCCTTCACCGGCGGTGTTCGGCAACGAGAACCCGCCAGGCCCGGTTGGGTCTGGGGGCGACGACGGTTCCGTTGAGGTTGATCAGACCCATGCGGTCCGGTGACCGGCGATACACGGACCACCCGTAGCGGCGGCTGCGGTGATGCAGCTTGGCCACGAACAGCGCGAGCCGGTCGACCGCGAAGGTCATGACCTTGTCGAACGTGCGGGCCGAGTTCCCGATACGGAAATACGCAGCCCAGCCGCGCAGGAAACGATTCACGTCCTGCACGACTCGTTCGACGGGCACCAGCAGCCGAGACCGGGCCGTGAGCTCACGGATGCGATCGCGGGCGTGCTGGGTCGCTCGACGTGAGGGCCAGCGAGCGAGGAAGACGATGTGCTTGGCACCCCGGCGACCCCGGGCGCGCACCAAACGGTGGTGGAAGCCGAGAAAGTCGAACCCCTCGCCGTCCTCCACCAAGTGCACGATGCGAGTCTTCGCCGCTTTGGGCTTGAGACCCAAGTCGGCGAGGATGGCCGTGAGCGCGGCGAGCGCTCGTTCGGCTTCCGTCCGGGTGCGGCACATCACCACCAGGTCATCGGCATAGCGGACCAGCACCCCACTCCCGCGCATCTCCCATTCCCGGTCGAGCCGGTTCAGGTAGACGTTGCAGAGCAGCGGGGAGATCACCCCGCCCTGGGGGGTGCCGGTGACCGTGTGCCTGACCGTCCCGTCCTCCAGCACGCCCGAGCGCAACATCGCTCGTAGCAACTTGAGGAGCTTTCGGTCACAGACCCGTTCCTCGATCGCCATCATCAACCAGTCATACGGAATCGCCTCGAAACACTCGGCGATGTCCGTTTCCACCACCCATCGCCTGCCCCTGAAGGACTCATCGAGCAAGACCTGCAGGGCATCGTGGGCCGCTCGCTTGGGACGAAACCCGAAGCTTGCAGACCGAAAGTCGGCTTCGAAGACCGGCTCGATGACGATCTTCGCCGCCGCCTGCACGATGCGGTCTCGAACCGCGGGGATGGACAACGGTCGCCGCTCCGTCGAGCCGGGCTTGGGGATCCAGACCCGACGCGCTGGCAGCGGTCGATATCGCCCGTCCTTGAGGTCCGAGGCCAACTCGTCGAGCAGCCGGGCATGCCCGTGACGCTCGACTTCGGCCAGGGTGATGTGGTCGATGCCGGCAGCACCGCGATTGCGGAGCACCTGCTCCCACGCCCGCTCCAAGACGTCCCTGCGGTGAACCTTGTCGTAGAGCGCGTGGAACCGTCGTCCGGGTTCGGCCTTGGCCGCCCGGTAAAGCGCGCGTTGCAGTTCTTGGGACTTGTCATCGGCGGTCCTAGCCACGATGGGCACTCGCCAGCCCTTCCCCTTCACACGCGCGTGGACGAAGCAGCGGCCCTTCCCATCACCGGGGGTTGTGTTGTCCACCCGGCTCGACCAGTACTACGGCCGCCTCCGACACCCTCCCGGCGCGCCACCCACTTCCCGGCTCGTCACCGGTTATAGGACGACACTTCGCCGACGGACTCCGCAGCCGCCGGACCGGGGAGGGTCTCCCCAGTTCCCGCCGTCACCTTCTGAACGTTCCACGCCCTCTACGCCGGGGAGTCCCTCGTGGCTGCAATCCAGGATCTTCACCACTTCCATGGCCTTCGCCCCGAAGGACCGGGCTCGGCTCTCCCTCCGCCCCGCCCGAAGGCGGGCACACTAACGGCGCGGCAGGCTTCGCTTGATGCTGCGGACCGCTCATTCGCTCCCCCAACAGGGCTTTCGACGCTGCGCTTCGACGCCGGGCGTTTCCCCCCGACACCGGCAGCCTGCTTCCGGGCTTCCTGGCAACTACCCGGACCGGACTCACACCGGCTGGCGACGACGAGCTTCCGATCAGGTCATGACTGCTCGATAGGCACCTCCCGATCGCTGGGCGCACTCCGGTCCCTGGTGTAAATGGACGACGGGCGTAGGTTCCTTCGAAAGCAACCAACCCACGAAGGAGACCTACGCCCGTGTCGAAACGAGTATCGCCCACTGAGGAGCTCCGCGCTGAGATCGACGATCTCTTCGGGGAGTCCGACGATCAACGCCAGCTTGCTGACACGCTCGAGGAGGTGGCCCGCCTGGGTGCCCGGCTGTTGTTGCAGACGGCGCTGGAGGCCGAGGTCACCGAGTTCTTGTGCCGGAACCGCTACCAGCGGCGCGCGGGGGCCAAGGCCGCCCGGGCCGGGTCTCGGAACGGCTACGGGGATCTCACGAT
>JBQTGU010000049.1:0-13473 GCA_052390575.1 Actinomycetota bacterium | reverse complement strand
CACGAAGTGGTCGTGTAGCCAGCACTATTGACCAAACAAGAGGGGGGACCGTGGCTTACAGCCGGGCCGAGATCGAGGATGCGTTCCGTCAGTTCCAGGAGGCGGCGGCGCGCTGCGCCAAGAGCGGCGACTGGGACGAGTGGTCGGAGTGCTTCACCGAGGACGCCGAGTACTACGAGCACCACTACGGCCGTATGAAGGGCCGGGCCGCGATCCTCGAGTGGATCAACGACACCATGGCCCAGCCGATCAACAACGAGATGCGGTCGTTTCCGGTGGAGTGGTACGTGATCGACGAGGACCGGGGCTGGGTGATCTGCTCGGTCAGCAACGTGATGGACGACCCCGGCGACGGAACCAGCCACGCCGAATCCAACTGGACCAAGCTCCACTACGCCGGCGGCGGGAAGTTCAGCTACGAAGAGGATCTCTACAATCCGAACGAGTTCGGCGAGATGATCAAGGGCTGGTTGGAGGCCAAGAAGGCCGCCGCGTCAGGGTGATCCGGCCGAAAATGGAACCTGTTGCAATTCCGGTCGTAGCTCGGTAGCGTCTCCCGGGTAGGCCGCGGCGAGGGAGCGCAGCGATGGAATTCGGGATCTTCAACAGCCTCTACACCCCCCACCAGGCCCTGAACGGGCGGGACGCAGCGGTGGTCCAGCACGAACGGCTGATGAACGAGGTGGAGTGGGTCGTCGCCGCCGACAAGGCCGGCTTCAAGTACACCTGGGCCACCGAGCACCACTTCCTCACCCAGTACTCGCACCTCTCGGCCAACGAGATCTTCCTGCCGTTCGTCGCCGCCCGCACCAGCAACATCCACCTCGGGACCGGCATCTTCAACATCACCCCGCCGGTCAACCACCCCGCCCGGGTGGCGGAGCGGGTGGCGATGCTCGACCACCTCAGCGAGGGCCGCTTCGAGTTCGGCGTCGGCCGGGGCTCGTCGAGCACCGAGCAGAAGGGCTTCGGAATCCAGGACCCCGAGCTCACCAAGGAGATGGCCGACGAGACGCTGGGCCAGTTCAAGTACATGTGGCGCGAAGGTCTGTACAGCTACGACGGCAAGTTCTTCTCGATGCCGCCCCGCAACGTGTTGCCCAAGCCCTACAGCGACCCCCATCCGCCGATCTGGGTCGCGGCCGGCAACCCGAGCACGTACGAGAAGGCGGCCAAGATGGGCATCGGCGTGCTCTGCTTCACGACCGGCTCGCCCGAGATGCTCGCCCCGCTGGTCGAGATCTACAAGACCACGATCGAGAAAGCCGAACCGGTCGGCGAGTACGTCAACAACAACGTGATGGTCACGAGCCAGATGCTGTGCCTCGAGGACGGGCAGAGGGCACGCGACATCTCCTGCAACATGACCAGCGGCTACCAGAACAGCCTGGTGTTCCACTACCTCGACACGTTCCCGAAGCCGCCGGGCATCCCGAACTACCCCGACCTCATCCCCGAGCCGACGCCGGAGGATCTCGAGAAGAACATCGGCGCCGGGCTCGTGTGCAGCGGCACGCCCGAGGAGGTCACTCGGGCGGTCAAGGGCTACGCCGACATCGGCGCCGACCAGCTCGTCTTCGGCCAGCTGTCGACGACCATGCCGATCGAGATCGCACTCGAGTCGGTCGAGACCTTCGGCAAGCACGTGCTGCCCGAGTACGACAAGGACCCCGTCCACAACACGCAGAAGCAGCGCGAGGCGTACGTGAAGGAGCGCGGCCCCACCAAGCGGACGCTGGCCGACGTGCTCGAGAAGGTCCCGGAGTAGCCACCGTGGGCGAGTGCGACGGGCGCGTCGCGCTCGTCACCGGCGCCAGTCGCGGCATCGGCGCCGCCATCGCCCAACGGCTGGCGAGCGAGGGCGCGGCGGTCGCGGTCACCGCCCGCACCCTCGACGAGCACCCGACCCTGCCGGGCAGCCTGCGCGACACCGTCGCGGCGGTGGAGGGCGTGGGCGGGAAGGCGGTGGCAATCGCCGCCGACGTGTCCGACGCCGACGACCGCGCCCGCATCGTCTCCGAGGCAGAGGCCGCGCTCGGCCCCGTCGACATCCTGATCAACAACGCCGCCGCCGCGTTCTACCTCCCGACCGCCGACTTCCCCCTGAAGCGCCGGCGGCTGAGCTTCGAGCTCAACGTGCACGCGCCCCTGGACCTCGCCCAGGCGGTGCTGCCACGGATGCGGTCACGCGGCCAGGGCTGGATCGTGAACGTGTCGAGCGCGACCTCGAAGCACCCGAAGGGACCGCCGTTCGATCCCGGCATCGCGCTGGGCGGCACCACGACGATCTACGGCGCGAGCAAGGCCGCGCTCGAACGGGTCACGACCGGCCTCGCCGCCGAGGTGCACGGTGACGGCGTCGCGGTCAACTCACTCGCCCCGGTGGCGGCGGTGCGAACACCGGGCGCGGAAGCGCACATCGGCGAGGTCATGGACGCCCACCCCGAGATCGTCGAGCCGGTCGAGGTGATCGCCGAGGCCGCCCTCGCGTTGGCGACGTGCGACCCGGCCACCCTGACCGGTCGCATCCTGTATTCGGGGCCCCTCCTCGAGGAGCTGGGTCGGGTGCCCCGCACTCTCGACGGCACGGAGGTGGCCGCGACATGAAGGACGCACGCATCTTGATCACCGGCCCGACCGGCCAAGTCGCGTTGCCGCTGGCGACGACGTTGGCGGGCGACAACGAGGTGTGGGGGGTCGCCCGGTTCAAGGACGAGGAAGCAAAGCAGCGGCTGGAGCAAGCGGGCGTGAAGTGCGTCCCCGTCGACCTCGCCGCCGGTGCGTTCGACGGTCTGCCGGGCGACTTCGACTACGTCCTCAACTTCGCGGTCTCCCACGGCAGTCCCGACGACACCGACCGCGACATGGCCATCAATGCCGAGGCGACCGGGCTCCTCATGCACCACTGCCGGAAGGCGAAGGCGTTCCTGCACTGCTCGTCGACCGCGGTGTACCACCCCGCGGGGCACCATCCGTTGAAGGAGACCGATCCCCTCGGCGACAGCCATCGCATGTGGTTCGCGACGTACAGCGTGTGCAAGATCGCGGCCGAGGGCGTGGCCCGGACGACGGCTCGACTCGAGGAGCTGCCGACCACGATCGCGCGGCTCAACGTTCCGTACGGCGACAACGGCGGCTGGCCCGCCTTCCACCTGGAGATGATCCTGGCCGATCAGCCGGTGCCGGTGCATCCGGACGCACCGAACCTGTTCAACCCGATCCACGACGACGACATCGTCCGGCAGCTCGACGCCATGCTGGACATCGCCGGCGTGCCCGCCACCATCGTGAACTGGGGCGGGAGCGAGCAGGTCAGCATCGAGGACTGGTCTGCGTATCTCGGTGAGCTCGCGGGGCGGGAGGCGAAGTTCGCCTCTACCGACCAGACAATCGGCAGTGTCACCATCGACACCACCAAGATGGAAGAGCTCGTCGGCAAGACCGAGGTGGACTGGCGCGACGGATACCAGCGCATGGTCGCGTCCCTGCACCCCGAGCTCCTGAAGTAGGCCGAGGCGAGCGACCGCGGCGCAGGTACCCTGCGCCGCAGCGAGCCGGGGCCCGAGCGGCCCCAGAGCGGAAAGGAAGTCGATGCTCTCGTCGATGGACGACTACCCGCTGCACCAGACGGCGGAGCCGATCCGCAACGTCGCCAGTAGCGACCGCAACTTCTACGACCGCTACTACTTCAACCTGCACGGGTGCAGCGACGAGCTCTTCCTCATCATCGGCGTCGGGCAGTACCCGAACCTGGGCGTGCAGGACGCGTTCGCCTGCGTCCGCCGGGGTGACAAGCACCGGGTGGTGCGAGCATCGCGAGAGCTGGGCGACCGCATGGACACGACCGTCGGACCGTTCCGGGTCGAGGTGATCGAGGGGCTGAAGAAGGTACGGGTGGTGCTCGAGCCCAACGAGCACGGCATCGCGTTCGACCTCACCTGGGAGGGCGCGATCCCGGCGTTCCTCGAGCCCCGCCAGTTCATCCGCAAGTACGGGCGGGTGTACTTCGACACCATGCGGTTCGCCCAGACCGGGTTCTGGTCGGGCGGGCTCGAGGTCGGCGACGAGCACTTCGACATCACCCCCGACCGCTGGTGGGGCACCCGCGACCGGTCGTGGGGCGTGCGCCCGGTGGGCGAGCCCGAGCACCCCGGCATCCGTAGGGAGGAGGGGCAGCTCGGGGGGATGTGGAACTACGCGCCGATGCAGTTCGACGACTTCTCGATCGTCTACATCGTCAACGAGAACGACAACGGGGACCGGCCGATCGAGGAGGCCAACCGCATCTGGGCCGATCCCTCACGGGAGCCGGAGTCGCTGGGCCGACCCGAGCACGACCACACGCTCGTCTCGGGCACCCGCATGGTCTCGTCGTCGGTGTTGTCGTTCCCCGAGGCGCCCGGCGGTGGCTTCGACGTGAAGGTGACGCCGTTGACCCACGTGCACATCGCGGTCGGCACGGGGTACGGGCTGGAGGACGACTGGCGCCACGGCATGTACCAGGGGCCGCTCGTGGTGCAGGGCGTCGAGCACGACATGGAGACGATCGACAAGTACGGCTGGTACGGGGTCGTCGACCACGTCGCCCGCTTCGAGACCGGCGACGCCATCGGCTACGGCCTCCACGAGCACGGCTTCTTCGGCCCGTTCCGCAAGTACGGGCTCGAACGCCGCGACGACGGAGCGCCCTAACCCCCATTCCGAACCTGCGCGCTAATCGCGCCGTTCTCGGCGCGCGGAGCGCGCAAGAACGGTCGGGCTAGTTGGTCGAGCTGAGACCCAGGTAGGCGGCGTCGAGCTGCTCGCCGATCTCCTTGGGGTTCCCGGTGTAGTCGATGCGGCCGTGCAGCATGATCGCGGCGGTCTCGGCGACGTCGAGCACCTCGTGGGCGAACTGCTCCACGATCAGGATCGACACGTCCTCGGCCACGATGCGCGCCACCGCCTCGTACAGCTCCTCCACGATCAGCGGCGCGAGACCCATCGACAGCTCATCGAGCAGCAGCACCTTGGGATCGGTGGCGAGCGCCCGGGCCATCGACAGCATCTGCTGCTCGCCCCCCGACAGCGTGCCCGCCACCTGCTTCCGTCGGTCGCGCAGGCGCGGGAACCGGCTCAGCGCCCGGTCCTGCACGTCCGAGAACGACTGACCCGCGTACGTCGCCATGCGCAGGTTCTCGATCACGGTGAGGTTCGGGAAGATCCCCCGGCCCTCGGGGATGCTGCACAGCCCGACCCGCGCCAGCGCGTCGGAGCTGCGACCGCGGATCGACCCGCCGTGCAACAGCACGTCGCCGCCCGAGGGCTCGATCTGCCCGCTGGCGACCTTGAGCGTCGTCGATTTGCCGGCGCCGTTCGGGCCCAGCAGCGCGAACACCGACCCGACCTTCACCGAGAGGCTCACACCCTGGAGGACGTCGATGGGGCCGTAGCCCGCGGTTACGTCGCGCAGCTCGAGGGCGGGCGCGGCACCCTCGACCACCTTGCGGGTGACGCCGTCCTCGGCCGGCGCGGCCGCCGCGGTCTCGATCACCGTCCCCGCCACCGCCTCGGGCGGCGGCTCCTTCGAGCCCTCGCCCAGGTAGGCGGTCCGGACGTCCGGGTTCCCCTGGACCTCGGCGGGGCTTCCGACGGCGATGATCCGCCCGAAGTCGAGGACGTGGATCCGCGCGCAGGTGCCCATCACGAAGGCCATGTCGTGCTCGACCAGCAGCACCGCGAGCCCGGTGCCGGCGAGGTCGCGCAGCAGCGAGCCCAACGTCGAGGTCTCCGCCTCGTTGAGACCCGCCGACGGCTCGTCGAGCAGCAGCACCCGGGGGTGGGTCGCCAGCGCCCGCCCGAGCTCCACCAGCCGAGCGGTCCCGGTGGGCAGCTTGTCCACCCGCTCTCCCGCGACCTCGGCGATGCCGATGCGCTCGAGGATCCCGTCGGTGGTCTCGTCCGGCGCACCCTTGCGGCGCGACCATCCCGTCTCGGCGGCCACGAGCACGTTCTCGCGCGCCGTCAGCGAGCCGAACGTCTCGAGTCGCTGGAACGTGCGCCCGATGCCGAGGCGGGCGCGCTGGTGGGGCCGGGCCCGGGTGATCTCCGACCCGTCGAGGTTGACCCGCCCCGCGTTCGGGGCCAGGAGCCCGGTCACGACGTTGAAGAGCGTGGTCTTCCCGGCGCCGTTGGGGCCGATCAGCCCGGTGACGTGGCCGACCTCGACGTCCAGCGACACCTGGTCGAGGGCCTGGAGCCCGCCGAAGCGGACCGATACCTCCTGCACGTGGAGCAGCGCCATCACATGGCCCCCTCGCTCGACGCCGGGCCATCCCTGAAAGGACTGGCCGGCGTCGCCCCGTCGGGGTCGCTCGCCCGCACCATGACCGTCCCTACGTCCGCTCGCGCTCGCCCGCCGAGACGGGCACGCCGTCGCCGCCGTCACGGCGAGCCGGACCGCCGGCCGCCACCGGCGCGACCGGAAGCGGCGCCTTGCGCGCCGCTCGCACCGCCGCCTTGGTGGCGCGCAGTTTCCCTCGCTGGGTGATCTCGTCCTTCCACGCCTGGCGGGCGTCCTTGCGCCACGGCAGCAGCGGCGAGAACAGGAACCCCAACCCGACGGATGCACCGTTGGGGTTGGTGGCGATGTTGATCGCGAGCAACGCCGGGCCGATGCGCTCGATCGCCACCAGCCACGAGTCGTCGAAGTTGGCGAGCAGGAACCACCCGAGGAGCGCCCCCGCCAACACGGCGGCGCCGACCGCGATCGCGATCCGCAGCGCGAGATGCATGCTCTCCTTGAGCCGCGGGAAAACGCTGGCCACGATGATCACGCCGAGGACGACCGCGGTCGCGATGTGCCAGGCGTCGTTGACGCTCTCCTTGAGGATGAGGAAGAGGATGTAGGCGATGCCGCCAAACAGCGCCCCGCTCACGGTCGACACGCCTCCGACCACGACGAGGAGCACGATCGGCAGGCCCAGCGTCCCGAGCAGGTCGAAGTCGTCGGTGGTGGCGGTCTCGCGCTGCATCGCGAGGAGCGCGCCGCCGAACCCCGCCAGCGCGGCCGAGAACGCGAACACCGCCAGCTTCGTCGTGGTCCGGTTGATGCCGACGGTGGCACAGGCGGCTTCGCTGTCGCGCAGCGCGATCATCCGTCGGCCGAACTGGCTCCGCCGCACCGCGACGAGCCCGACCGCCAGCACCCCGAACATCGCCGTCACGAGCAGCAGGTAGCGGCGCTGGTCGGCGAACTCGTACCCGAAGAACTCCACCCGGGCGACGCGCCGGCTCTCCGAGAACACCTCGGGCTGGTCGAAGAACAGCGGCTCGGCCATGCGGGCGAACGCCATCGATGCCAGCGCGAGGTAGAGGCCCTGGAGCCGCAGCGCGGGGAGCGCCATGAGCGCGCCGAACGGGATGGCCAGCGCGGCCGCGAACAGCAGGCCGGCCGGGTTGCCGGGATGCAGGTCGACGTTCCAATGCACGAGCGGGAACTCGACGCCGGTGGTGAACTTGTACATCGCGAACGCGCCCACGCCCGCGAACGTGATCTGGGCGAGTGAGACCTGGCCGGCCCAGCCGGTGAGCGGCACCAACGACAGCATGATGACGGCGATCACCATCGCCAGCGTGAGCCGGTTCAGGTTCACCTGGCCCATCCCGGACGTGATGAACGCCATCACCACGAACACGACGCCCATCCCGAGCGCGGTCTCCCACACCTTCGAGTTCCGGGGCTGGAGGATCTTCCACGAGGGCGGGGGCTTGCGCAGCTCGATCCGGGCCTGCGGCAGGGCCAGCAGGACGATGAACAGGAAGATCGACGGGATCGCGAACTGGGCGGTCGTGAACCGCCCCCGCAGGTCGAGGAAGGTCTGGGTGAAGGCGATTGCCAAACCGAGGGCGATGCCACCGACGTAGGTGAGCGGCAGGCTGCGCAACCGGCCGACGATCGCGGCCGCGAACGCGTTGATGATGAGCAGCGTGAGGGCGTCGACCTGGAGCCCGAGCTCCTGCACCAGGAAGATCCCCGACACCGCGGCCAGCGACGAGCCCAGCGCCCACGCCAGCATCGAGGCCTGGCCCGGGCGAGCGCCGTTGAGCGCGGCCAGGTTGCGGTTGTCCACCACCGCCCGCATGGTCACCCCGATGCGGGTCCGGTACAGCAGGAGGCGGAGCAGGATGGCGACCAGAATCGCGGTGCCGATCGTGATCAACCGGTAGTACGGGATACGGGTGTCGGCGACCTCGATGAAGTCCGTCCCGAAGAAGGGCCGGATCTTGGCGGTCATGTCCCCGTAACGCGATTTGCTCGGGTCCCAGATCGTGTTGGCCAGGCCCATCAACCCGAACATCACCCCGAGCGTCACGACCAGCTGCACGACGAGCGTCGCATCGGCGATCCGCCGCATGAGCACGCGCTCGATCGCCGCGCCAAAGAGCGGCGCGAGCACGAACACCGTGAGTACGAGAGCGGCCCACGTCGGGAGGTGCTGGTGGACACGCAGCTGCCAGTACACGAACGCCATGAACATGCCGATGGCGCCCTGGGCGAAGTTGAAGATGCCCGAGGTCGTGTACGTGACGACGATGCCCGACGACGCCAGGGCGTAGATCGACCCCAGCGAGATCCCGACGACCAGGAACGAGACGACGCTGTTGGTGGTGACGTCGTTCCCGGACCACGACTCCTGGATGACGATGGTGAGGAAGGCGACGGTGGCGACGATCCAGATCGCCAGCCTCGGCGGCCCGAGCAGGATCGTCGCGGCCACGATCCCGAGGACAACGACCGGCCAGAGCGCCGACCACATCAAGAAGAGCACGAAGAGGGCAGCGGCGGCGGCGACCCAGAGCGCCAGCCTCTCCCGCTCCTCGAGCCTCACGCCGTCCCCCCGGTCGGCGGATGCCCGGGCCGTCGCGCTGCGACCCGGGCCCGCCCGTTCACTCGGCTACTGGATCTGGTCGACTTCCACCGTCACGAGGTTCTTCTTGTCGTTGCACGAGTGCGTGCCCTTCTCCTTCGGGAACACCCGCTTGAACTTCCCGTCCTTCACCTGCATCATCACGAAGCAGCTGTTGAT
This sequence comes from Actinomycetota bacterium, assembly GCA_052390575.1. GTDB lineage: Bacteria > Actinomycetota > Acidimicrobiia > IMCC26256 > JACDBD01 > JBPCMN01. The sequence continues at coordinate 4,405 of JBQTGU010000049.1, read as the reverse complement.
CTGGCGCCCGCCGACGTCGGTCGGGGCGAGCAGGCCTTCGCCGTCGACCTCACCGGTGAAGTCGTGGACGTTGGCCGCCTCCTCGAGGAACGCGGCCCGAGTGAGGCCGTTCACGCCGTTGGCTTCGACGATGTTGTTCACCACGTCCCGGAAGAACAGACCCGCCGCCCACGCCTGGGCGCCGAACCCGTCGGCGTTGTCCTTGCCGACGTACTTCAGGAACTGCTGGATCGAGTTGTTCTGCTTGGCTTCCTCGAAGGGGATGAAGAACGTCGAGACGAACTGGCCCTCGACGTCGGCGCCGCCCTCCTCGATGAAGCGCTGGTCGTAGCACTGGATCGTGCAGTCGAAGACCTGCACGCTGCTCACGCCCTGGATCGTGGCCTCCTTGCGCATCTGCACGGTGCCGCGGTAGTCGAGGCCGTTCAGCACGTAGGTGGCGTTGTTCGATTTCACCGCCTGGATCGGAGCGGTGAACTCACTCTGGCCGCCGAGGGCGGACGCCTCGAACCGGTCGACCTCCTCGATCCCCGCCTTGATCCCGCCCTCGACGAGGGGAACGGTCGCGCGAATGGTCGACGGAAGGTCGCCCGGGATCACCCAGACGCCGCTGAGCTCACCGTCGTTCTGCTTGAGGTGGTACTTCACGTGGCCCTGGCGGGTGGTGTACGTCTCGGGCCCGCCGGCTTCGATCGAGTCGCAGTCGAGCTGGCCCGCGATCACGGGGAACGAGACCGGCGAGCACTGGTGGGCGGTCTCGGTCTGGAGCACCGGTACGTCCGGCAGCCCGGTGGCCGCGCCGGCCATGTCGACGCAGTTGACCGCCGGGTCGATGTTGTTCAGGAACAGCGCGGTCGTGCCCACGACCGCGAAGCTGTCCTGGCAGGCCTGGATGAGCGCGCTACGAGCTTCGTCGCCGCTGAGGTGCGAGTCGATGAAGTTGACCTCGAGCTGGCGCCCGGCGAGACCGCCCTCTTCCTCGTTGATGTACTCCGCCGCCGCCATCACGCCGTCGGCCGAGCCCTTGAACAGGCCGGGGCGGGCGGCATTGTCGACGTCGGCGATCACCGTGATCGTGATCGTGTCGGCGGTGACGCCGATCTCGGTCGCCTCGGGCGTGTCCTCCTGGGCGCCGGCTGAAGCCGCCACCGAGATGTAGGCGGCGGCCACCGCCACCACGGAGACCAACGCGATCCAACGGCCTCGTCTCACGGTTCCCCCTCGTCCCTGCCGGGACCGCCCGGTCTAGGCGGCGCCCCCATTACCGGTTCCGGCATTCTGGACGAAATCGAAACACGTTTCAAGAGCGCCCTGACGGGCCGTCAGGTGGTCCCGAGGCCCCGAGGCCCTTGGAATCACGCCAGATCGACCTTGACTTTGATGACGTTGCCGCACTCGAGGGTGCCCTTCTTCTTGGGTGACACCCGCACGAACTCGCCGTCCTTGACCTGAAGGATGGCCCCGCACCCCCCGAGCTTGCGGCCGCCCACGTCGGTCGGGGCCAGCATTCCCTCGCCGTCCACCTCGGCGGTGAAGTCGTGGACCTTGGCCGCCTGCGCGAGGAAGGCGGCCCGGGTGAGACCGTTCTCGCCGTCGGCGGCGATGACCGCGTTCACCACGTCGCGGAAGAACAGCCCGGCGGCCCACGCCTGGGCCCCGAAGGCGTCGGCAGTGTCGTCGCCGACGTATTCGAGATACGTCTCGATGGACGCGTTCTGCTTGGCCTCCTCGAACGGCACGAACGTCACCGTGACATAGGTGTCCTCCACGTCCTGGCCGCCCTCCTCGATGAAGCGCTGGTCGTAGCAGGCGAGCGTGCAGTCCCACACCACGACGCTGTCGACGCCCTGGATCGACGCCTCCTTCCGCAGGAGGACCATGGCCCGGTAGTCGACGTAGTTGGCGACGTAGGTCGAGCTGTTCTGCTTGATCGACTGCACGACCGGCGTGTACTCGGCCTGGGTGGCGAGCCCGGAGACGAGGATCTCGTCGTCGCGCTCGATCCCGGCCTTCTGGGCGCCTCGGATCGGTGGAGTGCCGGCGTTGATCGTCGATTCGAGGTCGCCCGCGATCGTCCAGACCCCGTGCAGGTCTTCCTTCTCCTTCTTGAGGTGGTACTTGACGGTGCCGGTGCCGACGCGGAAGGTCTGCTCGGGGTCGTCGAGCGTGTCGCAGACGAGGCCGACCACGATGATCGGGTACGAGATCGGCGAGCACTGGTGGGCGAACTCGGTCTGGAGCACGGGCACGTCGGGCAGCCCGGTGGCGGCGCCCGCCAGGTCGACGCAGTTGACCGCCGGATCGACGTTGTTCATGAACAGGGCGGTCGTGCCGACGATGGCGAAGTCCTCCTCGCACGCCTGGATGAGCGCGTTGCGAGCCTCGTCACCCGAGAGCTTCGAGTCGATGAAGTCGACCTGGAGCTCGCGCCCCGCGAGTCCCCCGTTGTCGTTGATGAACTCGGCCGCGGCCACCACGCCGTCGCGCGAGCCCCGGAAGAGCCCGGGGCGCACGGGGTTGTCGACATCGGCGATCACCGCAATGCGGATGGTGTCGGCGGTCACGCCGATCTCGGTCGCCTCGAGCGGCTCCTCACTGCCGCCGGCGCCCGCCGGCGCCGCCACCAGGCCGCTTGCCAGCAAGGCCGCGACTGCCGTCGCGACGACCGTCCCGCGGATCCGTCCCGCCATGGTGTCCCCCCGGCCCTTGTCGGCCGGTGCTCGACCGACCGATGCGACCGGATTGTCCCCCCGATAGCCTCGCCGTTCAAGACCTCCCTGCAGGCACGACGGAAGGCCGAGCCATGCGCGTGCACGCGGCGATCGGATCCCTCGTGGTCACGGTCGCGCTCGCGACGGTCGGCGCCGCGTCGGGCGGAGCCAACGTGGTCTCCGGCGGAGGAGGCAAGCCGGCGCCGTCACCCGGCTGCGACGCGCCCGCGCTGGCACCCGGTGAGGAGAACGTCACGACGAGCTCGGGAGGCGTCCCGCGGTCGTACTTCCGGCACCTGCCGCCCGACTACGACGGCACCGGGCCGATGCCGGTCGTGCTCGACCTGCACGGCTACTCCGAGGGGGCCGAGGTCCACAAGCTGCACAGCAAGCTCGGAGAGCTCGGCGACACCGAGGGGTTCGTGACCATCACCCCGCAGGGTCTCGGGCCGGTGGCCCGCTGGGACACCGGCCTCGACTCCCCCGACGTGGCGTTCATCGGTGACCTGCTCGACGAGGTCGAGCAGACGCTGTGCGTGGACGAACGCCGGGTGTTCGTGACCGGGCTCTCGAACGGCGCCTTCATGACGTCGGCAGTGGCCTGCGTGTACGCGGACCGCGTGGCCGCGGCCGCGCCGGTCGCGGGCGTCCGCGACATCGAGGGCTGCGATCCTGCTCGCCGGGTGCCGGTCGTGGTCTTCCACGGCACCGCCGACCAGTTCGTGTCGTTCGACGGGGGTCTGGGCCCGGCGGTGGCGAGCCTCCCGAACCCGGACGGCTCGCCCCGCGACCCGAACCAGCCCGCTCCCGCGCCGGAGGCGCCCTCGATCCCCGACATCACCGCGGCGTGGGCGGAGCGCAACGACTGCAAGGCGAAGCCCAAGGAGCGGGAGATAGCGTCGGACGTGACGCTCGTCTCGTACCGCTGCCGCGGGAACGCCGATGTCGACTTCTATCGAATCGAGGGCGGTGGCCATTCGTGGCCGGGAAGCGAGTTCTCGGCGTCGATCGACTTCATCGTCGGTCCGACCACCTTCTCGATTTCCGCCAACGAGGTGATGTGGGAGTTCTTCGAACAGCACCCGTTGCCAAGACGAGGGGGATCGCAATGACCGATGTGCTCGACCGCCCGAGCCAGCCTCGAGTCGAACGGAACCCCGCGCCGAGCGCCCATCATCCACCCGAGCGGCGCCGCTTCGATCTCAGCACCGCCGGCCGGGGGCTGCTCGCCAGTCTGTCGGGGGCGGCCGGCGTGATCCATCTCGCGATGGTGCCGTCGCACGCGGGGCTGTCGGCGGTCGAAGGCGTCGGCTTCGCGGTCGCGGGCTGGTTCCAGCTGCTCGTGGCGGTGGGGCTCGTGACCCGCCCAACTCGGAGCCTGCTGCGTCTGACGATGGTCGCCAACCTCGCCCTCGTCGGGGCGTGGGTGATGAGCCGCACGAGCGGCCTGCCGTTCGGTGACCACGCCGGGCACGCGGAGACAGTCGGATTCGTCGACGTGTCATGCGTCGCCATCGAGGCATTGCTCGTCCTCGCCGCCGGTGTTCTGCTCGCCCGTCCCGGGCTGGGTCGCGGCTGGGACCGGTCGCGCCTCGCGCTCGGTGCCATCGTCCCGATCGGCGTCCTCGCGCTCGCGACCGGCGCCCTGGCGTCTCCGAGCGCGCGTGACCACGCCAGCGGGAGCCACGGCGACC
>JBQTGU010000048.1:0-5380 GCA_052390575.1 Actinomycetota bacterium | reverse complement strand
TCGAACGGGTTGGTCCTGACGTCCCAGCCGAACACCGTGCGGTAGAAGTCGCGGGCGGTGTCGATGTCGCGGGTCGTGAGCTCGTTCCAGCACAGCGTGTTGGGCTCGTTGACCAACTCGGCGAACGAGTGGTCGACCGCTTGCCAGATGCCGAACGGAGCGCCGGTCGGGTCGAGGAAGGCGGCGACGCGACCGGCCCCCGCGACGTCGGTGAGCTCCTGCACGACCGACGCGCCCGCGGCGATCGCCTTCTTCGCGGTGTCCTCGGCGTTGTCGACCGCGATGTAGGTCATCCACGCCGGCGCTTCGGCTCTGTTGTCGAGCGGGCCGATCCCCGCGACCATCCGGTCGCGGATCATGCCCGCGGTCGAGTCGTGGTGCTCCGGAGTCGGTGGGTCGACCGTCCAGCCGAAGAGCCCGGCGTAGAAGCGGCGGGCGTCCTCGACGTCGGTGGTCCGGAGGTCGACCCACGCCGGGGTGCCCGACGGATACGTCTTCATCTCCGGCATCGGCAGGAGTGTAGATACGCTCCTGAAGAGCTCGTAGAGCTCTCCCAGGAAAGGGGCGGCGCGGTGATCTACGACGGACTGCGGGTCGTCGACTGCTCGAGCGGCGTCGCGGCGGCGTACTGCTCGAAGCTGCTCACCGACCTCGGCGCCGACGTCGTGAAGCTGGAGTCGCCCGACGGTGACGAGCTGCGCCGAGCCCGGCCCGAGCTGTGGGCGTATCTGCGCACGTCGCAGCGCAGCGTCGTCACCACCGACCCCGCCGACTGGGTCGGGGGCGCCGACGTCGCCATCGAGGACTTCGCCCCGGGCGCGTTCGAGGCGATGGGCCTCATGAAGCTGGCGCGGGTGACGGTGTCGGTCTCGTCCTTCGGACGGGGCGGCCCCGACTCGGCGCTCACCCTTCCCGAGGAGGTGTTGCAGGCCCGGTCGGGCTCGTTGTCGAACCATGGGCACCTGGACAAGCCGCCCCTGACGATCGCCGGCGGGCTGGGCGAGTACGTGACCGGCTCGTTCGCGGCCCTCGGTGCGGTGAGCGCGTTGCGGCGGGCCGGCCAGACCGGTGTGCGCGAGACGGTCGACGTGTCGATGTTCGAGGCGATGCACCTCACGCTGGTGACGTACCCGACCCTGTTCTCGCGCTTCCCCGGTGGGATGCTGGCGACCTTCCGGTGGGTGATGATCCCGGGCAACGAGCCCTGCGCCGACGGCAACTACGTCGGCATCACCACGGTCACGAAGGCGCAGTGGCTGTCGCTGCTGAAGGTCATGGGGCACGAGGAGCTTCTCGACGACGAGGAGCTGACCACGATGCTGGGCCGGTTCAAGCGGGCGAAGGAGGTCACCGATCTCCTGCACGCGTTCACGATGAGCCACCCCGCCGAGGAGGTCGTCGAGCTGTGCGCCCGCGAGCGGGTCCCGGCGGCGGTGGTCGGCAACGGTGAGCTGCTGCCGCAGTTCGGGCAGTTGGAGGCGCGCGACGGCTTCGTGACTCAGCCGGGGGCGGAGTGGATCCGGCCCCGGGCGCCGTTCCGGTTCTCGGCCGTGCCCGACCGCGAGATGACGCCCGCGCCCCAGGTGGGGGAGCACTCGGGCGACGCGCCGCCGCCCGCGCCGCCGGCCGACGACAGCGGCGCGCTCACGGACCGCCCGCTGGCGGGGATGAAGGTGCTCGACTTCACCCAGTTCTGGTCGGGGCCGTGGGCGACGGCGTGGCTCGTGGCCATGGGTGCCGAGGTCGTCAAGGTCGAGTCGATCCAGCGGCCCGACGGCATCCGATTCAGCTCGGCGATCCGGCCCAAGCAGGACGAGCGCTACTTCGAGATGACCGCGCTGTTCCACGCCACCAATCTCGGGAAGAAGGACATCACCCTCGATCTCGGCCATCCCGCCGGGCTCGCGCTGGTGAAGCGGCTGATCGAGCAGTCCGACGTCGTGGCCGAGAACTTCACCCCCCGGGTGATGGACGGGTTCGGGCTGTCGTACGAGGAGGTGCGCGCCCTGCGGCCCGACGTGATCTACCTGCGGCTGCCGGCATTCGGCCTGTCGGGCCCGTGGCGTGACCGCCCCGGCTTCGCCCAGACGATGGAGCAGTTGAGCGGCATGGCGTGGGCCACCGGGTACGAGGACGGCCCGCCGATCATCCCCGGCGGCTTCGTCGACCCCGCGGTCGGCACCCATACCGCGATCGCGCTCATGGCCGCGATCGAGCACCGTGACCGCACGGGAGAGGGTCAGCTGGTGGAGAGCCCGATGATCGAGGTGGCGGCGTCGATGACGGCCGCGCAGGTGATCGAGTTCTCGGCGCACGGTCGGGTCGCGCCCCGCCGGGGCACGGGCGGCGTGTACCGCTGCGACGGCGAGGGCGAGCCGTGGGTGGCGGTCGATCGTGCGAGCGACCCGATGTCGGTCGAAGAGCGGACCGAGTGGTGCGCGTCGCGCTCGCCGGAGCAGGTCGCGAAGGAGCTGCTTGCCGACGGCATCCCCGCGGCCGTGATGGTGCCGGCGTTCGCCACGCTGGACGATCCTCAGCTGCGGGCGCGTGAGTTCTTCCAGAAGATCGACCATCCCGTCGTGGGCGAGCAGGAGTACCCGGGATTGCCGTTGCGGTTCTCGCTGCCGGGCGCGTCGGGCTGGTGGCCGGGGCGCGCGCCGATGCTGGGAGAGCACAACGCCGAGGTGCTGCGCTCGGTCGGCGTCACCGACGACGAGCTCGAGCGACTGCGGGCCGACGGTGTGATCGGGGACCGGCCCGTCGCCGGCTGACGTCGCGTTTCCCAAGGTCATGGCGGTGGGTCGGGGTCGTCGGGTGGGACGAGGTCCCAGTTGCCAGGTGCGCCGACGACCTGCCACCCGAAGTACGTCTTCAGATGGTGGTGGTGCGGGCAGAGCCGCCAGAGGTTGCAGGCCTCGGTGCGTCCGCCCTCGGCCAGCGGGACGACATGGTCGATCTCGAGGAAGAGGTCGTTGGCACAGGTCTTGACGCCACAGGTCGTGTACTGCGCTTCGAGTGCCCTGCGCAGCTTGGCGGGGATCGTGCGCGTCGGCCTCGACACCGCGGTGATGTCGTCGCCGTCGCGGGTCAGGACCGTGACCCGGGCGTCGTTGAGCAGCGAGCGGGCGGTGGTGACCGGGGCGGGGGTGCCGTTGATCTCGCAGCGCTCGCCGGGCTCGGTGTGCCCGCGCGGGATGGCGGCGGCGGTGACTTCGAGTCGGAAGTCGACGGGCTTGCACGGGCCTTCGGTCGCGAGCGCGACGAGCCCGTCGGCGGCGTAGGCGGCGCGGGGCTCGCGACGCCCGGCCCTGCGAGCCTCGGCGAAGATCCGGTCGATGTGCGCGTTCCACGCGGATGAGAACCGCGCGCCGGTGTCGGGCGCCATGCGGGCCTGGAGGCAGTAGGCGCCGTCGGGCTCGGTCCACTCGTAGGCGCGGCGGTCGACATGAAGTCGTCGCGCCCATGCCTGGTCGTCGGCTTCGGCGCCGGCGCGCACCTGGCGGGCCCGGTCGCGCAGTCCCTTGACGCTCTGCTCGGCCGCCGTCGCAAGCAGCTCACTCTCGGCGCTCGGTTCTGCCCCGGCTGCGCCGGCGATCTCGGCGACCTGGATCTCGGACAGGTCGCCGCGCCGGAAGGCCTCGTCGGTCTCGGGCAGGTCGTCGAGGGCGCGCGCTGCATCGAGCGCGCGGGAGGCCGCGCCGATCGTCGTGCCCGCGGTCGCGGCTACGAAGTGGGCGGCGCTGCGGTGCCCGCCCTCGCGCCACACCTTGGTCTCGTCGACCCGGCGGGCGGCGCGTGCCTTGATCGCGGCGCAGATCCGTTCCCCGCGCGCGGCCAGCTCGACCAGCGTGGCGGCGTCCGGCCCGTCGAGACAGGCAGGGTCGAGCGCGCGCGAGGTCGCTTCCAGCTCGGCGATCGCACTGCGGGCACGCGCGAACACGGCTTCCTCCGGGAGATCGAATCTCGGACCGGGGGAAGCCGTGGGAGGAAGTGCCACCACCATACCAAACATATGTTCGCCCGTCAAGGGGAACTGCCTAGAATTCCGCCGTGAATTCGCCCCCGGCCCGGCAGCAGCGGCTCGTCTTCGGCGAGGTGGCCGAGCGGTACGACCGCGCTCGTCCCACCTACCCGGTGGCGCTCGTCGGTGACGTCGCTGAGATCCTGGGATTGCCGGCGCGGGCGCGCGTCCTCGAGGTCGGCACCGGCACCGGAAAGGCGACGCCACTCTGGGCCGACGCCGGGTACGACGTCCTGTGCCTCGAGCCCAGCGAGGAGATGGCCGCCATTGCGCGTCGCAACTTCGCCGGGCGGGACAACATCACGATCGAGACCGTCGGGCTCGAGGACTGGCCGGTCGAGCCGGAGGCGTTCGACCTCGTCACCGCGGCGCAGGCGTGGCACTGGGTCGATCCCGAGGTCGGGCCGGCGAAGGCGCACGCCGCGCTCCGCCCCGGCGGTGGGATCGCCGTGTTCTGGAACTGGGAGCGTGACCGCCCGACCGACGTCGACGTCGTGTTCGACGACATGTACCAGCGGTTCGCGCCCGAACTCATCCAAGAGCCGCTGAAGCAGCGGATCGGCGAGGGCTACCAGAAGCAGTTGCAGGCGTCACCGCTGTTCGGGGAGCTGATCGTGCGTCGCTACGCGTGGGAGAAGCGCTATACGCCGGAGACCTACGTCGACCTGCTCGGTACGCACTCCGACCACCGGATGCTGGCCGAAGACGCCCGCGCGCGATTGCACCGGGGTGTGGTCGACGCCATCAAGGAGATGGGCGGCGGTGTGACGATCGGGTACACGACCGAAGTGCTGATCGCGCCGCGCGCCTAGGTTCTGCGCCGGTGACCGAAGCCGAACCAGAGACCTGGGCGTATCCGCCCGACCGCCACCTGCTGCGCGACCTGCGCCTCGAAGCCGAGCACCGTCCCGACGGCACCAGCACTGCCTGGATCCCCATGGCGCCCGAAGTGCAGACGCCGTCGGGCATCCCGTTGCTCGGCGCCGTCACCACGCTCGTCGATGCGCTCGGCGGGGGCATGGCGATCCCGGCGGTGCTCCCGAACTGGATTGCCACCGCCGACCTCACCCTGCACCTGCTCGCCGGGCCGGCCGGCGATGCCGTCGAAGCGCGGGGCCGGATCGCCCGTGCCGGACGGACGACCGTCGTGCTCGAGGTCGAGCTGTTCGACGTCCCGTCCGACGCTCCCCGAGGGCTGGCGACGATGACGTTCTCCGTCATCGAGCGGGCGGTGGAGGCGCCGGTGTGGGAGCGGGACACCAGCACGGTCACGCGGATGACGATGGCGCTGCCCCAATCGGGCTTCGACGGGCACCTGCACGACGCCCTCGGGCTCGACGTGGTTGATGCCTCGGCCGG
>JBQTGU010000047.1:0-44706 GCA_052390575.1 Actinomycetota bacterium | reverse complement strand
TGCCCGACGACGGCGTGATCCTGGTCGACGACGTGGCCCACGAGACCGCGGTCGAGGTCATGCAGCTCACCGAGTACGTCGACTGCCTCATCCCCCGGGGCGGGCCCGCGCTCATCCAGTCGATCCTCGACAACGCCAAGGTCCCGGTCGTGATCGACGGGGACGGCAACTGCCACGTCTACGGCGATGCCCACGCCGACCTCGACCAGGCGCTCGCCATCGTGCTCAATGCCAAGACCCAGCGCACCAGCGTGTGTAACGCGGCCGAGTCGCTCGTCGTGCACGAGAACGTCGCCGACGCCTTCCTGCCCCGCGCCTGCAAAGAGCTGGCCGACCGGGGCGTGAAGCTGCTCGGCGACGCCGCCGCCCGTCGGCGCTGGCCCGAGATGGGGGAGGCGACCGACGACGACTTCGGGGCCGAGTTCCTGGCGATGAAGCTCAGCGTCGCGGTTGCCTCGACACTCGAGGACGCCATCGACCACGTCAACCGGTTCGGGACCGGCCACACCGAGGCGATCCTCACCCGCGACCTCGAGGCGTCCGAGCGGTTCACCCGGGAGGTCGACGCCGCCGTGGTGATCGTGAACGCGTCGACCCGGTTCACCGACGGCGAGCGGTTCGGGTTCGGCGCCGAGATCGGCATCTCCACCCAGAAGCTCCATGCCCGGGGCCCGATGGGCCTGCGCGAGCTCACCACCTACAAGTACGTCGTCCACGGCGACGGCCAGACGGTCACCTAGCCGTCATGGGTGACCGCTTCGGGTCGGTCGAGGACGTCGTCAAGGGGCTGCGCAAGGTCGACTACCTCGCCGACGCCAACATCGCCGGCGTCGTGTACCTGGCCGACCGGCTGGAGAAGCCGGTGATGGTCGAGGGCCCGGCGGGCGTGGGGAAGACCGAGCTGGCCAAGGCCATCGCCGAGGCCACCGGGGCGCGGCTGATCCGGCTCCAGTGCTACGAGGGCCTCGACGAGAGCAAGGCCCTCTACGAGTGGAACTACAAGAAGCAGCTGCTGCGCATCCAGGCCGACCGCGAGCACGAGAACACCTGGTCCGACGTCGAGGCCGACATCTTCTCGGAGCCGTTCCTGCTCACCCGGCCGCTGCTCGAGGCGATCCGGGCCGAGGAGCCGATCGTGCTGCTCATCGACGAGGTCGACCGGGTCGAGATCGAGACCGAGGCGCTCCTCCTCGAGGTGCTGTCGGACTTCCAGGTGTCGATCCCCGAGTTGGGCACGATCGTCGGTGCGCAGCGCCCGATCGTCATCCTCACCTCGAACAACACCCGCGAGCTGTCGGAGGCGCTCAAGCGCCGCTGCCTCTACCTGCACGTCGACTACCCCGACCTCGAGCGGGAGAAGGAGATCGTGCGGGTGCGGGTGCCGGAGATCGACGAGGAGCTCGCCGAGCAGGTCGCGCGCGTCGTGCGGTCCATCCGCCAGCTCGAGCTCAAGAAGGCGCCGTCGATCTCCGAGACGATCGACTGGGCCCGCACGCTCATCTACCTGGGCAAGACCGAGATCGATCCCGAGGTGATCCAGGAGACGCTGCACGTGCTCCTGAAGTACCAGTCCGACATCACCAAGGCGCGCAAGGAGCTCGAGAGCACCGCCACCTCCGGCGCCAACCCGTCCTGAGGGCCTGAGGCGATGGCGTTCAACGCCGCGAAGGTCATCGACTCCATCGAGCGGTACGGGGACGGCGGCGGTTCGGGACCACTGCAAGCAGATTCCATGCTCGACGTGCTCCAGGGCTTTGTGCACGAGCTGCGGGCCGCGGGCCTCCCGGTCTCCATGACCGAGAACCTCGACGCGATGCGGGCGGTCGAGCACATCGAGATCGCCGACCGCGACACGTTCAAGGCCGCGCTCGGCGCCACCCTGGTCAAGCACCACCACCACTGGCGGGCGTTCGAGACCGTGTTCGACGTCTACTTCTCGTTGTACGCGCCTGGCGTCGAGGCCGAGGACGGCGACGGCGACCCGTTCGCGGAGATGCAGGCGATGGAGGGCGGCGGGGCCGGCGGCGACATGTCGGCCGAAGAGCTGGCCGAGATGCTGCTCAACGCGCTCATGAACATGGACGAGGACGAGATGCGGCGGCTCGCGGGGATGGCGGTGAGCCGGTACGCGGGCATGGAGCCCGGACGCCCCGTCGGCGGCACGTACTACCTGTACCGGACCCTGCGGCAGCTCGACCTCGAGGGCCTGGCGGCGCGCATGACCGGCCGGGCGCAGGAGCAGGGTGACGGCGTCGAGGGCGATCCGCTCGAAGAGCGGCTCCAGCGGGAGGAGTTCGAGGAACGGCTCCGCCGGCTGCGCGAGCTCGTCGAGGCCGAGATCCGCCGCCGGCTCGTGGCCGACCGCGGGGTGGAGGCCATGGCCCGCACCCTGCGCAAGCCGCTCCCCGAGGACGTCGACTTCATGCACGCCTCACGCGAGGAGATGCAGGCGCTCCAGCGCGCCATCTACCCGCTGACGCGCGCGCTCGCGGCGCGCCTGGCGCAACGACGCAAGCGCAAGAACCGGGGGCACCTCGACTTCCGCTCCACCGTGCGCCACTCCCTGAGCTACGGAGGTGTGCCGGCGGAGCCGAAGTTCCGCCATCCGCGGCCGTCCCGGCCCGAGATCATGGTGGTCGCCGACATCTCCGGATCGGTGGCGAGCTTCGCCCGCTTCACGCTCCAGTTCGTCTACGCGATGGCGAGCCAGTTCTCGAAGGTGCGGTCGTGGGTGTTCATCGACGGCATCGACGAGGTCACCCGCTTCTTCCAGGAGTCCGACGACATCGCCGAGGCGATCCAGCGGGTCAACACCGAGGCCGATGTGGTGTGGGTGGACGGGCACTCCGACTACGGCCACGCGTTCGAGGTGTTCCGGGAGCGCCACCTGACCGAGATCACGCCGAAGACGTCGATCATCCTGCTCGGCGACGCCCGCAACAACTATCACGCGTCCCAGAACGGGATCGTCAAGGAGCTGCGCCAGCGCGCCCGCCACGTCTACTGGCTCAACCCCGAGCCGCGCGGTTACTGGGACACGGGCGACTCGATCGTGTCCGACTACGGCATCTACTGCGACGGCGTGTACGAGTGCCGCAACCTGCGCCAGCTCGAGAGCTTTGTGTCCGCGATCGTGGAGGGCTAACCCTCGAGGAGCTCCCAGGCCCGGTCGGCGATGCGGGCGAGGGCCAGGAGCTGCGCCCGCTCCCGGCGTCGGAGCGGGTGGCCGTCCCGGCCCACCAGCAGGAGCGCCTCGTGGCCGGGGAGGGCGGCGACCGCCAGGTCCTCGGGGCCGGTGATCCCGTCGGCGACCAGCGGCGACGCGGTCGTCCCAGCGGCCAGGGCAGTCAACTTGTCGGGCGGGGGTGCCTCGCCGTCGAGGCAGAGGGTCTCGCCGTGGTGCAGGAGCGCGGCCCAGTCGGCGAGGAACTCACTCCGGAGATGCGAGACCAGGACCCGCTGGAGCTCGCCGACGCCGGTGGCGGCGCAGAGCGCGGCGGCCGACTCGAGCGCGTCGAGGCGGGGGTCGGGGAAGTCGGTGACGGCGCGAACCTCCTCGACCTTGGCCCCGTCGACCTCCTCGATCTCGCGCACCACCATGGAGAGCAGGGCATCGCTCTCGAGCTCGACCGCGAACTCGTCGACCGCGATCCCGCCGCCGCGCTCCAGCACGTCGAGGCCGACGATGTCGCCGCGGATCGCACCGATCCGCGACGCGACCGCGCCGAGGGCGCCGGGACGGTCGGGGAGCCATACCCGGATGAGCACGTGAATCACCCGTCGAGGGTAGGTCGCGGCAGTAACGGGAGTGTTTCCGAATGGTGAACCGTAGAATTCACGCATGACTGAAAGGGTCGGGGTGCTCGGGGGCACCTTCGACCCCGTCCACGTCGGTCACGTGGTCGCGGCGGTCGATACGCGCGCCGCGCTCGACCTCGACCGGGTGCTCATGGTGGTGGCGGGTGATCCGTGGCAGAAGCGCGATCGCGTGGTCGCGAGTGCGGCCGATCGGCTCGCGCTGGTCGAGGCGGCCGTCGCCGACGTCGACGGCGTCGAGGCGTCGGCGATCGAGGTCGAACGCGAAGGCCCGTCGGTAACCGCCGACACCCTCGAGGCCCTGGCCGCGCCGGACCGCGAGCTCTTCCTCGTGCTCGGGACCGACGCGGTTGCGAACATGCCCACGTGGCGGCGACTCGAGGAGACACGCCATCTGGCAACGGTCGCGATCGTCGAACGCGGCGGCCTCGGCGGGGTGAGCCCGCCCGGGAATGGCTGGCGGGTCGAGCACGTCAAGATTCCCCAACTCGACGTCGCCTCGACCGATCTCCGCGATCGTCTCGCCACCGGCCGCCCGATCGAAGGGCTGGTCCCGCCGGCCGCTGTGCGTGTCATCCGCAAACGCGGCCTCTACACTGAACCCCGATGACGCCCGCCGGGACGGCCGCTTGACCAGCCCCCCGGTCGCGGACGCGCAGCACTTGGATGGCAGGCGCAGGGCGGTGCTGGCAGCCGGCGCGGCTTCGGGCAAGAAGGCCGACGACATCCTCGTCCTCGAGGTCGGCGACATCATCTCGATCACCGACTACTTCGTGATCGCCAGCGCGTCGAACCCTCGCCTGGTCCGCACGATCGTCGACGAGGTGGGGCGCGTCATGAAAGAAGAGGCGTCCCTCTCTCCCCGGGGCACCGAGGGTCTCGACGACGCCTCGTGGGTGCTCCTCGACTACGGCGACATCGTGGTGCACGTGTTCCTCGACGAGACCCGGGCCTACTACGACCTCGACCGGCTGTGGGCCGACGCGCCCCGAGTCGACTGGGAACAGGCGGTGGCGGTCTCCTAGCTCCTGTCGTCGTTGGTCGGCAAGTACGGCCGCATCGGAATGCCCTGCTCGACCAGCGCGTCCTTGAGCTCGCGAACACCGGGATTCCGGTTGAACCGGGGGGAGTACAGGATCGAGCTGATGATCGCGGCCGACGCGCCGCCGGCGGTCAGTCCGGCTGCGATGTGCTCGACCGTGCCGGCCCCACCCGACGCGATCAACGGAATGTTCACGGCCTCGGCGGCCGCGCTCGTGATCTCGAGGTCGTAACCCGACGCGGTGCCGTCGCGGTCGATGCTGTTGACCACCAGCTCGCCGGCGCCGAGCTCCTCGCCCCGTCGAACCCAGTCGAGCGCGTCGAGACCGGTGGCCTCGCGGGCGCCGTCGATGAACACCTCGTACCCGCTCGGGAGACCGGGGCGCACGCCGACGTGCTTCACCTGGGTGCTGAGCACGATGCACTGGCGCCCGAACGCCTGCGCGCCCTCCCGGATGATCTCCGGGTTCCGCACCGCCATCGAGTCGACGCTGATCTTCTCCGCCCCCGCCTTGAGCACCTCGAACATGTCGTCGAGCGACCGGATCCCGCCCCCGACGGTGAAAGGCACGAACACGTGGCGGGCCACCGCCCGCACAGTGTCGAGATCGATCTTGCGGCGCTGGGCGCTGGCGGTGATGTCGTAGAAGACGATCTCGTCGATCTGGTCGTCGTAAAGGCTCGCGGCCAGATCCTCGGCCGGCGCCACGTCGATGTTGTCCTGGAACTGTTGGGCCTTCGTGACCCGTCCATCGATGACGTCGAAGCAGGCGATGAGTCGCTTGGTCAGCATCAGGGCGTCCAGCGGGCGAAGTTGGCGAGGATGCGTAGGCCCAGCGGGCCGCTCTTCTCGGCGTGGAACTGGGTGGCGACGACGTTGTCGTGGGCGACGACCGAGCAGAACTCGGGCCCGTACTGGGTGTGGCCCAGCACGTCGGCTCGGTCGGCGGGCTCGGCGTAGTACGAGTTGACGAAGTAGAAGTGGCCGGCGTCGGGCAGGCCGGCGCGGAGCGGGTGGTCGCGCTCGAAGCGGACCTCGTTCCACCCGATCTGGGGCACGCGGGCGCTGTCGGGGAATCGGCGGACCCGGCCAGGGAGCCAGCCGAGGCATTCGGTGTCCTCCTCCTCGGAGTCGTCGAAGAGGACCTGGAGCCCGATGCAGATCCCCAGGAACGGCACCCGGTCGCGCTGCACGCGTTCCGCGAGCGGCTCGACCAGGCCCGACTCGGTCAGCGAGGCGAGGGTGGCCTGCGCCGCGCCGACCCCGGGCAGGATCAGCCGTTCGGAGGCCAGTACCTCCTCGGGCTTCGAGACGAGCCGGCAGGGGAGCCCGAGCTGCTCGAGCGCGTAGATGACGCTGGGGGAGTTCCCGGCGCGGTAGTCGACGACGTCGATCACGGCCGGATCAGTGTACGAGCGGGGTCAGGAAGCGCGGTCGCGTTTCGGACATCGGGGGTGTTGTCGGGCGACGCCCTGGGGCCGACCGAGGTCGCGTTGCCCACGGAGGGGGCGTTCGACGCCGAGGCCTGCGCGTGTATCGAGCGAGCGCTCGCGCTCCTCGTCGACGAGCTCGAGACGCTCGACCCCGAGAACTTGGCCGCGCTCGTGTTCCAGAGCGTGTTCTCGCACCTGCGGGACCGGGACGCGTTCGGAGGTTGCGCCGACCTCCCCGAGCGGTCTCTCGATTAGCTCGTCAGCAGGGTGGTGTCTCCTTCACCGGCTGGCAGGCTACGAACACCGCGATCATCAGTCCCGCGATCAGCAGCCACATCACGGTGGCCCGCAGGCGTGCCCGCCGATCCGATCCCGTGTTCCCTTGCCGTGCACCGCGGCTCTGCCGTCGTCGACGCCAGAGGAACTGGAAGCCGAGCGGCGCGGCCGCGACGATGCCCTCGGCGCCGGCGAGCGTTGCCGGGCCGATCGACGCCGAAGCGGCGGCCGGGCACACGGGGGTCGGGGGCGTCGGCGTCAGCTCGTACGAACCGATGTCGCAGAAGTCGAACTGGGGCCGGGTGATCCCCCGCTGGTCGGCGGCCGGCGGCGGGCAGACCGTGTCGTCGTCGATGGCGTCGAACGCCGGGCTGTCGTCGGCGATGGCGTGGGTGGCGGTCGTGCCGGGCGCGTTCACCGCCAGTGGCGCCAGCTCGGGGTCTTCGTCCGTGTCGGTCGGATCGCCGACCGGGCAGTCGCCGTCGGTGCTGTCCGGACCGGGGAACAGGATGTTGTAGCCGTCGTCGACGAGCGTCCCGGCGATGTCGCAGTTCGTGCTGCCGGCGTTGGCGAGGATCGAGTTGGCGAGCGTGATGGTCCCGCCAGGCGCGCTGAGCGACCCTCCGTCGCCGCCGGTCGCGTCGTTCTGTTCGAAGGTGGCGTTCGTGATGTCGACCGTCCCGCCCGTCGAGATGTGTACGCCGCCGCCGCCGGCGGTGTTGTCGCTGAAGGTCGAGTTCGTGATCATGCCGCCGGTGGTCACGCTGGACAGCCCGCCGCCGACGCTGGCCGCCTCGTTGCCCGAGAACGTGGACCCGGTGACGGTCAACAGGCCGTCGTTCTGCGAGATGCCTCCGTCTTCAGCCCCGGCAGTGTTGTCGGCGATGGTCGAGTTCGTCACGGTGACGGGACCGTTCTGGCTAGTAATCCCACCTCCGCCGCCGTTCGTGGCCTCGTTGCCGCTGATGGTCGAGTTCTCGACGCTGACCTCGTCCTGGGCGTGGAGCCCGCCACTCCCGGTGAGGCTGGTGTTGCCGCTGACCGTCGATCCAGTGACGGTGATGTCGTCAGTGGCGGAGACGCCGCCGCCGCTCGCGAGGCCGGTGGTGCGGTTGCCCATCACCGTCGCGTTGGTGAGGGTGACGTTCTCGGAGGCGCTGATGGCGCCGCCGCCCCCGCCCGCGGTGTTGGCGTCGGCTGGGAGGTTCGGGCCTCCGAGCGTCGAGCTGACGATCGTGACCGAACCGGTGTCGGACCTGATCGCCCCACCATCAGAGGCTGCATCGTTGCCGGTGAAGACCGCGCCGCCCGACACGCTGACGTCCCGGTCCGCGTACACCGCGCCCCCAGTGGTGGCGTCGTTGTCGGAGAAGGTGCCGCCCACGATGCCCACCTCGACAGACCCGGCTGGAAGGGCCGAGGCCCCGTGTCCGCACGATGGAAAGGCCCTCGTTCGCGGGTGGTGGCTCCGTGAACTGAGTCACCACCCGATTCGCGCTGCTTCAGCAGCCGGGTGCAGGCGTCTCCCTGTGGCCGGCAACATTCGGCGACCAGGCGGGCAAAAAAGGGGCGGAAGCCAAGGGCTGTACCCGACAGATGAAAGGCTTCCGCGCGATGACTCCTTCGGCGACGACGCGTACCCGACGCGAGCCGCCGCGATTTCGGCAAGTGACCGTTGGCGGGGTCGAGCAAGTGACGCCGCGCTTGGTCCGCGTCGCGCTCACCGGCCCGGAGCTCGACGGGCTGACCGTCGACCAGCCGGCGGCGAGCGTGAGGCTGCTGCTGCCGTCACCGGGATCGGGTGAGCTCATCATGCCGAACTGGAACGGCAACGAGTTCCTTCTCGCGGATGGACAGCGGCCGACCATCCGCACGTTCACGCCGTTGCGTGTCGAGCCCAAGGCCCAGACGCTCGACGTCGAGATCGTCGTGCACGGCGGCGGAGCCGCGTCCGAATGGGCGCAGGCGGCTTCTGCTGGCGATGCCGCCGCGGTCTCGGGACCGGGGCGCGGCTACCAGGTCGACGAGGGCGCGCCCGCGTGCTTGCTCGCGGGGGACGAGACGGCGATCCCGGCGATCGGCCAGCTGCTCGAGGTGTTACCCGCCGAGGCCGCAGTGCAGGTGTACGTCGAGATCGCCGATCCGTCGGCGCGCCTCGCGTTCCCCGAGCACCCGCAGGCGACCGTCGACTGGCACGAGCTACCGGACGGCGCGCCTCCCGGCGACGCGGTCGTCGCCGCGGTGCGCGCCGCCGACATCCCCGACGATGCTCGGGTCTGGGCGGCGGGGGAGGCGGCGGCGGTCCAGCGCATCCGCCGCCACCTCTTCGAAGAGCGCGGTCTGCCACGCGCCCAGGCCACCGTCCGCGGCTACTGGAAGCACGGCCGCACCGGCGATGTCGGTGGAGGGGAAGAGGGCGAATGACGGGAGAGCAGAGACCGATCGGGGAGCGAACGGCGCAGCAGCCGTGGTACGGCGCGACCTGGAAGCTGGTGGCGATGCTGCTGCTCGGGTTGGTGTCGTTCGGCATCACCTGGATCATCCTGGTGGTGCAGTACGTGAAGTGGCGGCGCTTCGGCGCGTGGGCGAGGACGGCATTGCGGGGCGTCGCGGTCATCGAAGACGTGACCCTCCGCCAGGGGGCAACACCGGACGGGCACGGCGGGACCATTCCGTTCGAGGAACTGGACGTTCGCTTCACCGTCCATCTTCCCGAGCGGGCGGCGCACAGCAACGTGAACATCGTGCCGGCAGAAGCCGGCGGCTACACCACGGCGTCGTTCCCGCCGGGCTCCCACTTCTTCTGTCTCGTAGACCGTAACGACCCCGACCAGGCGATCATCCTCACCCGCGAGCGCGCCCCCGACGACCTGCGTGAGGCGCTCGAGGTTGCCGAGTCCGACTGACGACTGCGCGGATCAGCGTTCGGGGCGGAGATACACCAGCCCGTAGGCGAGCACGATCAGGAAGCAGACGATGCCGATGCCGTTCCAGATGCTGAAGTCGCCGTCGACCCCGTCGATGACGTTCACGACGATCCCGACGACCGAGGTGACCGTCATCACGAGGCCTCGCACGCGTGTTCGCATCGCGATGACGCTAGTGGGATCTTTCAGACGCCGTACACCGTGTAGAGATGGTGGCGGCAGAGGCCGTGGGCCCGCCGAGGCTCACGCGCCGAGCCGTGGATCAGGTCATGGTTGGCGACCAGGAGCCGCCACGCCTCGCCGTGACCGTCACGGCGATGCGGACGCACCGCCTCCACCACCGACCCGATGAACTCGTCCGACAGCTGTTCCTCGCCGCCGTCACGGACCAGCCCAAGCTCCTCGGCGGCATCGACGTAACGACGGACCGTCTTGCGATCGACGCCCGCCAACCGCTCCGTCGCCCGCCGCCCCTCACCGCGCAACCACAGCCGCAGCACTTCTCGAACCTCGAACACACGAACCTCCCGGTACGCCATCGCCGCCTTCCAGGCCTGCTGACAGAAGGCGGCGAGTCCACCGGCAGCAGCACCGCCGCTGGTGGACCCCGGGTGGTCCCATTACTGGCGAAAGGGTGGTCCCATGCTCCTGGCGGGCGACAGCTATCTCCTTTATACTGGCTGGGGAGTTGCGCGAGTGGCGTGCGTGAAGGCTAGGGGGGGTTGACATGAAGCGGACGGTACCTGCAGGCGCGTTCATAGCGTGCGCTTGGGTGTTGCTCTTTGGCAGTGCAACGGCTTTCGGGGCGAATGGTCAGGCCCGCAATGGTACGGCTCATCTCGTCCATCAGGTCCACAATCCGTCCAATTGCGGGAGTGGTGCCGGCACCGACAGCGGAGTGGTCAATGTGCACGCGCACGCCGGCCAGGACACGTTCAAGGTGAACGTCTCAGTCCATGGCGCGCTACCGAACACGACTTATGAGATCGGGATCCGGTGCGTTCGACCGATCGGCTCACTCACCACGAATTCTCAGGGGACGGGGACGGCCCACATCAAGTTGTCGGGTCCTCCTCCCGCGTCTCCGTTCTTCATCGACGTCCTATTCCCTCACGGTCCGGTGCCGGGCAGCGACGCCTTCATCGCTGGACCATTCACTCTGAGCTGAAGGCGCAGGGCCAGGCGCGTTTCGAAACGCTCAAGTGGTCGTGATCTCCTTGGTTTTCGGCGGGATCTACGACCACCTGGGCGTTTGAAACGCGCCGGGCCTCGCCCTGGGCAAGGGGTCGAAATGGGTGTGCGATGGCGGAGCCGACGGCGACCAGGCTCAGGCTCACCGCACCGCCGGAAGCACTCCTGCCCCGCTGAAATCCACCGGTGCCATTGGACGCTGGCTGTCGCGGACGCGGGCAGCCCTCGACGGTGCACGGCCGAACCCGCTTGGCCTTGTGCTCCCAGTAGTCGAGCAGGCGCTTGTGCCAGTCGAGGTACTGCGCTCGCTGGTAGGACCTTGGAAGGTGTTCGTCCATGAAAGGGATCACCGTGCAAACGAGATCCTTCAACGATTGGACCATGAAGGCCGATTGGTCGTCGTGATGTTCTTTCCGGCGGGGCGAGTCGTAGATGTGACCGACCGACAGGAAGTCCTCCAGGGCTCTGCACATCATGCGATCGACCGCTCCAAGCCCCACCTCGAAGATGAAGCGATTGCCGTTCGAGTGCCCGCTGAAGCAACCCTCGCCGGCAATAAAGCCGGCGAGGAACGCGGCCCAGTCATCAATACCCGGTCGCACGGTAGTAGTGACTCCGGCAAAGCATTCGCCCCCGAACCGGTTTGTTGCAGCCGGGGACCGAGCATTCGGATCGACCGCGCCCGTACTGACTCGGGCGCCGTTCCTCGTACGCGTAGAGGGCATCCCGCCATGCTTCGAACTGGCCACGCTTGTGACACGGCAGGAGATAGGCCTCGGCAAACGGGATTGTCACTTCGCGATGGAGCTGAGCCGACTGGATCTCGAAGCTGCTCTCCGGCTGCCATTCAGGTCGCGCGGGTGGGTAGTCCCAAATAGAGCCGCAGCCGAGAAAACACTGCAGAGCTTCGAGCATCGGTCGGTCGCGCGTCGCCACTGTGACGCCGAAGACGAATCGCAACCGTGGTGTCCCGTCCTGCTTGAAGGTTTCGCCGCGGTTCTTCGTTGCGAACCAACCTTCGCCCGCGACGAACCCGCCGAGCGTGAAGCCGATAAGCCGCCAGGCCTTGAGCAGGGATGGAAGGAACTGGGTGGAGGCGACCAGAGTCGAACTGGCGACTTCCACGATGCCATCGTGGCGCTCTACCAACTGAGCTACGCCCCCGGAACGTCCTAAAATACCAGCGGCTGCGCGCTGCTCGAACGCCGAACACACCGAACACATGTTTGTAGGGTAGCGAGAGGGTGTGACATCTACGCCCGGGATCGCGAAGGGTGACCGGTACGCTCGAACGCCATGAGTGAGCGCGCCGCCGAGGCACCCAAGTTCCGCTACACGGCCGCGCTCGCCAACGAGATCGAGGCCAAGTGGCAGGACCGGTGGGAGGCGGAGCGCACGTTCTGGGCCCCGAACCCGACCGGGCCGCTCGCCTACGGCTTCGAGGCGGTCGCCCGCCGGCGCAAGCTGTTCGTGCTCGACATGTTCCCGTACCCGAGCGGCGTCGGACTGCACGTCGGCCACCCCCTCGGCTACATCGGCACCGACGTGTACGCGCGCTTCAAGCGCATGACCGACCACAACGTGCTCCACGCCATGGGCTACGACGCGTTCGGGCTCCCGGCGGAGCAGTACGCGGTGCAGACCGGCCAGCACCCGCGGGTTACCACCGAGCAGAACATCGCCACGATGAAGCGCCAGCTGCGGGCGCTCGGCCTCGGCCACGATCCCCGGCGGGGGGTCGCCACCACCGACGGGGCCTACTACCGCTGGACGCAGTGGATCTTCCTCCAGATCTTCAACTCCTGGTACGACGACGACCAGGGCCGGGCCCGCCCCATCGACGACCTGGTCGCCGAGTTCGACGCCGGCACCCGCGCGCCGCTCGCGGGGCCTGCGTGGGCCGACCTCGATCAGCTCGAACGCCGCGCGCTCGTCGACTCCTACCGCCTCGCCTACCTCGACGAGGCCCCGGTGAACTGGTGCCCGGCGCTGGGCACGGTGCTCGCCAACGAGGAGGTGACACCCGAGGGTCGGAGCGAACGCGGGAACTATCCCGTGTACAAGCGGCCGTTGCGCCAGTGGATGCTGCGCATCACCGCCTACGCCGAGCGGCTGATCGACGACCTCGACGTCCTCGACTGGCCCGAGCCGATCAAGATCCAGCAGCGCAACTGGATCGGGCGCAGCACCGGCGCCGACATCGTCTTCCCGGTCGAGGGCCACTCGGGCGTGGGCATCCGTGTCTTCACCACCCGACCCGACACGGTCTTTGGGGCGACCTACATGGTGCTCGCGCCCGAGCTCGACCTCGTCGACGAGATCGTGGCCAATGAGTGGCCACCCGAAACTCCGGCGGGGTGGCGGAGCACGTTCGGCGCCGACGTCTCCCCCGCCGAGGCGGTCGCCGCCTACCGCAACTACGCCGCGACCAAGACCGACCTCGAGCGCCAGGCGGAAGGGAAGGAGAAGACCGGCGTCTTCATCGGCGCGTTCGCGACGAACCCCGCCAACGGCGAATCGATCCCGATCTTCATCGCCGACTACGTGCTGGCCACCTACGGCACCGGCGCCATCATGGCGGTGCCGGGACAGGACCAGCGCGACTGGGACTTCGCCAAGGAGTTCGAGCTTCCGATCGTACGAACGGTCCAGCCACCACCCGACTTCGACGGCGAGGCGTATCTCGGCGACGGGCCCGCGATCAACAGCGGGTTCCTCGACGGGCTCCCCGTCGACGAGGCCAAGGCGCGGATCACCGCCTGGCTCGAGGAGACCGGTAACGGCCGCGGCTCGGTGACCTACAAGCTGCGCGACTGGTTGTTCAGCCGCCAGCGCTACTGGGGCGAGCCGTTCCCCATCGTCTACGACGACGCCGGGCTTCCGATCGCGCTCCCGGAGTCGATGCTGCCGGTGACGCTGCCCGAGATCGCCGACTTCGAGCCTCGCATCGTCGCCGACGACGAAGAGACCCTGCCCGAGCCGCCGCTGGCGCGCGCCGACGATTGGGTGACCGTCGAGCTCGACCTCGGTGACGGCCCCAAGCCGTACCTGCGCGAGCTCAACACCATGCCGAACTGGGCCGGCTCCTGTTGGTACTACCTGCGCTACCTCGACCCCACCAACGAGAACGAGCTCGTGAGCCCGGAGGTCGAGCGCTACTGGATGCAGGGCGTGCGGGCGGACGGCACGCCCGCCGCCGGCGGCGTCGACCTGTACGTGGGCGGGGTCGAGCACGCGGTCCTGCACCTGTTGTACGCCCGCTTCTGGCACAAGATCCTCTACGACCTGGAGCATGTCTCGACGCCGGAGCCCTTCCAGCGGTTGGTCAACCAGGGCTACATCCAGGCCGCCGCCTATACGGACGAGCGCGGCTTCTACGTCGAGGCCTCACAGGTCGAGAAGCGGGGCGACCAGTTCTCCTTCGAAGGCAAGCCGGTGACGCCCGAGTTCGGAAAGATCGGCAAGAGCCTGAAGAACATGATCACGCCGGACGAGATCTTCGAGGACTACGGCGCCGACACACTCCGGCTCTACGAGATGTTCATGGGCCCCCTCGACGCCAGTCGCCCCTGGAGCACGACCGACATCGTCGGCGTGTACCGGTTCCTCCAGCGACTGTGGCGCAACGTGGTCGACGAGGACACTGGCGACGCACGCGTGAGCGACGAGCCCGCCGACGAAGCGACGCGTCGGCTCCTGCACCGGACGGTCGCGGCGGTGCGCGCCGACATGGACGATCTCTCGTTCAACACCGCCATCGCCCGGCTGTTCGAGCTCAACAACCGGCTGACCGAGGTCGTCGCCGACACCGGGGCCGCGCCACGGGAAGTGGTCGAGCCGATGGCGCTGATGGTCGCTCCGCTCGCACCCCATATGGGGGAGGAGCTGTGGGAGCGACTGGGGAACGCGGAGTCGCTCGTGTTCGCGCCGTTCCCCGACGCCGACCCCGCACTCCTGGTCGAGGAGGAGGTCGAGATCGCGGTCCAGGTGAATGGCAAGCTGCGGGCCCGGATCAAGGTGCCGGCGAGCGCGACCGACGCCGACTCCGAAGCGGCGGCCCGGGCCGACGAGCATGTGTCGGCGCAGCTGGACGGGAAGACGGTGGCCAAGGTCGTCGTCGTACCCGGTCGCCTCGTCAACTTCGTCCTCGGCTGAGTGCGCCGGGTCCGCCCACTCACCGCCCAGGAGCAGGCCCGCTACCCCCGGGTCCCCGCCGAGGACCGTGTGCGGGCCCGGCTGGTGACCGTCCCCGTGCTCACACCCGGCGTCGCCGGCATGACCCTCGGGCGCTGGATCCTGCTGCGGCGCGGGCACGAACACGATCCCGAGCTCGTCGGTCACGAGCTCGTGCACGTCCGGCAGTGGCGAGAGCTCGGACCCATCCGCTTCCTCCGGCGGTACCTCGGTCCCTACTTCCGGGGACGGCTCCACGGCCTGCGTCACCAGGACGCCTACGCCGCCATCCCGCTCGAGCAGGAGGCGCGCGCCCTGAGCGGGCGCTAGCGCGTACGACCCCTTCCGCGGCGGCCGCACCGCTGGTACGGTCGGACCGTTCCCCGGCACTTCCTCCGGTTGTCGCTGCGCGCTCGGAGGTCGTCATGCCCGACACCCTCGCTCCACCCGCCTCGCCCGGTCCTGCCCGGCCGGAGGCCCCTGATCCACAGTTCTGGGGCCCGCCCCGTCCGACCCGCCGAGAACGGCGGGAGCTT
Source organism: Actinomycetota bacterium (assembly GCA_052390575.1). Lineage (GTDB taxonomy): Bacteria > Actinomycetota > Acidimicrobiia > IMCC26256 > JACDBD01 > JBPCMN01. Next base: position 29,312 of record JBQTGU010000047.1, on the reverse strand, counting down.
GCCCGCACCCCCATCGCCGGCGGAGCCCTCGACCGTGCCCTCGACCGCGTGCGGGAGTGGCGCAGCGATCCCCGTGCCGGTGTCGCCGCGCTCGTGGTGCTCGCCCTCGTCGCCGGGCTCGCCTGGTACCGCATCGGCCTCGGCTCCGGCGGCGGGGCCGACGCGACGGCCGACGTGTCCGCCCCGCGGGTATCGGCCACGTCGACCACCGCGGCGCCGGGCGGCGACGTCACCGTCCACGTCGCCGGGGCGGTGGTGCAACCCGGCGTGATCGAACTTCCCGAGGGCGGGCGGGTGATCGACGCGGTCGAGGCGGCCGGCGGCGGTCTCCCCGAGGCCGATCTCGACCGCATGAACCTGGCCGCCAAGCTCGTCGACGGCCAGCGTGTCCTCGTGCAGCGAGTCGGCGACCCCGCCGCGCCCGCCGACCCGTCGGCCCCGGGGACACCGGGCGCCGAGGGCGCGACGCCCGGTGCCGAGCCGGTCAACCTGAACACCGCGACCCAGGAGCAGCTGGAGACGCTGCCCGGCATCGGCCCCACCCTGGCGGAGGCAATCACCGCCGAGCGCGACCGGCGGGGCGGCTTCCGGTCAGTCAACGAGCTGCGCGACGTGCGCGGCATCGGTGACAAGCGGTTCGCCGACCTCGAAGGTCTGGTGACCGTCTGACGCGTGCGCCCGCGGGCGGGCCGCTGGCGCTGCTCGCCGCCCTGGTCGCCGGCATCTGTGCCGGTGACCGCCTCGGCGCGGGCGGGGCGCGTCCGGCTCTGGTCGTCGGGGCGGCGACGACCATCGCGGCGCTGGCGGTCCGCGGCCGGGGCGGAGTGGTGATCGGCATGACCGCCATGACCCTGCTGGGGACAGCGGTCACGCAGCGAGCGCACGACGGGCTCGTGCACTCGCCGCTGGCGGCGGTGGTAGCCGCGCGTGACCACGCTGCCGTCACCGGGACCCTCGTCGAGGACCCGGACGGCACCCGCTTCACCGCCCGGGTGTTGGTGCGCCTCGACGAGATCACACCCGACGCCGCCGCGGGACCGGCGTCGGCCGGCGGTCGCACGGTGCTCGTGACCGCCGGCGGGGATGCCGGGCCGCGGCTCCGGCTGCTGTCGGCGGGCGACCGGGTCGAGCTCCGGGGGTGGTTCGCACCGCTCGCCGGTCCCGACCGACGGCTTCGCTGGCGGCACGCGGTCGGGCGGTTCGATGCGACCGAGCTCGTGTCGTTCGCGGGCCCGCGGTCCGCGCTCGTTCGCGTTGCCAACGGACTCCGTGAGCTCGTCCTCCGCGGCGGCGACCAGCTGCCACCCACCGAACGCGCGGTCGTGGCCGGCTTCCTGCTCGGAGACACCCGGGGTCTCCCCGCCGACGTCGAGGCGCGCTTCCGGGCCGCCGGGCTCACGCATCTGCTGGTGGTCTCGGGCGCCAACGTGGCTTTCGTGCTCGCGCTGGCGGACCCGGTCCTGCGTCGCTTCGGCCTGCGGGGCCGCCTCGCGGGTGGGCTGGCCGTGCTGATCGTGTTCGGCACGATGACCCGCTGGGAGCCGTCGGTGCTGCGGGCGTGCGCGATGGCGGCGTGTTCGATGACCGCCCTCTACGTCGGGCGACCGACCGCCGGGTTGCGCGTGCTCGCCCTCGCCGTCATCGGATTGCTGCTCGCCGACCCGTTCCTCGTGCACTCGGTGGGGTTCCTGCTGTCGTGCGGCGCGAGCGCCGGGATCGCCCTTCTGTCGGCGCCCCTGTCGGCGCGGTTGCGGGGCCCGCGCTGGGTGCGCGACGGGCTCGGAGTGACCCTGGCGGCGCAGATCGGGGTGGCGCCGGTCATCCTGCCGATCTTCGGCACGCTGCCCGCGGCCGCGCTGCCGGCGAACATGGTGGCGGTGCCACTCGCCGGGCCCCTGACGGTCTGGGGTCTGACCGCGGGCGTGGCCGGCGGGATCGTCGGCCGGTGGTCGGCCACCATCGCCGAGTGGCTCCAGCTCCCGACGCTCGTGCTCGTGCGGGCGGTGCTCGCGGTGGCGTCGCTCGCGGCCCGGATCCCGTTCCAGGTCGACAGCCGGGGCGCCTTCGGCCTCGTGACCGTGGTGGCGGTCGTGGCGGCGGCGGGACGGACGCGGACAGCCCGTAGGGTGGGAGCCGATGACCGCGTTCCGACTCGGTGACCGCGTGCACGACCTCACCACCCGCACGCTGGTCATGGGGATCCTCAACCGGACGCCCGACTCGTTCTACGACCAGGGCGCGACCTACGAGCTCGACGAGCTCCTCGGCCGCGCCGACACGCTCGTGGCCGAAGGCGCCGACATCCTCGATGTCGGTGGGGTCAAGGCGGGACCCGGCCCGGAGGTCGACGAGGCCGAGGAGCTGGACCGGGTCGTGCCCGCAGTCGAGGCGCTGCGCGCCCGGTTCGACGTCCCGGTCTCGGCCGACACCTGGCGGGCGAGCGTGCTCGCCGCCGCCTGCGCCGCCGGCGCCGTGGTCGGCAACGACATCAGCGGGTTCGCCGATCCCGAATACCTCGCGACCGCCGCCGCCCACAACGCATCGGTCGTCGCCACCCACATCCGTCTGCGCCCGCGCGTGCCCGATCCGGAGCCGACGTACCGGGACCTCGTCGGCGAGGTGACCGCGTTTCTCCTCGAGCGGGCGCGGGCGGCGGAGGACGCCGGCCTTGCCGCCGACCAGATCGCCCTCGACGCCGGCCTCGACCTCGGGAAGACGCCGGCCCAGAGCGCGCTGCTCCTGCGGGAGAGCTCGGTCCTCGCCGGCCACGGCTACACGTTGCTGCTGTCGGCGTCGAACAAGCGGTTCCTGGGTGAGCTGCTCGGACTCGACATCGACGACCGCCGGTACGCCTCGTTGGCCGCGGTCGCCTACGGCGTCGCCCACGGGTGCCGCATCGTGCGGGTGCACGACGTCGCCGCGAGCGCGCGGGTCTGTCGCATGATCGAGGCGATCCTCGAGGTGGAACGAGACGGGGCCCGGGTCCCGTGAGCGTCCACCTGGTTCGGGGCGACGACCCGGTGCTCCGCGACGAGGCGCTCGGTCGCCTCATCGCCGACTTGCTCGGCGGCGACGACCGTACGCTGGCGCTGGAGGAGTTGACGGTGCCGGGGCGGGCGGCGCCGGGCGAGCCGAGCGACGACCCCGACGATGCTCCCGGTATTGCGCCCGGAGGTGCAGAGGCACGGGAGCAGGTGGTTGCGGCCGCGCTCAACGCCGCCCAGAGCCCGCCGTTCATGACCGAGCGACGGGTGGTCGTGGTCCGCGACGTCGGCAACCTGGCGACGGGTGACGCCGAGCCGCTCGTCGCCTACCTCGCCGACCCGATGGACACCACCGCGCTCGTGCTTGTCACCGGCGGCGGTCGAATGCCGGCCAACCTCACCAAGGCGCTGAAGGGTGCCAAGGCGACCGAGGTCGCACCGAGCGCGGAGCGAACCGGAGACGTCCTCGGCCAACACCTGAGGGACGCGGGGGTGAAGTTGCGGCCCGACGCGGCCAAGGCGGTGGCGGCCCACCTGGGTGAGGACGCGGGACGCGTCCCCCAGCTGGTCGAGGTGTTCTCGGCTGCGTTCGGCGACGGTGCGACGCTCGACGTCCACGACGTCGAGCCGTATCTCGGCGAAGCCGGGGCGGTCCCGAGCTACCAGCTGACGAACGCCATCGAGGCGGGCGACGTCGCCGGCGCGCTGGAGACCCTGCACCGCCTCCTGAATGCCACCGGCTCCCGCCAAGCCAAGCCGATGCACCCGCTCCAGGTGCTCGGGATGCTGCACGGGTACTACCGCCGGATCCTCCGGCTCGACGACCCCGACCTGCGCGGCCCCAAGGACGCGGTGGCGGCGCTCGGCGGCCGGATCAAGGAGTACCCCGCCCGCAAGGCGCTCGACCAGGCCCGGGCGCTGCGGGCCAGCGGGCTGCGCGAGGCGTTCGACCACCTGGCCCAGGCCGACATCGACCTCAAGGGGGCGCGCGCCATCCCGGAAGACGCGGTGATGGAGGTGCTGGTGGCGAGGCTGGCCCGGCTGTCGGGGCGGGCGAAGACCGGCTCGCGCCGGATGGGCTGACTAGCTCGGCTTGGCTCGCCGCATCAGACGCGACGTGCGCCGGGCGGCGGCGTTCTTGTGAAGCGTGCCCTTCGACGCGGCCTTCCCGAGCCGCTTCTGCGCCAGCCGGGACTTCTCGCCGGCGTCGGCGGCACCGGCTTCGGCGGCCGTCTGCGCCGCCTTGACGCGGGTCTTGAGCTCGGAGCGGACGGTCTTGTTCCGCACCCGGCGGCGCTCGTTCTGGCGGTTGCGCTTGATCTGGCTCTTGATGTTGGCCACGAGGGAGCGACGTTAGCCCAAGGCGAGGATCAGCGGCGCAGGTACCCTGCGCCGCCCTCGCCGGGGCCCGAGCGGCCCCTCGAGCGGAGAAGCAGGAGAATGTGGAGGTGACCCCACTGGAGCGGCATCGAGCCCTCGCAGTCATCGCCCACATCGACCATGGCAAGTCCACTCTGGCCGACCGCATCCTCGAGCTCACCGGCGCGGTCGACGCGCGCGACATGCGGGCCCAGTACCTCGACACGATGGAGCTCGAGCGCGAACGCGGGATCACGATCAAGGCACAGAACGTCCGGCTGAACTGGAAGGACCACACCCTTCACCTGATCGACACGCCGGGCCACGTCGACTTCACCTACGAGGTGTCGCGCAGCCTGGCCGCGTGCGAGGGCGTGGTGCTCCTCGTCGACGCGTCGCAGGGCATCGAGGCCCAGACCCTGGCCAATTGCTACCTCGCGGTGGAGCACGACCTGGTGATCGTCGCCGCGGTCAACAAGATCGACCTGCCCGCGGCCGACCCCGACCGGGTGGCCGGGGAGATCGAGCGGGTGCTCGGGATCCCCGCGAGTGACGTCCTGCGCATCTCGGCCAAGACCGGCGAGGGCGTGCCCGAGTTGCTCGACGCGGTCGTCGTCCGGATCACGCCGCCCACCGGCGACGCCGACGCGCCCCTCCAGGCGCTGATCTTCGACTCGTACTACGACGCCTACCGCGGGGTCGTGAGCGCGGTGCGGGTGTTCAACGGCACACTCGTCTCCGGTGCCCGGCTGCGCTACCTCCAGGCGAACGGGACCCACGACGCCGAGGAGATCGGCGTGCGCCTGCCCGCGTCGACGCCGGTGGCGTCGCTCGGCCCCGGCGAAGTCGGGTACCTCATTGCCGGGATCAAGGACGTCGGCGAGGCGCGCGTCGGGGAGACGGTCACGACCGCGAGCAATCCCGCCGAGGAGCTCCCGGGCTACCGCGACCCGAAGCCGATGGTGTTCTGCGGCCTGTACCCGGTCGAGGGCGACGCCTACGCCGACCTGCGCGAGGCGCTCGAGAAGCTGCGGCTCAACGACTCGTCGTTCACGTACGAGCCCGAGACGTCGGGCGCGCTCGGGTTCGGCTTCCGCTGCGGGTTCCTCGGCCTGCTCCACATGGAGATCGTGCGCGAGCGCCTCGAGCGCGAGTACGACCTCGAGCTCGTCGCCACCGCCCCCAACGTCGAGTACCGGGCCAACCTGGTCGACGGCGGCGTCGAGGTAGTCGACAACCCGTCGGCGATGCCCCCGCCCAACACGGTCGAGTCGATCGAAGAGCCGTTCGTCACGGTGACGATCCTGACCCCGACCGAGTACGTGGGGACCTTGATGGAGCTCACCCAGGCGCGCCGGGGGGAGATGAAGAAGATGGAGTACATCTCGGAGGAGCGAGTCGAGCTGATCTACGAGCTCCCGCTGGCCGAGGTCGTGCTCGACTTCTTCGACCAGATGAAGTCACGGACCCGCGGCTACGCCAGCCTCGACTACGAGCCCGCCGGCTATCGGCGCTCCGAGCTGTCCAAGGTCGACGTGCTGTTGAACTCGGTGCCGGTGGACGCGTTCTCGGCGGTGGTCCACCGCGAGCGGGCTTACGAGTACGGGCGCAAGATGACGGTGAAGCTGCGCGAGCTCATCCCCCGGCAGCTGTTCGACGTGCCGATCCAGGCCGCCATCGGCGGCCGGATCATCGCCCGCGAGACGGTCAAGGCGAAGCGCAAGGACGTCATCGCCAAGTGTTACGGCGGCGACGTCACCCGCAAGCGCAAGCTGCTGGAGCGACAGAAGGAAGGCAAGAAGCGGATGAGGCAGATCGGCCGGGTCGAGGTGCCCCAGGACGCCTTCGTGGCGGCTTTGCGCCTCGAGGACTAGGACGGCGACGGGTCGCGCGGCAGGCCCAGTACCCGCTCGCCGATGATGTTGCGCTGCACCTCGGAGGTGCCGCCGCCGACCGTGAGGGCACGCGAGTACAGGTAGCCCGCGGCCCAGGTCCCGTCGGGGCTGTCGAACGGGCCCCGGTCCATGAGCATCCCGGCGGTGCCGGCGAGGTCGACCGCCGCCGCCATCACGTGCTGGCCGTGCTCGTCGGCGAGCGCCTTGCGCACCGACGCCTCCGGCCCCGGCTCCAGCCCCTTCATCTTCGCGGACACCGTGCGCAGCCGGATGAGCCGGAGGATCTCCGACTCCGTGTACAGCCCGGCCAGCCGCTGACGCACGCGCGGGTCGTCGACACCGCCGTGGGCGCGGACGATGTCGAGCAGGTCGTTGGCGGTCGGGCCGATACCCCAGAGCGCGCCCTCACCCGACAACGACACCCGCTCGTTGCCGAGCGTGACCTTCGCCAGCCGCCAGCCGTCATTCTCCTCGCCCACCAGGTTCTGCACCGGCACGCGCACGTCGTCGAGGAACACCTCGTTGAACGAGGCCTGCCCGTCCATCTGCTTGATCGGCCGGGCGGTCACCCCCGGTGAGCGCATGTCGAGCACGAAGTACGAGATGCCGTCCTGTCTGGGTCGACTCCGCTCCGCCCTCCCGGCCGTCCGCCCAGGGCTCCGCTGCGTCTCCGTGTGCCCGTCGGCCGCGTTCGGATCGGTGCGAGCGAGCAAGATGCCGTAGACGGCGACGTGGGCGAACGTGGTCCAGATCTTCTGACCGTTCACGACCCACTCGTCGCCGTCACGCGTCGCCCGCGTCGTGAGCGACGCGAGGTCGCTGCCGGCGCCGGGCTCGCTGAACAGCTGGCACCACAGCTCCGAGCCGTCGAGGATGCCGGGGAGGTAGCGCTCGTGCTGCGCCTGGGTGCCCGCGACCAACAGGGTGGGGCCGGCCCAGCCGATGCCAATGGGGTTGACCGGCCGGGGCACCGCGGCGGCGCGCAGCTCCTGGTCGATCACGAGCTGCTGCACCGGTGACGCGTCGAGCCCCCACGGCTTGGGCCAGTGGGGGGCTACGTAGCCGTGCTCCGCCAGCCGGCGGTTCCAGTCGGGCGGGTACCGGCCGCCGGGGGCGTGGTCGGCGAGGAACGCCCGCACCTCGGCCCGGTAGGTCTCGGCTTCGGGCGGAAGGTCGAAATCCACGCTGAAACCGTATCGTGCGCCATCCGCGACCGACTTCGGGTGCGAACAAGGGATGGCCGCATCCGCGGCCCGCGCACAGGAAGACGACGTGAGTAGCGACGACCTCCGAGCCGCCAGCGACGCCCAGCTCGTCGTCGCGGTCGGCCGCTTCCGCCAGGACGCGCTGGCGGAGGTCTACCGCCGCCACGCCGGCGCCGCGTTCGGTCTCGCCCGGCGCATCGTCGCCGACCGCACCCTCGCCGAGGAGGTCGTGCAGGAGGTGTTCTTGCGGCTCTGGAACCAGCCCGAGCGTTTCGATCCCGACCGCGGCTCGCTGCGGTCCTTCCTTCTCGCCCAGACCCACGGCCGCAGCGTCGACCTCGTGCGGGCGGAGTCGTCGCGCCGGTCGCGGGAGGAGCGCCAGGCCCGCCTCACGGCCGAGGCCGGATACGACCTCGAGCACGAGGTGTGGGACCTCACGCTCGCCGAGCACGTTCGCGACGCGCTCGCCGGCCTCAGTCCGGGCGAGCGTGACGCCATCCACCTCGCCTACTTCGGCGGTCACACCTACCGGGAGGTGGCAGTCCTGCTCGAACAGCCCGAAGGCACCGTGAAGAGCCGGATCCGTTCCGGACTCCTGCGGCTACGCGGCGCCCTCGCCGAGACCGGGATCGGCCGACCATGACCGAGCTCAGCGCCGACGAACTCCAGGAGCTGCTGGGCGCGTACGCGCTCGACGCGGTCTCGGCGGACGAGCGCGAGCATGTCGAGCGCTACCTCGAGCGGAGCCCGCGCGCCCGGGCCGAGGTCGCCGAGCTCCGCGAGACCGCCGCGTTCCTGGCCCACGCCGGCACCGACGCGCCGCCGGGCCTGTGGGACCGGATCTCCCAGCGGCTGGGGAGCGCAGAAGAAGAGGAGAAGGCGGCGCCGCCGCCGCTCCGAGTGCCCGTCGCACCCCGTGGCCGTCGGCCGGTCTGGCGCGGCCGCATCCTCGCGGGCGTCGCGGCCGCGGCCGCGGCGATCGCCATTGCCGTGCTGGCGGTGCAGGTCGTGCAGCAGGACGACCGGCTCGAGGACCTCGAGGCGGGCGCCGACGGCAATGTGGTCGCGGCAGCCGAGGCGGCCCGGCGCGACCCCGACGCCCGCACCGTCGCGCTCGAGTCGACCGACGGCGCGCTCGAGGCCGAGATCGTGTACCTGCCCGACGGCTCCGGGTACCTCCTCGAGGACAACCTCCGCCCGCTGCCCTCCGATCGCACCTACCAGCTGTGGGCGCTCGTCCCCGACGACCCCGGCACGAGCGCGATCTCGGCGGGCGTGCTGGGCCCCGATCCCGACGTCACCGCGTTCCGGTTCGAGGGGCCGGTCGTCGCGTTCCAGCTGACCGAGGAGGAAGCGCCGGGGGTGGAGTCGTCGGACAACCTGCCCGTCGTCGAGGGCGAGGTGCCCGACTGACGTCGCGTTGGCACAAGCAAGCGGGCCGTAGGCTGTGTTTCTGTGCCAACGAGTGACCGCGCATTCGGCGTGTATGTCCACATCCCGTTCTGCGCGACCCGCTGCGACTACTGCGACTTCGCGACCTGGACCGACCGCGACCACCTGATCGACGGGTACGTCGACGCCTGCGTCGGCGATCTCGACCGCCGCACCGCGAATGGGATGGTGCCGGCGACGAGCGTGTTTTTCGGGGGCGGGACACCGAGCCTCCTTCCCGCCGATCGCCTCGCGCGCATCCTCGACGCGGTACCCCTCGCCGCCGGCGCCGAGGTCACGGTCGAGTGCAACCCCGACTCCGTCGACCCCGCCAAGCTGGCGGCGTACCGCGCCGCCGGCGTGAACCGGTTGTCGTTCGGCGTGCAGTCGCTGCGTCCCCATGTGCTCGGGGCGCTGGGCCGGACCCACGACCCGGCCAACGTCGCCGGGGCGGTGGAGTGGGCGCGCACGGCGGGATTCGACGCGTTCAACCTCGACCTCATCTACGGCACCCCCGGCGAGAGCCTCGCCGACTGGCGCGCCACCATCGAGGGCGTCCTCGCGCTCGAGCCGCCCCACATCAGCGCCTACGCGCTCACGGTCGAACCCGCCACCCCGCTCGGCCGGCGGGTCGCGAGCGGCGCCGCGCCCGGGCCGGACGACGACGACCAAGCCGACAAGTACGCCGTCGCCGACCGTGTTTTCACCGAGGCCGGGCTGGACTGGTACGAGATCTCGAACTGGGCCCGACCCGGGTTCGAGTGCCGCCACAACTTCCTCTATTGGGACCAGGCCGACTACGTCGCGATCGGGTGTGCGGCCCACGGGCACACCGCCGGGCGCCGCTGGTGGAACGTGCGGACGCCCGAGCGCTACGTCGAGCGGGTCGCGGCGCGGCAATCGACCGAGGCGGGGGCCGAGGATCTGGACGAGCACACCAGAGAGGAGGAGAGGCTGGCGCTCGGGCTCCGCACCCGGCGGGGTGCCGAGACGACCGGCGCCATCGCGGCCGACATCGAGGAGCTCGTTGCCGCCGGCCTCCTCGAGCGGGCCGGTGACCGGGTCGTGCTCACCCGCCGTGGGCGCCTGCTCTCCACCGACGTGACCGCCCGGCTGCTCGCCGCCGGCGACGTCCAGGGAGCTGGCACTCGGTAGACTGGAGTGCTAACCGGCGAGCTTGCCAGCGAGCGAGAAGTGATGGAGCAGCGTAAGGCCGAGATCCTCCGGGCGATCGTCGAGGAGTACGTCGAGACGGCCCAGCCGGTCGGGTCGCAGCGGGTGGCGCGCTCGCGCCGCTTGGGGGTGTCCAGCGCCACCATCCGCAACGACATGACCGTGCTCGAACGCGAGGGCTACCTCGTCCAGCCGCACACGTCGGCGGGCCGGATCCCCACCGACCTCGGCTACCGCTACTTCGTCGACCACTTCACCGACGAGGGGGGGCTGCTGGCCCCCGACCGGCGGGCAGTGTCCGAGTTCTTCGATTCCGCCCACCGAGCCCTCGAGGACCTGCTCCACGAGACCAGCCAGTTCCTCGCCCGGGTCACTGACCACGCCGCGGTCGTCGTCGGGCCGCAAACCGATGCCGCAGTCGTCCGCAGCGTCCAGTTGGTCACGCTGCAACCGACGGTTGTGCTTGCGGTCGCGGTCCTCTCCAACGGCGCGGTCGAGAAGGAGGACGTGCACCTCGACCGCGACATCGACGAGTCCCGGGTGGGCGCGGCCGCCGCCGCGCTCGCGAGCCAACTCACCGGCCGGGCGTTGACCGACCTTCCCGCGCTGCGTTCGACCGGTGACGCCGACGTCGACAACCTCGCCGGCCTCGCCCGCGACGGGCTCGCCCAGCACCGGCCGACCGCCGAGCCCCTCTACGTCGGGGGCATGGGCCGGATCGCGGCTGAGCAGGAGTCGTTCGCCACCGTCGAGAGCGCGGCGCGCCTGCTCGAGATGCTCGAGCACCAGGTCGTCGTGGTGTCACTGGTCCGCGACCTCCTCGACGAGGGCGTCACGGTCCGTATCGGCTCCGAGAACGAGATGGAGGAGCTGCGCGACTGCGCCATCGTGCTTGCGCCCTACGAGGTCGAAGGGGAGCTGGCGGGCACCGTCGGCGTCCTCGGGCCCACCCGCATGGACTACCGCCAGGCGCTCGCCGCAGTGGCGGCGGTCTCGCAGCAGCTCGGCCGATTGCTCTCATGAGTGTCGACTACTACGAGGTGCTCGGGGTCTCCTCCAGCGCGAGCGACGACGAGATCAAGCGCGCCTACCGGGCGCTCGCGCGCAAGCACCACCCCGACGGCAACCCCGACGACCCCGAGGCGGCCGAGCGCTTCAAGGAGATCAGCCGCGCGTACGAGACGCTGCGCGACCCGGAGCGCCGGCGTCGCTACGACATGTTCGGCGCCGACGGCGTGGGCGCGGGCGGGCCCGGCAGCCCCATGGGCGACTTCGGGATCGGCGACTTCTTCGACGCCTTCTTCGGCGGCGACGCCTTCGGTCGCCGGGGACCGGCGGGACCGGCGCGGGCGGCCGACACCGAGATCAGGGTGGAGCTGACGCTGGCCGAGGCCGCGTTCGGCGTCACCCGCACGATCGAAGCCCGCCTGCCGGTCCCGTGCGACCGGTGCGACGGCTCGGGCTGTGAGCCAGGCACGCACCCGGCGCGCTGCGACGTGTGCGGCGGCACCGGCGAGGTCCGTCAGGTCCGGCGCTCGATCCTGGGCCAGATGGTCACGGCGTCGCCCTGCGCCGCCTGCTACGCCACCGGCAGCCGGATCCTCTCGCCCTGCCGCGACTGCCGAGGCGAGGGCCGGGTGCAGGGCCAGCACGACATCGACGTCGACGTGCCCGCGGGCGTCGACAGCGGCCAGCGGCTCCGCCTCTCCGGCCGGGGACCCGCCGCCCCCCGGGGCGGCATCGACGGCGACCTCTACGTCACGATCACAGTCGCGCCCCACCCCGACTTCGAGCGCCACGGCGACGACCTCGTCCACATCCGCCGCGTCTCGCTGACCCAGGCGGCGCTGGGCGCGTCGCTCGTGGTCGAGACCCTCGACGGGCCCGAGCAGCTGGCGGTGCCGCCGGGCACCCAGCCGGGCCACGTCTTCCGGCTCAAGGCGCGCGGCGTGCCGTCGTTGCGCGGGCGCGGGCGGGGCGACCTGCTGGTCCGCATCGACGTCGAGGTGCCCGAGCGCCTCCGGCCCGAGGAGGCCGAGCTCCTCCGGAAGCTGGCCGAGCTGCGCGGCGACGATGTGGCCCCCGCCGACGAGGGCTTCTTCACGCGCCTCAAGTCCTCGTTCAAGTAGGGACCGGCAGAGGTGCCATCGCGTAACCCGCGTCGTGAATTGCGCGGGAGCGGCGAGCGTCCCGAAGGGCGGCGGGCAGGTACCCTGCCGGCCGAGCGAGCGCGACGAAGAGAGGTGCCCGCGGCGTGCTGCGCGGACGCGAACGCTGCCGCCCACACCTTCGTCGCCGCGCTCGACGACGAGGTCGAGGTGGGCGGGGACGACGGTCACCACCTCGGGCGCGTGCGGCGCCTGCGCGTGGGCGAAGCCGTGACCGCGGCCGACGGCGCCGGCGCGTGGCGCCCCTACGTCGTCGCCACCACCGGGCGCCGTGCGCTCCGGCTCGAAGCCCGGGGCCCGGTCGCGGTCGAGCCCGAGCTGACCCCCCGCCTCACGGTCGCGTTCGCGGTGACGAAGGGCGTCAAGCCCGAGCTCGTCGTCCAGAAGGTGACCGAGCTCGGCGCCGACGAGGTCGTCCCGGTGCTCACCCGACGCTCCGTCGTCCGCTGGGACGGCGGGCGCGGCGACACCGCGACGCAACGCCTGCAGCGCGTGGCCCGCGAGGCCGCCGGCCAGTGCCGCCGCGCCCGCCTTCCCGTTGTCGGTGCGCCCCTCGATCTCGCCGCGCTCGCGGGCAGGCCCGGCCTCGTCGTCGCCGCACGCGACGGGAAGCGGGTCGCCGACCTCGCCGAACCCCCGGGAGGGGAGTGGATCCTGCTGACGGGGCCCGAGGGGGGCTTCGAGTCGGGCGAGCAGGACCTCATCGAGGGCGCCGCCACGCTCGCCATCGGCCCCCACGTGCTCCGGGCCGAGACCGCCGCGGTCGCGGGCGCGGCCGCACTGGCGGGCCGGCGCCGCCTGCGCTGAGGGACCAGGGCCGCCCCGGCTCGGGGGCGAGATCGACCCCGACGCCCGTTTCGCACCGAACGCGTAGCGTGGCAAATGCCCCGGTTGGGCAGCAATCTTGACGCCGAGAGTGACATTTCGGGGTGACTTTGGTAACCTGACGTGGTCGACGGCTGGGGGGCCACGCATACATGAGCGAAATCGGACGCCACGTCGGCGAGCGCCTGCGCTCGATCCGGCGCCAAAAGGGACTCTCCCTGCACGACGTCGAGGCCCGCTCGGGACACGAGTTCAAGGCTTCGGTGCTGGGGGCGTACGAGCGCGGGGAACGAGCCATCTCCGTCCCGCGCCTGATCCGCCTGGCCGAGATCTACGCGGTGCCGGCTGACCAGCTGCTGCCGCGCGACGCCGAGGTGGACATCGACCTCACCGAGCGTGACAGCGCCCCCTTCGAGGAGGGCTTCACCATCGATCTCCAGCGCCTGAACGCGATCGAAGACGCCGACGCGGCGGTGTTGTCGCGCTACGCCGCGACCATTCAGCTCCAGCGCCAAGACTTCAACGGACGGATCCTCACCATCCGCCGCGACGATCTCCGGGTCGTGGCCGCGGTGCTCGGCCGCAGCCCCGAGGAGCTCCAGTTGCGGCTCGAGCAGTTGGGCCTGCGGGCCACCAGCGCCAGCGCGTAGCTGCGACGCACTGAACGACTCCCCGGTCGAGGCGGGCCGGGCGGGGACTACCATCGACCGCGACTTGTCCTCCCCTTCGTCGACCCAGGTCAAGATCCTCGTCCCGGGCAACCACCTCATGGTCGGCCTGCTCGGCCAGCGCGACGAGTTCCTCCGCCTGGTCGAAGACTCGTTCCCGGTCTCGATCCATGTGCGCGGCAACGAGATCACGGTCACCGGCGACGGCACCGAGGCCGAGCGGGTCGGCCGCCTGTTCGAGGAGATGGTGCTGCTGGTCGAGGAGGGCCACAGCCTCGATCGCGACGGCGTCGGCCGCAGCATCGAGATGCTGAAGGCCGACCAGCGGCCGACCGACGTGCTGACGACCGAGGTCCTGCGGGGGCGCAAGACGGTCCGGCCCAAGACCGCGGGGCAGAAGCGCTACATCGACGCCGTGCGCGAGCACACGGTCACGTTCGCGATCGGGCCCGCCGGCACCGGCAAGAGCTACCTCGCGGTCGCGCTGGCGGTCCAGGCGCTGCAGGCCAAGGAGATCAACCGCATCATCCTCACCCGGCCCGCGGTCGAGGCGGGGGAGCGGCTCGGGTTCCTCCCCGGCGACGTGCTCGCCAAGGTCGACCCGTACCTGCGCCCGCTCTACGACGCGCTCTACGACATGCTCGACCCCGACGCGGTGAGCCGGCTGATGGAGCGGGGCACCATCGAGGTCGCGCCGCTCGCGTTCATGCGCGGACGTACCCTGAACGACTCGTTCATCATCCTCGACGAGGCCCAGAACACTACGCCCGAGCAGATGAAGATGTTCCTCACCCGGCTCGGGTTCGGATCCAAGATCGTGGTCACCGGGGACGTGACCCAGATCGACCTCCCCGAGGGGCGCGGCCGCTCGGGGCTGCTGGTGGTGCGGGACGTGCTCGCGGGGATCCCCGACCTCGCGTTCGTCGAGCTGGGTTCGCGCGACGTCGTGCGGCACCGGATCGTGCAGGACATCGTCGATGCTTACGGTGCGAGCGAGCGGCCCGAAGGGCGGCGGACGGGTAACCCGGCCGCCGAGGCGAGTGAGCAATGAGGGAGGCCGCCGAGTGAACGACCTCCACGAAGCCGCGGTCTTCGGCGCGGACGAGCAATCGGAGGTCGACGTCGACCTGCTGCGCTGGGTGCGCCTGGGCCGGTTCGTGCTCACGGAGGAGCGCGTGCCCGAGGACGCCGAGCTGTCGGTGATCTTCGTCGACGAGCAGGCGATCACCGACCTGAACGAGCGCTTCCTCGGCGGCACCGGCCCGACCGACGTGCTGGCGTTCCCGATGGACGACGACGTCGTCCTCGGCGGCCGCCAACCCGACCAGGGCGGGCGCGGCCCGGGCTCGCCCTCCGAGCCCGGCGACCCCCCGGTGGTGTTGGGGGACGTCGTCGTGTGCCCCCGGATCGCCGAACGGCAGGCGGGCGAGCACGGCAATTCGGGCCCCGACGAGCTCGCCCTCCTCGTCGTCCACGGCGTCCTCCATCTGCTGAACTACGACCATGCCGAGGAGCGCGAGTCGGCGGCCATGAAGCGCCGCGAGCGCGAGCTTCTCGACCGCTTCCGTCTCCTCGAAGGGACCTGAGGGTGCAACGCGACCGACCCCCAGATCCGACTCACCGCGTGGAGATGTCGTGAGCGGCGCCGAGTGGGGGATCGTCGTCGTGGTCTTCGTGCTGTTCCTGGCGTCGATCTGGCTCGCCCTGGCCGAGACCGCGTTCACGAGCATGAGCCGGGTGCGCGCGCTGGCGCTCGAAGAGGAGGGGCACAAGGGCGCGGCTCGCCTGGCTCGTCTGCTCGAGCATCCCGAGCAGACCCTCAACATCGTGCTCGCGCTCGCGCTGTTCACCCAGCTGACCAGCGCCGCGCTGCTGGGCGCGCTGCTCGGCAACCTCGTCGGCCCGTGGGGGTTCGCGGCCGGGCTGGTGGTGCAGTTCATCCTCTTCTTCGTGGTCGGTGAGGTGGCGCCGAAGACCTACGCCGTCCAGCACAACGACCGGGCTGCCTTGCGGGTGGCGACCCCACTCGCCTTCCTCACCCGGTTCCGGCCGTTGCGAGCGATGTCCCGGGGCCTCATCGGCCTGGCCAACCTCCTGCTCCCGGGCAAGGGCCTGAAGCGGGGCCCGTTCGTCACCGAGGAGGATGTGCGCGCCGCCGCCGACGTTGCCGCCGAGGAAGGGGACATCGAGCGCGAGGAACGTCGCCTCATCCACTCGATCTTCGAGTTCGGCGACACGGTGGTGCGGGAGGTCATGCTGCCTCGCCCGGACATGGTCGCCATCGAGGCTTCCGCCACCATCGACGAAGGCATCGCCCGCGCCATCGAGGGCGGCTTCTCGCGCATCCCATGCTACGAAGGCGACACCGACAACATCCTCGGCCTCGTGTACCTGAAGGACCTGGTCCGCCTCCGCCAGGCCGGCGAAGGTGACAAGCCGGTGCGGATGGCGGTCCGCGATGCCGTCGTGGTCCCCGAGCAGAAGCGGGTCGCGGAGCTGCTCAAGGAGATGCAGCAGCAGCAGTTCCACATGGCGATCGTGGTCGACGAGCACGGCGGCACCGCCGGCTTGGTGACGCTGGAGGACCTGCTCGAGGAGATCGTCGGCGAGATCACCGACGAGTACGACATCGAGGAGCCACGCGTCGAGCACCTCCCGGGCGGCGCGCTCCGCGTACCCGGGCGCACGTCGATCGACGACGTCAACGAGGAGCTCGGCATCGAGCTCCCCGACGACGAGTGGGACACCGTCGGGGGACTTGTCTTCAACCTGCTGGGCAAGGTGCCGGCCGAGGGCGAGACCGTCTGCTTCCAGGGGTTCGAGTTCGTGACCGAACGGGTCCAGGGCAACCGGATCGTGTCGGTGCAGATCCGGCCGGCCGCCGACGGCGAGCGAGGCCGGCGGAAACGCGCGAGCGAGCGGGTCGCCGACGCGCCGCCTTCCTAACGACAGTCACTTGACGGAGTTCCGTTCGGGGTTCGTGACCGTCGTCGGGCGGCCCAACGTCGGGAAGTCGACGCTCGTGAACCGCCTCGTTGGCGCCAAGGTCGCGATCACCTCCGACCGACCCCAGACCACCCGCACCGAGATCCGCGGGGTGCGCACGACCCCGGCGAGCCAGATCGTCTTCCTCGACACGCCTGGCCTCCACAAGCCCCGCACCGCGCTGGGCGAGCGCACCAACCAGCGCGCCCTGGCGACTCTCGCCGAGGTCGATGTGGTGTGCCACCTCATCGGCGCCACCGGCGCCATCGGCCCGGGTGACCGCTTCGTCGCCGACGCGGTACACCAGGTCGCGACCCCTCGAATCCTGGTGGTCAACAAGGTCGACCGTGCCTCCAAGTCAGCGGTGGCCGACCACCTCGGGACCGCGGCCGAGCGCCTCGGCGAGTACGACGCCTTCGTGCCGCTGTCGGCGAAGACGGGTGACGGCGCCGACGCCCTTCTCGACGAGCTCGTCGCCCGTCTTCCCGAAGGGCCCGCCTACTACCCCGAGGGCGTCGTCACCGACCAGCCCGAGACCTTCCTTGCCGCCGAGATCGTGCGGGAGAAGCTGTTGGCGCTCGCTCGCGACGAGCTGCCCCACTCGATCACGGTGTCGTGCGAGGTCGACGAATCAGCCGAACCGGCGCGTGATGCGGATCTGATCCGGCTGCGCGCGACCGTGCTCGTCGAGCGCGACTCGCAGAAGGGCATGGTCATCGGCCGCGGCGGTCGCGTCCTCAAGGAGGCGGGCACCGCCGCCCGCCTCGAGCTCGAGGCCCTCCTCGGCGCCCGCATCCACCTCGAGACCAGGGTGCGGGTGGAGCGAGACTGGCAACGCCGCCCCGAGTCACTCGACCGCCTCGGGTATTAGAGGGCGTAGGGGGTCGCCGAGCGAGCGAATTGAGGGCTCCGCCAGCTCGGCGCGGCCCGAAGGGCCGCCGCACGCGCCAGCGGAGCCCGAATTGAGCGAGCCGGCGTACTCCCGGAGCCTCCTCAATTCCCTCAGCGACGACCCCCACCGTCGGCCTACACGGGCGCCCCGACCCGGTTGCGGGGCTTTGAAACCGGCCCGGTTACCATGCGCGCTTCCGGCCACGGGGAAGGGGACTCGTGAGAGAGCGGGGGTCGCGCGCCAGGCGATGGGTGGTCGCCGCGGTCGTGCTCGGGGCCCTCCTCCTCGCCGGCGGGTGCCGCGGGCCTGAGAACGGCCAGAACTCGCTCAAGCCCGAGGGCCCGGCGGCGCAGACGATCGACGACCTCTTCGTGCCGGTCTTCCTGATCTCGGTCTTCGTGGGGATCTTCGTCCTGGCCGGCGTGGTGTGGGTCGCGTTGCGGTACCGGCAGCGCCCGGGCAAGAACGAGAACCCGAAGCAGACCCACGGCAGCACACCGCTCGAGATCGGCTGGACGATCGTGCCCGCGCTGATCCTGCTCGTCGTGGCGGTCTTCACGATCCGGACGATCTTCGACCTGGCGCGGGAGCCCAAGGGCGACGTGCTCCAGGTGACGTCGGTGGGCAAACAGTGGTGGTGGCAGTTCAACTACCCCGACGAGAAGATCGTCACCGCCAACGAGCTGGTCATACCGACCAACACCAAGGTGCGGGTCGAGCTCACCGCCTGCGACGACTCGCTGCCGGGCGAGTGCAACGTCATCCACTCGTTCTGGGTACCCGAGCTTGCCGGGAAGCAGGACATCATCCCGGGCCGGGAGCAGGCGACCACGATCGAGGCCGACAAGCCCGGGACCTATCTGGGCCAGTGCGCGGAGTACTGCGGCCTCTCGCACGCCAACATGCGCTTCCGGGTCATCGCGGTGACACCCGACGAGTTCGACGCCTGGGTCGACGACCAGCAGCGTGACGCGGCCGTCCCCCTCCAGGTCGGTCCGGACGACGCGCCCGAGCCCGCCGGGCCCGCCCAGGAGCTCGTGACCGAGAAGTACCAGTGCACCAACTGCCACTCGTTCGACGATCCTGCGGTCAGCAGCTACGGGCCCAACCTCGCCCACCTGGCCAGCCGGACGACGTTCGCGAGCGGGTACTACGAGCTCACCCGGGAGAAGCTGATCGAGTGGCTCCTCGACGCGCCCTCGCTCGTCCCGATGGAGTCGGGCGACTGCCGCAAACCCGGCGCCCCCGGCGAGGGGAAGTGCGTGGGCATGCCGTCGTTCACCGAAGACGGCCCCGGCCCGGTGATGACGCGCGAGGATGCGGAGCAGATTGCCGACTACCTCCTCGATCTGAAATGACGGATCCGGCATGACCACCGTCTCCGGCACCCTCGTCCCGCAGCGGCGACTCGGTGTCCTGCGGCGCCCGAAGTCGACGACCGGCTTCTGGTCGTGGTTCACCACCATCGACCACAAGAAGATCGGGATCATGTACGGCACCAGCGCGCTGATCTTCTTCGTGATCGGCGGGGTCGAGGCGTTGCTGCTCCGGCTCCAGCTCGCCGGGCCCAACGGCACCGTGCTCACCGCGTCGCAGTACAACCAGCTGTTCACGATGCACGGCACGACCATGGTCTTCCTCATGGGCATGCCGCTGGCGGTCGCGTTCGGCAACTACCTGATCCCGCTCCAGATCGGCGCCCGCGACGTCGCCTTCCCCCGGCTGAACGCGTTCGGCTACTGGGGGTTCCTCTTCGGGGGGATCTTCATCTACTCGAGCTTCTTCCTCGGCGGCGCGCCCGACGGCGGATGGTTCGGCTACACGCCGCTGACGAGCACCCCCTTGAGCTCGGGCTTCCTGCCCGGCCGGGGGCCCGACTTCTGGGCCGTGGGTCTCGTGATCCTCGGCATCGCCTCGACGACGTCGGCGATCAACTTCATCGTCACCGTGCTCAACCTGCGCGCCCCGGGCATGACGTTCATGCGGCTACCCGTCTTCACCTGGATGATGACCGTCGTCGCGTTCCTCACCCTGTTCGCGATGCCGATCATCACCGCGGCGCTGATCATGGTGTACTTCGACCGCAACTGGGGCACGAACTTCTTCGTCGCCGCCAATGGCGGCGACCCGCTGCTCTACCAGCACCTGTTCTGGCTGTTCGGCCACCCCGAGGTCTACATCCTCATCCTGCCGGGCATGGGCATCGTGTCCGAGATCCTGCCGGTGTTCTCCCGCAAGCCGCTGTTCGGCTACCCCGTGGTGGTGTTCTCGGGCATCGCCATCGGCTTCCTGGGATGGGGAGTGTGGGCGCACCACATGTTCGCCACCGGCCTGGGCCCGGTGGCGATCTCGGCGTTCGCGCTGTCGACCATGCTCATCGGCGTCCCGACCGGGGTGAAGATCTTCAACTGGCTCGCGACGGTCTGGCGCGGGTCGGTGCGGTTGACGACCGCGATGCTGTTCGCGCTGGGGTTCATCGCCATGTTCACCCTGGGCGGCCTGTCGGGAGTGCTCCACTCCGTGGTCCCCGCCGACACCCAACAGACCGACACCTACTTCGTCGTCGCCCACTTCCACTACGTGCTCTTCGGCGGGCTGGTGTTCGGGATCTTCGGGGGCTTCTACTACTGGTACCCCAAGCTCACCGGCCGCCTCATGAGCGAGCGCCTGGGCAAGTTCAACTTCTGGACGATGCTGATCGGGTTCAACCTCACGTTCTTCCCGATGCACATCGTCGGGCTCCAGGGCATGCCTCGGCGCACCTACCGCTACGACGACGGCTTGGGCTGGGACTTCCTCAACCTGCTCGAGACGATCGGGTCGTTCGTCATCGCGTTCTCGATGCTCGTCTTCCTCGTCAACCTGTTCGTGAGCCGGAGAGTCGGGAAGCCCGCCGGCGAAGACCCCTGGGACGGGCGCACGCTCGAGTGGTCGATCCCGTCGCCGCCGCCCGAGTACAACTTCGCCGACATCCCCGAGGTCGAGGGCCGGGACGACTTCTGGCACCGCAAGTACACCGAGGACGACGAAGGCCGGCTGGTGCGGTTGCCCAAGGGCGGCGCCGTCGCCACCACCGAGCACGCCGGCGGCGAAGGCGGGGCGCCGGAGCACGGTGACGGACACGGCGACGGCCACGGCATCCACATGCCGTCGCCGTCGTACTTCCCGATGATCCTGGCCCTGGGCCTCCCCATCCTCGGGTACGGCGCGGTCTTCAAGAACTTCTGGTTCGTCCCCCTGGGCGCGGTCGTGCTGCTCTTCGGCATGTACGCCTGGGCCATCGAGCCCCCGACCGAGCCGGAGCACCCGTAATGGCGATCGATCAAGTCACGACCGCTACGACGCCCACGCCGCTGCACGGCCACCAACCGCACGATCCCCACGCGACTGCGACCGGCGTCACCAACACCAAGCTGGCGATGTGGCTGTTCCTGTCGTCGGACTGCCTCTTCTTCGGCGCGTTCATCTCGACGTACCTGCTGTACCGGGGCCGGAGCGAGGAGGGGCCGTTCCCCGAGGACGTCTACAACATCCCGTTCACGTCGGTGACCTCGTTCATCCTCCTGATGAGCAGCCTCACGATGGTGCTGGCGCTGGCCGCGATCCAACGGGGCGACTACCGCCGGCTGCGCGTCTGGCTGATGGCGACCGCGCTGTTCGGCGCGACGTTCATCGGCGGTCAGGTGTTCGAGTTCACCGAGTTCTACCGGGAGGGCCTCAAGCTCAGCACCAACCTGTTCGGGTCGAGCTTCTTCGTGCTGACCGGGCTCCACGGAGCCCACGTCACCGGCGGGATCATCTGGCTGCTGTCGCTATGGGGGCTGGCGTCGCAGGGCCGGCTCACGAGCGCCGACGCCGAGAAGGTCGAGGTCGCCGGCCTGTACTGGCACTTCGTCGACGTCGTCTGGATCGTCATCTTCACCGTCGTCTACCTGATCCCGAAGTAGCGACCGTGGCCGAGAACCCCGTACGCGAGCTCGAGCAGGCGGCGGAGGAGCACCTTCCCGCCGGTGTGACCGAGCCCGCGCCCGGCCTGCTCCCCGGCGAGGAACATCCGCACCCGTCGCCGTTCAGGTACGTGATGATCGCGGTGGTCCTCGTGATCGTGACCGCGGCCGAGGTGTGGACCTCCTATCTCGACGAAGTGCTGGCCAGCGAAGTCATCATCGTCCTGCTGCTGCTGTTCGGCCTGTTGAAGTTCTCGATGGTGGCGGCGTGGTACATGCACCTCAAGACCGACCAGCCGATCTTCCGCCGGTTCTTCGTCCTCGGCGCCGTCGCCGCGATCACGTTGTACATGATCGTGCTGCTGACGCTGCACGTGTTCGAGTGACGCCGTGATCGCCCACGCCGGCCACGCCCACACTCCCGGCTGGCACGCGCATCCCGACGTGTGGCTGCTCGTCGCGGTCCTCGCCGTCGGATACGCGCTCGTCGTCTGGAGGCTGGGCCGGCGTCATGCGCCACCCGGGCAGCGAGCGGCCACTCCGTTCCAGGTGACCTGCTGGTTCCTCGGCGTCGTCGCGGTCTGGGTCGCGGCCGACTGGCCCGTTCACGACGTCGCCGAGGGCTTCAACTACAGCGTGCACATGGTCCAGCACCTGCTGCTGTCGATGGTGGCGGCGCCGCTACTGCTGCTGGGCACCCCCGGCTGGCTCCTCCGGGCGATGCTCCGACCACCCGCGCTCTTCCGGCTGGTGCGGACGCTGGCGCGGTTCTTCCCCGCGCTCGTCGTGTTCAACGTGGTGCTCGTGCTCACGCACTGGCCCGCGATCGTCGACGCCGGCCTGCGCTCCGAGCCGGCCCACTTCTTCGTGCACGCGCTCATCTTCGTGTCGGCGCTGATCGTGTGGCTGCCGGTGCTGAGCCCGCTGCCCGAGATCCCGCGGCTGTCCCCGCCGGGTCGGATGATCTTCCTGTTCCTCCAGTCGGTGGTGCCGACCGTGCCGGCGTCGTTCCTGACGTTCGGCAGCGCGCCGCTCTACAAGTTCTACGAGGACGTGCCCCAGCTCTGGGGGCTCTCCACCCTCGACGACCAGCGCCTCGCCGGGCTGATCATGAAGATCGGCGCCGGGCTGCTGCTCTGGCTCCTGATCGCGGTGATCTTCTTCCGCTGGGCCGCCGACGAGGAGCGCGGCAACGCCGCCCGCCGCAGCTGGCAGCATCTCGACCGCGAAGTCACCCGCATGAGCGAGATGGAGCCCACAACACCGTGAGAGGGCACGATCAACGAATCGACGCGGGATTTGGCGTCGAGCGAGCGACCGCGGGCCGGCCAGTCCTTTTCTGGATGGCCCGGCCCGCAGCGAGCGAGACCAAAAAGTGAGCACGAAAGAGGACGAGCTCGAGGCCAAGGACGAAGCCGCCGCGGACGCGGACGAGCCCGAGACGGATCAGCCCGACACGCCGGCGGCCGGCGACGGCGGGGAGCCACCGGCGGTGCCCCCGCCCGCGCTCGAGGCCGGTCCGGCGTTGCCCGATCCGGTGCGCGACCGGCTGCTCCTTCCGCTCCTGTTGCCGCTGCTGGCCATCGCCGCGGTGGCGTTGTACGTGCTCAACCTCTCCCGGGTGTTCCTCGCCGGCGGGAACGGTGCCGGCTCGGTCGTGACCGGGGTGCTCGTCACGCTCGCGATCCTCGTCGGTGCCACCGTCATCTCGGCCAGCCCCCGGCTGCGCTCGTCCACGCTGACGATGACGCTCGCGCTGATGATGGTGCTGGTCGTGTCCGCCGGCCTGATCACGCTCGGGCCCAGCGAGGAGCACGGCGAGGGCGAAGGCGCGGGGTACCAGCAGCCCGAGGGCCCGCCCGCCTCCTTCCTCGAGGTCGACGCGCTGCCGAGCCTCAAGTTCCAGGCGGACGAGTTCACGGTGGCCGGCGGGATCCTCGAGATCACCTACGTCGACAAGGGTGGATCCCACACTCTGCTCTTCGACGAGGAGGAGTTCGCCGGTTTCCAGCTGGCCGTGCCCGGCGGGCCCAAGAAGGGCAAGGTCGAGATCGAGGAAGGCGAGTACACGATCTACTGCAACATCCCCGGCCACCGCGCCGCCGGGATGGAGGCGGCGCTGATCGTCACCCCGCCGCCGCCGGGGGCGGGAGCACCCCCGCCCGAGGGCGGCGCCCCGACGACGACCGCGGCGCCCTAACTCACGGCGCGGCTGCGGCGCGGGGGACCGGCGCGGTCTCCGGCACCATCACCCGCACCGCCGCCGGCACCGCCTCGAGGCGGGCGGGCAACGGGCCGATGCGCTCGCCGCTCCCGTACAGCTCCATCGGCACGCTCGAGTCGAGCGACTCGATGCTGACCTCACGACCCCGCAGCATGTCGACCGCCCAGTGCGAGACGTGGGTGCCCCGGAACACCCGTGGGAAGCTGCGGAGGAAGCCCAGGCGAGACACCGGGCCGACCACGCACACGTCGAGCTGACCGTCGTCGAGCTCGGCGCCGGGCGTGATCTTCATCCCGCCCGCGTAGCCGCGGGCGTTCCCGACCGCGAGGAGCCATGCCTCCACGTCCCGGGTCGCGCCGTCGACGGTCAAGCGAAACCGGTGTGGGTGGTAGGTCACCAGTGTCCGGAGCACCGCGAGCACGTAGAGGGTCGTACCGCCGGCCCAGCGCACGCCGTTGGCCCAGCGGTTGGCCTCGGAGTCGAAGCCGGTGTTCGCCACCGACGCGAACCACGCCTTGGACCCACTCGCGTCGGCCCGGCCCAGGTCGACCGTGCCGAGGCGGCCGGTCTCGAGCAGCCGCACCGCGTCGAGCGGGCGGCGATGGTCGAGCCCGAGGTGGCGGGCGAAGTCGTTCCCCGCGCCGGTCGGCACCATGGCGAGCACACCGCCGGCCTCGGCGGCGAGGCCGGCGAGCTCGCTCACCGTTCCGTCACCCCCGCACGCCACCACGCCGTGCCCGGCGTCGAGGGCACGGCGGGCGGTCGCGCGGGCGTCGTCGAAGTCGCTCGAGACCTTGACCTCGATGTCGGCGTCGGCGCGCTCGAATGCCTCGGTGAGACGCGGCAACAGCTTGCGAGTTCGGCCGCGACCCGCGCTCGGGTTCACCACCGCCGTCCAGCGCACGGCGCGGGAGCCTATCGGCGGGCAATACCGATAGCTTCCCTGGCGTGACCGAGGAACCGCTCGACCCGGGGCGCATCCCCCGCCACGTGGCCATCGTGATGGACGGCAACGGTCGGTGGGCGAAGCGTCAGGGCCTCAAGCGCACCGAGGGGCACGCCGCCGGCGAAGAGGCGTTGTTCGACACGGTTCACGGCGCCCTCGACATCGGGTTGCGGTGGATGACGGTGTTCGCGTTCTCGACCGAGAACTGGCGGCGGCCGGTCGCCGAGGTGCGCTTCATCATGAACTTCAACGAGGGCCTGCTGCTGAAGCGACGGGAGGAGCTCGACGAGCTCGGGGTGCGCGTCCGGTTCATCGGACGCCGCGGCGGACGCGTCCCCGGCCGAGTCCGGCGCCGCATCGACGAGACCGAGGCGATGACGGAACGCAACCGGCGCATGACGCTGACGTTCGCGTTCAACTACGGCGGGCGGGCCGAGCTCGTGGACGCCGCCCGGTCGATTGCCCGCGAGGCCCGGGCCCGTCGCCTCGATCCCGACAAGATCAACGACAAGACCATCTCCCGCCATCTGTACGCCCCCGACATGCCCGATCCCGACCTGCTCGTGCGCACGTCGGGTGAGTTCCGGATCTCCAACTACCTGCTGTGGGAGCTCGCCTACGCCGAGCTGGTGTTCACCGACGTCCTCTGGCCCGACTTCCGTCGGGAGCACCTGTACGACGCCATCCGCGAGTACCAGCGGCGGGAGCGCCGGTTCGGCGGCGTCGAACAGTAGCGAGGAGGAGCGAGTAGGCGTCAGGCCGGCTGGGCTTGTGCCGGCGCCGGTGCGGGCTCGCCCAACATGGCGTCGAGCGACGCCGCCGGCACCGCCTTGGAGAAGTAGAAGCCCTGGCCGAACTGGCAGCCCATCTCCCGGAGCTCGTCCAGCTGTTCGAGCCGCTCGATGCCCTCCGCCACCGTCGCCAGCGCGAACGTCTCGCCCAGCTTCACGATGGTGCGCATGAGCGCCATCTCCTCGGCACCGCTCGGGATGTTGCGCACGAACGACTGGTCGATCTTCAGGACGTCGATCGGGAACCGGTGCAGGTAGCTCAGCGACGAGTAGCCGGTGCCGAAGTCATCGATGGCGAGCCGTACCCCGAGCTCCTTGAGCTCGGTCAGCCGCACGATCGTCTGCTCGGTGTCTTCCATGAGGACGCTCTCGGTGAGCTCGAGGACCACGTGCTGAGGGTCGATGCCGGTGCTCGACAGGATCGCCTCGACATCGGCGACCACGTCGGGGTCCTGGACCTGGCGCGCCGAGAGGTTCACGGTGAGGCTGAGCGGCTGCTCGCCCGGTCGGCCTTCGTGCCACGAGCGCGCCTGGCGGCAGGCGTGCTCCAGGATCCAACGGCCCATCGGGACGATGAGGCCGGTCTCCTCGGCGGTGGGGATGAACTCGCCCGGGAACACCAGACCGCGGCGGGGATGCTGCCAGCGCACCAGCGTCTCGACGCCGGTGATCCGGTTGCTCTCGAGCGCGATCACCGGTTGGTAATGCAGCACGAGCTCCTCGTTGTCGAGGGCGCGCCGCAGGTCGGCCTCGAGCTCCAGTCGCTCGACCATCGCGGTGTGCATGCGGTCTTCGAACACCTCGTAGCCGGATCGGCCGGCGCTCTTGGCCTGGTACATCGCGACGTCGGCGTTGCGAACCAGGTCATCGGCCTGTTCCGCCCCCGTGCTGGTAGCGATGCCGACGCTGGCGCGGACGAACACCTCCTTGCCCTGCATCACGAACGGGGCGTCGAGTGACGCCTTGATGCGCCGGGCGACGAGCTGCTCGTCGATCGGCTCGGTCCCGTCGAGGAGGATGGCGAACTCGTCGCCGCCCAGACGGGCGACGGTGTCGTCGGCGCGCATCGCGGCGCGCAGCCGCTGGCCCACCGCCTGGAGCAGCTCGTCGCCCGTGCTATGGCCGAGGCTGTCGTTGACGGTCTTGAACGCGTCGAGGTCGAGGAACAGCACCGAGACCGGCTGCTCCGGATGGCGCTCGGCGCGGAGGAGTGAGTGGGCAAGGCGGTCGTGGAAGAGGGTCCGGTTGGGCAGGCCGGTCAAGGGGTCGTGCAGCGCCTGGTGGGAGAGCTGCTCCTCGAACTCCTTGCGCTCGCTGATGTCGCGCACGAAGGCGTTGAACGTGCGGGTCCTCCCGACCCGAATCGACCAGATGGTCAGCTCGATCGGGAACTCACGTCCCTCGCGGTCGACTGCGGTGAGCTCCACCGGCCGGTTCAGGATCGTGCTCTCGCCGGTTGCGAGGAACCGCTGGAGGCCGCGCTGGTGGGCCTGACGGTCGCGTGGCGGGATGATCGAGTCGGCGAGCTGCCGGCCCATGACCTCCCGCGCCGGCCAGCCGAAGGTTTGCTCGGCGCAGCGGTTCCAGGCGATGACCCGCCCGTCGGCGTCCATCCCGATGAACGCGTCGTTGGCGGTCTCGAGGATGAGGCGCGTCCGCTCCTCGCCGGCGCGCAGCGCCGCCGCCTTCTCCTCGACCTCGACCGTGCGGGCGGCGACCTTGGCCTCGAAGTCACGGGCGAGGGACGTGTTCTCGAGCAGCGTGATCATCTGGCGCGCCGCCAGCAGCACGCCGATGGCCACCCCGTTCCAGACCAGGAACCCCTCGAGCCCGCCCGTTGTGATCTGCTGGTACCCCGCCACGGCCACCGCGAGCGGCAACGGCGCGTACGGGAGCAGCGCTACGCCCGGATGTCGGCGGTCGGGGTCCTCGGAAGCCCGCAGCGGCGCCGGGCGGATGGCGGCCAACGCGAGCAGCAGGAAGCCGGTGAGCCCGGCGACGTGCACCAAGTCGACGACACCGGCGTCACCCCGCGCCCGGACCGAGGCGAAGCAGCTGTCGGCGACGGCCAGCGCGAGCAGCGCGGGGGTGAGGATCGCCAGCGGCACCCGGCCGCCCCGGGTCGCTCGGCTGGCGACAATCAGGACGGTCGTGCCCAGCACGACGTCGGCGACGGCGATCGCGAACGCGGTGGCGGGGAAGGTGGGCGTTGCGTCGATTACCGGGCCGATGACGAGCGCCCAACTCGCGAACAGCAGGCTGCCGGCGATGAGGAGACCG
Organism: Actinomycetota bacterium; assembly: GCA_052390575.1. Classification (GTDB taxonomy): domain Bacteria; phylum Actinomycetota; class Acidimicrobiia; order IMCC26256; family JACDBD01; genus JBPCMN01. The sequence continues at coordinate 1,539 of JBQTGU010000047.1, read as the reverse complement.
TCCACGATGCTGCGGGGGCGGGGGAGGACTCCCGCCGGTGTCGTGGGGAACAGCATCACGGCCGCCAGCGCCAGCGCCGGCGCGAGGAAGTAGGTGGCGTCGGCCACCGACGGGAAGCGAGGCGCCTCCCCCGTGACCGGTTCGTACAGCATCCAGATGGCGTTCCCCAGCCCCCACGCCAGCGTCGCCCCGGCCAGGAGGGTCCAGCCGATTCGGTTGCGCTGGGTCTCGCCCCGGGCCCGGGTCACGCACGCGCCCGCCGCGACGAGCGCGGCGGTGGTGGTGACGATGTCGGCCACCCCGACCCCGGCGATGGCCGACGGCTCGGAGTCGGGCGAGGTGGAGCACCAGAACGCGAACGCGACGATGCCGGCCGCAGCCGCGGCCGTTGCGAGGGCGAAGCGCCGCCGCCCCCTCGCCATCCGCGCCGGTCGCGGGATCGCGGGGATCCCGGCCGACGCCACCGCCGTCCCGGGCGTGGCCATCCCCGCAAGGATCGGCACGCTCCCGAGACACCCTAAGGACCTCTCTCCGGGCGGGACTACATCGTTGTAGTTACACTGCGGTGAGTGGAAGCGGCACGGCCAACCTGCCCGCGTCTGACTTGGCGTCCGAGCGAGCGCCTGCGGGCCGGGTATCCCGGCCCGCAGCGAGCGAGGCCATAAGGATGGCCTTGTATCGGGACAAGGGGGTGGTGCTGCGCACCATCAAGCTGGGCGAGGCCGACCGGATCGTCAGCATCCTCACCCAGGGCAACGGGAAGGTCCGGGCCGTCGCCAAGGGCATCCGCCGGCCCGGCAGCCGCTTCGGCGCCCGCCTCGAGCCCACCAGCCACGTCGCTCTCCAGTGCTACCGGGGCCGGGAGCTCGACGTGGTGACCCAGGTCGAGACCATCGACGCCTTCCGGCCGCTGCGCGAGCACTACGGCTCGCTCACCCACGCGGTGTCGATGCTGGAGGCGTCCGACTCGGTGGCCCAGGAGCGCGAGCGCAACCAGCCGTTGTACCGGATGCTGGTCGGCGGGCTCCGCACGCTCGCCACCAACCCGTCACCGCTGGTGGCGCCGGCGTTCTTCTGGAAGCTGCTGAGCCTCGAAGGCTTCCACCCGATCCTCGACGGGTGCGCCCGCTGCGGTGCCGAGGGGCCGTTCCCCGGCTTCGACTTCGGCGAGGGCGGCGTGATGTGCGAGGCGTGCGCCCGCTTCGGGGGGCGGCGGGTGCGGCCGGCGGCACTGGCGCTCCTGCGGCGCATCCTCGGCGGCGCGTTGGGGGGCGCGCTGGCCGACCATCCCGGGAACGGAGAGGTCGTGCTCGAGGTCGAGCGGCTCGGCGTGGGCGCGCTCGAGTACCACCTCGAGCGCCGCCTCCGCAGCGCCGCGCTGTTCTAACTTTCTGGGTCGCGGGGGGGGGGGCGGGGGGGGGCGGGGTGGGGTTCTTGTACTTGCCCGCGGCGGGCTGGGGGGGGGGTGCCGGGGCCCCCGGACCGCCGGGTGGGTGCGGGTGCCGCGCGGGCCGCGAGCGCGACCCAGAAAGTTAGAAC
>JBQTGU010000046.1:0-1705 GCA_052390575.1 Actinomycetota bacterium | reverse complement strand
GGAGCCAAGGATGCCGATTCGTGGCGGCTGTTCTTCGGCCGGCTCGGCGGGGCGCCGGAGGTGGTCGTCGCCGACCTCGACGCCGCGATCGCCCGGGCGGTCCGGGAGACCTGGCCCGACGCCCTGGGCGTCTCCTCGCGCCATCACCTCGCCGCCCGGATCCGCGAGCGGCTGGTCGCCGACGGGGTTCCCGAGCGGCTCCGCCTCGAGGCGCCTGTCGCGACCCGCCGGGCGCTGCCGTGGACCGGCGAGCGGGTCCGCCGCTATGGCCCGCATCCGCTCCACGAGGCGGCCCTCGGTGCGTTACGTGGCGAGCGCGAGTGGGACGCCTTCACGGCGCTCGTCGAGCGCCACGTCCCGCCCGACCGGCTCGCCCTGCGCGGCTGGATCGCGACCAACGAAGCCGCTCGTCCGGCGCGGCTGGCTCCTGCGCGAGCGTCTCGGTCCCGTCCCGCTCTCGACCGGCGCTCTCGAGGGCGCCATCGGCGAGTGGCTGGCGCCCCTGCGGCGGCGCGCCGGGCGGTGGCAGAACGCCCGCCGACTCGATCTCGTCCTGGGGCTCATCACCCTGCGCGCCCGGGGCGACGCCCGCGAGGCCCGCTATGGGGCTCTCGTCCGGGCGGCGTTCGCCGCGACCGGCAACCGCTCGCACGATCCGGCCGGCGCGCCCGACCTCGGGACCGAGACCGTCGCCGGACGGACCCGCCCGGTGAGCTGGTGGCGGACGTTCCACGACCGCGTCGAGCCGTCCCTGCCGCGGCTCGTCCGCGAGGCCGACCGGCGCTGGCGGGCGCAGGCCCGGGCCGACCACATCGAGTGGGTGAAGGAGCGGCTCGCCGAGCGCTATGCGACCGAGGTCGACCTGCGCACCCGCCTGGACCTGCCGGTCCCGCCGTCGGGACGACCGAAGCGGGCGCAGCGACGCCCGACGGCTTCGGTCGCCGGCCGCCGTCTCGCCGACTACCCCGACCTCCTCGCCGAGTGGGCGTGGGATGGCAACGCCGGGCTCGATCCGGCGACCCTCGCCGCGGGCAGTCGCGAGCGGGTCGCCTGGCGCTGCCTGCTCGAACCGGCCCACGTCTGGGAGACGCGGGTGTCCGACCGGACGTACCACGGGTCGGGTTGCCCATTCCACATGGGTATCCGCGTCCACCCGGCCGAATCGCTCGCCGCCTTCTACCCGTGGCTGGCCGCCGAGTGGCATCCCGAGCGCAACGTGCTCCGCCCCGACCAGGTGACCCGAGCGTCGGCCCGCGAGGTCTGGTGGCACTGCCCGGTCGGGCACGAGTGGTCGACCATGGTGTACCAGCGGACCCTCTCGGGAAGCGGCTGCCCCGACTGCTACCGAGCGGAGGCAGCGGCCCGCTCGAAGGCGGGCAAGGCAAAGGCCCGCGCGGCCCGCGATGCCACCGAGCGGGCGAAGATCATCGAGCTCCCGCGCCGGGTCTCGGGCGACGGGCCCGATTGATCGGCATGAGCCGGGACATGTGCGACACCGAGCCTTGCGACCGCCCACAGGCCGCGGAATCCCACCCAGATAAAACAGGGGGGCGCGCCACTGTCATGAGTCGCGACATCGGCGACACATGAGTCGCGACATCGGCGACACCTGTGTCACTCGGTCGCCCGGGACCTCGGCCATCGGCCGGGGTCTCTTCGTTGGTTGCGCCAGTAACCCTTGTCCGGCTCGATCCGGTGGGTCGAG
>JBQTGU010000045.1:0-4617 GCA_052390575.1 Actinomycetota bacterium | reverse complement strand
GATCGCCGGCTGGCCCGTAACGTTGAATGGCCCGGTGAAAGTCGTCAGCTCGCCCATCCGGATCATCGCCGCGAGCTGATCGGGTGCGCCGGCGCTCAACTCGCCCAGCGGGACGGGCGGCTCGGAGATGGTCGGTGTGACGAGGACGTCGTTGCCCTCGGCCCACCAGGCCGCGACGCCGCGGGTCCATGCGTGGAAGTCGTCGATCGCGCCGACGTATTGGGCGGCGGTCAGTCCGGCCGCCATCTCACAGGCCAGCGCGTTGACTGGTTCCAGCTCGTCGGGCGCGATGGTCCGGCCGAGGCGGGCGCTCCAGCGGTCGCGGTCACGCTCGATCGTCGCCGCGTACACGATCGGGAACGCCGCGTTCTGCGACGGGTCGTCGAGGCCGTCGACCGTGGCCGGCGCGACCTCGTGCCCGAGCGACTCGAGCAACTTCGCCGTGCTCTGCACCGCCGCGACGCAATCGGGATGCGACTCGTCGCCGCCGCTGGCGCCGCGGGTCCGGAGCCCGATGCGAAGCCTTCCCGGGTCGGCGCCCACCTCCTCGGCGTAGGGCCGGACGGGCGGCGGGGCGGTGTACGGGTCGCCGGGCGCCGGCCCGTGCGCGGCGTCGAGCACACCCGCGCTGTCGCGCACGCTGCCGGTGAGCACGTGCTCGTGGGTCAACGGTCCCCAGTACTCGCCGAGGTTCGGCGCCAGGGTCGTGCGCGCCCGGCTCGGCTTGAGCCCGACGAGCCCGCAGGCGCTGCTCGGGAACCGGATCGAACCCCCCATGTCGTTGCCGTGGGCGACCGCGACCATGCCCGACGCCACCGCCGCGGCCGCGCCGCCGCTCGATCCACCCGGCGACCGGGTGGTGTCCCACGGGTTCTTGGTCGCGCCGTACGCGACCGGTTCGGTCGTCACGCTGGTGGCGAGCTCGGGCAGGTTGGTCTTGCCGCAGATCACGAAGCCGGCGGCGCGGTAGCGCTGCGCCAGCACGCTGTCCTCCGACTCGGTCCAGCCTGCGTCCTTCAGCACCTGCATGCCGCAGTGGAACGGGTCGCCGGCGGTGTGGCAGACGCCGTCCTTCACGAGGAACGGCACGCCGGTGAACGGCCCGTCCGGGAGCCCGGCGGCGATGGCGGCCTCCGCCTTCTCGTCGAGGCGGTGGATGACCGCGTTGAGCTCGGGGTTGAGCTTGTCGATGCGGGCGATCGCGCCCTCGAGCAGCTCGCGCGGCGTCACCTCGCCCTTCCGGACCAGTTCCGCCTGCGCGGTCGCTTCCATCCAGGCGAGGTCTTCGCTCACAACTCCTCCTCGAGCCGGTCGGCGCTCAGTTCGATCAGGTCGAGCCCTTCCGGCAGCGATCCACCGATGTCCTGCGTCCCCAGCCCCACGACCGCCCGCCCCACCCGGGCCACGAAGAAGTCGAGGTAGACCGCGCCCTCGCCGGCGACCTCGAGGATCAGGCTGCGGCCCACCACGTCGTCGCCGATGCCCTCGAGACCCAGCGTCTCGACCGCGACGTCGGCGTCTGCCTCCTGCTCCTCGGCGACGGACAGGCCGAGGGCGATCAGGCAGTCCTCGGCCGCGTCGGCGTTCCAGGCCTTGAAGTACTTCTTGGCGCCCTTGGCGCTCGAGAACACGAAGACGCGCGCCTCGACCTGCGCGGTCGGGTTCGCTCCGTCGAGGAAGTTCGGCGACTCGGCGTTGGGCTGCTTCACGGCCGACTTGTTCGCGGCGTCGATGCCCTCGCACTCGGGCAGGCCGCTCTGCTCGGTGTCCTCGTCCTCGGGATCCTCTTCCCAACCCGCCGGAAGGTCGTCGAGCGTCGGCAACGCTTCCTCGGCGATCGCCTCGTCTTCCTCGTCACCGCCGGCCGCCACTGGCGGCGCGGCGAACACGAGTGTCGCCGCGCCGAGGACGAGCGGCATGAGCAGCCTGCGTGTCATCTACACCGCCACGACGAGCGCTTCTTCGAGAGCGATCATGAGGTCCTCGACGAACGGGAGCGGCTCGTCCCGGCTGGCCGTGTTGACCGTGACGACGCCTCGTCCGACCCGCACCCGCAGAAAATCGAGGACGAACACGTCGCGCTGGCCCTCGACCGTGAGGCGGAACCCGGCGGCGTTGTTGAGCTCGAGCTCCTCGCCCTCGACGCTGCCGCTGGCGAAGAGCCCGGCGGACCCTTCGAGGCAGTCGAGGGCGTCGTCCGAGACCAGTGCCTTGGCGAAGCGCTTGGCCGCCTTCGCCTTCCCGAAGACGTAGACGGCCGATTCGGCCCGGGGGAAACCGAACTCGTCGGCGGCATCGAGGTAGGCGACCTCGGCGAACGGCCCCTCCTTGGCTTCATCGACGCTGGCGCCAAGGTCGTCGCACGCGGGCAGGCCCTCGAGCTCCCCCTCGCCGATCGCAATCTCTTCCCATTCGCCGGGGACGAGATCGGCGGTCACGGCTGCCACCTCATCGGCGATCGCCTGGTCCTCCTCCTCGTCGGCGGCGAGCGGGGCGGCGATGAGCAGGGCGGCGCACACCGCGGCGGTGACAGTCAGGAGCAGCCGGCGCGTCATCTATACCGCCTCGGCGAGGGCCTCCTCGATCCCGATGACGAAGTCCTCGATGAACGGGAGCGGCGCGTCGGGGCTGACGCCGCTGATCAACGCCACCGCCCGGCCCTCCCTGGTCTGCAGCTGGTCGATCACGAACACGAAGTCGTTGCTCTGTGCGACGACCTCGAACCCGGACGCGCTGTTGAGCTCGAGCTCTTCGATGCTGGCATCCGGATCGATGAGCGCGGCACCCGCCTCTGCGCATGCAGCCCCCGCGTCAGAAGTCAGCGTCCGGACGAACCGCTTGGCCTGCTTCGCCTTCGGGAAGACGAAGACCTGAGCACCCGCCTCGGTGAGGCCGATCTCGTCCGCGGGGTCCTGGTACGCGGCCGCGGCGTACGCCCCTTCCTTCGCCTCATCGACGGTCGCCTGCTGGTCCTCGCATTCCGGGGGACCCCCCTCGTTGTCCACATCGCCGGCTTCCGGATCCTCTACCCATCCGTCGGGCACGAGGCCGGCGACCGCCGCGACGACGTCGTCGGCGATTGCCTGGTCCTCTTCCGCGTCGCCGGCGCTTGCCGGCGCCGCGATCAGCAGGGCCGCGCATACGGCGGCGGCGGCGCCCAGGAGTTTTCGCACAGGCGGTCCCTTCGTCGGCGGGTGCGAGGCGGCAACGGTAGCCTCGCCCTCGTATGAAGGCACTGCAGTACGGCGTCGCGCCCGACCCGCAACCCGAGCCCGAAGAGGACAACCCGTTACTGAAGGGGCTGGCCGACGCGCCCATGAAGCTGGTCGAAATGGACGATCCCGGCTTCCTGCTCCCCGACTGGGTCGTGACGAAGCCCCGCCTCACCGGCATCTGCGGCTCCGACTCGAAGCAGGTGTTCATGGACTGGGGCGAGGCGGTGGCGTCGCCCGACAACCCGATGGTCGGGTTCTTCTCGCTGCCGCAGGTGATGGGCCACGAGGTCGTCGCCGACGTGGTCGCGCTCGGACCCGAGGCCGAGGGCCTCGAGGTTGGTGACCGGGTCGTGCTCAACCCGTGGCTGTCGTGCGAGCCGCGGGGCGTCGACCCGATCTGCCCCGCGTGCCGGGTCGGTGACCTGAGCCTGTGCTGGTCGTTCGGCGTGCCCCCGATCGCGCCCGGCATCCACACCGGCACGTCGCGCGATGCGAGCGGCGGCTACGCGACGTTGATGCCGGCGCACGACACGATGCTGTTCAAAGTACCGGACTCGATCCCCGACGAGCTGGCGGTGTTCGCCGACCCGTTCGCGGTGTCGCTGCACTCGATCACCCGTCACCCACCGCCGTCGGGCGGGAAGGTCATGGTGTACGGCGCCGGAGCACTCGGGACGTGCGCCAACGCGATCCTGCACGCGCTCTACCCCGACGTCGAGGTGCTGGTGGTGGCGCGCTTCGAGGCCCAGGCGGAGATGGCACGAAAGCTGGGCGCGACCGTGATCGGCCATGAGCCGGCCAAGCAGGTGATCGAAGAGGCAGCGGCGTGGTCAGGCGGGCAGCTCACCAAGGCCGACGGCCTCCCGATGGCGTTCCCGGGCGCCATCGACGTCGTCTACGACACCATCGGGAAGAAAGAGACCTTCGAGGTCGGCAGCCGGGTGCTCAAGGCGCGGGGGACGCTGGTGAAGGCGGGCGTGCACGGCCCAACCCTGTGGGAGGACACGCCGCTGTACTTCAAGGAGCTGTCGATGGTGGGTTCGAACGCCTTCGGCTTCGAGGAAGTGGACGGCGTCCGCCAGCACGGCATCCAGCACTACCTCGATCTCGTCGCCGACGGCCGCATCGACCTCACCGGGATGCTCACCCACATGTTCGAGCTCGACGACTGGCGCGACGCCTTCGCCACGATCGCTACCCAGGACCGCACCGGGGCGATCAAGGTGGCCTTCGACCAGCGCTAACCGTTCCGGGTGGTGGCCGTTGCCGTACGACGGTCGTCGGCACCGCGGTCGTAGACGTCGATTCGCATGACCGCAGCGCCGTTTCGTCCAATGAGGCGTGCTCGCGCTTCGAGCGGGCCGGCGCGTCCCGGCTGGACGAAGTGGAGCACCGTGTCTCC
>JBQTGU010000044.1:0-18316 GCA_052390575.1 Actinomycetota bacterium | reverse complement strand
ATCGCCGGCCTCATCCCATGACCGAGCGCCACAAGTAGTCGCTCGCCCCTTGACGACTGCCCTCAGCGACCGACGCGCCCTATTTCAGGTCGAAGTAGTTAAGCGGCGCCGTTGTAGACGTCGACGGCCCGGCGGTACTTCTCCGCGATCTGAGCCGCGGCGTCGTCACGGGACAGGGTCCCGTCGAGGTAGCCCTTGAGCTGGTCCCACCAGATGGTGCGACCGATGGCGAACCCGAGGTAGCCGTCGACGCCCGCGCCCTGGCGGAGCCAGTGCTCCACCTTCTCGGTGTCGGCGCCCCGGCCGAGGACGACGCACCCGACGCCGTCGCGCCCGCCGGCCTTCGCCTGGGCGGCGATCGTCTGGCAGTCCCCGCGCTCGTCGATGCCCTCGATCTTCCAGATGTCGGGCTCGATGCCCGCGCCCTGCAGCTGCTCCATCGTGGTCCGCATGAGGCCGGGCCGGACCTCCAAGTCGTAGCGCTCGTCGCTGCCGCCGACCGCCTCGAGCTGAGCGGGCTCGGCCGGGACGAGTAGCTCGAGGAGGAACTTGCGGTCGTGATCGTGCAGCCAGTCCGAGAGGCGCTTGAGCCCCTCGACCGAGCGGCGGTTGAGCTCGGCGTCCCCCTCGGGGTTGTAGCGCAGGAGGATCTTGGCGAACGACGGATCGAACTCCTCGATGTGCTTGCCGAACTCGTCGCCGTACTCGAAGTCGAAGTAGTCCAACCCGCTCTTCTCCACCGGCATGGCCGCGATCCACCCGTTGGCGCGGGCCTTCCGGGCGACCTCGGCCCCGAACTGCTCGTCGACCAGGATGCCGGCGGCGTCGGCGGGCGCGCCCTCCGACAGGGCGCGGGTGAACCCGTCGAAGATGACCGACTTGGCGTCGACGATCTTGGCGGTCTCGGCCGCCGACGGGTCGCCGGCGATGCCGAACATCTTCTTCTGGAACGACCCGCGGTGGTCGAAGGCGAGGATGAACAGCTTCTTGTCGTAGCCGAGCGTCATGGCGCTGCCTCTTCCGATGGGCGATCCGGCCGTTCGAGCATAGGCGGGGCGCGGAAGGCCGGCCCCGCCCGGTCGGAGCGAACGACAGCCCGAAAGTATGATTGGAACCGCGCCGATCAACGATGCCCGGCGCCGGAAGTTTGAGGTCGCGTGACTGCTGAGGCCCCTTCGACGAGACGCCCGGAGACGCTCGACCGGGTGGTGATCCGCTTCGCCGGCGACTCCGGCGACGGCATGCAGCTGGTGGGGGACCGGATCACCGACGTCAGCGCCGTCTTCGGCAACGACCTCGCCACCCTGCCCGACTTCCCGGCGGAGATCCGGGCTCCGGCGGGCACGATCGCCGGCGTCTCCTCGTTCCAGGTGCACTTCGCCGACTTCGACATCCTCACGCCCGGGGACGTCCCCAACCTGCTCGTCGCCATGAACCCGGCGGCGCTCAAGGCGAACCTCGGCGACGTCCCGTCGGGGGCATCGATCATCGCCAACGTCGACTCGTTCGAGGAGCGCAACCTCGAGAAGGCGGGGTACGCGACCAACCCCCTCGACGACGGCACACTCGAGGCGTTCCGCGTGTACCCGGTGCCGATGACCTCGCTCACCCTCGAGTCCACCAAGGAGGTCGGGGCCAAGCCGCGCGACGCCGAGCGCTCGAAGAACTTCTTCGCCCTCGGGCTGATCTCGTGGATGTACACCCGGCCGGTCGACCCCACACTGGAGTGGATCGAGCAGCGCTTCGAGTCGAAGCCGATGGTGCGCGACGCCAACCTGGCCGCGTTCAAGGCCGGCTACCACTTCGGCGAGACCGCCGAGCTGTTCGACCACCCGTTCGAGATCCATCCCGCCCAGCTCGCCCCCGGCCGCTACCGCAACGTCACCGGCAACCTCGCGCTGGCCTACGGGCTGATCGCGGCGTCGCAGCAGTCGAAGTTGCCGATCGTCTACGCGTCCTATCCGATCACTCCGGCGTCCGACATCCTCCACGAGCTGTCGAAGCACAAGAACTTTGGCGTGCGCACCGCCCAGGCCGAGGACGAGATCGGCGCCGTCGGCATGGCCGTCGGCGCGGCCTTCGCGGGGCAGCTCGGGGTGACCGCCACCGCCGGTCCCGGCGTCGACCTGAAGGCCGAGACGGTCGGTCTCGCAGTCAGCCTCGAGCTTCCGCTGGTGCTCATCGACGTCCAGCGGGGCGGCCCCTCCACCGGACTGCCGACCAAGACCGAACAGTCCGACCTGCTGCTGGCGGTGTACGGCCGCCACGGCGAGGCGCCGCTGCCGGTGCTGGCGGCCCCGTCGCCGAGCGGCTGCTTCGACACCGCGTTCGAAGCGGTGCGGATCGCGGTGAAGTACCGGACACCGGTGATCCTCCTCTCCGACGGCTACCTCGCCAACAGCGCCGAGCCCTGGCGGCTACCGGATCCCGACGCGCTGGCCGACATCTCGACGCCGTTCGCGACCGAGCCCAACCACGACGGCGAGTTCTGGCCCTACCTGCGCGACCCCGAGACGCTGGCGCGGCCGTGGGCGATTCCCGGGACGCCGGGGCTCATGCACCGCATCGGCGGGCTCGAGAAGGCCGACGGCACCGGCAACGTCGACTACGAGCCGGCCAACCACGACTTCATGGTGCGCATCCGCGCCGCCAAGATCGCCGGCATCGCCAACGACATTCCGCCGGTCGAGGTGGACGACCCCGACGGCGCGTCGCTGCTCGTGCTCGGGTGGGGGAGCACGTGGGGTCACATCAAGGCCGCGCTGCGGCGGGTGCGCGAGGACGGCAAGCCGGTCGCGCACGCCCACCTCGTCCACCTCAACCCGTTCCCGGCCAACCTCGGTGAGGTGCTGGGGCGCTACGAGCAGGTGCTGATCCCGGAGATGAACCTCGGGCAGCTCGCCCGGTTGGTGCGAGCCGAGTTCCTGGTGGACGTGGTCGGCCTGACGCAGGTGAAGGGCATCCCGTTCAAGGCCTCCGAGATCGAAGCCAAGATCCTGGAGATGATCGACTGATGACCCCCGACGACACCGGCGCCGCCACCCTCAGCCGCAAGGACTTCCAGTCCGACCAGGAAGTGCGGTGGTGCCCCGGGTGCGGCGACTACTCGGTGCTCACCGCGGTCCAGCTGCTCATGCCCGAGCTGGGCGTGAAGCCGGAGGAGCTCGTGTTCGTGTCGGGCATCGGCTGCTCGAGCCGCTTCCCCTACTACATGAACACCTACGGCCTGCACAGCATCCACGGGCGCGCCCCGGCGATCGCGACCGGCGTGGCGCTGGCCCGCCCCGATCTCAGCGTGTGGGTCATCACCGGCGACGGCGACGGCCTCTCGATCGGCGGCAACCACCTCATCCACGCGCTGCGCCGGAACGTGAACCTCACGATCCTGCTGTTCAACAACCAGATCTACGGGCTCACCAAGGGCCAGTACTCACCGACGAGCGAAGTCGGGAAGGTCACGAAGTCGTCGCCGTTCGGTTCGCTCGACTACCCGTTCAATCCGATCTCGGTGGCGCTGGGCGCCGAGGCCACGTTCGTCGCCCGAACGCACGACATGGACCGCAAGCACATGCAGGAGACGTTCCGGCGCGCCCACGAGCACCGGGGCAGCGCGTTCGTCGAGATCTACCAGAACTGCAACGTGTTCAACGACGGCGCGTTCGAGCAGATCCTGGCCAAGGACAAGCGCCCCGAGATGTTGATCGAGCTCCGCCACGGCGAGCCGATCCGGTTCGGGCCTGACGGCAGCCACGGCGTCGTGCTCAACGAGTTCGGCGAGGCGCAGGTGGTCGACGTCGCCGACGTGGGCGAGGGCGCGCTGCTCGTGCACGACGAGTCCCGGCCCGACCCCAGCCTCGCGTTCGCGCTGTCACGGCTGGCCGATCAGCCGACGACGCCGACGCCGGTCGGGATCTTCCGGGCGGTGACGCGTCCCGCGTACGAGGACCTGGCCCAGCAGCAGCTGGCAGCGGCGCAGGAGCGCTCCGGCCCCGGCGACCTGGGCGCGCTCATCGACTCCGGGAGCGTCTGGGAAGTCAGCTAACTCTCCTGGTCGCGCTCCCGCGTAATCCTGGCTGGAGGGGCCGTGGATGGCAGCCCTGCTAAGCGTCGAGGTTCCGGAAGACCATGCCGGTGCGCGGCTTCGGAAAGAAGTAGGTGGTCTTCTCGGGCATGCGCACGCCCGCGAACGCGGCCTCCCGGATCTGGGGGACGGTAACCGGGCGCAGCAGCACCGCCGCCTCGGCGACGCCCTTCTCGACCAACGCCGCGACCACGCCGGCGTCGCTGCGGTAGCCGACCTCGGTGCCATCCGGGAGGTGGGGGAGGATGCCGACGTCGAAGATCGTCGCGTCGACCTCTCTGACCGGTTCGTCAACGGCATCCAGCGCGGGCTCGAGCGCGTCCCCGCGAGGAAGGAGGAGGGCGAGCCCGGCCCGGTCGACAAGCCCGAGGCCACCCTGGGCTCGCATGCGGGTGCGGAGGGTTGACGCGCCCTCCGGCGTGTTCGGTCCCGCGTCGGTCACCACGAACGTCGCCCCGAAGGCTGCGCGCAGGTCGACGCCGTCGAGACCGGCAATGGTCCGGTGGATGGCGCCGACCTGCAGCTCGTCGTCGGCGAGCTCGACGACGAACGTCATGATGCGCTCCGAACCGGTGTCGTCCGTGCCCGCCGCCGCCAGCTCGTCGCGGTATGTGCACGCGGTCTCGAAGCGGTGATGTCCGTCGGCGATGACGATCGGGGCGCCGCCGATCGCGGCGGCGATACGGGTCGCGTCGGCGCCGTCAGCGAGGCCGCGGAGCGTATGACGCACCCCGTCGCCGTCGACGCAGGTCGCCAGCTCTGCGCCACCCCCCTCGAGTAGCTGGGACAGGCCGGGTGCGAGCGAGAGGCCCCAGATCGGGTCGAGGTTGGCGCGGGTGGCCCGGAGGAGCGCGAGGCGATCGCTCTTGGCCCGCGGCATCGTCCGCTCGTGGGGGAGCACCGCCTCCGAGGAGGCTCCTGCTCGGGGCAACGCCAGCGCGCCGACGACCCCGTGGGTGTGGCGGGGACGACCGGCCTCGTCCTCGAACTCCATCCCGTAGAGATAGAAGCGCGGCTCGCCGTCGGCAACCAGCACGCCCCCGTCGAGCCACGCAGTCAGGGTTGCGGCGGCGGCCTCGTAGGGGTCGTGCCCGTCCGCGGCGCGCGGCAGGATCAGCCGGACCGAGTTGTGGGGATCGGCGGCCTCGAGCGCGGCGCGGTCGTCTTCGTCGATGACGTCGTAGGGCGGAGCCACGACCGCACCGACATCGCCCCCGTCGTAGCGGATCCCGGCGAAGGGAAGGAAGTCGGGCACGGGCGCGTTCTACTCTCGCGAGGCAGGTTCGAAGGGGTGGTGATTCTCGCATGAGTGAAGCCGTGCGGTCGGCCTACGAGGCGTTCCAGGAGGGCAGCCGCCTGCTGGAGTCGGCCAATGCGCATGCCGCGGTGGTGGTGCTCGAGCGCGCCCGGGCACTCGAGCCCGACAAGGGGTCGATCCGCGAGACCCTCGGCCGGGCCTACTTCCGCACCGGCCGTTTCCTCGCCGCCCGCGACGAGTTCGCTCGCGCGGTCGAGCTCGATCCCGTCAACGACTACGCCCTCTTCGGCCTCGGCCTCTCTCAGCTACGCGAGGGCGACCGGCTGGGTGCCCGCCGGCACCTGAAGCTGGCCGTCGCCATGCGACCCGAGATGGACGCCTATCGAGACGCGCTCTCCGCCGCCGAGTGACCGGTCCGATCCACGGTCCGGTCGTGTGCTGCGACCTGGACGGCGTCATCTGGCGCGGCGAGGAGCCCATCGCGGGGGCGTCCGAGGGAATCGCGCAGCTGCGGACCGCCGGCCTCCGGGTCGGGTTCGTGTCCAACAACTCGAGTCAGCCGGTAGGCGAGGTAGTCGCCAAGCTCGCCGCCGCAGGTGTGCCCGCGTCGCCAGACGACGTGATCACGAGCGCGCTCGCGGCCGCATCGCTCCTGGCGTCGTCTCTCGAACCGAACGCCCGGGTGCTCGCATGCGCCGGGCCGGGCGTGGTCGAGGCGCTGCGGGCGGAGGGACTGGAGCCGGTCGACCGTCCGCCGGCGGAGGCGGTCGTGGTCGGCCTGCACCGCGGCTTCGATTTCGACGAGCTCGATCGCGCGTCCGCCGCCGTCCGTGACGGCGCCCGGTTCGTGGCCGCCAACCTCGACGCCACGTACCCGGTCCCGGGAGGCATGATCCCCGGCTCGGGCGCGATCACGGCGGCGGTGGCGACCGCGTCGGGGCGGGCGCCCGAGGTCGCGGGCAAGCCCGAGCGTCCGATGGTCGAGTTGGTGCGGGCCCGGCTCGGTTCGGCCGGCGTCGTCGTCGGCGACCGGCCCTCGTCCGACGGCGCGCTCGCCGACGCGCTGGGATGGCCGTTCGCGCTGGTGCTCTCAGGAGTCAGCGGACGCGAGGTGCCGCCGGGCGGTGAGGCGATTCCCGAGCCGGAGCCGCCGTTCGTGGCGGACGACCTCGGTGCGCTCGTGCCGCAGCTCGTCGCCGCGCTCGCCGGAAAGCAGTAGCTGCCATCCACGAACCGCCAGCTGCGCGCGGAGCGGCGAGCGAAGCGAGCGCGACCAGAGAGTTAGTAGCGCTCTTCGACTTCGGGGCGGGCGGGCCCGGTGTGCGGCGGGCCCAGGATCGCCTTGGCGCCGAGGCCGATCAGCACGCCGGCCGCGAACCCTCCCACGTGCGCGACCCAGGCGACGCCCTCGTTGGGATTGGTGAGGAACTGCATACCGAACCAGATCGCGAGCACGACACCGGCGGGTAGGTAGACGACGAAGAAGAGGAGGAGGGGCACGACCGTGAGAATGCGCGCTTTGGGCCAGAGCACGAGGTACGCGCCCATGACGCCGGCGATCGCGCCCGACGCGCCGATGACGGGGACGGTCGACCCCGGATCGGCGAGGAAGTGCGCGACCATCGCGGCGACACCGGCGACACCGTAGAAGATCACGTACAGCACGGGACCGAGGTGGTCCTCGACATTGTTGCCGAAGATCCAGAGGAACAGCATGTTCCCGGCCAGGTGCAGGATCGACCCGTGCAGGAACATCGACGTGAGCACCGCGAGCCAGACGTTCTTGCTTGGGAAGAACTCGCGGTTGTCGAACGAGTCGGCGTCGCAGTCGCCGGTCTGGTACTCCCCGACCGTTAGCGGTTCGCTCTGCCGGAGCTCGCACGGGATCGCGGCGCGCTCGAGCGTGAACTCGGCCTCTTCCGAGCTGCCCTTGGGCTGGACGAAGAAATAGACGAACACGTTCACCGCGATCAGCAAGAGGGTGACGAACGCGAACCGCGTCGTGGGGTTGTCATCGTGAAGGGGGATGACCATCCGCAGCCACCCTACCGACCTGTCCGCGCGAACACGCTCCGGGTACCCTGGAGAAATGGCACAGGGGCCCGATTGGGAGCGCGTGCAGTCGATGGTCGACGAGTTCGTCCGCACGAGCCGCCAGCGCGCCGAGGAGCTCGTCACCGCGCTCCGGCGCGAGATCCAACGGCAGGCCGAGGCGCTGGGGATCGCGACCAAGGAGGACCTCAGCCGGCTCGAGGACCGGGTGCGCGAGGCCGAGAGGGCCGGCAAGAAGACGGGCAAGGACGCGGCGAAGAAGGGCCCGGGTAGGGACAAGGCCGGGGCCAAGAAGCCGTCCGGCTCGTCGTAGGCGGCGCATGCGCCGCCGGCTCGACGCCGAGCTGGTCCGTCGGGGGCTGGTCGTGAGCCGAACGGGCGCGGCCGAGGCCATCCGGTCCGGGCGAGTGCTGGTCGGAGGGGCTCCCGCCTCGACGCCGGCCCGACAGGTGGCCGCGGGTGAGGCCATCACGCTGACCGAACCGAGGCCCCGGTTCGTGTCCCGCGGCGGCGACAAGCTCGATCCCGCGCTTCGCCGGTTCAGAGTCGACGTAACTGGTCGCCGCGCGCTGGACGCCGGCGCGTCCACCGGCGGGTTCACCGACTGCCTGCTCCAAGCGGGGGCCGCGCACGTTTACTCGGTCGACGTCGGGCGCGGTCAGCTCGACTGGACCCTCCGCCAGGATCCGCGCGTCACCGTCCTCGAACGCACCAACGTGCGCGCGCTCGAGCCCACCGCGCTCGGCGGCGCGGTCGACGTCGTGACCGCCGACCTGGCGTTCATCTCCCTTGTCACCGTCGCCCCCGCCTTGGCGCGGTGCGCCACGCCCGACGCCGACCTCGTCCTGCTCGTCAAACCCCAGTTCGAGGCCGGCCGCGCTCGCGTCGGCAAGGGCGGAGTCGTGCGCGACCCGGCGGTGCACCGCGCCGTGCTGCACGAGGTCGTCACGGGCCTGGCGGGCGCCGACCTGTCCGTCCAACAGGTGATGCCGTCGCCCCTGCGGGGCGCGGACGGGAACATCGAGTTCTTCGTGCACTGCCGGCGAGGCGACGAGTGACGTCGTCGAAGCTCCAGACCGTCGGCCTCATCGCCCACCGCGACCGTGCCGAGGCGCACGACCTGGCGGCGCGGGCGGCGAAATGGCTCGGAGACCGCGGGATCGAAGTGCGCGTGCCCACCGCCGACGCCGAGGCAGTCGGCCTGGCCGAGCTCGCCGGCGGCGACGGCGACGAGTTCGTCCGCGGGCTTGATCTCGTGATCACGCTGGGCGGCGACGGGACGATGCTGCGGGCGGTCGACATGACGTACGAGAACGGGGTGGCGGTGCTCGGAGTCAACTGCGGACAGATGGGCTACCTCACCGAGGTCGAGCCGCACGACCTCGACCGCGGCCTCGAGCGACTGGCCGCCGGTGACTATGCCGTCCTCGAGCGGATGGTGCTCGAGGTCGACGTCGCGTCGGCGGGCCCGGCGGGCGGCCGCTGGTGGGCGCTGAACGAGGCCGTGCTCGAGAAGGTCCGGACCGGACGCCTGGCCCGGCTCGCGGTCGACATCAACGGCACCTACTTCACGACGTACGCCGCCGACGGCGTCATCGTCGCCACGCCGACGGGGTCGACCGCATACTCGTTCTCGGCCCGGGGCCCGATCGTGTCCCCCCGGCACCGGTGCCTGCTCCTCACGCCGGTCTCGCCCCACATGCTGTTCGACCGGTCGCTGGTGCTCGACGCCGAGGAGGAGTTGCGCTTCCGGGTCGAGGACGAGCGCAGCGTCGTCCTCACGCTGGACGGCGTAGTGCGGGGAGAATTGAGTCTGGGGGACACGGTCACGTGCAGCGGCGGCCCCCGACCGGCGCGCATCGTCACGTTCGGCCCCCGCGACTTCCACCAGATCCTGAAGGCCAAGTTCGGCTTGGCCGACCGATGAGTGCGGCACAACCACCTTGCCAAGCACGGACTTGGCGTCCGAGCGAGCGTCCGCGGGCCGGCCAATCCCTTTCTGGATGGCCCGGCCCGCAGCGAGCGAGGCAATAGAGTGCTCGTCGAACTACGCGTCATCGATCTCGGGATCGTCGCCGACCTCACGCTGGTGCTCGGCCCCGGGCTCACCGCCATCACCGGGGAGACCGGCGCGGGAAAGACGCTTCTGGTCGAGGCGCTCGACCTGCTGGTGGGGGGACGGGCCGACGCGTCGATCGTGCGCGACGCCGCGGCGGAGGCGCGCGTCGAAGGTCGATTCGTCGACGAGGAGACCGGTCGGGAGGTCATCCTGGCGCGCACCGTGCCGGTCGACGGCCGCAGCCGCGCCTACGTCGACGGTCGCCTGGCGACGGTGGGGGAGCTCGCCGAGCGGGGTGCCGGGCTGGTCGACCTGCACGGCCAGCACGCCCACCAGTCGCTGCTGCTCCCGGCGGTCCAGCGGGCCGCGCTCGATCACTTCGCCGGTGCGTCCGCCATCGAGGCGCTGGCTGCGTACCGGGTGGCGCGCGAGGACGAGCGCCGCCTGCGCGAGGAGCTCGACGCCCTCGGTGGCGACGACCGCGCCCGGGCACGCGAGCTCGACCTGCTCCGCTTCCAGATCTCGGAGATCGAGGCAGCGGGGCTGACCGACGCGGGCGAGGACGTGACCCTCGAGGCCGAGGAGGCGCTCCTGGCCGACGCGGCCGCTCACCGCGAAGCCCTCGGAGCGGCGTACGCCGCGGTCGAAGGCGCCGGCCTGGACGCGGTGGGCTCGGCGGCGTCGGCGCTCGACGGGCGGCTCCCGTTCTCCGAGCTCGCGGCGCGGCTGCGGGCGGCCCAGGTCGAGCTGGCCGATCTGGGGCGCGAGTTGCGACTGGCGCGGGAGCAGGTGACGTCGGATCCCCAGCGGCTGGAGACCGTGCGGGCCCGCCGCCAGCTCCTACGTGATCTGAGCCGGAAGTACGGCGAGACCCTCGACGAGGTCATCGCGTACGCCCAGGAGGCTGGGCAGCGGCTCGAAGAGCTCGAAGGGTACGAGGAGCGCGCCCGGGTGTTGCAGGACCAGCGGGGCGCGGCAGCCGACGCCGCGGCGCAGGCGTCGACGGCGCTGTCGCGGGCGCGCCAGGCGGCCGCGGGCCCGCTGGCAGAAGTGATCGCGCCTCACCTCCACGAGTTGGCCATGCCGGCGGCGCGCTTCGAGGTGATCGTCGAGGCGGGGGAGCCGGGTGACGACGGCGCCGACAAGGTGACGTACCTGCTCGGCGCCAACCCGGGTGAGCCGGCGCGTCCGCTGGCGAAGGTCGCGTCCGGCGGCGAGCTCTCTCGCGCGATGCTGGCCGCCCGCGTGGTGCTGTCGGAAGCGCCGCCGACGTTGGTGTTCGACGAGGTCGACGCCGGCATCGGCGGCGAGGCCGGGGCGGCGGTGGGCCGGCTGATGGCCGACCTCGCGCCCCGCCACCAGGTGCTGTGTGTGACGCACCTGGCCCAGGTGGCGGCGTTCGCCGATGCCCAGGTCGTCGTGGAGAAGCGGGAGGAGGGTGGACGCACGGTGGCGATCGCACGGACGGTGAGCGGCGACGAGCGCGTCAACGAGCTCTCGCGGATGCTCGCGGGTGTCGGCGAGTCCGAGCACGCGCGCAGCCACGCCGCCGAGCTCCTGGAACGGGCCCAGCGAACCGGACCGCGGGCCGAACGTCTCGGTGCCGCCGCGCCAGGCGAGGCCGACGGATGAGAGGTCTGCTCGCGCGGCGAGCGGCCCGTCGGGCTGCGCCCGCAGGGATCACCGGCGTGGCTCGAGTCGACCGGCGCACGAAGGATCTCGTGAGACGGCTGGAGCCGGGCGAAGTGGCGGTCATCGACCACCGCGACATCGACCGCATCGCCGCCGAAGGCCTCATCGAGGCCGGGGTGGCCGCGGTCGTCAACGCCGACGCGTCGATCTCCGGCCGCTACCCCAACGGTGGTCCGATCCGGATCGTGCGGGCGGGAATCCCGCTCGTCGACGGGGTGGGATCGGCCGCGTTCGAACGAGTGGCCGAGGGCGACGTGTTGCGCATCGTCGACGGGGACGTCTTCCGGGGCGACGAGCTCGTCGCGCACGGCCACCAGCTCACCGCCGACGAGATCGAAGCCGCCATGGCCGACGCCCGCTCCGCGATCGGCATCGAGCTCGAGCGGTTCGCGGTGAACACCCTCGAGCACATCCAGCGCGAGGCCCGGCTCACCTTCGAGCCGGTCAAGCTCCCCCCGCTCACCACCCGCTTCGACGGCCGCCACGCCCTCGTGGTCGTACGCGGGCACGACTACCGCAGCGACCTCGCCGCCCTCCGTTCGTACATCCGCGAGTACCGGCCCGTCCTCATCGGCGTCGACGGAGGCGCCGACGCGCTCCTCGAGCGGGGCTTGAAACCCGAGATCATCATCGGCGACTTCGATTCGGTCTCGGAGCGGGCGCTCGCCACCGGCGCCGAGCTCGTCCACCACGTGCACCTGGACGGCCGGGCGCCAGGACGCGAGGCGCTGGTGGCCGGGGGACGGCCGTACCACGAGTTCGTGGCCGACGGCACCAGCGAGGACGTCGCCATGCTCCTGGCGTACGAGGCCGGCGCGCAGCTGATCGTCGCCGTCGGTACCCACGCGACGATGGTCGAGTTCCTCGACAAGGGCCGTCAGGGGATGTCGTCGACGTTCCTCACCCGGCTCCGGCTCGGCCCGCTCCTCGTCGACGCCAAGGGCGTCAACCGCCTCTACGAAGGACGGGTCCGGCGCCGCGATCTGCTGCTCCTCGTCGGTGCCGCGCTGCTGGCGATGCTGGTGATCACGATCGTGGCCGAGCCGCTGCACGTGTTCCTCGACGGGCTGCGGCTCACGCTCGAGGACCTCTGGCGCTCCATCACGGACCGCGTCTGACAGGCTCCCCACCGGCCCCATGATCAACTTCCGCTTTCACCTCGTGTCGCTCATCGCGGTCTTCCTCGCGCTCGCGCTCGGAGTTGTCATGGGCGCGACCGTCATCGACCAGGCGATCGTCGACAGCCTGAACACCCGGATCGACGACGTGCGCGACGAGGCGAACGCCCAACGGTCCGAGAACAGCGATCTGCGCCGAGAGCTCGACCGCCTGCGTTCCTATGTCGAGGGCACTGACGACTTCGCGGTGGCCGGGCGCCTCGACGCCGTCCCGCTCGCGGTCGTGGCGTTGCGGGACGTGGACGGCGACGCGGTCAACCGGGCGGTCGAGCTCGCCCAGGTGGCGGGCGCGGTCGCCCCGGGCGTCCTCTGGTTGGAGGAGAAGTGGCTGCTCCCCGACGACGAATCGGCCCAGCAGCTCGCAGACGTGTTGGGCGCGCCCGGGGACGACCCCACGACGCTGCGCGACGCCGCGCTGGCCGCGTTGGGCGAGCGGCTCGCGGCCGGTAGCGCCCCCCTCGGGACCGACCTGCTCGTCACGCTGGTCGAGGCCGAGTTCGTCTCCTTCGAGGCGGTCGGAGTTGAGAAGGGCGACGACGAGTTCCCGTTGACGAGCTGGCCGGGCGCCGACGCCCGCGTGCTCCTCGTCGACGGAACCGACTCGAACGTCGAGATGAACGCGGTAGTCGAGCCGGCGACCCGCGCGTTCGTTGCCTCCGCGCTCCCGTTGGTCGTCGGCGAGGTGTTCCGCGAGCAGGAGGACGGACCTGACCGGGGGAGCCGCCTCGCCGCGGTGCGGGACGACGACAGCTTGAAAGAAGCGGTGTCGACGGTGGACGACCTCGAGTTGGCCGAGGGGCGGGTCACGGCGGTGCTCGCGCTCGCCGACCTCGGGCGCGGCGTCGTCGGGCAGTACGGGTACGGGGCCGGCGCCGACCGGAGCCTCCCCGAGGCATCACCGCAGTGACCCAGCCCCACTCGGTGGCCCGCGCGGCCGCGGGTATGGGGGTCGCCACCGCGGTGTCACGCCTCTTCGGGTTCGTGCGGGTGCTCGTGATCGCGGCCGTGCTCGGCACCACCTACTTGGGGAACACGTTCCAGGCATCGAACTCCTTCTCCAACGTGCTGTTCGAGCTGTTGGCCGCGGGCGCGCTCTCGGCCGTGCTCGTCCCCACGTTCGTCGAGCTCATCGATCGGGGCGACGAGCACGAAGCCGAGCGGCTCGCCGGCAACGTCCTCGGCCGCGGCCTCCTGTGGCTGGGCGCGGTCAGCGTCGTGGCGATCGCGGCCGCGCCCTGGATCGCGCGCTTCCTCGCCAGCGGTGCGAGCGACGCGTCACTGCGAGATGCCCAGGTGGAGCTGTCCACCTTTCTCCTGCGGTTCTTCATCCCGCAGGTGCTCCTGTACGCGCTGGGGACGGTCGCGATCGCGGCGCTCTACGCCAAGCGCCGCTTCGCCGTGACCGCGGTCGCGCCGATCGGCCTCACCGTGGTCCTCGTCACCTCGCTGATCGTGTTCCGCGCGCTGGCCGGACCGGGGAACGTCGACCTCGACCTCGCGCTGCCCGAGAAGCTCACGCTGGCGCTGGGGGGGACGCTGGGGGTCGCGGCGTTCGTCGGTGTGCCGGCGGTCGCGCTCCGGTTGACCGGGTTCCGCCTCCGGCCCCGATTCGATCGCGGCGATCCCGCCGTCCACCGGGTCCTGCGCCTGTCCGGGTGGGCGGTGTTCCAGCATTCGATGATCGGGATCCTGCTCGTGACCGCGATCGTGACCGGCAACCGCGTCGAGGGCGGCGTCATCGCGTACCAGGTCGCGTGGGTGTTCTTCCTGGCTCCGTACGCGGTGCTCGCGCAACCTATCCACACGACGGTCCTCCCCGAGTTGTCGCTCCAGGCAGGACGGCACGACTGGCCCGCGTTCGCCGGCTCCCTCCGGTGGGCGCTCGACTCGATGGCCGTGCTGGTGGTGCCGGTCGCGGTGGCGATGATCGCGCTCGCGCAGCCGGGAATGCGGGTGGTCGCGTTCGGCGAAGCGACCCGGGGGGGCGTGGGCCTGTTGGCCGCGGGGGTCGCGTCGCTCGCGGCCGGGCTGTTCTTCTACGGCGCGTTCCTCCTGCTCGCCCGGGCCTATTACGCCCTCGGCGAGAGCCGGACGCCGGCCCTGGTGGCGCTGGCCACTGCGCTCGCGGGCGCAGCGACGATGGTCCTGGCCGCGCGGGCGGTCGACGGATCCGCGGTGGTGGCCGCGATCGGGATCGGGCACAGCGTCGCCTACGCGCTGGGCGCGTCCGTGCTGGCGATCGGGCTTTCGCGTCGGACCGGACGGGCGATCGTGCCCGCCGCGCTGCCCCGAGCGGTCCTCGTGGCCGCGCCCCTGGGCGCGGCGGCGTGGTGGGTCGCCGACCGCATCGACCCGACGAGCAGGGGTGAGGCGTTGCTGGTCGTGGCCGGGGCCGGTCTCGTCGGCGGAGCGCTCTACCTCCTCGGGACCCGCGGGCTTGCGGGAATGGCCGCGCTGGGACGGAGTGCGCTGGCGCGCGCCGGCTCCCTGGGGGCTCCTGACGAGGCGGACGCCGCCGCGGAGGAGGTATGAGGCGAGGACGGGCGCCGAGAGCGGGAAGCATGAGGCGAGCCGCGATCGCGTTCGCCATCGTGGCCGCGACGATGGTCGTCCCCGCCCGCACCGGGGCCGCTGCCCCCAGCGGGGAAGGCGACGGTCGCGTCGACCGCGTCCTGATCTTCACGCTGCCCAACGTGGGCTGGGGCGACCTCGATGGCGTCGAGCTCCCGAACCTCCAGCGGTTCTTCGACCGCGCTGCTGTCGCCGACCTCTCCGCCCGCGCGAGCACCGATCGACGGACGACGCATCTGGGCGACGGGTACATCACGCTCGGCGCCGGGACCCGGGCGATCGGCGACGGCGGCGTGACCGATGGCCAGGGCTTCGGCGTCGACGAGCCCTTCGGGATCGACACCGCCGGGGAGGCGTTCCGGCGTCGCACCGGCCGGGAGGTCGAGAACGGGCTCGTCCAGCTGGGCTTCGCGCAGATCGTCGACCGCAACGACGACCTGCTCCTCGACGCCGAGCCGGGGGCGCTGGGCGAAGCGCTCGACGAAGCCGGGTACAGCCGGGCGGTGATCGCCAACGCCGACGGCGTGGAGCCCGCCGGTGAGCCCCCGGCGTTCCGCCGGCAGGCGGTGAACGCGCTCATGGACGAGGACGGCATCGTCGGCGGCGGGCGCGTGGATGACGGGCTGCTCGCGGACGACGGGCGCGCCCCCTACGGCGTGCGGCTCGACCCGGGCGCGGTGGGAGCGGCGTTCGAGATCGCGTGGGGGCCGCGCTCGGTCGTACTGGTCGAGGCATCGGACCTCGTGCGAGCCGATACCTATCGCAGCGTCGCCACGCCGGATCAGGACGACGCGCTGGTCGCGGCCGCGCTGCGACGTAGCGATCGCCTCTTCGGCCGGCTCATGGACGAGGTCGATCTCGCTCGAGACGCGGTGCTCGTCGTGGGCCCGGCCCACGCCGCGGGCACCGCCGCGCTCACGATGGCGGCGTTGCGTGGTCCGGGTATCGAGCCGGGGCTGTTGCGGTCCGCGACCACGAGGCGCTCCGGGTTCGTCCAGCTCTACGACGTGGCGCCGACGGTCCTCGACCTCGTCGGCATCGAGCGGCCGTCGTCGATGGCGGGGCGCCCGTTCGAGGTCGGGCGGAGCGGGGGGAGCAGCCAGGACCGGATCGAGTTCCTGATCGAGGCGAACGAGGCCGCCCGGTTCGTCGCCGACCGGGTCGAACCGCTCGCGCTCCTGATTGTGACCGCGCACGCCGCGCTCCTGGCCTTCACGCTCGTGTGGCTCACCGGTCGGCTCCGCGCCCCGGCGGCGCCGGTCGCGCTCGAGTTCGGCGGGCTCGCGCTTCTCGGCCTGATCCCGGCCGTCTTCCTCGCCCGGCTCGTCCCGTTCCACGACGTCGGCGCGGTGCCGTACTGGCTGTTCCTCGTCGGCGTTGCGATCGCACTGGCCGGTCTGTACCGGCTGGTGGGCCGGCGGACGGCGATCGACTCGCTCGTCGTTGGCACCGGCCTCATCGCGGGCTTGCTCGTGGTCGACGTGCTGCTCGGCTCCCGCCTTCAGATCAACAGCGCGCTCGGAAACTCGCCCATCGTCGCCGGCCGCTTCACCGGGTACGGGAACCTCGCGTACTCCGCCCTCGGCTCGGCCGCGCTCGCGCTGGCGGTGCTGGTCGTCGCCCGATTCGGCCGACCCGCCGGGACCTGGATCGCGGCGGGGGTGCTCACGGTGGTGGTCGTGGTCGACGGCGCGCCCTTCTGGGGCTCCGACGTCGGCGGGGTCCTGTCGCTCGCACCCGCCTTCCTCGTCACCGGCGGGCTGCTCTTCGGGTGGCGGATGCGGGTGCGCACCGCGGTTCTCGCCGCCGGCGCGACCGCGGTCGCGGTCGCCGGGTTCGCCCTGCTCGACCTGGCGCGACCACCGGAGCAGCGCACCCACCTCGGGCGTCTCTTCGAGAAGATCGGTGACGAGGGCTGGTCGGGCTTCGCCACCGTCGTCACCCGCAAGCTCGAGGCGAACGTCGGGAACGTGGCCAACACCGTCTGGGCGCTGACCGTGGTCGCGGCGGCGGCGTTCGTGATCGCACTCGTGGTGTGGGCGCCGGCCCGGCTGCGCGACCTCGACCGGTGGGCGCCGGCGTTCCGCGCCGGTGCGATCGGCGCGGCCGTGCTGCTGGGCCTCGGGTTCGCGCTGAACGACTCCGGCATCAAGGTTCCGGGCGTCATGCTGACCGTCTTCGACGCCGCGTTGGTCGTATTGCTCGTGCGCTGCCCCCCTGCGCCCGGCGCGCGCTCCCGGCCGCGGAAGCGATCGGCCCCGGTTCGGGCATGACGATCCTGGTCGCGCTGGCCCTCGGCGCGCTCGCGGTCACGTTCCTGCGGGTCGGCGCAAGTGACGTGCTCGGCGCGCCCGCACTGGCGAGGCGGAACTACCGCGACCGTTCCGTCCCGACCGCCGCCGGTGTGCTCATCGTGCTCGCGGTGCTCGTCATCGAAGCGGGCCGGGCGGTCACCGGCGCACTCGGTCTCGGTGACGAGCCCGGGCTGACCCTGGCCCGCAGCCTCGTGCTCTTTGCCGTGTTCGGCTTCGGTTTGCTGGGGCTGGTCGACGACCTGCTCGGCGAGGAGGACACCCGGGGCTTTCGCGGCCACGTCGGGGCCCTGGTCACCGGGCGACTGACGACGGGGTTCCTGAAGCTGCTCGGCGGCGCCGGCGTGGCCGTCGTGCTGGTGGCGACGCCCGGCTTCGCCAGCGGTCGCCGGCTCGTGACCGACGCGCTCCTCATCGCGCTGGCCGCCAACCTCGGCAACCTGTTCGACCGTGCCCCCGGGCGGACCATCAAGTTCGGCCTGCTCGCGTACATCCCGCTCGCGTTCGCGCTCGGGACGAACGCGGTCGGCGTCGCCCTCGCGCCGGTAATGGGAGCAACGCTCGGACTGTTCGTTCCCGACGTGCGCGAGCGGCTGATGATCGGTGACACCGGTGCCAACGTGATCGGCGCGGTGCTGGGCCTGGGCGTCGTCCTCGGGCTCGGCCAGACGGCCCGCACCGTCGTGCTCATCGTGGTGGCGACCCTGAACATCGTGGCCGAGCTGGTGTCGTTCAGCCGGGTCATCGATCGCGTGCCGCCGCTGCGGGCCCTCGACCGCCTCGGGCAGGCCCGCTAGGGGTTGCAGCGGGCGCGTTCGTACAGGACGCGCGGCCCGTCGTAACGGGCCGTCACGGTGTAGCCCTCGTCGGTCAGGCGGTCGCGCAGGTCCGGGAGGTCGGCGTAGCGGTCGTCCCAGACCAGCACCGCGCACACGTCGCGCTCGGCCGCGGCTTCGGCGATCACGTCGGTGGTGATCTGGCCCTGCTCGATTCGCTTGATCGACGCATCCACCAACTGGCCCGGGACGCGCCGGCCGGCGCGCCAGGCCAGGCCGGGCTCGTCGGTGACGACCCGGCTGTCGGCGGGGAGGTCGGACAGCCCGGCCACGGCGG
>JBQTGU010000043.1:0-41193 GCA_052390575.1 Actinomycetota bacterium | reverse complement strand
GCGTACCTCGCCAAGCACCTTCAGGCGCTCTCGCGGGCGGGCGTCGTGGAGGCCGTCACCGGACCGGGCGGCGGCTACCGGCTGGCCCGGCCTGCGTCCGACGTCTCGATGCTCGACGTGGTGGAGGCGATCGACGGGACCGAGCCGGCGTTCCGCTGCACCGAGATCCGCCGGCGGGGCCCGGCGGCGGTCCCGGCGCGTGAGTACACGTACCCCTGCGGCATCCACGCGGCCATGGACCGCGCCGACGCCGCCTGGCGGGCCGAGCTGGCGGCGATTTCGATCGCCGAGCTCGCCGGCGGCCTGGGCGCGACCGCACCCCCGCGCTCGCTCGAGAAGGGCATGGACTGGTTCCAGGAGGTCCTCGCATGAAGGTGTTCATGACCGGCGCGACCGGGGCGATCGGCCCGGCGACGATCCGAGCCCTGCGCCGCGCCGGCCACGAGGTCCGGGCCGTCGCCCGCGGACCCGAGAAGGCCGAGCTCGTCCGCGAGCTGGGCGCGGAGCCGGTCGCGGTCGATCTCTTCGACGCGGCGGCGGTGAAGGAGGCGGTCGCAGGGAGCGAGGCCGTGCTCCATCTCGCCACCAATGTTCCCCCGGTGAGCCGAGCGGCGAAGAAGTCCGCCTGGGCCACGCACAACGCGCTGCGCACGACCGCGACCGAGTACCTGGTGCAGGCGGCGCTCGACGCCGGCGCACGCACGTTCGTGAAGGAGTCGATCACCTTCGTGTACCCCGATCGGGGCGACGCCTGGATCGACGAGGACGTACCCGCCGACGAATCGATCGGGATGCTGGCGCCGACCCTCGAGGGCGAGCGGATCGCGTTGCGCTTCGACGGCGACGGTCGGGCTGCGGTCGTCTTGCGGTTCGGCCTCTTCTACGGGCCTGACACCCGCCACACCGAAGAGTCGCTGCGAATGGCGCGGCGCCGGCTCTCGACCGTGGCGGGCAAGAAGGGCGCGTACATGACGTCGGTGCACACCGACGACGTGGGCACCGCGGTGGCGGCCGCGCTCGACGCGCCCACCGGCATCTACAACGTCGGTGACGACGAGCCGCTCACGCGGCGCGACTACCTCGACGCCTTCCGGGAGGCGTTCGGGCTCGGATGGCTGTTCAGCTCGCCGAGTTGGCTGATGCGCCTGATCGCCGGGAAGGCATCCAAGGTGCTGACCGCGTCGCAACGGTGCTCGAACCGACGCTTCCGGGAGGCGACGGGCTGGGCGCCGGCGTACCCGAGCGCCCGCGAAGGATGGGCCGCGTCGGCGGCGGCCCGAGCGAAGGAGAAGTCCGATGCGTGACCGCGTGCTCAGGGTGCTGCTGGTCCTCCTCGCGCTGGGGAACGTCCAGGTGGGGGTGTGGGCGACGTTCGCCCCCCGCTCCTTCTACGACGACTTCCCCGGCGGTGATCGGTCGTGGGTGGCGCTCGACGGCCCGTACAACGAGCACCTCGTGCGCGATTTCGGTGCGACGAACCTGGCCATCGGGGTGCTGACGATCGCGGCGCTGGTGTGGCTGACCCGCGTGCTGGTCGTCACGGCCGGGCTGGCCTGGACCGCCTACGGCGTGCCCCATCTCGTGTACCACCTGCGTCACCTCGACGTGTACGACACCGGCGATCAGGTGGCCAACGTCGTCGTCCTCTCGCTCGCCCCGCTGGCGGGAGCCGTGGTCGTGTACCTCGGTGTCAAGATGCCGGGATCGGCAACGGAACCCCGCTCTTCCACTTCGAGCACGTCGGCGTAGCCGGCACGGCCGGTCCCCGGCTCGTCGACGTCGACACGGCGGTGCCCGACCGCGGCGTGACCGCGGTGATCGGTCCGTCAGGCTCGGGCAAGTCGACGCTGCTTCGGCTGTGCAACCGGCTCGAGTGCCCGTCCGAAGGCACCGTGCGCTTCCGGTCGGACGACGTGGCCGCCGTCGATCCCCGGCGGCTGCGGCGGCGGGTGGGCATGGTGTTCCAGGTGCCGACGCCCTTCCCGGGGACCGTTCGCGACAACCTGGAGGTCGCCGAGCCCGAGCTCTCCGACGGTGACGCCCGGGCTGCGCTCGAGCGGGCCGACCTCCCGGGGGACTTCCTCGACCGGGTGACCGACGAGCTGTCGGCGGGGGAGGCGCAGCGGGTCTGCCTCGCCCGCACCCTCGCCACCCGGCCCGAGGTGCTGCTCATGGACGAGCCCACGTCGTCGGTCGATCCCCGGTCGCGGCACGCGCTCGAGGACATGACGACCGCGCTCGCCCGCGACGGCGTGCCCGTCCTCTGGGTCACACACGACCATGTCCAGGCGCGCCGCATCGCCGACCATGTGCTCGTACTGGTGGCCGGGAAGGTCGAGTTCGCCGGGAGCGCCCGCGACGCGGAGCCGTACTTCGATGAAGGCTGACATCGGTTGGAGCGGCCTGGCGGTCTCGCTGGTCCTCGTCGCGGTCGCGGTCGCGCTCTCGCTGTGGCGACGGCTCGGGCTCGAGCGCAGCATCGTGTGGGCGGCGGCCCGTGCCCTCGTGCAACTGCTGGCGGTGGGCGTCGCCCTCGACCTCGTGCTCGACCCCGGGCGCACGCTGGCGTGGTCGTGGTTGTGGGTCGCGGCCATGCTGGCGATCGCAGCCGCGGTCGTGCGTTGGCGCGCCCGCGAGGTCCCGGGGATCTTCCCGCTCGCACTGGCCGCGTTCGGTGCCGCCGCGTTCGTAAGCCTGGGCGTGCTGTTCGGGCTGGGGGTGTTCGAGCTCGACGGCCGCACGCTCATCCCCCTCGCGGGTCTCATGCTGGGGAACTCGATGGCCGCCACCATCCTCGTGTCGCGGCGGGTGCTCGAGGAGCTCCGCGACAAGCGCACCGAGGTGGAGGCCCGCCTGGCCTTGGGACAGACCTCCACCGAGGCGGCCCGGCCCTACCTGCGGGCGGCGCTCCGCACCGCGCTGATCCCGCAGATCGAGACGACGAAGGCGGTGGGCCTGGTGGTGCTGCCCGGCGCCATGACCGGGCTGATCCTGGCGGGAGCCGAGCCCCTCGACGCCGTGCGGGTGCAGGCGGCGGTGATGTACCTCGTCCTGGGGGCGGTCGCGACGACGACCGCGGTCGTGGCCATCGGTGTGTCACGCCGGCTCTTCACGCCTGACCACCGCCTCGACTGGCGCCTGGTCGGAGCCGACCGGCCGGCTGAGCGGGGCTAACTCCTCCGGCCCGCGTTCGGGCGCTTGCCGTGGTTGGCCTTGTTGCGGCGGGCGCGGAGCTTGCGCTTCTTCGTCTTCTTCGACATGGAGTCGTCGAGGTTAGTCGCCAGAAACCGCCCGGTACCCTGAGCGCGTGGAACATCTCGGGCTGGTCGGGCTGCCCGACTCGGGGCACGGCGCGCTGTTCAGCGCGCTCACCGGCCTCGACGAGCCCGGGGGCTTCGAGCCGGTCAAGGGCATAGCGCCCCTGCCCGACGAGCGCGCCGACCGCCTGGGCGAGATGTCGAAGTCGAAGAAGGTGGTCCACGCCACCTTCGAGCTCGATTACATCCCCGGCGTTGCCCCCGGCGGCAAGGCGGGCGAAGGGCTGGGCAGCAAGCTGCTGGGCTCGCTGCGCGACTGCGACGCCATCCTCTTCGTGCTCCGCTCCTCATCCCTAAAGGCTGCCGGCGCCGACCCCGCCGACGACCTCGCCACCCTCGAGTACGAGCTCGTGCTCGCCGACCTGGTCTCGGTCGAGCAACGCCTCGACAAGCAGCGCCGGGCGATGAAGGGCGACAAGGCGCTCGGCCCCGAGGTCGATGCGCTCGAGCACGCCCAGGAGGCTCTGTCCGACGGCACGCCCGTCTATCGCTCGAGCCTGACGCCGGCGAACCGCGAGCTGCTCACCCCCGTGTTCCTGCTCACCAACAAGCCCGTCCTCTCGGTGGTCAACCTCGCCGAGGAGCGCCTCGGCGAGGCCGACGCGGTCGCGGCCGCGCTCGGGGAGGGAGCGCTGGCGGTCTGCCTAGACGTCGAGGCCCAGATCGCCGGGCTCGACCCCGACGATCGGGCCGAGTGGCTCGAGACCTACGGCATCGCCGAGAGCGTCCTTCCCCGCCTGGCCCGCAGCGCCTACCACCTTCTCGGGCGCCGCACCTTCCTGACGACAGGAGAGAAGGAGAGCCGGGCGTGGTCGTTCCGCGCCGGCGCCCACGCGCCCGAGTGCGCCGGGGTCATCCATTCCGACCTCGAGCGGGGGTTCATCCGGGCCGAGGTGATCGACTGGCGCGAGCTGCTCGACATCGGCTCCTGGGCAAAGGCCAAGGAGCTGGGAAAGCTGCGGATCGAGGGCAAGGACTACGAGGTCGCCGACGGCGACGTGCTCGAGATCCGGTTCAACGTCTGATGTGTGCGGACGAGCGACCCCGAAGGGGCAGCGCCGGCCAATCTCCTCGAAGATGGCCCGGCGCCGAGCGAGGGAGCCCATAGAGATGGCCTGGCTCGTCCGTGAGGGCGACGTGCTGGCGGCGGCGGAGGTGGCCGCTACCCGCCGCGAGCGCCGCCGGGGGCTGCGGGGGCGGTCGGAGGTGGAAGGAGCGCTCGTGCTGCGGCCGTGCCGGAACGTCCACACGGTCGGCGTGCGCTTCCCCATCGACGTCGCGTTCTGCGATCGCGACGGCGTCGTGATCCGGATCTCCTGCCTACGGCCGTGGCGGCTGTCGCCGATGGTGTTCCGGGCCGCCCTGGCGATCGAGGCGCGCGCCGGCGCGTTCGAGCGCTGGAAGCTGCACGTGGGCGACAAGTTGGAAGTGAAGCAGTGAGTCCGGCGGGTGCACTCATCCTGGTCGGCACCCCGATCGGGAACCTCGGCGACCTCACTCCCCGCGCCGTCGAGGCGCTGCGCGACGCCGACGTCATCGCCGCCGAGGACACCCGCCGCACCCGGGCGCTGCTCTCGCACGCCGGCGTCCGGGCCGGGCGCCGCCTGCGGGCGGTGCACGGCCGCAACGAGCGCCGGCTCGCGGCCACCATCGTCGACGAGGTCCGGCGGGGCGCCCGCGTCGTGTACGCGACCGACGCCGGGATGCCCGGGATCTCCGATCCCGGAGAGGTGCTGGTGCGGGCGTGCCTCGACGCCGACCTCGCGGTCGAGGTGGTACCCGGCCCCAGCGCGCTCCTCGCCGGACTCGTCCTCTCCGGCCTGCCGACCCAGCGGTTCGTGTTCGAAGGCTTCCTGCCCCGCAAGGGGAAGGCGCGGGCGGAGCGGCTGGCGGCGGTCGCGGCCGAGACCCGCACCGTCGTGTTGTTCGAGTCGCCGGTGCGCGTCGCCGCCACCCTCGTCGACCTGGCGGCCGCCTGCGGGCCCGACCGCGAGGTCGCGGTGGCCCGCGAGCTCACCAAGCGCTTCGAGGAGGTCTGGCGCGGGACGCTCGCCGAGGCGGCGGCCGAGGCGGCCGCCTCGGGCGCGCGCGGCGAGTACGTCGTCGTGGTCGGGCCCGCGGTGACAGAGCCGCGCGAGATCGACGACGACGGACTCGACAAGGCGGTGGACGCCGCCCTCGAGTCGGGATTGTCGACGCGCGACGCCGCCGCCCACGTGGCCGCCGAGCTGGCGGTCCCGAAGCGCCGGGCCTACGACGCCGCTACTCGCTTGGCGCGCGCGCGTCGCGGCTGAGCCCGTCGACGCACGGTCGGCACACCAGCTTCCCGGAGTACTCGACCAGCGCGGTGGCGTCGCCGCAGAACACGCAGCGCTGCTCGACCTTGGTGAGCACGATGTGGTGGCCGTCGACCGCGATGTCGACGAGGTCGCCCTCGCGGATGCCGAACACCCGGCGCATCTCCGCCGGGAGCACCACCCGCCCCAGGGAGTCGACCTTGCGGGTCATGCCCGTCGAGTGCAACCAGCCTCCCCCCGGATCAGGTGCTCAATCGGGCCGGGCCTCAGAGGACCGATCGGTATCGTAGGCCGCAGTCCCCGACCCGGTGCAGTGACATGACCCGCCACCTGATCACGAGCGCGCTCCCGTACATCAACGGGGTCAAGCACCTGGGGAACCTGGTCGGGTCGATGTTGCCGGCCGATGTCTACGCGCGGTTCCTGCGCCTCCGGGACGAGGACGTCCTCTTCATCTGTGCCACCGACGAGCACGGCACCCCGGCCGAGCTGGCGGCGCTCGAGGAGGGCCTCGACGTCGCCGAGTACTGCCGCCGCCAGCACGCGGTTCAGCGCGATCTGGGGGAGCGCTTCGGCCTGTCCTGGGAGCACTTCGGCCGGAGCTCCTCCCCGCAGAACAAGGAGCTCACTCAGCATTTCGCGCGGCGGCTGGAGGAGGAGGGCTTCATCGAGGAGCGGTTCACCGAGCAGGTGTATTCGATCGACGACCAGCGGTTCCTACCCGACCGCTACATCATCGGAACCTGCCCCCACTGCGGTTACGAGGCCGCTCGGGGCGACCAGTGCGAGAACTGCACCCGGCTGCTCGAGCCCACCGAGCTGATCGAGCCCCGCTCGGCCGTGAGCGGCAGCACCAACCTCGAGGCCCGGGAGAGCCGCCACCTCTTCCTGCTCCAGTCCCAGCTCGCCGACGAGGTCAGGGCGTGGATCGACCAGCAGAAGGACTGGCCCGTCCTCACCACCTCGATCGCGTACAAATGGCTCGACGAGGGTCTGCACGACCGCGGCATCACCCGTGACCTCGAGTGGGGCGTCCCCGTCGACCGGCCCGGGTTCGAGAACAAGGTCTTCTACGTCTGGTTCGACGCCCCCATCGAGTACATCGCCGCGACCAAGGAGTGGGCCGACCTCGACTCCGACCAGCGGGAGTGGAAGAGCTGGTGGTACGAGGCCGATGACGTCGAGTACACGCAGTTCATGGCGAAGGACAACGTCCCCTTCCACACCGTGTCGTTCCCGTGCACGCTGATCGGCTCGCGCGAGCCCTGGAAGCTGGCCAGCTACATCAAGGGCTTCAACTGGCTGACCTACTACGGCGGCAAGTTCTCGACGAGCCGCAGCGTGGGTGTGTTCATGGACGACGCCCTCGAGCTCCTGCCGGCCGACTACTGGCGCTACTTCCTCATGGCCAATGCGCCCGAGTCGTCCGACAGCAGCTTCACCTGGGAGACGTTCGCGGGTGCGGTCAACAAGGACCTCGCCGACACCTTCGGCAATTTCGTCAACCGCTGCCTCACGTTCACCCAGCGCTCGGTCGGCACCGAGGTTCCGGCGGGCGGTGAGGACGGCGAGGCCGAGCGCGCCCTCGTCGCCGACCTTTCGGAACAGGTGCGGGCGTACTCGGAGCATCTCGCCGACAAGCAGTTCCGCAAGGCCACCGCACAGCTCCGGGCGATCTGGGCGACCGGCAACGCCTACTGGGAGCAGACCGAGCCCTGGAAGGCGGTCAACACAGATCCGGAGCGGGCCGCGGTGATCATGCGGACGGGCGTCAACCTCGTTCGCCTCTACGCCGTGCTCGCCGCGCCCATCATCCCCGAGTCCGCCGCCCGGGTGCTCGAGGCGGTCGCCCCCGGGGTGGCGGTCTGCTGGCCCGACGACCCCGGCGCGGAGCTGCGGGCCCTCGGGCCCGGGAGCGGCTTCGCCGTTCCCGAGGTGCTGTTCCGGAAGCTGACCGACGACGACCTCGCCGCCTGGACCGAGCGCTTCGGCGGCCCCGACGAAGCGAAGTCGGCCTGAGCTCCGCGGAACGGTGGGTGGATTCGCACTGCCACCTCCAGTTCGTGACCGGCGGTCCCGACGCGGCGCTGGCGCGGGCGCGCGACGCGGGCGTCGAGTGGCTGGTGTGTGTCGGAACCGACCTCGAGTCCTCTCGTCAGGCGGTCGAGCTCGCCGGCCGGCACGCCGACGTGCGGGCGACGGTCGGCCTCCATCCTCATGACGCGTCGATGTTCGCCGGCGAGTGGGACGCGTTGGTCGAGCTCGCCGCCGGCGACGATGTCGTGGCCGTCGGTGAGTGCGGCTTCGACCTCCACTACGAGCACTCGCCCCGCGCCGAGCAGGAGACCGCATTCCGCGCCCAGATCGCGCTCGCCCACGAGCTCGACCGCGCGCTCGTGATCCACTCGCGGGAGGCGTGGGACGACACGTTCCGGGTCCTCCGGGACGAGGGCCCGCCCGCTCGCACGGTCTTCCATTGTTTCACCGGCGGGGCCGACGAGGCCCGGACCGCGGCCGGGCTCGGCGCCCGGCTCCCCTTCAGCGGCATCGTCTCGTTCCCGGGGGCCGACGACGTGCGGGCCGCCGCGGCCGCGGTGCCCCTCGACCGACTCCTGGTCGAGACCGACGCCCCTTACCTCGCCCCCGTGCCCCACCGGGGCCGCGAGAACGAGCCTGCCCTGGTGGCGGCGGTCGGCGCCGCCCTCGCCCGGGCCCCCGACGCGGTCGCCGAGGCCACCCGCGCCGCCGCCGGGGAGGTTTTCGGGCCGCCCCCGCCACCCCTCTGACCAGGAGAAATGTCCGATTCCGGCCCACTCCCCGTGGTGGTTGCACCCTCCCAACCCCTTCGGTAGCGTGCACGACGACCCCGGTCCGATCAGAGAGCTTGATCGCGTGCCGGCCCGGAGCTCGAACCCCTCGGGAGGGCGGACCCGATCGCCGAGCACAGCGCGCGCACAACCTCCCGGCCGCCGGCGTACCGGCCTGACCCGCGCTCGCGGCGGTATGCGCGCGCGTCCGTGCGGCCGTCCCCGGCCCGGGCCCGTCCCCACGACGCCGGGGCGTGGTTCCCGCTGCCCGACATCGACGCGCTCCCGACGATCGAGGAGCTGATCGGCGCCGAGGCTGCCACCGCCGCGCCTGCCGCGGCCGCCGGCCGCGGGGCCGACGTCCGCCCGCTCCCTGCCCGGCCCGAGCCCCCGCTGGTCCGGCCCTCGCCGGCGCGCGCCGAGCCCCACGACCCCAGTACGTGGTTCCCGATCCTGGCGCTCGAGGACCTGCTCGCGCCGGACGCGCTCGTCGACTCCGGCCAGACGCGCGCGGTCACGATCACCGAGCCCGTTCCGTCGATCGACGCGCCCGCCCGCCGGCCCGCGCGCGCCCGGCCGGCGCGGAGAACCCGCGGTGCTGCCGCCCGTCAGACCGCCCGGACCCAGCGCCGCCGGCGGGCGCTCGTGCTCGCCCTCAGCGTCGCCACGCTCGCGGCTGCCGGTGCCACCATCCCCCGGCTCCTGACCAAGGGCGCTCCCGAGGTCACCATCCGGGTCGACGGCAAGAAGCTCGTCGTGAGCACCGAGGCCGACACCGTTCGGAAGGTGCTGCGGGAGGAGAAGGTCAAGCTGGGGCCGGACGACCGGGTCGAGCCCGCGTTGGCGGCCGACGTGAGCGACGGCCTCGATGTGAAGGTCCTCCGCGCGTTCGACGTCATCATCGACTTCGACGGCAACGTCGCCGCCGTGCCCACGACTCGTACCAGCGTGGCCAAGCTCCAGCGGGAGCTCAACCTTGACCCCGCGACGGTGGCGGTGAAGTCCGCCCCCGACCGCCTGGGTGAAGGCGCCGCGGTCGTCTTCCGCACCCAGCACGCGGTCACGGTCAACGTCGACGGCTCGTCCCAGGCGGAGACGTCGATCGGACTGAACGTGTCCGAGGTCCTGGCCGAGAACGCGGTCGTGCTCGGCCCGCTCGACCGGGTCGACCCGGCGCCCGAGACCCGGGTCACCGAGGGGATGGTCGTCACCGTCGTGCGCATTACCAACGACGAGACCGTCACCGCCGAGGAGCCGCTCGCCTTCACCGTGGAGCGACGCGACGACCCCAACCTGCCCAAGGGTCAGGAGCGGGTGGTCCAGGAGGGTGTGAACGGGATTCAGAAGGTGACGTACCAGATCACCAAGGCCGACGGCGCCGAGGTCGGCCGCCAGCCCATCTCGAAGGTCCCGACCAAGCCCGCGACTCCGAAGATCATCATGGTCGGCACCGCGCTGCCCAACCAGCGGGTCGGCACCGCGTCGTGGTACGCCAGCCCCTTCGGCGGCGACTCGTGCGCGACCAAGGAGTACATCGAAAAGGGCACGATCGTGAGGGTGACGAACCTCGACACTGGCGCCTCGACCACCTGCCGGGTCGCCGACCGGGTCGTTGCCAACCGCGTGGTCGACCTCGATGACGACGTGTTCGCGCAGCTGGCACCGAGGAGCTCGGGCGTCTTCAACGCCCGCATCGACTGGTGAGCGCCTGACCCAACTGGCGCACGGCGTCCGCGCGCCGCGCGATCGTCATGCAACTACGGTCAATGGCGTGCCCCTGCTCACTCCGGCCTCGGTGCGTACGTTGCTTGCCGACCACGGCCTGCGCCCCCGCCGCGCCCTGGGCCAACACTTTCTCGCCGACCCCAACACCGCCCGCCGCATCGTCCGCCTGGCCGGCATCGGCGAGGGCGACCGCGTCCTCGAGATCGGCCCCGGGCTCGGTTCGCTCACCCTCGCCCTGGCCGACGCCGGCGCCGAGGTCGTCGTCCTCGAGCTCGACCGTCACCTCGTGCCCGTGCTCGAGGCGACCCTGGGCGACCGCGATGTCGAGGTCGTCATCGGTGACGCACTGTCGGTCGACTTCGACGCGCTGCTCGGCGACGACGCCGACCGCCCGTGGCACTCGGTGTCGAACCTCCCCTACAACGTGGCCGCGCCGGTCGTGGCCCGGCTCCTGGAGACCGCGCCGCGGGTCGAGCGCCAGCTCGTGATGGTCCAGCGGGAGGTAGGGGAGCGGTTGGCGGCGGGCCCGGGCTCGCCCGCCTACGGCGCGCTGTCGGTGAAGGTGGCGTACCACGCCCGCGCCGAGCTCGCCGGTACCGTGCCGCCGACGGTGTTTGTTCCCCCGCCCAAGGTCGAGTCGGTGCTCGTGCGCATCGTCCGCCGTCCGAGCCCCCCCGTCGAGGTGCCCTCGCCCGACCGGCTGTTCGCGCTCGTGCGGGCCGGGTTCGGACAGCGCCGCAAGATGCTGCGTCGCTCGCTGCGCCCCATGCTCGGCGAGGGGGTGGCCGACGTGCTCGAGGCCGCCGGGGTCGATCCGGCGGCGCGCGCCGAGAACCTCGGGCTCCTGGATTGGGCCAAGGTCGCGCGGGTAGAAGCTGCTCTGTGATCCGACCCACCCGGGTGCGGGCAACCGCATTCGCCAAAGTCACGCTGTCGCTGCGGGTCCTCGGGAAGCGCCCCGACGGGTACCACGACCTCGACGCCCTGGCGGTCTCGATCGGCCAGCCCCAGGACTCGCTCGAGGCCGCGGTCATCAGCGAGCCGGGCGTGCGCCTCGACGTCGTGGGGGAGGACGCGTCGCTCCCGGACGGCGACGAGAACCTGGCGACCCAAGCGGCCGACCGCGTGCTCCAGCGCGCCGGCCGCCAGGCGCTCGGCGTGCACCTGACCCTGCGCAAGCGAATCCCGGTGGGCGCAGGCCTCGGCGGCGGGTCGGCCGACGCCGCCGCCGCGCTGGTCGCGGTCCGCCATCTGCTGGAGCTGGAGCTCGACGACCGCGCGCTCTTCGAGCTCGCCGCCGCCATCGGTTCGGATGTGCCGTTCTGTCTGCGAGGCGGCGCGGCGCGCATGCAAGGGCGGGGCGAGCGCCTGGAGCCGGTGAAGATCCCGCTGGGCCTGCCGCTGTTGGTGGTGATTGCCCCGTTCGGGCTCGCCACCCCCGACGTCTACCGGGTCTGGGACGAGCTCGGCGGGCGACCGTCGACCCGCATCGTGCCCCCACCGCCCGCACTCGACCGCTTGTTGAGCGGTCTCGTCAACGACCTCGAGCCCGCAGCCGAGGCGCTCGAGCCCCGCCTCGCCGACTTCCGCCGGGACGTGGAGGAGGTGGCGGGGCGGCCCGCAGTGCTCGCGGGCAGCGGCTCGAGCTACGTCGTGCCGGTCGACCAGGATGGGCGCCGGCTCGCCGACCTCGCGTCGGAGCTCGGGCAGCGGCTGCGCCGGCCGGTCATCGGCGCCGCGACGGTGTCACGCGGCGTCCGTCTCGAGACGTAGCAACAGAGCTGCCATCCACCGGCTAGTCGGCCAGGATTGCGCGGGAGCGGCGAGTTGCCCTCCGGGCGGCGGCAGGTACCCTGCCGCCGAGCGAGTGCGACCAGGAAAGCGAGCTCAGCGACCCTGCTGACGGCGCTGCCAGCGGGTCTTCTTCAGCAGCTTCTTGTGCTTCTTCTTCCGCATGCGCTTGCGGCGCTTTTTGATCAGTGAGCCCATGACTGATTGCACGGTAACGGAGCCTCTGGGGGCTGTCACATTGCGGTCCCGACGCCCGGGTATCGTCGATTCATTCGGTCGGGGGTGGTGTAACGGCAGCACGGGGTCCTTTGGAGTCCCAGGTCGAGGTTCGAAACCTCGCCCCCGAGCTGCCCCCAGCCGAGAGAGACTGGAGAGCGCGAACGAGCGTCGAGGTGAGCAGGAGCATCGGATGAGCACAGGCCAGTACCGCCCCATCTCGGCGGTCGTGCTCGCGGCCGGGGAAGGCACCCGGATGCGCTCCGACATCCCGAAGGTCCTCCATCCGCTGTGCGGTCGCCCGATGCTGCTGCACGTCGTCGACGCGCTGGTGGCGTTGCCGCTCGAGCGCATCGTCGTCGTCGTGGGCTTCGGGGCCGAGCGGGTGACCAAGACGGTGCAGGAGCAGGCCGCCACCGAGACCCCCATCGAGTTCGTCGAGCAGCGCGTCCTGCGGGGTACCGGTGACGCCGCCAGCGTCGCCCTCACCGCGAGCGGCTTCGACGGTGACGGTGAGGACGACCTGTTCGTCATCACGGCCGACATGGCGTTGGTCAGACCCGAGACTCTGGCTCTTCTCGCCCGGGCTCACCGCGAGTCGGACGCCGCCGCCACCCTCCTGACCGCGGTCGTCGACGACGCCTCCGGCTACGGCCGGGTGGTGCGGGACGAGAACGACCACGTCGTCGAGATCGTCGAGGAGGCTGACGCCTCCGACGAGCAGCTCGCCATCCGCGAGATCAACCCGTCGTTCTACTGCTTCCGGCGGGGCCTGCTCGCTCCTGCCCTCCGGCGCCTGAGTCCCGAGAACGCTCAGGGCGAGTACTACCTCACCGACGTCATCGCGGTGCTGCGCGAGGCGGGCCACCGGGTGCTCGGTGTGCCCGTCGACGATCCGGTCGAGACCCTCAACGTGAACGACCGCGCCCAGCTGGCCGCGGCCGAGACCGTCCTACGGGCGCGCATCAACGCGCGCTGGATGCGCGAGGGCGTAACCATGACCGATCCCGCCCGCACCTACGTCGACGCGTCGGTCGAGCTCGAGCCGGACGCCCGGCTCCTCCCGGGGACAATCCTCGAGGGCCGCACGGTCGTCGGGTCGGGCGCGGTCGTCGGTCCCGACACCCACCTCGTCGACACGATCGTGGGCGAGCGGGCGGTCGTCCGCCAGACCGTCGCACGCGACACCGAGATCGGCGACGACGTGACCTGCGGCCCGTACGCCCACCTCCGGCCCGGCACCCGGATCGCGGCCCGGGCCCACATCGGCAACTTCGTCGAGATCAAGAACTCCGACATCGGCGAAGGCGCCAAGGTCCCGCACCTCTCCTACGTCGGCGACGCCGAGATCGGTGACCGCGCCAACATCGGCGCCGGCACCATCACCGCCAACTACGACGGCAAGGAGAAGCACCGCACCAAGGTGGGCCAGGACGCCAAGATCGGCTCGAACACGGTGCTGGTGGCGCCGGTCGAGGTCGGCGACGGCGCCTACACCGGCGCGGGCGCGGTGGTGGCCCGGGACGTCCCGCCGAAGGCGCTGGCCAAGGGGGTCCCGGCCGAAATCGACGAAGACTGGGCCTCGCGGCGCGAGGATGAGGACGAGTAGGGGACCCTAGGCGGGGAGCGGGTCATGCAGGTCACGCCGATCAAGAAGCTCATGCTCTTCACCGGGCGGGGCAACGACGCCCTGAGCAAGGAGATCGGCGAGCACCTCGGGGTGCCGCTGGGCGAGATCGTGCTTTCTTCCTTCGCCAACGGCGAGCTCTACTGCCGCTACGGCGAGAGCATCCGGGGCGCCGACGTGTTCGTGATCCAGAGCCACTGCGACCCGATCAACGATCGCATCATGGAGCAGCTCATCATGATCGACGCGGCCAAGCGGGCGTCGGCCAAGCGCATCACCGCGGTGTGTCCCTTCTACGGGTACGCCCGCCAGGACCGCAAGGCCGAGGGCCGCGAGCCGATCACGGCGCGGCTGCTCGCCGACATGATCACGGTCGCGGGCGCCGACCGGGTCGTCACCGTCGACCTCCACACCGGCCAGGCCCAGGGTTTCTTCGACATGCCCGTCGACCACCTCACCGCGGTGCCGCTGCTCGCCGACTACCTGGCCGAGAAGGTCTCGGGCCAGATCACGGTCGTGTCACCCGACGCCGGCGGCGGCAAGCTCACCCGCCGCTTTGCGAACTACCTTGGCGACAACGACGACATCGATGCCGATCTCGCGTTCATCGACAAGCGCAGGCCCAAGGGCACGCACAACGTGGCCGAGGCCACCGAGGTCGTCGGTGTGGTCGAAGGTCGGACGTGTGTCCTCATCGACGACATGATCGACACTGCCAGCACCGTGTGCAGCGCGGCTCGGCTGCTCATCGAGCGGGGCGCGACCTCGGTGTACATCCTGGCCACGCACGGGATCCTCTCCGGCCCCGCCGTCGAACGGCTCGAGGACGCGCCCATCGAGGAGCTAGTGGTCACGAACACGCTGCCGATCCCGGGCGAGAAGCAGTTCGACAAGATGACCGTGCTGTCGATCGCGCCGATCGTCGCCCAGGCCCTCGACGCGGTATTCGAGGACACGTCGGTCAGCGAGATCTTCCGCGGCGACAACATGTAGCCGTTTGGCACTGCGCCGCCGCCGCGGGCCACAATGGAAAGCCGCCGCACCACCTGAGAGGCTCCTCCCGCCATGCCCGACGAACTCACGCTCATCGCCGAGCCCCGCACCGAGAAGGGCAGCCGGCCCGCGGGCCGGCTGCGGCGGAAGGGGAAGGTGCCGGCGGTCGTCTACGGCCTCCAGACCCACACCCTCAACGTCAGCGTTCCCGCGCGTGAGCTGGCGCACATCCTCGCCGGCGAGGCCGGCGCCAACGCTCTCATCACCCTCAAGCTCGACGGCGACGAGGCCCTGACCCTCGCCCGCCAGATCCAGCGCCACCCGACCCGCGGCGACCTGGTGCACGTCGACTTCGTCCGCATCCGCCGCGATGTCGCGGTGGAAGCGGAGATCCCGGTCCGCCTCACCGGCGAGGCCGCCGGGGTGCGCGACGGCGGAGTGGTGGAGCAGCTGTTGTTCAACCTGTCGATCGAGGCCAAGCCCGAGGACATCCCCACCGACATCGAGGTCGACGTGTCCGCGCTCGAGATCAACGACCAGATCCGCTTGGCGGAGCTGACGATCCCGCCCGGCGTCACCGTCAACCACGAAGAGGACGAGCTCGTCGTGCAGGTGATCCCGCCCCGGGTCGAGGAGGAGCCCGAGCCCGAGGAGGTCGAGGGCGAGGAGGGCGAGCTGGCCGAAGGCGAGGTGCCGGAGGGCGAGGCCGCCGAGGGCGAGGGTGTACCGGCCGCCGAGGGTGGCGAGGCTCCCGAGGGCGGCGGCTCCGACTCCGAGAGCTAACTGGTGCTGCGGCGCCGGCGGGGGCAGGCGCCGCGCACGGGCACCCCGGCCGACCTGCTGGTGGTCGGCCTCGGCAATCCTGGCGACGAGTACATCGGCTCGCGCCACAACGTCGGCGCCGAGGTCGTCGAGCTGCTGGCGAAGCGGCACGGCGGGCGCCTGCGCAAGGGGAAGGAGCGCGCCCTGGTCGACGAGGTGCGCTTGGGCGGCAAGCGGGTCGCGCTGGCGATCCCGCTGACGTACATGAACGACTCCGGCGAGGCGGTCCGGCCGCTGGTGCGCCGCTACGGCGTCGAGCCCGAGCAGTTGGTGATCGCGCACGACGAGCTCGACCTGCCCGTGGCCGCGCTTCAGGTGAAGTCGGGCGGCGGGCTCGCCGGCCACAACGGCCTCCGCTCGATCGTGTCGCACCTGCACGACGACGGCTTCCAGCGGGTTCGCATCGGAGTGGGAAAGCCGGTGTCGAAGGAGCAAGGTGCCGACCACGTGCTGCGCCGGTTCTCGAAGCGCGAGCGCGCCGACGTGGGCGTCACCGTCGAGCAGGCCGCCGACGCGGTCGAGACGATCGTCGCCGTCGGGGTCGAGGCGGCGATGAACAAGTTCAACGCCCGGTAACCTGGGCGCGAACCCCGGGGCGCGGCCGCGTCCCGGGCATCGACGCGCGTCCAGGAGCAGATGACGACGACCGACGACGCCCCCCTCGCTGATCTGGCGCCGCTCCTCGCCGAGGAGCCGGCGGTGCGCGCCGTCGTCGACCGTGCCCCGGTCGTGGCGGTGCCCGACGCCGGGCGGGCGCTGTTCGTGGCCGCCCTCGCCCGGGTCACCTCCCGGCGGCCGGTGGTCCTCGCCGTGCCCACCGGCGCCGAGGCCGAGCGCCTCGTCCACGACCTCGCCCGCTTCCTCGGCCCCGACGCGGTGGAGCTGTTCCCGGCGTGGGAGACGCTCCCGTTCGAACGGGTGTCCCCGTCGCTCGAGACCATGGGTCGGCGCCTCCGCGTGATGTGGCGCCTGCACACCGGTGGCGACCACCTTCCCGACGTGCTGGTCGCCCCGGTCCGCGCCCTCGTGCAGCGGCTGGGCCCCCACGTCGAGGACGTCGAGCCGCTCCGCATCCGGCGGGGCGACCGCCTCGACCGCGACGAGTTGCTCGCCCGCCTGGTCGGCGGCGGCTATCGGCGCGAATACCAGGTCGAGGCCCGGGGCGAGGTTGCAGTGCGGGGCTCGATCGTCGACGTGTACCCCAGCACCGCCGACCACCCCGTGCGCATCGACCTGTGGGGCGACGAAGTCGACCGCCTCTCCGCGTTCTCGGTCGCCGATCAGCGCTCGACCCGCGAGCTCGCGGAGACGTGGATCTTCCCGACCCGCGAGCTGCTCCCGACCGACGACGTGCGCGCCCGCGCCGAGCGCCTCGTCGCCGCCGAGCCCTGGGGCCGCGACCAATGGGAGCACCTGGCCAACGGCGAGATCTTCGACGGCATGGAGTCGTGGCTGCCCTGGCTGTGCGACGGGGAGCACCTGCTTCCCGACCTGCTCCCCGCCGAGGCGCTCGTGCTGCTGGTCGAGCCCAAGCGCATGCGCGACCGCGCCCAGGAGCTTCTCGACGAGGAGGCCGCCCTCGCCGGCACCCTGGCGAGCACGTGGGGAACATCTGCCGACCGCGACTTTCCCCGGCTGTCACTCCCGTTCGACCGCCTCCTTGCGCACACGAGGGCGGGCGCGGTGGCGGTTCCCACGGCGCCCGAGGGTCCCGACACCCCCCGTCTCGCGGCCACCGGCTTCGATCCCGTCGTGGGCGACACCGAGGGCCTGGCCAACCGGCTGCGGGCCTTGCGACGCGACGGGTTTCGGGTCGTCCTCGCCGCCGAGGGCGCCGGGTCCGCCGAGCGGCTCCGCGACGTCCTCGCCGGCGAAGGTGTCGTCGACGTCGACATCGTCGTCGCGCCCCTCGAACGGGGCGTGGTTTCCCCGCCGGCGAAGCTGGCGCTCGTCGCCGAGGCCGACCTCACCGGCCGCCGGCGCGTCCACCGCGCTCCGCGCCGGCGCGGCGCCCAGCGCACCACTGACTTCTACGACGCGCTCGAGCCCGGCGACTTCGTCGTGCACCACCAGCACGGCGTCGGTCGCTACGCCGGCATGGTCAACCGGGCGATCGCCGGCGTCGAGCGCGACTACCTGCTGCTCGAGTACCGGGGTGGCGACAAGCTGTACATCCCGACCGACCAGGTCGGCACCGTCCGCCGCTACACCGGCGGCGACAGTCCCGCGCTCAGCCGCCTCGGCGGCGCCGACTGGGAGAAGACCCGGGCGCGGGTGCGGCGCGCGGTTCAGGAGATCGCCCAGGAGCTGGTGGTCCTCTACCGCCGCCGCCTCGCCACCCCCGGTCATGCCTTCCCGCCCGACACGCCCTGGCAGCGCGAGATCGAGGAGGCGTTCCCGTTCGAGGAGACGCCCGATCAGGCCACCGCCATCGACGAGGTCAAGGCCGACATGGAACGGCCCGTCCCGATGGACCGGCTCGTGTGCGGCGACGTCGGCTACGGCAAGACCGAGGTGGCGGTGCGAGCGGCGTTCAAGGCGGTGCAGGACGGCAAGCAGGCGGCGGTGCTCGTCCCCACCACCCTGCTCGCCAACCAGCACGGCCAGACCTTCCGCGAGCGGTTCGCCAACTACCCGGTGCGGGTCGAGGTGCTGTCGCGGTTCCTGACCACCCGGGACCAGGCGGCGGTGGTCGCGGGGGTCGGCGACGGCACCGTCGACGTGGTGATCGGCACCC
Organism: Actinomycetota bacterium; assembly: GCA_052390575.1. Lineage (GTDB taxonomy): Bacteria > Actinomycetota > Acidimicrobiia > IMCC26256 > JACDBD01 > JBPCMN01. Next base: position 22,861 of record JBQTGU010000043.1, on the reverse strand, counting down.
ACCGGCTGCTGTCGGACGACGTGCGCTTTCGCGACCTCGGTCTCCTCGTGATCGACGAGGAGCAGCGCTTCGGCGTGCAGCACAAGGAGCGCATCAAGAGCCTGCGCACCGACGTCGACGTGCTCACGCTCACGGCGACGCCGATACCCCGGACGCTGGAGATGTCGCTCACCGGCATCCGCGACCTCTCGCTCGTCAACACGCCGCCGGAGGACCGCCAGCCCATCCTCACCTACGTCGGCGAGTACGAGGACCAGCCGGTCGCCGAGGCCATCCGGCGCGAGCTGCTGCGCGAGGGTCAGGCGTTCTTCGTGCACAACCGGGTGCAGGACATCGACTTCGTGGCCGAACGGGTCCGTGAGCTGGTGCCCGAGGCCCGGGTCGCGGTCGCCCACGGTCAGATGGACGAGGGCCGGCTCGAACGGGTGGTGCTCGACTTCTGGGAGCGCGAGTCCGACGTGCTCGTGTGCACCACGATCGTCGAGAGCGGCCTCGACATCCCGACGGTCAACACGTTGGTCGTCGACCGCTCCGATCTGCTCGGCCTGGCCCAGCTCTACCAGCTGCGGGGCCGGATTGGCCGGCGGGGCCAGCGGGCCTACGCCTACCTGTTGCATCCCGCCGACCGGGCCCTGACCGAGGAGGCCTACGAGCGGCTCAAGACCATCGGCGAGTTCACCGACCTCGGCTCGGGCTTCAAGATCGCCATGCGCGACCTCGAGATCCGGGGCGCCGGCAACCTCCTGGGCGGCGAGCAGTCCGGCCACATCGCCGCGGTCGGCTTCGACCTGTACTGCCAGATGGTGACGGAGGCAGTGGGCGAGCTCACCGGCGAGACGCCGCCGGCGCCGGTCGAGGTCACGATCGACGTGCCCGTCGACGCCCACCTCCCGCGCGACTACATCACTCGGGACGACGTGCGCATGGAGGCGTACCGGCGGCTGGCTGCGGTCACGGCGCCGGCCGACATCGACGACATCCGGGCCGAGTGGGTCGACCGCTACGGCCCGCCCCCGCCCCCGGCCGAGGCGTTGCTCGAGGTCGCCCGGCTGCGGGCCGAGTGTGTGCGGGTCGGGGTCCGCAGCCTGTCGGTGCAGCGCGGCACTGCCCGGATCGTCGGCTTGGCGTTGCCCGAGTCGAAGAAGCTGCGGCTCCGGCGCCTCGTCCCCAAGGCGGTGGCCAAGGACGGGGAGGTCGTCGTCCCGCTGACCGCGAAGGGCACGTCGGTCCCCGCCGCGCTCGTCGACCTGTTCCGGGAGCTGATCCCCGTGGACGAGAGCGCGCCGGTAGGCTCGGTCGCATCCTGATGAAACGCTCGGTCTCTCTACTCGCGCTTGTTGCCGTCGGCGCGCTTTTCGTCGCCGGCTGCGACACCTTGCGACCGGTGGCGCTCGAGGTGAACGGCGCCGAGACGACGCGATCGTCGCTCGAGCGCGAGCTGCGCGCCATCGCCGACAACGACGTGCTGGCAGAGGGGGGCGTGAGCCAGACGGACGGGACGCTGACCTCGCAGGCCACCGCGTTCTGGCTCACCCTCCTCGTCCAGCAGGACGTCATCGACCGGGCGTTCGAGCGCCGCGGCGTCGAGGTGACCGACGCCGACCGCGAAGCAGGTCGCGCCGACATCGAAGCCCAGTTCGGGGAGGGCGCGTTCGACGCGTTCCCGCAGTGGTTCCGCGAGCTGGTCTCCGACCGGTTCTCCCGCCGCCACGCGCTCACCCGTGCGCTGGGCGACGCGCCCGCCGGCCCCACCGACGAGGAGGTGCGGGCGACGTTCGACCAGCAGCTGGCCGACCTCACGGCGCAGTGCCCGTCGGGCAAGTTCGCCGCCCACATCCTGGTCGAGACGCGGGAGCGGGCCGACATGCTGCGCGCCCAACTCGTGGCCGGCGCCAACTTCACCGAGCTCGCCCGCGCCGAGTCTGAGGACACCGGCTCGGCCGAGGTCGGGGGGCAGCTCGGCTGCTTCGACGCCACCCAGTTCGTGCCCGAGTTCTCGACCGCGGCCGATGCCTTGCCGCTCGGCCAGGTCTCCGAGCCGGTCCAGACCGAGTTCGGCTTCCACGTCATCCTGATGAGCGACACGATCCCGTTCGAGGCGCTCGAGGAGCAGATCCGCAACGACCTCGCGCCCGCGACCAACTCCACGCCCAAGCTCGACGAGCTGGTGGCGAAGGCGAAGGTCGAGGTCGATCCCCGCTACGGGACGTGGAAGGTGCAAGAGGGTCAGGGCGCGGTCGTGCCGCCCGAGCCGGCGACGACGCCGCCGCCGGCGCCCGTACCCGAACCGTGACGGCGAGGGTCGTTGTCGTCGGGCTGGGCCCCGCCGGCGCCGACCTGATGCTCCCGGCGGCCCGCGCCGCGCTCGAGACCGCGTCGGTCCGCCTGGCCCGCACCGCCCGTCATCCGGCCGTGGCCGAGCTGGTGCGCGAGGGGCTGAAGTTCGAGACCCTCGACGAGCTGTACGAACGAGGTTCCGACCTCGAAGAGGTCTACGCCGCCATCGCCCACCGGGTCGTCGACGCCGCCAACGATCACGGCGCGGTCGCGTACGCGGTACCCGGCAACCCCGCGGTCGCCGAGCGCACGGTCGCGCTCCTGCGCGACGCGGCCGCGACCGGGAGCATCGAGCTCGAGGTCATGCCCGGCCTGTCGTTCGCCGAGCTGGCGTGGGCGCGTCTCGGGGTCGACCCGATGGAAGGTGTCGCGATCGTCGACGCCCGCGACTTCGAAGTCGGCGGCCCGATGCTCGTGGCGCAATGCGACTCGAAGCTCGTGCTCTCCGACGTGAAGCTCGCGCTCCTGGAGGCGCTGCCCCCGGGCGCGCCCGTGACCGTCCTGCAACGGCTCGGTCTCCCCGACGAAGAGGTGCGGACGGTCGCGCTCGAGGACCTCGACCGGGTCGTCGACCCCGACCACCTCACCAGCATCTACGTCGAGGCGCCGGGACGAGCGGCGGCGCGCGAGCTCGCCCGACTCCTGGCGCTGGCCGAGCGGCTGCGCCGGCCCGGCGGCTGTCCCTGGGACGCCGAGCAGTCGCACCACTCGCTCACCCGCTACCTGCTCGAGGAGGCGTACGAGGTCGTCGAGGCGGTCGAGCGCCTCCCGTCCGCCGCACCCGGGGGCGAGGTCCCGCCGCAGTCGTACGCCGCGCTCGAAGACGAGCTCGGCGACCTCCTCTACCAGGTGATCTTCCACGCAGTGCTGGCGGAGGAGGCGGACGCGTTCACGATGGCCGACGTCGCCCGGGGCATCCACGACAAGCTCGTCCGTCGCCACCCCCATGTCTTCGGTGACGTCGCCGCCGGGACCAGCTCCGACGTCATGCGCAACTGGGAGCAGATCAAGAAGAACGAGAAGGGCTCGGCGTCGATCGTCGCCGGGATCACACCCGGGCTGCCGTCGCTGCTGTACGCGCACAAGCTGTTCCGCAAGGCGGCGTCGATCGGGCTCGACCCCGGTTCGGCCGCCGACGCGCGGGATCGCCTTAGCGGCACGGTCGCGCGCCTGGAGCGCGCCGACGAAGCCGCCGAGGTCGAGGACGCGCTCGGCGAGCTGCTGGCGGCGGCGGTCGTGCTCGCCCGCAGCGCCGGCATCGACGCCGAGTCGGTGCTGCGGGGTTGGGCGGCGCGGTTCCGCGAGCGGTTCGAGGCGATGGAGGCGCTGGCGGTCGAGCGGGGGATGGATCTGGCCGCGGTCGAGCCCGGTGAGGTCGAGCAGCTGTGGGGTGAGGTCAGCCGAGCGTGACCGGGAGGGCGTCGAGCCCCCGGAGCACGATCCGCCCGTTCCACACCGGCTCGTCGGCGGTGAGCTCGATGGCGGGGAAGCGCCGCACCAGGGTGCCCAGGGCGACCTGGGCCTCGGTGCGGGCGAGCGACGAGCCCAGGCAGTGGTGCACGCCGCCGCCGAACGAGAGGTGCTGGCCCGCGTTCGCCCGCCCGAGGTCGAGATCGTCGGCGGTGTCGCCCCACTGGGCCGGGTCGCGGTTGGCCGACGCCAGGCAGGTGAACAGGAAGCTGGCGGGCTCGATGGTGGTGCCGTCGATCTCGAGCTCGGCCAGGGTGATGCGCCGCGAGAACTGCACCGGGCTGTCGTAGCGGAGGAGCTCCTCGACTGCGTTGGTGTCGAGCTCGGGATCGTCGTGCCAGCGTTCCAGCTGGTCGCGGTGGCGCAGCAGCGCGAGCGTGCCGTTGCCGATCAGGTTGACGGTGGTCTCGTGACCGGCGATGAACAGGAGCATCACCTGGTCGAGGACCTCCTGGTGGTCGAGCACGTCGCCTTCGTCCTCGGCGGCGATGAGACCGCTGAGGACGTCGTCGCCCGGCTCGCGGCGCTTCTGGTCGATCACGTCGCTGATGTAGGCGGTCATGTTGTCCCCGGCCTCGAACGCCGCCTGGAACTCCTCGGGTGTCAGGAACGGGTCGAGCGTCTTGGTGAGGGTGTGCGACCAGCTCCGCACCTCGTCGCGGTGGCCCGGCGGCATGCCCAGCATCTCCGAGATCACGGTGAACGGCAGCGGGAAGGCGAGGTCGGCGACAACGTCCATCTCCCCGCGCGGCGCGACGCGGTCGAGCGCCTCGTCGACGAGCTCCTCGACCCGCGGTCGGAGGGCCTGGACCGTCTTGGGCGTGAACGCCTTCGACACCAGCCGGCGCAGCCGGTCGTGGTCGGGCGGGTCGAGGTTCAGCATCGCCCGGCGACCGCGGCTGCGGTCGCCCGCCGTCTCCCGCAGCTCCTCCATTCCCGGCAGCGGGGTCGCGTTGGCCTCTTCGACGCTGAGGGCGGGGTCGCGCAGCACGCGCACGACGTCCTCGTAGCGGCTGAGGTTCCACGACCCCAGCGGCGTGCGGTGGACCGGGTCCTGCTCCCGTAGGCGCCGGTACTGGTCGTAGGGCCAGGCGCTGAAGCCGGGCTCGAACGGGTTGAAGAAGACCGGCTCGGCCTCCCCTATTGGTCGGGCTCGCTCGGCGGCCCGCATACCCGGCCGCCGCCCTCCGGGCCGCTCGCCGCTCTCGCGCAAACCTGGCTGCGAGCCCTCGACGGCAGGCCTTCGCTGCCGCTCACCAGTGGCGTCGCTCACGGGACGAACGGTACCCCCGAGTTCATCGGGGTGTCCTTCAAACAGGGGCCCCAATGGACTAGCTTCGTCACCCCAACCACAAGAGCAACAAACGAGTTTCCAGCGCCCAGGGGCGGAGGGGCCCTGCGCTTGGAGCCATGAGCAGCATCACCGAGGTCCTCGCCCGGGAAGTTCTCGACTCCCGGGGCAACCCCACCGTGGAGGTGGAGGTCGAGCTGATCTCGGGAGCGAGCGGCCGGGCGGCCATCCCCAGCGGCGCCAGCACGGGGGCGCACGAGGCGGTCGAGCTCCGCGACGGCGACGACCGCTACGGCGGCAAGGGCGTGCACCGGGCGGTCGAGCACGTCAACACCGAGATCGCCGAGGCCGTGATCGGGCTCGACGCCCTCGACCAGCGGACCCTCGACGACGAGCTCGTCACCCTGGACGGTACCGACGGCAAGTCCCGACTCGGCGCCAACGCCATCCTCGGAGTGTCGCTGGCGGCGGCGAAGGCGGCCGCGGTCGAGAGCGAGCTGCCCCTGTACCGCTACGTCGGCGGCGCCAACGCCCACGTGCTGCCGGTTCCGCTGCTGAACGTGCTCAACGGCGGCGCCCACGCCGACAGCAACGTCGACGTCCAGGAGTTCATGCTCGCCCCTGTCGGCGCCGCCAGCTTCTCCGAAGCGTTGCGCTGGGGCGCGGAGACGTACCACGCGCTTCGCACCCTGCTCAACGAGCGCGGCCTCGCCACCGGGCTGGGTGACGAGGGCGGGTTCGCGCCCGACCTGCCCTCGAACGAGGAGGCGGTGAAGCTGCTCCTCGGCGCGATCGAGGCGGCCGGGTACCAGCCGGGCGAGGAGATCGCGCTCGCGCTCGACGTTGCCGCCACCGAGCTGTACGCCGACGGCCGCTACGCGCTGGCGGGGGAGGGCGCGTCGTTCACGTCCGCCGAGTGGGCCGCCTGGCTCATGAAGCTGTGCGACGCCTACCCGGTCGTCTCCATCGAGGACGGCATGGCCGAGGACGACTGGGACGGGTGGGCCGCGCTGACGGCCGCACTCGGCGACCGGCTGCAACTCGTCGGCGACGACGTCTTCGTGACCAACGTCGAGCGGTTCCGCACCGGTATCGAGCGCGGGGTGGCCAACTCCATCCTGGTGAAGGTGAACCAGATCGGGACGTTGAGCGAGACGCTCGATGTCATGGGGCTTGCGGCTCGGAACGGGTACACCGCGGTGATGTCGCACCGCAGCGGTGAGACCGAGGACGTCACCATCGCCGACCTCGCCGTCGCTACCAACTGCGGCCAGATCAAGGCGGGCGCGCCCGCCCGCAGCGATCGGGTGGCCAAGTACAACCAGCTGCTGCGGATCGAAGAGGAGTTGGGATCGACTGCGTCGTACCCCGGCCGCCAGGCGCTGGCCCGCGGGGGCCGGGATGCGTAGGCGCGCGCCCGCCCGAGGTCGCGGCAGCAAAGGCCTGCCATCCACAGGCTCGCGTCGTGAATTGCGCAGGAGCAGCGAGCGTTCCGAAGGACGGCGGCGGGCCAGTTCTCTAAAGAATGGCCCCGCCGCCGAGCGAGCGCGACCGAAAAGGAGGCCGCCGAGCCCCGAGGTCCGGCACCGCCGGGCAGTGGCCCGGATGGCGCTGCTGATGCTGCTGTTCGTCGCGTTCCTGTTCGTGTTCGTCTTCCCGATCCGGACGCTGCTGGCCCAGCGCCAGGAAACCAACGTGGTGCGCGACCGGCTGGAGCTGCTCCGGGAGCAGAGCGACCGACTCGCCGACGAGGCCGAGCGCCTCCAGAGCGACGCCGAGGTCGAACGGATCGCCCGCGAGCGCTACAACCTCATTCGCCCGGGTGAGACCCCGTATGCGGTCGTGCCCGTCCCCGAGACCAGCGCTCCGACTACGACCACTGCTCCCCCCGCCCCCTAGCTTGGGCGGGTGGATCCCCGCGCTCCTGACCTGAGCCGCCGCGCGTTCCTGGGCGCGGCCGCGCTGACCGTCGTCGCGGCCTGCTCCGACAACGGCGGCAACGACGAGTCCGCCGATGCGACTTCGGCGACTGAACCTCCGCCCTCGCCGGCGTCCACCGCGCCGGCGACCACGACGTCACCACCGACGGGCCCGGCCCCGTTCGTGGTCGCGGGGCCCGACGATGCGCAGAATGTCGCGCTCACGTTCCACACCGACGGTGAGCTCGACCTCGCGGCCGAGGTGCTCGATGTTCTGGGCGAACGAAACGTGCCGATGACCGCGTTCGTCGTCGGCGAGTGGCTCGACGCCAACCCCGACTGGGCGGCACGGCTGACTGACGCCGGCCACGAGCTCGCCAACCACACCTACACGCATCCGACCTTCGCCGATCTCGACCCCGCCGCGATGACCGACGAGATCGTGCGGTGCCGCGACGTGCTCGTGCGGTTGACCGGCGAGGGCGGCCGCTTCTTCCGCACCTCGGGCGAAGCCGACGGGACCAGGATCCCGTCCCACACCGTGCTCGACCTCGCCGGCCAGGCCGGCTACCCGGTCGTGCTCGGGTTCGACGTCGACCCGATCGACTACCAGGACCCCGGCATCGATGCGGTGGCGAACCGCACGCTCGAAGCCGTGAAGCCGGGATCGGTGATCAGCCTCCACTTCGGCCATCCCGGCACGGTCGTCGCGCTGCCGCCCATCCTCGACGGGCTCGACGAACGGGGCCTGAAGCCGGTCACCGCGTCGGAGCTGCTCTCAATCGGATGAGCTCTCGTCCCGGATGCGGGCGGCGTGGTCGGCGTTGAGCTTGGTGCCGTGGCGGATGAAGTCGGTGATCAACCGGATCTGGTCGTCGCTCAGGGGGTTGAACCACTCCCGCCCGTGCTCGCCGATCGGCCCGTACAGCTCCTCGATGCGCCGCCGGGCGAGCGGGGTGAGCTCGACCAGGACCCGACGGCGGTCGACGGTGTCGCGGGCCCGGGTGACGTAGCCGACCTTCTCCAGGCGGTCGAGGAGGGTGGTGATGGCGCCGGTCGTCAGCCCGAGCTCCTCGGCGAGGGCGCCCGGGGTCATCGGCTCCCGCTCCTCGAGGACGTCCAGGCACTTGCCGTCGCTGCGGTTGACGCCCAGGGCATCGCAGGCGGCCTCGTCCACGTCGTCGGTTGCCCGCTGGAACGCCCGTACCGCGCTGATCAGCTCGGCGACGAGCTGGGGCTGGCCCGGAGCTGTCGATCCTCGGCTCTCCGGCTCGTCGTCCGGGTGAGTGTGACCGGGTTCACTTGACATTCTGATCTCTCATTTCGTAAGTTACTCAGCACCCGAGATAATACCTCCCCTCGTCAAGGAGTCAACGCATGTTGAAGCGGATCGCCCGCACCTCGTACCGCCGCCGCCGCTGGGTGGTGGCGGGCTGGATCGTCTTCCTCGTCGCCATCTCGGCTGTCGGCTCGTCGGCCGGGGGCGTGTTCAAGAACGACTTCGCCCTGCCCGGCTCCGAGAGCTCCGACGCCTTCGACCTCCTCGAGGAGCGAGGGTTCGGCGATCGGGCCGGCTTCACCGGCCAGATCGCCTTCGAGGCCGACCAGGGCGTCGACGACCCCGCCGTCCGAGAAGCGATGGAGGCGGCGTTCGCCGACATCGAGGAGACGGTGCCCGACGTCGAGGTCGTGAGCCCGTACAGCGAGGGCGCCGCGAACCAGATCGCCGAGGACGGGCAGATCGCCTACGCCGAGGTGAACCTGGCCGACCGGCCCGACGCCGACTTCTTCGACGCCGCCGACGAGATCGAGGCGATCACCGACGACGTCAAGGTCGAAGGCCTCCAGGTCGAGCTCGGTGGCGACCTCTTCGCCTCCCAGGAGATGCCCGCCAGCGAACTGATCGGTGTCCTGCTCGCGATCGTGGTCCTGCTGGTTGCGTTCGGGTCGGTGCTCGCCGCCGGCCTGCCCATCATGACCGCGCTGTTCGGCATCGGCACCGGCACCGCGCTGGTGCAGCTGGCGGCCAACGGGCTCACGATGCCCGACTTCACCACCCAGGCGGTGGCGATGATCGGCATCGGTGTCGGCATCGACTACGCGCTGCTGATCGTCACGCGATACCGCCAGGCGATGGTGGACGGCCGCGATCCGGAGCGCGCCGTGCTCCTCGCGCTCGACACTGCCGGGCGTGCGGTGATGTTCGCCGGCACGACCGTCGTGATCGCCGTGCTCGGCATGCTGCTGATCGACGTGCCGGCCGTACGCGGCCTTGCGGTCGGCATCGCCCTCGGCGTGCTGATGACGATGCTCGCCGCGATCACGCTGCTGCCGGCCGTGCTCGGCTTCGTCGGCAAGAACATCGACAAGCTCGGGCTCCCGCACCGCAAGCGCGCCGAAGGCCAGATCGAAGGCTCGTTCTGGCACCGCTGGAGCCACACGCTCCAGCGTCGCCCGTGGCCGGCGGCCATCGCCGGCGTCGTGATCCTGGTCGTGCTGGCGATCCCGGTGCTCTCGATGCGGCTGGCGTTCGCCGACGCCGGGAACCGCCCGACGTCCGATACCACCCGCCAGGCCTACGACATGCTCTCGGACGGGTTCGGCGCCGGCTTCAACGGACCGCTGCTCATCGCGGCGGACATGCCGGACGGCGAGTCCGACCTCGCAACGCTGGGCGAGCTCACGGCCGCGCTCAATCAGACGCCGGGCGTGGAGTTCGCGACCGAGCCCATCCCGAACGAGGCGGGCGACGCCGCGATCATCCAGGTGTTCCCCACCACGTCCCCACAGTCGGCGGAGACAGCCGAGCTTGTCGACACCCTGCGCGACGACGTCGTGCCGGGCGTGACCGACGGCACCGAGCTCGACGTGAAGGTCGGCGGTCTGACCGCCGGCGCGGTCGACTACTCCAACTACACGGAGGAGCGCCTGCCGGTGTTCATCGGCGCCGTGCTCATCCTCTCGTTCCTGCTGCTGATGGTCGTGTTCCGCAGCCTGCTCGTGCCGCTGAAGGCCGTCATCGTGAACCTGCTGTCGATCGGTGCCGCATACGGTGCCATGGTCGCGGTCTTCCAGTACGGCTGGCTGAAGGACGTCATCGGCTTGTCCAAGTCGGGACCGATCGAGGCGTGGGTCCCGATGATGCTGTTCGCGATCGTGTTCGGCCTGTCGATGGACTACGAGGTCTTCCTCCTCTCTCGTATCCGGGAGGAGTACGACCGCACCGGGAACAACAACACCGCCGTCGCCGACGGCCTCGCCGCCACCGCCCGGGTGATCACTGCCGCCGCGCTAATCATGGTGTTCGTGTTCGGTGCGTTCATCCTGGGCGCCGACCGGTCGATCAAGCTCTTCGGCTTCGGCCTGGCGTTCGCGGTGGCCCTCGACGCCACGTTGGTGCGACTCGTCCTCGTGCCCGCGACCATGGAGCTGCTTGGCGACCGCAACTGGTGGCTGCCGAAGTGGCTCGACCGGATCCTCCCGGTGGTCCACGTCGACGTGGTCCAGGAGGATGACGTCGTTGGAGAGCTGGACGCCGAGCTCGACGAGCTCTCACGGCAGGAGACCCCCGCCCTGCGGTGAAACACTGCGGTGCATGGGGATGGCGGTAGCGATGGGGCTCGGTACGAGTTGGCGTCCGAGCGAGCGCCCGCGGGCCGGCCTATCCCTTTCTGGATGGCCCGGCCCGCAGCGAGCGAGGCAATAAGGATGCCCGCCACCGCCGCCGACGTCGCCGCGCTCACCGAGCTGCTCGGCCGCGAGCCCCGAGCCGAGTTCGACGTCGTCGTGCGCAACGACGACGGGCGGCCAATGGTGATCCGCAACGCCCCCCTCCTGAACGACGGCACGCCCATGCCCACCCGCTACTGGCTCGTGGACCGGGAGCTCACGGTGGCGGTCTCCCGCCTCGAGGCCGGGGGCGCCGTGCGCCGGGCCGAGAGCGCGGTCGACGCCACCGAGCTCGCGACTGCCCACGCCGCCTACGCGGCCGAGCGCGACACGGCGCTGCTGGCGGACCACGACGGTCCCCGCCCCCACGGCGGCGTGGGCGGCACCCGCACCGGGGTGAAGTGCCTGCACGCCCACTACGCGCATTACCTGGCCGGGGGCGACGACCCGGTCGGGCGCTGGGTGCAGGAGCAGCTCGACGAGGGCGGGCCGTGAGCACCCGGCTCGGTGCGGTCGACATCGGGACCAACTCGACCCGACTCCTGGTCGCCGACGTGGACGGGACCGGCCGGGATGCGCGGCTGGCGCCCGTCGACCGGCGGATGCGCATCACCCGGCTCGGCCAGGGCGTCGACGCCGCCCGACGGCTGCACCCCGACGCCATCTCCCGCACCGTCGACACCCTGCGCGAGTACCGGGCCGCCCTCGACGACCTCGGCGTCGAGCGGGTCCGTGCCACCGCGACGAGCGCGGCGCGTGACGCGACCAACCGGGACGAGTTCTTCGGCCCTGCCACCGACGCGCTCGGCGTCACCCCCGAGCTCCTGGGCGGCGAGGAGGAGGCCCGGCTGTCGTTCCTCGGCGCAACGGCCGGTCTCGAGGAGCCCGCGCCCTACCTCGTCGTCGACATCGGGGGTGGCTCGACCGAGTTCGTCGTCGGCACCGACGAACCAGCCGGCCTGGCGTCGATCGACGTGGGCTGCGTCCGACTCACCGAGCAGCTCCTGGTCTCCGACCCGCCCGCGCCCGAGGAGCTCTCGGAGGCAGTGCAGATCGTGCGCGACCACCTGGCCGACGTCGACCGCGAGGTCCCGGCGATCCGCGAGGCCGCCACCCTCGTCGGCCTGGCCGGCACCGTGACCACGGTGGCTGCGGTGGAGCTGGGCCTGCCCGAGTACGACGCCGACAAGCTCCACCACTTCCGCCTCACGAGGGCGGCGGCCGAGGACGTGTTCCGCACCCTCGCCACCGAGCCCGCCGCCCAGCGCCGCCACAATCCGGGCCTCGAGCCCGGCCGGGTCGACGTGATCGTCGGCGGCGCCGTCGTGCTGGTCACCCTCCTCCGCTTCCTCGGCTTCGACGAGTTGCTCGTCTCGGAGGCCGACATCCTCGATGGGCTCGTACGCAGTCTGAACGGATAAGTCCGGTTCGCGGCGGTCCGCCGGACGCGATTCCCCCATCGGGGCTGGTCAGAAAGGGGGGAAATCCCCTTATCTGTGCCCGCGATGTGTCGACAATGTCAACCAGTGCGGACGGAGTTGCAGCAAGGGAGCACTGGCATGGAGCTGCAAGAGTTCACAACGGCGCTGGGCCGGATGAGCGCCACCGACCTCCACGAGGTCGCGGCCGTCCTGCATTCCCACTCCGACTCGGCCGCCGACGAGGTCGACGCCTGGCGAGTCACCATCACCATCGACCAGGCGCTGCGCCGGGCCCGGCTGACGAGGGTCGCGGCCCGGGCCGCATCGAGCGCAACCCACGCGGTCCTGCGCGCCGCCGAAACCCACGGCATCGCGCTCCCCGACGCCGAGGTCACCCACGTCGCCCGCGCCGCCGCCGAGGTGGCCCGGGGCATGGTGGCGGGCCCCGAGGCCGAGGGCGAGGTCCGCGCGCTGCTGGGCCACTGGGCCCCGCTGGTCGGCGCAGCGGCCTGAGTAGCCCGGCCGGGCGGGTGCGTAGCATGCGCCGGTGCCACTGACCGATCGACTGCTGCTCGGCCCGGGGCCGTCCAACCCGTACCCCGAAGCCGTTGCCGCCCTCACGCGGCCGATGCTCGGGCACCTCGATCCCGAGTTCATCGCGCTGCTCGACGAGACCAACGACCGGCTGCGAAAGGTCTTCAAGACCGCGAACGCGCTGACCTTCCCCATCAGCGCCACCGGCTCCGCCGGCATGGAGGCGTGCTTCGTCAACCTCCTCGAGCGGGGTGAGACCGCGATCATCGGCGTGAACGGCGTGTTCGGCGAGCGCATGAGCGAGGTCGCCCGCCGCTGCGGCGCCGAGGTCGTGCGGGTCGAGGAGCAGTGGGGGCGGGCGCTCGAGCCGGAACGGCTGCTCGACGCCCAGCGCGAGCACCCCGACGCCCGCCTCGTCGCGGTGGTGCACGCGGAGACGTCCACCGGGGTCGAGAACGAGATCGCACCACTGCGCGCCCTCCAGGACACCGACACGCTGCTGCTCGTCGACACGGTGACGTCGCTCGCCGGCATCCCCGTCGAGGTCGACGCCTGGGGCGTCGACGCCTGCTACTCCGGCACCCAGAAATGCCTGGGCGTGCCTCCAGGGCTGTCGCCGGTCACGTTCTCTGCCCGCGCGGTCGAGCGGGTGCGGGACCGCGCCGAGCCGCCGCAGTCGTGGTACCTCGACCTCGGCCTCATCGGCGCGTATGTCGGTGGCTCGACTCGGACGTACCACCACACCGCGCCGATCTCGATGATCTTCTCGCTGCACGCCGCTCTCGGCGCGGTGCTCGACGAGGGCCTGGAGGCGGCGTGGGAGCGGCACCGCCGGGCGGGCGAGCGCCTCCAACGCGAGCTGCCCGAGCTCGGCTTCCGGCTGATCGCCCAGGACGGGCACCGCCTTCCGCAGCTCACGTCGGCGTGGCTGCCCGAAGGCGCCGACGACGCCGCCCTACGCAAGGGCCTCCTCGAGGGGCACGGCATCGAGGTCGGCGCCGGCCTGGGCGAGTTCTCCGGGAAGGCCTGGCGCATCGGCCTCATGGGTCACTCCGCCCGCGACCGCTCGGTGACCACTCTGCTCGGCGCCCTGCGCGAGCTGCTCGGCTAGAGGTCTCCCGGATGCGGCGGTGGCTCTACGCCGATCAACGGACGGCGGGAAAGGCCACGACGGCGAATCCAGTGCTGGTGGACGACGATGCCATCCACGCTGATCGTCACCGGCCGAAGGTCCAAAGGATCCTCCGGTTCTTCGTAAGAGATGGACACCTCGCCCCGGCAGAGTCGACAGACTCCTCGCAGTTTGGACAGACCACCGCGTCCCCGGTCATCACGCTCCCTTCGTCGGCGGGCGCAGCATCTGCTCCCGGTAGAAGACCAGCTCGGCCACCGACTCGCGGATGTCGGCCAGGGCCCGGTGCGTCTCGGCCTTGCCCGGACGCTTGGCGTACACCTCGGGGTACCAGCGTTTGCACAGCTCTTTGAACGACGACACGTCGATGCTGCGGTAGTGCAGGTAGTTGTCGAGGTCGGGCAGGTAGCGGCCGAGGAAGCGCCGGTCCACGCCGATCGAGTTGCCGCACATCGGCGCGGTGCCGGGCTCGGGTACCCGCTCGCCGATGTAGGCGAGCGCCTGGGCGCCGGCGGCGTCCAGGGTGAGCGTCGACTTCTCGATCTCGGGCAGCAGGCCCGACTTGGTGTGCATCTTCCGCACGAAGTCGTCCATCTCCGCCATCACCTCGGGGGGCTGGTGCACGATCAGGTCGAGGCCGTCGTCGAGGATCTCGAGTTGGGAGTCGGTGACGAGCACGGCGAGCTCGACGATGCGATGGCGCTCGACGTCGAGGCCGGTCATCTCCAAGTCGATCCACACCAGCCGGTCGTCCGGCCCCGGCTTCTCCGCCACCCGCTCACCCTACGCGGCGACCAGGCATGCTGGGACGGTGCCCGAGCCGGCCTCCCGACGCGCGCGCGAGCAGCTTCCGCGAATCGCGGGCGTCGTTGTGCTGGTCGCGTACGCGGCGCTGGTGGCGAGCGTGCGGTCGTTCACGTGGCCGGCCCTGGTCCTCACCGCGATCGCGGGGATCGCCGTGCTCGGGTTCGCGGCTCGCTCACAACCAGATCCACGGAGGCCGCGACCGCGCCGGCGGGGGCTCGTGCTCTGGGCGATCCTGGCGGTCGCAGTCGCGGCCTGGGAGCTGCTCGCCTTTGTCCAGTCCCCGCGCGGCGACCACCCGACGATCAGCTCGATCCTCGACGCCGGCGACGCCCATCGTCCGCTGCGGGCGGCGCTGTTCCTCGGGTGGATCGCCCTGGGCCGGGAGCTGGCCCGCCGATGAGCGCGCGCTCCTTGACGTTGCTGGGCTGGGCGGTCCTCGCGGTCGGGTTCGTCGCGCTGGAGGTCAGGGCGCTCGTCCGGCGCGACCGGTTCGCGACCGTGGGCGACGCGCTCGACGTGCTCCTCCGCACTCCGGCCGCCCGCGTCCTCCTCCTCCTCGGCTGGCTCTGGCTGGGTTGGCACGTCTTCGTTCGTTGAGGCCTCGGTAGCCTGCTGACCGTGTCCCCCGACATCGTGTGGCGGCCCTCGCCTGAGCTCGTCGTCGGCAGCAACGTCGGCCGGTTCATGGCCGAGCACGGCATCGCCGAGTTTCCGGCCCTGCTCGATCGCTCGATCGCCGAGCCGGAGTGGTTCTGGGACGCGGTGGTCGACTTCCTCGGGATCGAGTTCGCCGTCCCCTACGACAAGGTCCTGGACTCGTCGGACGGCATCGAGTGGACGAAGTGGTTCGTCGGCGGGCGCCTCAACCTCGCCGTGACCTGCCTCGACCGCCACGCCGCCGACCCGTCGACGCGCTACCAGCCCGCGGTCGTCTGGGAGGGGGAGGAGGGCGAGGTCCGCACGCTCACGTATGCCGAGCTGCGCGTCCTGACCGACGGCATCGCCGCCGGGCTCGCGGCGCGCGGCATCGGCGAGGGCGACGCCATCGGGTTGTTCCTCCCCATGGTGCCGGAGACGGTCGCCGCCCTCCTGGCCGTCGCCAAGCTCGGCGCGGTGTTCCTGCCCATCTTCTCCGGCTACGGCGCCGAGGCCGTCGCCCTGCGACTCGCCGACGCCGAAGCCAAGGTCGTCATCACCGCCGACGGCTTCGCCCGCCGGGGGAAGCCCGTGCCCATGAAGGAGACGGCTGACGCCGCAGTCGCGTCGGTGCCGTCGGTGCACACGATCGTCGTCGTGCCCCGGCTGGGGCGAGCCGACGTGCCCATGCACGAGGGCCGCGACGTCATGCTCGCTGAGTTCCTCGCCGACGCCCCCGCTCCCGTCGAGGCCACGGTCGTCGACAGCGAACACCCGCTGTTCGTCGCCTACACGAGCGGTACCACCGGCAAGCCCAAGGGCTCGGTGCACGTCCACGGCGGCTTCCTGGTCAAGATCGCCGAAGAGGTCGCGTTCCAGATGGACCTGCGCGCCGGCGAGACCTTGTTCTGGCTCACCGATATCGGCTGGATCATGGGCCCGTGGGAGATCGTGGGCACGCTCGCCAACCGCGGCACCCTCCTCCTCTACGACGGTGCCCCCGACCACCCCGGGCCCGACCGGCTCTGGTCGCTGGTCGAGCGGCACCGGGTCAACGTGCTCGGCGTCTCGCCCACGCTGGCGCGCGCGCTGATGTGGCACGGCGACGCCCCCGTCGCCGCCCACGACCTCTCCTCCCTCCGCATCCTCGGGTCGACCGGCGAGCCGTGGAACGAAGCGCCGTGGCGCTGGTTCTTCGACACCGTCGGCGGCGGGCGATCCCCGGTGATCAACATCTCCGGCGGCACCGAGGTCGGCGCCTGCTTTCTCTCCGTCCATGTGCCCCAGGCGATTTCGCCCTGCTCGCTCGGCGGGCCCTCGCTCGGGATGGCGATCGACGTCTACGACGACGCCGGTCGCCCGGTGCGGGGCGAGGTGGGTGAGCTCGTGTGCACGAAGCCGTGGCCGGGTATGACCCGCGGCATCTGGCGCGATCCGCAGCGCTACCTCGACACCTACTGGTCGCGCTGGCCTGGCGTGTGGTGGCACGGCGACTGGGCGTCGGTCGGCGAGGACGGCCAGTGGTTCCTGCACGGCCGCTCCGACGACACCATCAAGGTCGCGGGCAAGCGACTGGGTCCGGCCGAGGTCGAGACCGTCCTCGTCGAGCACCCCGCCGTCGTCGAAGCGGCCGCGGTCGGGCTGCCCGACGAGGTCAAGGGCGAGGCGCTGTGGTGCTACGTCGTGCCCGCGCCGGGCGCCGAACCGGGCGATGACCTCCGGGCCGAGCTCGTCGCGCTCGTCTCGGACCGGCTGGGCAAGTCGTTCGCGCCTTCGGGCATCCGCTTCACCCGCGCCATCCCCAAGACCCGGAGCGCCAAGGTCATGCGCCGCGCCATCCGCGCCGTCGCCACCGGCGGGGATCGGGGCGACCTGTCCGGGCTCGAGGACCCGGCCGCACTCGAGGCGATCGCGGCCGCGACATGAAGAAGGGAATGGACGACGCCCTCAGCGGTCCCCGGGTCGACCTGCGCCCGCTCAGGAGCACCGACTTCGACCAGTGGCGGGCGGTGCGCGAGCGCAGCCGGGAGTGGCTCGACCCCTGGGAGCCGCTGCCCGACCCGACCAGCCCCGATCCCGCGACCGACCCGGAAGCGTTCAAGGCCCGGTGCGGCGCGTGGGAGCGCCAGCGCCACTTCGACACCGCCTACGGGTACGGCATGTTCCTCCACGACGGGCTGTTCATCGGCGAGGTGAGCCTCGGCAGCGTGCAACGCGGACCGTTCCAGTCGGCGTTCGTCGGCTACTGGGTCGACGCCGAGCACGCCGGCCAGGGCTACGTGCCCGAGGGTGTCGCCGTCATCCTGCGCTCCGGGTTCGAGGAGCTGGGGCTGCACCGAATCGAGGCCGCCATCGTCCCCCGCAACACCGCCAGCCGGCGGGTGATGGACAAGCTCGGGCTCCGGGAGGAGGGCCTGGCCGAGCGCTTCCTCCAGATCCGGGGCGTGTGGGAGGACCACGTCCGCTACGCGATCACCATCGAGGAGTGGGACGAGCGCCGCGACGACATCGTGGGGAAGTTGCTGAGTTAGGGGCTGCCATCGCCCAACCAGGGGCCGGGTCCCCCGGCCCCGGGGCCGCCAGGCGCGTGCGGAGCGGCGAGCGAAGCGAGCGCGACCAGAGGGTTAGCGGCGGCCGAACCAGCCCTGGCCGAAGCTCCACAGCTGGCGCTCGAGCTCGGTCGCGACCGCGGCGTCGAAGTCCGGTTGCCACGGCGCCTGCCGCAGCGTCGCCTTCACCTTCGCCACCAGCTCTCGCGGCGCATCGGCGGCGCGCTCGGCCAGCGCCACCGCGTCATCGACGAGCTGGTCGTCGTCGACGCACCGCCACGCCAGGCCGAGCTCGGCGGCGCGCGGGCCGTCCACTCTCTCCCCGAACAGCACCATCGCCGCCGCCGCCTGGGGCCCGACCGCCCGCTCGAGCAGCCAGGTGTGGCCGCCGCCGGGGTGGATGCCGAGGCGCACGAACCGGGTGTCGAAGCGCGCCGACCGGCCCGCGATCCGCACGTCGCACGCCAGCGCGAGGTTGAAGCCGGCGCCGACCGCGGGCCCGTTCACGGCCGCGACCGTGGGCAACGAGGAGCGCAGCACCCGCAGGAATCCTTCGTAGATGCCGGGAAGGGCGTCGTCGGTTCCCGAGTCGGCCCCGCGTTCGCTCATCGCCGCCAGGTTCCCGACGTCGGCGCCGGAGCAGAACGCCGGCGGCGCGCCGGTCACCACCAGCGCGCCCACGCCGTCGTCCGCCTCGGCTGCGTCGACCGCGGCGACGATCTCGTCGACCAGCGCGGCGGTCAGGGCGTTGCGGCGCTCGGGGTCGTCGAGGGTGAGCACCGCGACCCGGCCCCGCCGCTCGACGTGCAGCGGCACCCGCTACTCGCGGTTGCGGACGACGGCGGGGGAGTGGCGGAAGAACGTCTCGACGTCGCGTTCGTATTTGTAGGCGGGGTGGCGCTCGCCCACCGTCGACTCGAGGCGCAGACCTCGGGCGAAGTCCTCGATGGTACCGGCGGTGGTGTACCGGTAGGTGAAGCCCGCTTCCTTGTAGCGCGTGTTGTCGACGCCCTTCCCGTACCGGAGGAGGTCGAGCATCTCCGGCGGGAGGTCGACCACCCGGAGCATCCGCAGCGGCTCGGCGGCCAGGTTCGTGAGCACCGGTGGCATCGGGACCCGCCGCTTGCCCACGATCTTGCACACCTCGCTCCACGGCATGGTGCCGTCGCCGGCCACGTTGAACACACCGGGCACGTCGTGGGTGGCGGCGTAGATCAACGCGCCGGTCACGTCGTCCTCGTGGGTGAACTGGAGGCGGGGGTCGAAGCCGAGGATCTCGGGCGCGGCCGGCAGCCGCAGCGCCTTGGCGAACGTCGTCTGCATGTGGTCCCCGAGGACGTTCGTCATCCGCAGGAGCGACACGATCATGTGGGGGTTGTCCTCGGCGAAGTCGCTCACGAAGCTCTCGACCTCGAGCAGCGACCGCTCGATGCGGGTGCGGGCCGCGCCGGTGCGCTGCGACTCCTCGCGGAAGAAGTAGGGGTCGGACCGGTTGGCGCCGTACACCAGCGTCGAGCTCTTCACCACCACCTTGCGCACCGGGCTGCCGGCGGTGCCCGCCGCCGCCAGCAGGTTCATGGTGCCGATGACGTTGATCTCGTGCATCGCCCGACCGCTGATCTGGGTGGAGTCGACGATCAGGTGGGTGTGGACGATCGTGTCGACCTGGGTGGCATGCACGATCCGCTGGAGGATCGAGTACGACGAGTCCGACCGGACGAACTCGGTGTGCTCGAGTGGGAGCACTGGCTCGTTGGTCCCGAGCCCGACGACGACCTCGACGTCGTCGCGATTCTCGAGCTCCTGGGCGATGCGGCTGCCCCAGAAGGTGCCGATCCCGGTGACGAGGACGCGCACGCCTCTCCTCCCTATCCGAACCAGACGCTCTTGCGCGTCCGGAGCATTTCGTACACCGCGTCCTGGATCCGCCCCCGGATCTGCTCGGACTCGTCCATCACCCGGCTGCGCGAGTACCGCTCCTGGTTGGGCTCGACGTCGAAGTGGACCGGAGGAAGCACGCGCAGCTTGAACTTCGCCGGGAAGTAGGCGATGAGACCAAGCGGCCCGAACGCGAGCATGTTGGCCGTCACCGGGAAGTACGGGATGTTGAGCAGCTTTGCCAGCCGCGGGCTCTTCCACACGATCGGCATCGACTCCTCGGCGCCCACCACCGCGATCGGTATCACCGGCACGCCCGAGCGCATCGCGATCTCGACGAACCCGCCCCGGCCGAAGCGGTGGAGCTTGTAGCGGTCGCGGTAGAGCTTGCCCGTGCCCTTGGTGCCCTCGGGGAACACGAGGACCAGCTGGCGGTCGTCGTGGAGGAGCCGGTAGGCGTTCTCGGGATGCGCGGCGACGCCGCCGGCGCGGGACCACAGCGTGCCGACGACCGGCAGCGCCCGCAGGAGGTTCTCGGCCAGCCCGTATACCGGCCGGCGCAGCTCGGTCTCGATCCCGTGCATGATGACCGGTGCGTCGGAGGGGATGGCGGCGGCATGGTTGGCGACGATCAGCGCGCCCCCGCTGGTCGGGACGTGCTCGAGACCCTCCCATTCCGCCCGGAACCAGTAGCGGTAGAGGGGGTCATAGATCGTGCGGGCGAGCTCGCGGACCCGCTCGCTCCGGCCCCAGGCGTCGACGTCGCCCTGGCGCAACTCGGCGTCGTCGGGCCCGTCGGCGGGCGGCACCGGCACCAGCTCGGTGCTCGTGCTCGGGACGGCGACGGGCGTGGCGAGGGGCGAGTCCTCGTCGTCGGGCTGGGTCAGGTCGATGGTCGGGGTCTGGTGATCCCAGGGATCGGGCACCCGGGAAGCTCACCGCGTGGGAAGTCCCGGTGCAAACCGACGCCGGTGTCAGGTGCGCGATCGAGGCGCGCTTCAGCGGCGATGGACCGCGCCGGTGACCTGCCAGCCGCTACTGAGGAAGCGGGCCGCATTGCCGACGAGGCGCGCCGCCATGAACAGGCAGATGACGACCCAGAGCCAGAGCAACGTGCCGTCGAGCCCGAGCACGAGTGCCGCGCCGGGGATGAAGACGAAGAAGCTCGCGCTGGCCATCGCCCCCGCCAGATAGCGGGCGTCGCCCGCGCCGATCAGGACACCGTCCAATACGAACACGACCGCGTTGAGCGGCTGGAGCGCCGCTACCAACCACAGGACGTCGAGCGCGAGCGCCCGCACGGCGGGATCGTCCGTGAACAGCGGCACCAGCCACGGCCGCGCCAGCGCGACCAGACCGCCGAGTACGAGCCCGCCGAGCCCGCCCCACTCGATCATGCGGCGAGCGGCGGCACGCGCCTGCTCCGGGTCGCCGGCGCCGAGGAACCGTCCGATCATCGCCTGGCCCGCGATCGCGACGGCATCGAGGGCGAGGCCAAGGAACAACCAGAGCTGGAACGCGATCTGGTGGGCGGCGACGTCGGCGTCGCCGATTCGCGACGCGACCGCAGTGGCGGCGGTGAGCGCGAGCAGCAAGGAGCCGGTCCGCAGCACGAGCTGACCGCCGACGATGGCGACGGCGCGGATGTTGGCGGCGTGCGGCCGCACCGCCGCCCCCTCGGCCCGGACGCTCCGCCCGATCAGCATCGCGTACGCCAGGGCCGCGCCCACCTGGGCGCTCACCGTGCCCCAGGCCGACCCGGCGATCCCGAGGTCGAAGCCGTACACCAGGACGATCTCGATGAACAGGTTCCAGACGTTGGCGGCGACGGCGATCACGAGCGTGGAGCGCGTGTCCTGGAGCCCGCGCACGTACCCCATGCCCGCCAGCATCAGCAGCATGAAGGGGGCGCCCAGCAGGCTGATGCGCAGGTAGGTCAGGGCGGGCGGAGCGACGGAGCTCGATGCGCCCATCAGGTCGATGACCGCGGGCGCGAACACCAGGCCCAGCACCATGAGCGCGACCCCGAGCCCAACCGCGAGCCAGACCCCGGCGATGCCCTGCTCGGCCGCCGCCCGCCGGTCGCCGGCTCCGATGCGACGAGCCACCGCCGCGGTGGTCGAGTAGGCGAGGAAGTTGAAGATGTTGAAGACGGCCACGAGCACGCCGCCCGCGACCGCCAAGCCGGCGAGCGGGTCGGTACCGAGATGGCCGACGATCGCGGTGTCGACGAGGATGTAGAGCGGCTCGACCGCGAGCGCGCCGAGCGCGGGGACGGCGAGGCGGAGGATCTCGCGGTCGTGGACGCTCCGCCGTTCGACCCGCATCGGGAGGAAGCTAACGCTGTGCCCGGGTGGCCAGCTCGGAAAATCGGGCGGCGTTACGCACCGCGCACGCCCGGGGGTCGTTGTTGAAGAACACATACACGTCCTCAGCGGCCGTCCATGTGTCGGCGATCCGGTCTACCCACGATCGCAACGCGGCGTCGCCGTAGCAGGGCCGGGGCGACGCGGTCCCCTCGTGCAGGCGGATGTAGCCCCACCCGGCGGTGCGCCGGACCTCGTCGCGGCGCCCGGCCCGGTCGGTGAGGCACAGGGTGACGTCGTGGGTTCGAAGCAGCTCGAACACGTCGTCGATCAACCAGGACGGGTGTCGGACCTCGAGCGCGACCCGGAGCCGGTGGCGGCCGAACTGCCGGAGGGTCTCGTCGAGCCGGTCGAGATCGAGGCGCAAGGTGGGGGGGAGCTGCACCAGGATCGGTCCCAGCTTCGGACCCAGGCCGCGGGCGGCGTCGACCAGGCGCGCCACCGGCTCGGCCGGGTCCTTGAGCCGGCGCACGTGGGTCAGGTAGCGGCTGGCCTTGATGACGAAGCCGAAGTCGGCGGGGGTGCGCTCGGCCCAGGCCTCGAAGGTCGCCCGCGCAGGGAGTCGGTAGAACGTGTTGTTGACCTCGACGGTTGGGAAGCGCTCGGCGTAGTGCTCGAGCCACGCCTTCTGGGGGAGGTCGCGGGGGTAGAAGGGGCCCCGCCAATCGGGGTACTGCCATCCCGACGTCCCGATCAGCAGGGGCACAGGATCGTTGTACCCGGGCGTAGCTGTCATACCAGCTCATGGCGCTGCGGCGCCGTCCCGGAGGGGTGAAACTGGCGGGGCCGCCCGTTGACGTCGACCGGGAATGGTGCTTTCGAGCCCGAGTCACACCATGACGCTGGAGCGTT
>JBQTGU010000042.1:0-5948 GCA_052390575.1 Actinomycetota bacterium | reverse complement strand
CGCCCGCCGACGAGCCGGCGGCCGAGGAGCCACCGGCGGCTGAGGCGGCAACAACCGAGGGGGCACCACCGAGCGAAGATGCGCCCGACTCTGCGGGAGGCGAGCGGCCCGAAGGGCGCCAGCCGGCCAGTCCTATCGAGGATGGCCCGGCCGGCGAGGCGAGCCGACCCGAAGAGGAGGAGAAGGCGTGAGCGACGAGCACGACGACGTCGACGAGCACGACGACGTCAACAAGGCCGACGACCTGGACGACGACGATCTGGACGACGACGACTACGAGGACGACGACGATCTCGACGACGACGAGATCGCGCCCGAGGGGAACCGCATCGTCGGCGCCCGTGCCCGAGCGGTCGTCGAGCACGTCACCCGCAACGTCGCCGAGGACCCCGACGCCATCGAGGTCGACGTCGAGGAACGCCGAGGCGAGGTCGCCCTGCTGGTGACCGCCAACCCGTCCGACATGGGTCGCCTCATCGGCAAGCGGGGTCGCGTCATCCAGGCATTGCGCCAGCTCGTGCGCGCCGCCGGCGCCGCCGAGGGCGTCAAGGCCAACGTCGACGTCGTCGAATAGCGCCGCCGGGGCCGAGCGCCTCGAGGTCGGCCGCGTCGGCCGGGCCCACGGCCTGCGCGGGGAAGTGGCCGTCACCCTCACGAGCGACCGGCTCGAACGCGTCGCTCCCGGCGCGGTGCTGTACGCGGACGAACGCCGACTCGTCGTCGCGACCTCGCGGCGCCACCACAAGCGCTGGCTGATCCGGTTCGAGGGTGTCGACGATCGCAGTGCGGGCGAGCGTCTCCGCGGCGCGGTCCTCACCGGCGAGCCGCTGGGGCCACCGGACGACGACCGGCTCTGGGTCGGCGACGTCATCGGTGCCGAGGTCCGCGATCGGGCCGGGACCGTCCTCGGCCGGGTGGATTCGGTGGAGGCGAACCCGGCCCACGACCTGCTCGTGCTCGACGACGGCACGCTCGTGCCCGCGGTGTTCGTCGTCGACCACGGAGACGATGCCGTCGTCGTCGACGTGCCCGCGGGCCTGCTCGACGTCAACCGACGCGACCCCGAGTGAACGTCGACGTCTTCAGCATCTTCCCCGAGTACTTCGAGGGGGCGCTGGGCGCGTCCCTGCTCGGCCGGGCGCGTGAGCTCGGCCTCGTCGGCGTCCGGGTCCACGATCCCCGCGACTGGACGACCGACCGCCACCGCCGCGTCGACGACGCGCCCTTCGGCGGCGGCGCCGGAATGGTGCTGGCGCCCGAGCCCCTGTTCGCCGCGGTCGAGGCGGTGGAGCCGGTCCGCCCGCTGCTGCTCCTCTCACCCGCGGGCGAGCGCTTCGACCAGGACCGCGCCCGCGCCCTGGCGACCGGTCCCGGGTTCTCGCTGGTGTGCGGTCGCTACGAGGGGGTCGACCAACGGGTCGCCGACCACCTCTGCGACGGCGAGCTCTCGGTGGGCGACTACGTCGTCGCCGGCGGTGAGGCCGCCGCCTTGGTCGTGATCGAGGCGGTCGCCCGGCTCGTCCCGGGGGTCATGGGCAACGAGGAGTCGAGCGGCGACGAGTCGTTCAGCCACGCCGACCTCCTCGAATACCCGCAGTACACCCGGCCGGCCGCGTTCCGAGGCTGGGACGTCCCCGAGGTCTTGCGATCAGGCGACCACGAGCGCATCGCCCGCTGGCGCCGGGTGCAGGCGCTGCGCCGGACCCGGGAGCGCCGTCCCGAGCTCCTGGCGCGCGAGCTCACCGCCGAGGAACGGGCGCTGCTGGAGGAATTCCCCGACTGACAGCCCGGTGGGTACCATGTGCACCCCCGCCGCAGGAGCCGCGCCATGAACTCCACTGATGTCGTCGACCGCGCCCGCCTGCGCGACGACGTGCCCGACTTCACCCCGGGCGACACCCTGCGGGTGCACGTCCGGGTGGTCGAGGGCAACCGCGAGCGGGTCCAGGTGTTCGAAGGGGTGGTCATCCGGCGCAAGGGGAGCGGCGCCCGGGAGACGTTCACCGTCCGGAAGGTCAGCTTCGGCGTCGGCGTGGAGCGCACCTTCCCGGTGCACTCTCCGATCATCTCCAAGATCGAGGTCGCCACCCGTGGCGACGTCCGGCGGGCGAAGCTCTACTACCTGCGCGACCGGATCGGGAAGGCCGCCAAGGTGAGGGAGCGGCGGGCCTGATCCGGCCCCCGGTCCCCCTTCTTCCCCCGCTCAGCCCGCTGACCAGCCGTTCTGCGGCGAGGGGCGGGGCGTAGAATGTGGCCGATGGGGAGGTTCCTTTGTGAGCGCTGAGGACCTCGAGCGGTACGAAACCGAGATCGAGCTCCAGCTCTACAAGGAGTACCGCGACGTTCTGCCCATGTTCGCCTACGTCGTCGAGACCGAGCGCCGCTTCTATCTCACCAACGGCGTGAAGATGGACGTGAAGAACGAAGAGGGCCGCGTCTACTTCGAGTTGAACCTCCAGGACGCGTGGGTCTGGGACATGTACCGCCCGGCGCGGTTCGTGGCCAACGTCCGGGTTGTCACGTTCAAGGACGTCAACGTCGAGGAGCTGGCGGGCAAGGACCTCTAACCCGGCACCACTTCTCTGCCACTTCCCCCGCAGGTCAGCGAGGCGGGAGGTGGTCGCGATGTCCGACGAACGGCGAGCGCTCGGCGCCGCCGGTGAGGCTGCGGTCGCGGCGTGGTACACAGCCGCCGGGTATGAGGTACTCGACCGCAACTGGCGCTGCCGCGAGGGCGAGCTCGACCTCGTGCTGACCCGCGACCAGGTCCTCGTGTTCTGCGAGGTCAAGACCCGCCGCAGTGACGCGTTCGGCGCGCCGGTCGAGGCGGTGACCGCCCAGAAGCAACGGCGGCTGCGCACGCTCGCGGTCCGGTGGCTGGGCGAGCGGGGCGTCCGGGGCGAGCTGCGGTTCGACGTCGCCTCGGTCCGCCCGGCCCGGGGCCGACTCGAGGTCGAGGTGCTCGAGGACGCCTTCTAACTCGCCTGGTCGCGCTCGCTCGGCGGCAGGATACCTGCCGCCGCCCTGCGGGACGCTCCGCTCCCGCGCAATTCACGGGGGAACGCGCGTGGATGGCGGCTCTGTTGCTACCTCGGGAACGCCGCCCACAGCAGCAGGCCCGCGACCACCGCGAACGCGACCACGAGCAGCACGATGTCGCTGCCTCGCCGGACCTGCTTGCGGAACGGGTTGAAGCCCACGGCGCTACGGTACCGACTTGATGGAGACGGTGATCGTCGAACGGTCCGGGGGCGTGGTCACGCTCACGCTCAACCGGCCCGAGAAGAAGAACGCCATCAACCGGGTGATGTGGCGCGAGCTGATCCAGGTGTTCGACGAGGTCGCCGACCGCGCCGACGATCGCGTGCTCGTGATCACGGGTGCAGGCGACGGATTCTGCTCGGGTGCCGACCTGACCGACACAGGAAACTCCGACGAGCTTCAGGGCGGCGTCGGCGCCAGCGTGCGTCAGATGCGGGTCGTCGGACGCGCCGCCCTGCGGCTGCACGAGCTGCCCAAGCCTACGATCGCGGCGGTCAACGGCGTTGCCGCCGGCGCCGGCTGCAACCTCGCCCTCGGCTGCGACCTGATCGTCGCGTCCGACCGAGCCCGCTTCACTGAGATCTTCTCGAAGCGCGGGCTGAGCGTCGACTTCGGCGGCTCCTGGGTGCTGCCGCGACTCGTCGGCCTGCACAAGGCCAAGGAGCTGGTGTACCTGGCCGAGATCATCGACGCCGGCGAGGCCGAGCGCATCGGCATCGTCAACCGCGTGGTGGATCACGACGCGCTCGACAAGTCGGTGACGGAGTTGGCCGGGCGGCTGGCGGCATTGCCGCCGATCCAGCTGTCGATCTCGAAACGGCTCCTCAACCAGTCGTTCTCGGTCTCCATGGCCGACGCACTCGAGTTCGAGGACATCGCCCAGGCGCTCAACTTCTCCTCCGCTGACACGGCCGAGGCCATGGCCGCGTTCGTCCAGAAGCGCGACCCGAAGTTCACGGGGGAATAGGCAGGCCCGCGTGCGTCGTGCGGTCGCGCTGACCACGCTGGTCGTGCTCGTCGCCGGCTGCTCGTCGGGTGGCGGCGGGGAAGGCGGAGAGAGCGGGAAGAAAGGCGACGGTCCCGAGCCCCGGGCGACCACCACGCTGATCGACAACCTGTACGACCGGGTGGACGCGGGCGACTGGACTCTCGCCGAGGGCCTGGTCGCGACACTCGAGTACCTGAACAGCGAGCGCAAGCTGCGCGACGTCGTGCCCTCGGGTGAGCTCATCGACTTCGAGGGCACCGCGATCATCGAAGCCGCCCGGGGATACCTCGACGACGACCGCGGTGCCGAGCAGGACCGGATCCGTGAGCTGGTCGGGGACCTCCTCCCCACCCCGGAGGAGCTGCGTGAGCTCGCGGGCGAGACGTCGGCGGCCACCTTCGGTCCCCCCGATTTCGAGTGCTCCGACGTCTGGCGGCACCCGAGGGGTCCCCCGGCCGGGACGCGGTGCCTGGGCGTGGAGACGCTCGATCTCCCTGGCGGGACGACCGGGCGCGTCTACGCCCCGGTCGAAGGCCTCGAGCCCGACGAGGCCGCGTCGTACCAGGCGCTCGTGCGGGAGGCATTGCCCGCGGCCTGGGGAGTGTTCTCGAGGTTCGGGGCGATGCCCGACGTCGACGTCGTCTTCGACCCCCGGGGGGGCGGATACACCAGCGCCATGGCCGGGATGGCGTTCGCCGAGGGCATCTGCGTCATGGTCGTGTTTCCGAGGCTGCTCCCCCCCGACGAAACTCCCGAGGACGCCCGCTTCATCCTCGCCCACGAGGCCTTCGGCTGCTTCCTCCAGTTCACGATCGGGAGCGCCTCGAGTGCCGAGGAGGAGCAGTGGTGGAAGCAAGGGAGCGAGGTCTACTTCGCCAACGTCGTGTACCCGAACGCCAACACCGAGTACGGGTGGCTCGACTACCTCCGGGGGTACGAGCCGAACCACTCTCTGCTCGAGCTCTCCTACGAGGCGTTCCCGTTCTTTCAGCATCTCGGGAACACCATCGGCGACCCGGAGGTGATCGCGTTCGTGTTGGGCCTCGCGCGAGGGGCGAACCCCGCCGACTGGCCGGACATGGCGGCGCTGTTCCACGGCTACGCCGAGGCCTTCCTCACCGACCGCATCATGGACTCGTCCCGCAGCCCGATCCCGATCCCGATCGGCGCGGCCGCCCGGAACCGGGGCCGCCACCGCCCGACCCGCCCGGGCCGAGTGTTCGCACTCCCGACCCGTCCGTTCGTGATCGAGCGCGCCATCGTCGACTGGGAGGAGCAGCGCGAGTACGACATCGACCTCCAGCAACCCGACGGGACGCGCATCAGCGCCCAGGAGCACCCGGCCGGGGCCTGGGCATCGCTCGCGGACCCGGTCCGGGCCTGCGACGCCCCGCTCACGCAACGCGTGGTCATGACCAGGGTGACGCCGGGCGGCGACACCGTGCGTCTCAACGTCGTGAACGTCGAAGACGTCGCCCAGTGCGACGTCCGCATCGTCGTGCACGGCGCCATCGAGGCCGAGTTCGTCGGCGGCGTGTGTTGGGTCGAGGGCGGGTTCCTGATGGTGACGGCCGGCTACGGCGTGTTCGTTCCCGAGGAGGTGGAGCAGATCGGCCCGTATCCCCGCGGGTACGCGCTCATCCTCGGCCGGGCCGAGCCCGGCACCGAGCCCGCCGGTTTCCCCGGCGTCTCGATCTCCGATGGCGACAGGCTCACGCCTTTGGGCTCGAGCGCCTCGCTCACCAAGAGCGCCAACCTGCTGACCGGCAGCTTCACCAGCGACGACATCTCGGGCGAGTACTCGTGTCCCGAGCTCACGCCCCCGGAAGTCGTGCGCGCCGCCTGAGCGGCTCACCGCGGCCAGAGGTAGCCCTGGTCGCGGGCGATCCAGCCGCCCTTCTCGAGCTCGCGGATCGCG
>JBQTGU010000041.1:0-56477 GCA_052390575.1 Actinomycetota bacterium | reverse complement strand
CACCGGCACGAAGACGATCGTCGGTCGCGCGCCGGCTTCGGCGGCGATCTCGACCCCTTCCTCGTCGTCCTCCGTCACCTGCCAGCCGAGCACCGCGCACCAGAAGTCGGCCAGCCCGCGGGGATCGGCGGCGTCGACGATCAGCTCGGTGAATTTGCTCGCCACGCCGGTATCTTGCCCCCGTGACGACCCGTCGGGTGCAGCTCCTTCTCGCCACCGTGGCGCTCACCGCCGCCCTGGTCACCGCCTGCGGCGGCGGGGACGGGGACGGAAAGGAGAAGACGAAGAAGACGTCGGCGCCGGCATCGACGTCGACGGTGCCCTCAACCCGAGCGCCACTGGACCTGGCGGCATTCGTCGGACGTTGGTTCGGCGCGCCCGTCGATCTCCTCATAACGGAGGACGGCAGCGGCATGCTGGTGTTCCCGGAGCTCGCCGCCGACGGATCGGACGTCGTCGCGATGACGTTCTTGATCTCGGAGGTGAGCGCGGGCACCGCATCCGCCGATGTGCAGTCGAACCCGGCAACACCCTGTTCACGCCCGGTCAGCGGATCACGCTGACCTTGGAATCCGACACCGAGCTCGCGGTTGCTCCCGACGGCGGAGTGTTCTGCCGGCCCGACCGCTCGTGCATTCCCCCGTTCGAGTAGTCATTGCGGAGTGGCGGTGCGACGGGTGGTGACCGGAATCGACGACAAGGGGCGCTCGGTCATCCTGAGCGACGGCGACGCCGACGGGGGCGCCACGTTCGGCACCGAGGGGTTGTGGCTCACCGACCCCGCCCGCGGGCTCGACGCGGTCGCCGGTCCTGACACCGACTACGCCACGCTCGAACCTCCCCCCGGCGGCACATCGTGGCGGATCTTCGATCTCCCCACCGACGAAGCGGTGGCCGAGTACCTGCGCACCCAGGCCCCCGACGCCGACACCGGGGGCTGGCACACGACACAGACCATCGACTACCTGATGATCCTCGACGGCGAGGTGACGCTCGAGGTCGACGACGGCTCCGCCGATCTGACGACCGGCGACTGCGTCGTGCAGCGCAGCACCAACCACGCCTGGCGCAACCGCAGCGGTCGCCCCGTCCGCATGTTGGTCGTCATGGTGAGCACCCGAGAGTAGGAGCGGTCATGGAGATCCTGTTCATCTCGGGCTTCGCGCCCATCGTCAGCGACCCGGCGGCGAGCAAGGAGTTCTACGCCGGCAAGCTCGGCGTGCCCCTCGACAAGGGCGAGGGCGACTACGTCTTCACCGACACGTTCGAGGGCGCGAAGCACTTCGGGCTCTGGCCGCTCAAGGACGCGGCCCAGTCGTGTTTCGGCACCGACAGTTGGCCCGACGACGTCCCGGTGCCGCAGGCGACCATCGAGTTCGAGGTCGCCGACGTCGAAGCCGCCGCGGCCGAGCTCGTCGCCACCGGGCTCGAGCTCGTGCACCCGGTCAAGACCGAGCCCTGGGGTCAGCTCATCGCCCGCGTGCTCAGCCCCGACGGTCTGTTGGTCGGCGTCACCTGGGTCCCGTGGCACCACCCGACCGACGGGGAGGACGAGAAATAGGGGACTAGGCCCGTCCCATCACGGTGTCGGATATCAGCACCGGACGCTCCGGCCGGGCCTGAGGACGGGCCATCGCCCGGAGCGTCGTGTCGACGTCGGCGGCCTCGGCCCGCAGTGCGCCCACCGTGCATTGCTCCCGCGGCCGGTGGGCGAACGGGTCGAAGCGGAAGTGCCGCAGCGCGTTCTCGAACCCGATCATCGCGACCTCGTCGTCGGGCACGCCCGCGAGTTGTCGCTGGAACTCCTCCGGTGAGCTCGGCCAGGTCGAGTCGGAGTGGGGGTAGTCGACCTCCCACGTGATCGTGTCGATGCCGACCTCGTGGCGCAGCTCGATGCCGATGCGGTCCTGGACGAAGCAGGTCACGACGTGCTCGCGGAACACGTCACTCGGGAGCTTGCGGCCGAAGTCCTGGCCGGTCCAGCGGTGCTGCTGCTGGTACGTGCGGTCCACCCGTTCGAGGAAGTACGGGACCCAGCCGATCCCACCCTCCGAGAGCGACACCTTGAGCGTCGGGTACCGGCGTAGGAAGTCGGACCAGATGATGTCCGCCGCGACCTGCACGATGTTCACCGGCATGAGCGTGAGCGTCACGTCGATCGGCGACTCCACCGACGTGATCGGGAGCTTCGACGACGACCCGATGTGGAAGCACACGATCGTGCCCTCGTCGGCGCAGGCGGCCCAGAACGGGTCCCACCACTCGTTGTGCAAGCTCGGGAACTCGGTGGTCTCGGGGTTCTCCGAGAACGTGAACGCGTGGCAGCCCTTGGCGCTCATGCGCCGCACCTCGGCGACCATCGCGTCCTGGTCCCAGATGGGCGCGACCGCCAGCGGCATGAACCGGCCGGGATGGGTGCCGCACCACTCGTCGACGTGCCAGTCGTTGTACGCCTGGAGCACGGGCAGGGCGCTCTCGTCACCGGCGGCGCCGGCGGCGTGGAACATCCGGCCGGCGAAGCCCGGGAACGACGGGAAGCACATCGAGCCGAGCACGCCGTTGACGTTCATGTCGCGCACCCGGTCGTCGATCAGGTAGCAGCCGTCGCGCATCTCGCCGAACGACATCGGGTTCATGCCGTACTCCTCGGGCGGGCGCCCGGCGACGGCATTGAGCCCGAAGTTGGCGCCTCGCTGGTCGCCCCACATCCAGACGTCGGGACCGTCGGGCACGTTCACGACGTGGGGTGCCTGGTCGCGCCAGCGCTCGGGAATGTGGCGGTCGAACATGTCGGCCGGCTCGACGACGTGGTCGTCGACGCTGACGAGAGTCAGATCCTCGGTGCGCATCTCGTCCCCCTCTATTCGCGCCAGTCTGGGTGCAACCCGCGCTGATATGCGAACTTCTGTGCGGAAACGGTCTCACCGTTGAGCCCCTCGGCCTCGGGATCAGTCGCCAGCCACGCCACCACCGCCGCCGGGACCGTCGGCGGCGCCCCCGGGTACTTCCCGTCGAGGCCGAGCGCCTTGGCGTTGACGGCCATGCGCTCGGTCACCACGAAGCCCGGTTCGACGTTGAAGAACCGCAATCCCCGGTCGCGGTACTCCACCGCCAGGATGCCGGCGAGGCGGTGGAACGCCCCCTTCGACATCGCGTAGGCCGAGCCCCACCCGCCCTCGCCCGCGGGCGCGGGCGGGTCGCTGATCGCCACCGCCGACGTGATGTTGACGACGGTGCCGTCGCCCCGCTCGACCATCCCCGGCAGCACCGCCTTGATCATCACCACCTGGGCGACGGCGTTGGCGGCGAGCTTGGCTTCGATCACCTCGACCGGGGTGTCGTCGAAGCGGGCCATGCTCCCCGGGCCGGTGTCGACGGCGTTGTTGACGAGCACGTCGATGCGACCCCACTCGTCGAGGGTGCGCTGCACCGCCGCGCCGATCGTCACCCGGTCGTGCAGGTCGAGGGTGACCGGGAGGGCGCGCCGTCCTGCCGACTCGATCTCGGCTGCGGTGGTGTCGAGACTGCCCGGCAGCGGCCGGCCCGCGCCGTCGGAGTCGTCGACGCCTTCGCCTTCGTGCACGGTGCGGGCGGTGATCACGACGTCGAGACCGGCCCGGGCGAGCGCGATCGCGCTCTGCTTGCCGATGCCGCGGCTGGCGCCGGTCACGAGGGCGACCCGCTGGTCCTCCACGAACTAGAACGTATTCCACTTTTCCGGAAGGAGTGCGAGACCGTGGAAGGGATCGACGGCAAGGTTGCGATCGTCACCGGCGCCGGTCGGGGCTTGGGTCGGGCGGAGGCGCTCGAGCTCGCCCGCCTCGGCGCGAACGTGGTGGTGAACGACCTGGGTCGCACACTCCACGGAGAGGAGGAGGCCAGCGCCGCCGACGCGGTCGTCGACGAGATCACCAACACTCTGAACGGCAAGGCGGTGGCTCACCCGGGTGATGTGGCCGACTGGGACGCCGCCGCCGACCTCGTCCGCACCGCGGTCGAGACCTTCGGCGGCCTCGACATCCTCGTGAACAACGCCGGGTTCCTGCGTGACCGCATGATCTTCAACATGAGCGAGGAGGAGTTCGACGCCGTCATCCGGGTCCACCTCAAGGGGCACTTCTGCATGTCGCGACACGCCACCGCGTACTGGCGCGATCGCGCGAAGGCCGCGGGCGAGCCCGGGTACGGCCGGGTCGTGAACACCGCGTCGGAGGCGGGCCTCGTCGGGAGTCCCGGTCAGCCGAACTATGCCGCCGCCAAGGGCGGGATCGTCCAGCTCACGCTGGCGACGGCCAATGCGTGCGGTCGCTACGGCGTCACGGCCAACGCGATCGCGCCCCGAGCGCTGACCCGCATGACCGAGGCACTGCCCGGCTTCGACGCGTCCGAGGAGGGCTTCGACGTCTTCGCGCCCGAGAACGTCTCGCCGCTCGTCGCCTACCTCGCCTCACCGGCGGCGGCCCAAGTCACGGGTCAGGTCTTCGTGGTGTACGGGCGCATGATCGACGTGCTCGCGGGCCCGGACGTCGACCGCCGGTTCGAGGCCGGCGACCGCTGGACACCGGCCACCGTCGGCGACGCGCTCACGCCGTTCTACGAGCAGCGCGAGCCGCTACGCGACGGGTTCGCCTTCGGCGGGACGCGAGGGTAGGGCGGCATGGACCAGTTCGAAGGCCGGGTCGCGGTGGTGACCGGCGCCGGGAGCGGAATCGGTCAGGGACTGGCCCGCCGAGCGGTCGGCGAGGGCATGCGCCTCGTGATGGCGGACGTCGAGGCCGCCGCGCTCGAGAGCGCCGCCGGCGAGCTCGAGGGCGCGGGCAGCGAGGTGCTGGCGGTCAGGTGCGACGTGTCGAAGCCCGAGGAGGTCGAGTCGCTCGCGGCCGAGGCGTACGACCGGTTCGGCGCCGTCCACCTCCTCTGCAACAACGCCGGGGTGTTCCAGGGCGGCATCGCCTGGGAGCGCACCCTCGCCGACTGGGAGTGGGTGATGGGGGTGAACTTCTGGGGAATGCTGCACGGCATCCGTTCGTTCGTCCCCCGCATGCTTGCCGGCGGCGAGGAGGGGCACGTCGTCAACACATCGTCGCTCGCCGGTCTGATCAGCATCGGGTATTCGGGGCCCTACGTCGCGAGCAAGTTCGCGGCCCTGGGGCTCACCGAGTGCCTGGCCCACGATCTCGCGAATCAGGGCGCGTCGATCGGGGTGTCAGTGCTGACGCCGGGCCTTGTCGACACCCAGATCGCCAACGCGAACCGCAACCGTCCCGACGAGCCCCCGAGCGAGGCCCAGGCGCCCGACGCCCACTTCGTCGCCGGCGCGCTGCGCGACCTGTGCGCCAACCAGGGCATGCCGCCCGACGAGGTCGCCGGCATCGTCTTCGACGCGGTGCGCGCCAACCGCTTCTTCGTGAATACGCACGACGCGTCGAGACAGTTGCTGCGCGAACGCTTCGACGCCGTGCTCGACGAGAAGTTGCCGGTCACCACCCAGTTCGACTGACGGGAGACCACCATCATGGAGATGCGCATGATCGGAGCCACCGGTGTTCACGTCAGCGAGTACTGCCTCGGGGCGATGATGTTCGGGAAGTGGGGCAACCCCGACCACACCGACTGCATCCGCATCACGCACCGAGCGTTCGACGCCGGGATCAACTTCGTCGACACCGCCGACATGTACTCGGCGGGGGAGTCGGAGGAGATCGTCGGCAAGGCGATCAAGGACCGCCGCGACCAGGTCGTGCTCGCGACGAAGTTCCACGGACCGATGGGCGACGACCCGAACATGCGGGGCAACTCCCGCCGCTGGATCATGCGGGAGGTCGAGAACAGCCTGCGGCGCCTCGACACCGACTGGATCGACCTGTACCAGGTGCACCGGCCCGAGGAGGCGACCGACGTCGACGAGACCCTGGGCGCGCTCAGTGACCTCGTGCACCAGGGGAAGATCCGCTACCTCGGCTCGTCGACGTTCCCCGCCGAACGCGTGGTCGAAGCGCAGTGGACGGCCGAGCGCCGGGGCCGCGAGCGGTTCGTGTGCGAGCAGCCGCCGTACTCGATCCTCGTGCGCGAGATCGAGCGCTCGCTGCTGCCGACGTGCGCCCGCTACGGGATGGGCGCGATCCCGTGGAGCCCGCTGGCGGGCGGCTACCTGACGGGCAAGTACCGCAAGGGTGGCGACGTGCCCGGCGATTCGCGCCTGGCGCGCCAGTTCGGTGCCCAGTTGAGCGATCCCCGCCAGCAAGCGGTGCACGAGCGCCGGCTCGACGCGGTCGAGGAGCTGCTCAAGGTCGCTGCCGACGCCGGGGTCAGCCTCACGCACCTGGCGATGGCGTGGGTGCTCGAGCACCCGGCGGTGAGCGCGGCGATCATCGGGCCCCGCACGATGGAGCAGCTCGACGACCTGCTCGCCGGGGCCGACGTGAGGCTCGAGGCCGACGTGCTCGACCGCATCGACCAGGTCGTCCCGCCCGGGACCAGCATCTCGGGCCAGGACCCGTGGCAGCCGGAGGGACTGCGCCGCCGCAACCGCCGCCGGTCGCGGTGAGGTCGATGCGGTCGGCGCTGCTCGTCGTCGTCGCGCTAGCACTCGGAGCGGCGTGCGACGGCGGATCCGACGGTGGTTCCTCTTCGTCGTCCGAGAGCGGTGATGCGGGCGGGGGCCCGTGCCAGCTGCTGACCGACGACGAGGTCGCCGAGCTGATGGGCGTCGAGCCGATCGGCCCCGGCGCGCCCGAGGGCGACGGGTGCGGCTGGGAGACGGACCGGATCGATCCGGACGGGTACTTCTACGTGTTCGTCGAGATCGAGTCGCTCGACGACGCGACCGAGGGCTACCCCGACCTGCGCACCGCCATCGACGAGAGCACCAACGTCGAGATCATCGACGTCGAGGGGCTCGGCGACGAGGCCTACGCGACCAAGTCGCCCCTGCGGGCCACGGGCGAAGTGGACGGGATCGACGTGGCAACGGGTCAGTACGTGCTCCACATCGGTTTCCAGCCGAAGGAGCCCGTCGTTCGCGACACGCCCCGCTTCGATCGCCTGATCGAGATCACGGAACGGGCGATCGACCGGATCTGACTCCGCATTCTCGAGGCTGTGGGGTGCGGCATCCGCACCGCTGAGCCTCGAGAATGGTGGTTAGCGGGGCGCGCGAGGCATTCCGAGGCCGATCATGGCGATGATGTCGCGCTGCACCTCGTTGGTGCCGCCGCCGAACGTGAGGATGAGCGTGCCCGCGTACGAGCGCTCCAGCCGTCCCTTCAGCACCGCGCCCGGGGTTCCCCGTTTCAGGTAGCCGGCCTGGCCGATGACCTCGAGGAGCTGGCGGTAGGCCTCGCAGTACAGCTCGGTGCCGAACACCTTGGTCGCCGACGCGTCGGCGGGTGCGACCTCACCGGTCGCGAGCGACCACGCCACCTTCCAATTCATGAGGCGCAGGAACTCGGTCCGGGCGGCGACGCGCGCCAGCGTGACCCGCACCCACTCCTGCTCGATGAGGCCGGTCTCCTGCGCCCAAACCCGCACGTCGTCGAGATGGCGCAGCACCGTCCCCGCGTTGCACAGCGCCACCCGTTCGTGGTTGAGCTGGGTGGTGATGAGCTTCCAGCCCTCGTTCTCGGCGCCGACGAGGTTCGCCACCGGGACCCGCACGTCCTCGTAGAACGTGGCGTTGGTACGGGCGCCGCCGACGACCCGGATCGGGCTCACGCTGAACCCCGGTGACGACGTCGGCACGATGATGATCGACAGGCCCTTGTGCTTCTTCACGTCGGGGTCGGTCCGGACCGCCAGCCAGACGTAGTCGGCCTGGTCGGCGAGGCTGGTGAACACCTTCTGGCCGTTGATGACGTACTCGTCGCCGTCGCGCACCGCCTTCGTGGTCAGCGACGCGAGATCGGTGCCGGCGCCCGGCTCGGTGTACCCGATGGCGAAGTGCAGCTCGCCGGCGAGGATGCCGGGCAGGAACCGTTGCCTCTGCTCGTCGGTCCCGAACCGCATGATCGTCGGCCCGACGGTGTTGATCGTGAGCAGCGGGACCGGCGCGCCGGCGCGCGCCGCCTCGTCGAAGAAGATCAGCTGCTCGACGGGGGAGCGGTCCTGGCCGCCGTACTCCTTGGGCCAGCCGATCCCGAGCCAGCCGTCGGCGCCCATCTGCTTGGCCAGCTTCTTGGAGAGCGGCCCACCCAACTCATGGCGGGCCATCTCCTCCTCGACCTCGGGCGTCATCATCGCCGCGAAGTAGTCGCGCAACTCCCGGCGCAGCGCGTCCTGCTCCGGCGTGGGTGCCAGGCGCATCAAAGTCAATCCGTGACCGTGAACGTCACCGGCATGTGGCGCAGACCGTTGGTGAAGTTGGAGCGGATGCGCTCGACCGGGCCGGCGAGCTCGACGTGGGCGAAGCGGTCGAGCAGCTCCTCGAACATCACCCGGATCTCGAGCCGGGCGAGGTTGGCGCCGAGGCAGAAGTGGGGGCCGCCACCACCGAACGCGACGTGGTCGTTGGGCTCGCGCCCGACGTCGAAACGTGTCGGATCGTCGAACACGTCCTCGTCGAAGTTGGCCGAGCAGTACCACACGACCACGCGGTCGCCGGACTTGATCGCCTGACCGCCGATCTCCGTGGCTTCCTTCGCGGTGCGGCGGAAGTGGATGATCGGCGTCGACCACCGCAGGATCTCCTCCACTGCCGTCGGCACGAGCGAACGGTCGGCGCGCAGTCGCCGCCACTGGTCGGGCCGTTCGCAGAACGCCAGCATCCCGTGCCCGATCGCGGTGCGGGTGGTCTCGTTTCCCGCCACCGCCAGCAGCAGGAAGAACAGGTTGACCTCGGCGGGCGAGAGGTGCTCACCGTCGACCTCGGCGTCGAGCAACGCGGTCATGAGGTCGTCGCCAGGGTCCTCGCCCTTCGCCTTCGCCAGCTCCTCGGAGTACCTGTACATCGCCGCCATCGGTGCCATCGCCGGCTGCTCGTCGTCGAAGGCGATGACCGCGTTGCTCCAGTCGGCAACTTTCTGGCGGTCCCCGGCCGGGACGCCCAGCAGCTCGGCGATCACCTGCATCGGGAGCTGCGAAGCCACGTCAACGACGAAGTCGCACGTGTCTGACTTCGAAGTGGCCTGATCGATGAACCCGCCGCTGATCTCCCGGACGTGGTCCTCCAGCCGACCCACCATCCGGGGCGTGAACCCCTTGTTGACCAGCCGGCGGTACCGCGTGTGTTGCGGCGGGTCCATCTCGATCATCATGTGGGGCGCGTCGCCGCTCACGAGCCCGGGTTGGTCGAAGAGCATGATCCCCGCGTTCGACGACAACGTCGGATCTCGCGTGGCGCTGACCGCGTCGGCATGGCGTACGACCGACCAGAACCGGCCGTTCGACGACACCGGCGCGTCGCGACGCAAGATCGTGAACAGGTCGTGGGGGATGCCGTCGCGGAAGAGGTCGACGTCAGCGAGGTCGATCCCGGCGGCGTCCACGGCGATCAGCCCGTCGGCGTGAACTTCACCGGCAGGTGCTTGATGCCGTTGATGAAGTTCGACCGCAGTCGCTGCGGCGGTCCGGCGAGCTCGATGTCGGGGAGCCGGTCGAGCAGCGCCTCGAACATCACCCGGATCTCGAGTTTGGCGAGGTTGGCGCCGAGGCAGAAGTGGGGGCCGCCGCCGCCGAACGCCACGTAGTTGGTGGTGTCACGGGTGACGTCGAAGCGGTGCGGGTTGTCGAACACTTCCTCGTCGCGGTTGGCGGCGATGTACCAGAGCGCCACCTTGTCGCCCTCGCGGATGGTCTGGTCCCGCAGGTCGAAGCCGGACGTCGCCGTCCGGCGCATGTACATGACCGGCGAGGCGAATCGCAGCATCTCCTCGATCGCGCTGGGAAGCAGCGACCGGTCGTTCATGAGTTTCTGGCGCTGGTCGGGGTGCTCGATCAGAGCAAGCATCCCGTGCGAGATCAGGTTGCGAGTGGTCTCGTTGCCGGCCACCGCCAACAGCTGGAAGAACAGGTTGAACTCGGTGTCGGTGAGCATGTGGCCGTCGACCTCGGCCTGGAGCAGCGCGCTGATGATGTCGTCGGCCGGCTGTTCGCGCTTCTCGGCTGCGAGCTCGGTCGAGTACATGAACATCTCGGTCCCGGCTCCGATGGCGTCGTCGCGGCTGACGTTGTACTCAGTGTCCTCGGAGCCGATGAGCCGGTTGCTCCAGTCGAAGATCTTGCCGCGGTCCGCGTCGGGGACGCCCATCATCTCCGCGATCACCTGGAGCGGCAGCTCGGCGGCGACGTCGACGACGAAGTCGCACTCGCCGCGCGCGCCGACGTCGTCGACGATCGCGTTGGTCACGTCGCGGATGTGCTCCTCGAGCCGCCCGATCATGCGGGGCGTGAACCCCTTGTTCACGAGCAGCCGCATCCTCGTGTGGTCGGGCGGGTCCATCTGCAGCATCATCTGCCGCTGGAGCTGGAGGTCTTCCTCGCGCATGTCGTGGAGGGTGATGCCGCCCACCGACGACGAGAAGTGGCCGTGGTCGTGGCTCAGCTGCACCAGGTCGGCGTGCTTGACGATGCACCAGAAACCCTCGACCTCGTCGGTCCCGGGGTGGAACCACACCGGCGCGTCGCGCCGCAGCACGTCGAACATGTCGTGAGGGACGGCCGGGACGAAGTTGTCGGCGTTGGCCAGGTCCACGTCGTGGACGGTCGTCGTGGTCATGGGGACTCCGGGGGCCGGGACGGAAAACTGGAACGCGTTCTTGTTCCGCGGCACCTTACCGCAGGACCCCGCCTTCACCGTGCGATCACGACGGTCTTGGTACTGATGAACCATGACCGAGACGACGCTCACCAATCCGGCGACGGCGCCGGCCGTCCGCCCCCGAACCCGGGGGCCGATCGCATGCGCCATCGCCACCGCCGGGGTCCTGATCGGCCTGGCCATCGACATCCTGATCCACTGGCTGGCCGTCGACCACGACGACGGCGGCGTCTTCGACCCCGGCAACCCCGGCCACCTCGTCGCCGGCATTTCGCTGGCGGTGCTCGTCGGCGCGGTCGTCCTCACACTCGCCGACGCCCGCGGCGCGATCGGCCGGCGCGCGCTCGCAGTGGCGGTCGCGGCGACGTTCGCCACCGGAGCCCTCGGGGTCGGGATGGGAGCCGCCGAGGCGCGGTTGATGTCGGGGCACGTCGAGGGCGACGCCCATCCCACATCCGACTGGGACCCGATGCAGATCGAGGAGCTGCGCGCCGCGACCGAGCGGTACCAGGACATCGAGGTCGCCGAGGCCGACGGCTTCTACCAGGCGAGCGAGGACGACGCCCGCATGGGCGCGCACTTCGGCAAGGACGAGTGGGGGTACCTCGACGAGTTCGAGCCCTCCAGGCCGTCGACGCTCCTCTACACCCAGCGGCTGAGCGGGAAGTGGGAGCTGGTCGGCCTCGGGTACAGCGTGTCGCTGGATGCGTACCCGGAGGCGCCCATCGACCTAGCGGGCGCGCACTGGCACCGTCACCGCTGGACGTGCTGGTGGGCGGACGACGGGTTCGGGACCACCGACGGGCCCATGACCGAGGACGAGTGCGTCGCCCAGGGCGGCGAGTGGTTCGACGAGTTCGGCTGGGAGCTCCACGTGTGGACGTTCCTCGAGAACCCGCTCGGGCCCTTCGAGGACCTCAACCCGCTGCTGCCGTAGGCCGTTCATCCTCACGGTCGGCTACTGGAACACGTTCCAGTTTTCCGGCATGATGGCGGCATGCACGACCTGATCGTCCGGAGCGGCACGGTCGTCGACGGCACCGGAGCGCCCGCCGGGCCCGCCGACGTCGCGGTCGACGGCGGCACGATCACCGAGGTCGGACGGGTCGACGGTGACGCCCGCGAGGTCATCGATGCCACCGGCATGCTCGTCACCCCCGGCTTCGTCGACGTGCACACCCACTACGACGGGCAGGTGACGTGGGACCCGCTGCTCACACCGTCGATCTGGCACGGCGTGACGACGGTCGTGATGGGCAACTGCGGCGTCGGCTTCGCGCCCGCCCGTCCCGACAAGCACGAGTGGCTCGTCGGTCTCATGGAGGGCGTCGAGGACATCCCCGGCGCCGCCCTGACCGCCGGCATCCGCTGGGGCTGGGAGACGTTCCCCGAGTTCCTCGACTTCCTCGACGACCAGCCACTCGCCGTCGACGTCGGCACCCAGGTGCCGCACGGCGCGGTGCGGGGCTACGTGATGGGGGAGCGCGGCGCCCGCAACGAGCCCGCGACCGCCGACGACATCGACGCGATGGCGCGCATCGTGCGCGAGGGCATCGAGGCCGGTGCCCTCGGCGTGTCGACGTCGCGCACGATCGCGCACCGCGCCATCGACGGCGAACCCGTCCCCGGCACGTTCGCGGCCGAGGACGAGCTGTTCGGGCTGGGTCGCGCCCTCGCCGAGGCCGACGCGGGCGTGTTCGAGCTCGCGCCCGCGGGCGTGATGGGCGAAGACCTCGCCGCGTCCGACTGCGAGATGGACTGGATGCGCCGTCTGGCGCGCGAGATCGAGCGGCCGGTCACGTTCGCGCTCATCCAGCACGACCTCGACCCCGACCAGTGGAAGCGGATGCTCGACCTCGCCGAGGAGGTGTACGAGGAGGGCGTCCCCATCCGGCCCCAGGTCGCGGGCCGGCCCCTCGGCCTGCTGCTCGGGCTCCAGACGTTCCATCCCTTCCGCGACCGGTCGAGCTACCGGCCGATCGAGCCGCTGCCGCTCGCCGAGAAGGTGGAGCGCCTGAGCGACCCGGCGGTGCGCGACGCGATCCTGGGCGAGTCACCCGTCGCCGACGAGAGCATGGCGTTCATCGGGCTCGGCCTCGACCGGATCTTCCCCATGGGCGACCCGCCCGACTACGAGCCCGCGCCCGAGGAGAGCATCGCCGGCCGGGCCGAGCGCGCGGGTCGCGATCCCGAGGACCTCCTCTACGACCTGCTGCTCGAGGACGACGGGCGCGGGCTGCTGCTGCGCCCCCTGCTCGGGTACAGCAACTTCACCCACGACCCGATCCGCGAGATGGTGCTGCACCCGGCGAGCGCGCTCGGGCTCGGCGACGGCGGTGCCCACGTCGGCGCCATCTGCGACGCCAGCATCGAGACCTACATGCTGACGCACTGGGTGCGCGACCGCAGCCGGGGCGAGCGCCTGCCGCTCGAGTTGGTCGTGCGCAAGATGACGAGCGACACCGCCGGGCTCTACGGGCTCAACGACCGCGGGACGCTCGAGCGGGGCAAGAAGGCCGACCTGAACGTCATCGACTACGAGAACCTGCACCTGCCCGCGCCGGCGATGCACTACGACCTCCCCGGCGGCGCCCGCCGTCTCCTCCAGCGCGCCGACGGCTACGCCGCCACTGTGGTGAGCGGCGAGGTCGTGATGCGCGACGGGGAGGAGACCGGCGCCCGTCCGGGCGCGCTCGTGCGCGGTCCCCGCTAGGCGGCTTCCTCCAGCCGTTCGCCCGCGGCCGCGAGCGCGTCGGCGAACTCGTCCTCGTTGGCCCCGCCGTCCTGGTTCTCGTACCCGTATAGCGCAAGCGTCCCGCCGACGCGCACGATCACAACCTGGAACGAGAACGAGAGCGTCCCGCCCGTGCTCTCGTCTTCGCCGGAGACCGAAGCCGCGAGAATCGCGCTGTCGTCCCCGATGTCGGGCCCCTCGCCGCTCTCGGCCTCCACGTCGGCTTCCGCGGCGACGGGGTTGCTCGTGAGGAGCTCTGCGAAGCAATCAGCCGCGTCGCCCGAGGCATAGGCCGAGACCGCTCGCTTCGCCGTCTTCTTGCCCACCACACCAACCGTGCTCTCGATCGTCTGGCCATCGAGCTCGAAGGTCGAGCCGTCGGCCTTGTCGGCTTTTTCGACCTTGTCCGAGATCTTCAGGATCCCCTGGCACGCGTCGATCTCCTCGGCTGCTTCATCGAGCGAAGCATTCTCGTCGTCCTCTTCCGGGGGTCCCTCTTCCCAGTCGCCCGAGAGGTCGTCCGCGGTGATCAGCCCGTCCTCGGGAGGCTCGCCTCCGGCAAGGGCCGGTCCCGAGCCGAGGGCGAAGGCGAGGGCACCCACGCCCGCCGCCGCTGCCAGTCGCGTGATTCGTCGTGCGTGCATCGGTTCCCCTCCCGGTCGGCGTCGCGACCGCAGACCGTACTCTGGCAGACGTGACCCAGCTCCTCGACCAGCGCTACGAGCTCGGCCGGCCGCTCGGCGCCGGCGGCATGTCCGAGGTGTTCGAGGGCTACGACCGCAACCTCGACCGGCGGGTCGCGGTCAAGTTCCTCAAGGCCGACGTGGCCGAACCCCGGGCGCGCGAACGGTTCGAGCACGAGGCGCAGAACGCCGCCAGCTTCACGCACCCCAACGCGGTCACCGTCTACGACGTCGGCGAGGCCGGCACCCGCCCGTACATCGTGATGGAGCTGGTCGAGGGCAAGAACCTCGCCGATGTGCTCGAAGGAACCGGGCCGATGGCTCCCCGCGAGGCGGTGCACATCGCCGACCAGGTGCTCGCGGCCCTCGGCGCCGCCCACGCCCGCGGTCTCGTCCACCGCGACGTGAAGCCCGGGAACATCCTGGTGACGTCCAAA
Source organism: Actinomycetota bacterium (assembly GCA_052390575.1). GTDB lineage: Bacteria > Actinomycetota > Acidimicrobiia > IMCC26256 > JACDBD01 > JBPCMN01. The sequence goes on along the minus strand of JBQTGU010000041.1, from coordinate 41,870 downwards.
GGCTGGGTGAAGCTGGCCGACTTCGGGATCGCCAAGGCGGTGTCGGACATCAGCGGCGGGCTCACCATGACCGGCCAGGTGATGGGGACGCCCAAGTACCTCGCGCCCGAACAGGCCGCCGGCCAGGCCACGACGCCCCGCTCCGACCTCTATTCCACCGGCGTCGTGCTCTACGAGATGCTCGCGGGCAAGCCGCCGTTCGAGGGCGACACGCCGGTGGCGATCGCGCTCGCGCACCAGCAGGCGCCGGTCCCGCCCCTGAACGAGCGCCGCCCGGGGTTGCCCGCGACGCTCGTCAACACTGTCGAGCGGGCGCTCGAGAAGGATCCGGCGCGCCGGTTCCCGAATGCCGAGGCGATGCGCAGCGCGCTGTCGGGTGGGCCGACCGCGCCGATGGCCCCACCCGAAGCTGCTGCGACCGAGGTCGTGCCGGCGACGACCCCGACCCGCCCAGGACCACCCGGCCGGTCCCGGTGGCCGTGGGCCGCGCTCGCGGCCCTCGCGCTGGTGGGTGTCTTCACGATCGCGTGGGCGCTCGCCAACCGCGACGACGACAACCGCCCCACGATCGCCGCCGAACCGACCACGACCACGTCGACCACCACGACCACGACTCCGCCGACCACGACCACGCCCGAACCGCAGACGATCGACGAGCTGATCGCACTCCTGGCCGCCGACCCTGACGCGTTCGGCGAGAAGGGTGAAGACCTCCTCGAGAAGCTCCAGGAGGTGCAAGCGGACCAGGACCCCGAGGACGCGGCCAAGCTCATCGAAGAGATCGACAAGTGGGTGAGTGAGGGTCAGCTCGATCCCGAGACCGGCGCGCTCGCCCAGGAGCTGCTCGCTCCGCTGGCGAGCCAGTCGTTCGAAGACGGGGCCGGGCCGCCGGGCCAGGAGAAGAAAGAGGACGACTAGCGTCCGCGCTCGGGGGACAGGATGACCGCCGCGATCGACTTCGACGAGCTCCAGGCGGCGGCCGACCGCGGCCTGGCGATCTCGTACCACGCCGCCGCCGATCCCGACCGACCGGCGCTCGTGTCACCGCGCGGCGATCGCACGTTCGGCGCGCTCGACGCCCACGCGAATCAGCTCGTTCGGGCTCTGCGTCAGCGAGGAGTGCGCGCCGGCGACGGCGTCGTCGTGCTCTGCGCCAACCGGCCCGAGTTCGCCGAGATCGTCGCGGCGGTGCAACGCGGCGGCCTCAGGCTGACGCCGATCAACTGGCACCTCACCGCGGCCGAGGCCGCGTACATCGTCGACGACAGCGAGGCCAAGGCCTTCATCGCCGACGTCCGCTTCGCCGCCACCGCGGTCGAGGCCGCCGCGGCCGCGCCCGGCGTCACCGTCCGGCTCGCGGTGGGCGGCGCGATCGACGGATTCGAGGCCTACGACGACGCGCTCGTGACTGAATCCGGCGACGCGATCGACGACCCGACGCTCGGCTGGGCGATGATGTACACGTCGGGCACGACCGGACGGCCGAAGGGCGTGCACCGCACCGAAGCTCCGGTCAGCGCCAAGCTCGCCGCCCGCATGGCCGACTATCGACCGGGCGACGTGAACCTGTGCACCGGCCCGCTGTACCACGCCGCCCCGCTGCTGTTCACCCTGTCGGTGCCCCATCTCGTGGGCGTCCCCGTCGTGCTCATGGATGGCTGGAGCCCGGCGGAGTGCCTGCGGCTCATCGAGGAGCAGCGGATCACCCACACGCACATGGTCCCGACCATGTTCCACCGGCTGCTGGCGCTTCCCGAGGACGTGCGCGCCGCTGCCGACGTCTCGTCGCTGCGCTACGTCATCCACGGCGCGGCGCCGTGCCCGGTGGGTGTGAAGCAACGCATGATCGAGTGGCTCGGCCCGGTCGTGCACGAGTACTACGCCGCCACCGAGGGCCTCGGGACGTTCATCGATTCCGAGACCTGGCTGAAGAAGCCCGGGACTGTGGGCAAGCCCTGGCCCGACGACCAGGTCTTCGTAGGCGACGAGGACGGCAACCGGCTCCCGCCCGGCAACGTCGGCGCCGTCTGGCTGAAGGCCGCCACCATCGGGCGGTTCGAGTACTTCAAGGACGACGCCAAGACCGACTCGACCTACCGCGGCGAGCACTTCAGCCTGGGCGACATGGGCTACATGGACGACGACGGGTACCTGTTCCTGACCGACCGCAGCGCTGACCTGGTCATCTCCGGCGGCGTGAACATCTACCCCGCCGAGGTCGACGCGGTGCTGCTCGAGCATCCCGCGGTCGGCGACGCCGCCGTCATCGGCGAGCCCGACGAGGAGTGGGGCGAAGCCGTGCTCGCGGTCGTGGAACCGCGGGAAGGAGTGACGCCGTCCGACGACCTCGCCGCCGAGCTCGTCGAGTTCTGCCGTGCTCGACTGGCCGGGTTCAAGTGCCCCCGCCGGGTCGAGTTCGTCGCCGAGCTGCCCCGCCAGGACAACGGCAAGATCTACAAGCGCCTCCTGCGCGACCAGTATCGCGAGGCCAGTTCCGCCTAGGCGGCGGCTCGGTCAGCCGCGACTACGCCTGCTCCGCCGAATCGACGAGGCGGTAGCCGACGCCGGGCTCGGTGATCAGGCGGGGGCGCGCCGGGTCGTCGTCGAGCTTCTTGCGTACCTGGCTCGCGTAGACGCGCAGGTATTGCGACTCCGTGCCGTACTCCGGTCCCCAGACCTCCTGCAGGATGGTGCGATGGGTGAGCACCCGGCCGGGATGGCGGGCCAGGAGCGCGAGGAAGTCGAACTCCTTGGGTGTGAGGTCGACGATCCGGTCACCGAGCCGAACCTCGTGGCCGGCGAGGTCGACCACGAGGTCGCCGACCTCGAACACCGACTCGTCGGCGTTCTCGGCCCGACTGCGGTGACGCAGCGCCACCCGGACCCGGGCCAGCAGCTCGGGCATCGAGAACGGCTTGGTCACGTAGTCGTCGGCGCCCTCGTCGAGCGCGCTCACCTTGCGGTCGTCGGCACCCTCAGCGGTCAGCACGATGATCGGTGTGCCCGACCACTGGCGGATGCGACGGCAGACCTCTATCCCGTCCATGTCCGGCAACCCCAGGTCGAGGATGATGACCGCGGGGCTGTCGGTGGCCGAGATGTGGATGGCGGTCTCGGCATTCTCGGCGGTCGCGACCCGGTAGCCCCGCGCCTCGAGGGCGGCGCTGACGACGCGCAGGATCGCGGGCTCGTCGTCGACGACGAGGACCAGCGATCCCGGCGCGTCACTCATGCCGGGCGGGAAGCGTGAAGACGAACGCCGTGCCCCGGCCGGGACCGGCGTCGATGGCGATGGTGCCGCCGTGGGCCTCGACGATCGCCTTGCAGATCGCGAGCCCGACTCCGCTGGAGGAGCTGCCCTCGCCCCGCCAGAACGGCTCGAAGACATGGGGCCGATCGGCGGCGGGGATCCCGACTCCCTCGTCCTCGACGACGACGGACAGCATCCCGTCGCCCCGGAGTCGGGCGGCGACGCGGACGATCGAGCCGCGGGGCGCGTGGCGGGCGGCGTTCTCGAGCAGATTGGTGACGACCTGGTCGACCTGCGAGTAGTCGGCGTCGGCGAGCGGGAGGTCGGCGGCGAAGTCGAGCTCGACCCGCGCCCGCTGGAACAGCCGGTCGAGTCGGCGGGCGGCCTCCGCGACCAGCTCCTGGACGTCCACTGCCTGGCGCTCGGGCTCGAGCGCGCCCGCCTCGATCCGGCTCAGGCTCAGGAGGTTCGACACGATGCGGTCGAGGCGCTCGGCTTCGTCGATGACCAGATCGAGCAGCTCGTCGCGGGTGGGATCGTCGTACACCACGCCGGCGCGCAGGTCGGAGGTGACCGCCCGGATCGTCGACAGCGGCGTACGGAGATCGTGTGACACCGAGCGCAGGAGCGCGGCCCGCTGCTCGTCGACCTGCTCGAGGACGGCCACCCGAGTGGCCTCCTCCGCCAGGCGCTCGCGCTCGGCCCGGACCGCCTCGTAGCGCTCGTTCAGTGCCTGGAGCTCCTGCGCCCGCTGCTCGGCGGCGCGGCGATGGTCCGACTCGCGGGCCACCAGTGTCCCGACTGTCAGCGCGACCGCGGTGAACGCGACCAGCGCGATCACGTCTTCGACGACATCGATCACCAGGGTCCAGTAGGGCGGGATGAACGCCAGGTTGAACGCCAATGCCGCGGCCAAGGCGGTGACGACCGCCGGGACCCGGCCACCGACCAGACCGCTCACGACCACTGCGATGACCAGCACGAGCGCCGGTGCCGCCCGGCTCACGTCGGCGCGGAACGGGACCAGCGCGGCGGTGAGCACGATCACGAGCGCGGCGCCGACCAGCGCGCCGGCCCGCGGCATCGGGTCGCGGGCGCGTGAGGTGCTCACGGCTCAATCTTTGCGGACTTCTTACGGTCGCTCGGACCGGCTTTACGTCTTCTTTACGGGGGGTTGGCGTTGACTGGACGCGATGACCTGGACGCCGCTACGCAAGCACGCGCCGGAGCCGCTCCCGCCGGACCTGCCGGCTCCGCTCCCGCGCGACCCGGTCGGGTACCGGATCAAGAGCCGCCTGCTCGGCCCGCCGCTCCATACCCACCAGCTCGAGGAGGAGCGGCTTGGGAAGCCCACTGCGCTGGCCGTCTTCGCCTCCGACAACCTGTCGTCGTCGGCGTACGCGACCGAGGAGATCCTGCGGGTCCTCGTCCCGGCCGTGGGCGTGGCCGCGTTCGCGCTGGTCACCCCGATCACGATCGCGATGCTCGTGGTGCTGGGGTTCCTGATCCTCTCGTACCGCCAGACGATCAAGGCCTACCCGACGGCGGGTGGCGCCTACATGGTGACCCGCGACAACTTCGGACTGCTCCCGGCCCAGGTAGCGGGGGTCGCGCTGCTCACCGACTACGTGCTCACGGTGTCGGTGTCGGTCGCAGCGGGGACGGCCGCGTTGGCGTCGGCGTTCAACGACCTCACGCCGTACATCGTGCCGATCTCGGTGGCGTTCGTCATCGTGATCGCGTTCGGGAACCTGCGGGGCGTGCGGGAATCGGGTCGAATGTTCGCCGTCCCGACCTACTTCTTCATCCTCAACATGGTCCTGCTGCTCGGGTGGGGCCTGTTCCAGCTGGTCGCCGGCGACCTCCCCAGCGCGACCCGGGGCGCCGAGGGCATGCTCGACTTCGGGAGGCAGGGCGACGGTCTGCTCCTGGGGGCGTCGCTGTTCATCGTGATGCACGCGTTCGCCTCCGGCGGGGCCGCGGTGACCGGGGTCGAGGCGATCTCCAACGGCGTGCCCGCGTTCCGCAAGCCCGAGTGGCGCAACGCCCGCACGACGCTCGTGATCATGGGTACGACGCTGGGCCTCATGTTCCTCGGCCTGTCGGTGCTCGCCGGCCACATGCACGTCGCCCCGTTCGAGGAGGGCACCCCGACGGTCATCAGCCAGGTGGGCGAGCTCGTCTACGGGGACGGGCTGCTCGGCCAGCTCCTCTACTACTCGCTCCAGGCGGGCACGATGCTCATCCTCGTGCTCGCGGCCAACACCAGCTTCGCCGACTTCCCCCGCCTCGCGTCGTTCCACGCCGGCGACAACTTCATGCCCCGCCAGCTCACGAAGCGCGGTCACCGCCTGGTGTTCTCGAACGGCATCGTCTTCCTGGCGGTCGCCGCGATCGGCATGCTCCTGGTCACGCGAGCGCAGGTCGACCGGCTGATCCCGCTGTACGCGATCGGCGTGTTCACGTCGTTCACGATGTCGCAGGCGGGGATGGCCAAGCACCACATCACCAACAAGGAGCCGGGCTGGAAGTTCGGCCTGTTCGTGAACGGCGTCGGTGCGGTGCTGTCGCTCGTGGTGGACATCGTCATCGCGGTCACGAAGTTCACCCATGGGGCCTGGGTGATCGTGGTGCTGGTGCCGGTCATGGTCCTGTTCCTGGTGCGCCTGGCCCGTCAATACGAGACCGAGGCGCATCACCTGGAGGTGGACGTCCCCGCGGCCGTGGCCGCGCCGGTGCGCCACCGGTTGGTCGTCCTGGTGCTGGTCGACCGGCTCGACCTCGCGGTCGCCCGGGCGATGCAGGTGGGACGGTCGTTGCGGCCCGACGAGCTACGGGCCGTCCACTTCGTCGTCGACCACGGGCGGGCCGAGGAGCTCGCCGACGCGTGGCGCGAGCACGGTCTCGCCAACCATGCCCTCGAGCTCGTCGACTGCCCCGACCGGCGGCTGACACGCGCCGCAATGCACACGGTGGCCCGGATCCTGGCTGACGACCAGACCGAGGTCTGCGTGCTCATCCCCGACCGCAAGTACGAGGGCTTCTGGCATCGCATCCTCCACGACCGGACCGCCGACGCATTGGTGCGCGACATCTCGACGCTCCCGCACGTGAACGTGACCACCGTCCCGTTCCACTTCGAGGAGGGTCCCGAGCTTCATGAGAACAGGAAGGCGGCGCCGGTTCGGCCGGACGGATCCGGCGGGTTGCGGAACGCGCCGGTAGTGGGCGACGGTCATCAAGCCGGAGTCGGCGAAGGCGCACGCGCCTCGACGATCGGCGGCGTCGAGTGGCGTCAGCGGGTGCGCGTGACCGGCCGGGTCGAGGCGATTCGCGTACAGCCGCTGGCGGGGAGCCCCGTGCTCGAGTGCACCCTCGTCGACGAGACCGGTGGCATCTCCCTCGTGTTCCTCGGACGCCGCAGCATCGCCGGCCTCGACCTCGGCGTGACGCTCACCGCCGAGGGGATGGTGATCGACCAGCGCGGCCGCCTGGCGATCATCAACCCGCTGTACCAACTGCACTGACGCGATCGTCCGTGCCCTCGGGTACGTTGGCCGCCTTCGATCGAGGCGAGGGGGCGCGATGAAGGTGCCGCTGACGGTCAACGACTTCATCGAGCGGGCCGCGCTCGTGTACGGCGACCGGGTCGGGCTGGTCGACGAGCCCGACCAACCGGCGGAGTCGCTGGGTGAGCTCACGTACCGCCGGGTCAACGAGCTCGCCCGGGCCCAGGCGGCCGCACTCGACGAGTTGGGCATCGGGCCGGGGGAGCGGGTCGCGATCGTCTCCCATAACGCCGCCCGGCTGTTCATCTCCTTCTTCGGCGTGAGCGGCTACGGGCGCATCCTGGTGCCGGTGAACTTTCGCCTCAACGCGGACGAGATCGCCTACATCGTCGACCACTGCGGCGCGTCGATGCTCCTGGTCGACCCCGAGCTCGACGACGCGCTCGAGGGTGTCGGCGCCAAGCACCGGTACGTGATCGGGAGCGAGTCCGACCGGGTGCTGTTCCGCGAGGGTGCCGAGCCCGAGTCGTGGGAGCCCGACGAGGACGCCACCGGCACGATCAACTACACGAGCGGCACCACTGCCCGCCCCAAGGGCGTGCAGCTCACCCACCGCAACCTCTGGATCAACGCGGTGACGTTCGGGTGGCAGGCGGGTGTCACCGACCGGGACGTCTACCTGCACACGCTGCCGATGTTCCACTGCAACGGCTGGGGCATGCCGTACGCCGTCGCCGGCATGGGCGGTCGTCAGATCGTGCTGCGCAAGGTCGACGGCGCCGAGATCCTGCGGCGCATCGACGAGCACGGTGTCACCCAGCTCAATGGCGCGCCCGCGGTCGTCAACGCGGTGCTCGACGCCGCCCAGGAGTGGAAGGGCGAGATCCCCGGCCGGGGCCGGACGCGCATCATCGTGGCCGGCGCGCCGCCGCCGACCCGCACGATCGAGCGGGTCGAGACCGAGCTGGGGTGGGAGTTCATCCAGATCTACGGGCTCACCGAGACGGCGCCCATCCTCACGATGAACCGGGCGCGCGCCGAGTACGACGACCTCGATCCCGGTCAGCGGGCGATCCGCCTCGGGCGCGCCGGCGCGCCCGCGCTCGGCGTGCAGCTACGGACCGACGACGAGGGTGAGGTGCACGCCCGCGGCAACGTGATCATGGACGGCTACTGGAACCAGCCCGAGGACACCGCCAAGGCCATCCCCGACGGGTGGTTCCACACCGGCGACGGCGGGTCGCTCGACGACGAGCACTACCTCACGATCGCCGACCGCAAGAAGGACGTGATCATCTCCGGCGGCGAGAACGTGTCGTCGATCGAGGTCGAGGACTGCCTGTTCTCGCACCCGGCCGTCGCCGAGGTGGCGGTGATCGGGGTGCCGGACGAGAAGTGGGGCGAGACGGTCAAGGCACTGGTCGTGTTGGCGGCGGGCGAGTCGGCGACGGAGGCCGACCTCATCGCTCACAGCCGCGAGCACCTCGCGCATTACAAGTGCCCCACCTCGGTCGAGTTCCGCGACGAGCTCGCCCGCACCGCCACCGGCAAGCTCCAGAAGTTCAAGCTCCGCGCGCCCTACTGGGAGGGGCGGGAGAAGAAGATCAACTAGACGCGATGGGCGAAGAGGAGCTCGTCCCGCGCGCCGAGCCGTCCCCGGCCGCGCTGGACCTCGCCGTCGCGGCCCCAGGTCACGTCGACCTCCTCACCCTCGCGGTGGCTGCGGAGGAAGAACTGGACGTCGCCGACGCGGAAGACCGGCGCCTCGCCCAGCTGGAGGAGCACGTCGCCGGCTCGGAGCCCGGCCCGGTTGCAGAAGCCTCCATCGGTCATGTCGCCGATCTCGACGCCGGCCACGGTCTGGTGGAGATCGGCGCCGATCTCGCAGTCGGCGGGCAGGTCGCGGTGGCGGGCGAAGCGGACGCCGTGGTTCAGGTAGAGCGCGAGGTCGGCCAGCGCCTCGTCCATGCCGTTGCGGACCTGGTCGCTGCGGAGGATCGAGTCGCCGCCGAACCCGGCCTGCGTCATCGTGATCCGGGTGCCGCCGAGGACCTCCTCGAAGGTCACCGTGACCTCGACGCCGGTATCGGGGCGACGCCCCCCACTGCTTGTAGGCCAGCCGCTTGTTCTCGTCGAACTCGGTGACCTCGAAGCCGACCGGACCACCCGGACTGGCGGCCTCCGCGGTCGCGCCCTCGGCGTCACCCTCGGCGTGGAAGCTGTGGGCGAACCACACCTCGAGCTCCTCGGGGTCGGTGAACGCCGCCCACGCCCGCTCGACCGGTACGGAGACCGAGAATGTCCGCTCGAATTCAGCCATCGTCAGCTCCCCTTGTTCGTGTCGTCGATGCCGGCTGCGGGATGCGCGGCCATCACGATCCGGTAGGGCGCGCCTCTCGGCGCGCCGTAGCGCTCGCAGAGCCCGCGGAGCGCGGTGAAGTACTCCTCCAGGAACGCGGCTCGGGCCTTCTCGTCGGCGAAGTGCACGTCCGCTTCCACCGCCGCGCTGGCGATCTCCTCGCCGTCGAACGCGGCCCGGTCGAGCAGCGAGGCCGCATCGCGTTGGAGCTGCTCGCCGACGGTCACGAGCTTCTCGAGCGAGTGCTGGTGGCGCAACGCCTCCACCCTCCTCGGGTCGGACCACGCAACCTGGGGTGAGACCACGAAGCTCTCCGCGACCGCGCGGTACAGCGTCTCGATGAAGTTGCCCGACCGCCGCTCGCCGGTCGGCTCGACCAGGCCGGCCCGTTCGAGCTCTTTGAGGTGGTAGTTCACCCGCTGGCGGCTCTCGCCCACCTGGCGGGCGACGGTGGCGGACGACCCGGGCTCCCGCAGCGCCTCCAGGATCCGCACCCGCAGCGGGTGGCACAGGGTCTGGAGCGACTCGATGTCCTCGAGGACGTGCACCCGCCCGGCCATGTCCGCTCCTTGAAACGCCTACCTGTCTGGAAAGATAAACCTGTCAAGGGCGGGTGTCAAGGGGTTCAGGCTGGGAAGCGCCCCAGGCCGAAGGGCTGCAGGAGCTCGGGGCGGCGGCCGGTCGTCACCCACTGGGCGAGCAGCTCGACGACCGCGGGGGCGATGCCCCAGCCGTGCTCCAGCCGGTGGCGAAGAGCGCGTTCTCGGTTCCCGGAGCCGTGTCGATGAGCGGGACGAAGTCGTGGGCGATGGCCTCGGCGCGATCTGCCACCGCCGCCGCCACCGCGACGCTCTGCAGCACCGGGTAGACCGCGACCGCGTCGGCGAGGTTGGCGGCGACCTGGTCGTCGTCAACCCCCACCTGCCCGGTGTCGGGATGCCGTCGACCCAGCCGGCCGCCGGTGATCATGACGCTCCCGTCCGGGGAGGGCCTTGAGCGCCAGCTCGCGGTGGGCGTGGCCGATGAGATGGCGCACGGGAACGCGATCGAGTGGCTCCGTTGTCAGTGCCTGCGGCAAGACCTCGAACACCGGGACGGTCACGCCGAGCGGCTCGAGCAGCTCGGGCACGCTCGTGTTCGTCAGGAGCACGACGGACCGACCGACGCCGATCTCCTCGCCGTCCGCCGTCTCGACCGCGGCGACGCGGTCGCCGTCTCGTCGGAGCGCCGTGACCGCGGTGTGCTCTCGGAGCTCGGCGCCGGCGCGCTCGGCCGCCCGGGCGAGCCCGCGCGTCGTGGCGGTGTGGTCGGCGACCCCGTCGGCGGCGCAGTACATGGCGGCGACCACCGACGGAGCGAGCTCGGGCTCGAGCGCCCGCAGCCGCCGCCCGTCGACGAGCTCGGTGGCAATGCCGTGCCGGCACTGCTCGGCGGCCCGGGCGCGCGCGGTGGCAACGTCTTCCTCCCTCTCTATGAGCTGGAGGTGCCCGACCCGGTCGAACCCCGTGGCCGCTTGGATCTCGTCGGCGAGGGTTGGCCACAGTTCGTGCGCCCTCTTCATGAGGGGCAGTTCGCGGGGATCGCGGGCATTGGTCCGTATCCCGCGCTGACCGAGCCCGCCCGAGGCGCCGCTCGCGGCCGTCTCGGCTTCGAGCAGCACGACCTCCCGACCGCGCCGGGCGAACTCCCACGCCAGGCCGCAGCCGTACACGCCGCCGCCGCCGACGACGTGGTCGACCGTGTCCATCTTCGGGAACCTAGGGGCTTCCCGCGGCGTCACATATTCCGTACGATCCGACCAGGTAGATCAGGGGGCGGTGCGCGATGTCAACGGTGGTCCTTTCGGACGAGGCCCTCCAGCCGCGCCGGCAGGGCATGCTCGGCACCCGAGCGATCGGGCTGCTGGCGGTGGCGACCGCCACCGTCGCGTTCATCGCCTATATGGTCCGCACGGTCCCGGTCGACGCACCCCGGCTGCCGCGGGCGGAGGCGTTCGGGCACTGGCCGGCCGCGCTCAACGCTGCGCTCGTCGTCGCGGGGGGAATCGCCCTCGTCGCGCTCATTGTCGTCCGGCGCGGGGGCGTTCCCTTCGGCACCACCCTCTCGGTCGCGCCGACCACGGGCTTGCACTGGCCCCGGGCCATGGGCTGGCAGGCGGTGCCACGGCGCGTCGTTCTGACCGCCGCGGGGGTGTCCGTCGGCTTCGCCCTGGCGGCGATCATCAGCGGGCACGGGCTGTGGTTCGTGGGCCTCTCGGGCCTCATCCCGTGGACGCCGCTCCTCGTGTACGAGGTGGTCTGGAAGCGCGAGCGCTACGGCCTGTTCGCGATCTTCCTGGCCGTGAGTTTCATCCAGTGCCTCCACATGGGCGAGCACAGCGTGCAGACGCTGCAGATGTTGATCACTCGCGGCGACCTTGCTCATTCGCACGGGGTCTTCGGGCAACTCGACTTCGAGACGGTCCACTTCGTCTTCGACACCCTGCTGTGGTTCGCGCTCGGCACGTTCCTGGTGTTGTTCCGCGGCGCGAACAGGTGGTTGTGGGTGGCGTTCGTGGCGGCGAGCCTCCACCAGATCGAGCACTTCTACCTGTTCTGGATGTACCTCTCGGATCGAGCCACCTACGCGGCCGGCGGGTTCGCCGGGATCATGGGTTCGGGCGGCGTCATTGGCTCGCCGCTGGGCCGGCCGTACCTCCACTTCTCCTACAACATGATCGTCATCGTCCCGATGCTCGTCGCGCTGTGGGATCAGGCGCGGAGCGTCGACGCCTCCGAGCTGCGATCGAGGCGGTAGCGCACGCAAGGCTGGGAGCGCTGGCTCGGTGCGACCAGCGCGGTGTTCGTGCTCGGTTGGGCCGTGTTCCTCGCCGCCTGGGCCGTGAACGAGCGGTCTCGGGAGCGGGACCTGGACGAGCGGGGTATCGAGGTGCCGGCGGAGGTCGCGCGGGTGTCCGTCGACGACAGTGGCGACGCGACGACGAGCGAGATCGTGGTCCGCTTCGCGCATCGAGGCGACGACCCCACCGTGACGGAGACCGAGATCACCTACGACGGGGACTTCGAGGCCGACTTCCCGGACGCGGAGGAGGAGGGTGTGGGCATCGAGTACGACCCGGAGCACCCTCGGCGCGCCCGGATCGCGGGAGACTCGCAGAACCGCGCTCTCGAGCTCTTCGTCGGTGCGGCGGCCTGTGCCCTCGTCGGCGCCGGGATCGCGGCGTGGACGGTGTGGGCGTTCCGGAAGCGCCCACGGCAGGATTCGAACCTGCGACCTACCGCTTAGGAGGCGGTTGCTCTATCCCCTGAGCTACGTGGGCGGGGCCTGTAGAGAACGTGGGAGAAAACCGCGCCCGCGACAGGCAGCTTCCGATGGTACTGAGGAGACGGGACGTCCCGTGTGTGGCACGGGCCCCTGAAACCGAATCTAGGCGTGCTCCGCCGGCTCTTGGCCTATGGTGCTCGATCAGGCGGCGACTTGACCCGGTGGCGCGAGCGTGCGACGGTGGCGGTGGAGCGCCAGCGAGTTCACCGCGAGCGCGTAGCCGATGAGGTTGACGAGCTGCCGCTCGCGGCCGACGGAGTGAGCTCGGTTCAGCCAGCACGAGTCGTCAAGCGCCCTGTTGATCGATTCGGCGTCGGAGCGACGCGGGTAGAGCCGCTGGTAGTCGGGGTCGCTCGGTGGGATGGCTCTGAGGTGCTCCGAGCGGTTGAAGCCCTTCGCTCGATCCTCGTCGGTGGTGTCGAGCCGGACCCGTAGCGTTCCCTGCTCGGTCAAGTAGACGCCGTACCAGCGCCAGGTTCCGTCGGCGTTCGGGCGCTTCTCGATCTTGATTCGCTCGAGCGGTGTCAGGACCGCTTCTCCCTGCTCGTCGAGCTCGCACTTGCAGAGTGCGCCCCCAGTTGCGTAGAGGCCGGGTTCGACGAGCACCGTCCGCTCCCTCCGCTGCTTCCTGGTTCGGCGACCGCCAGCGGCAGCCTGAACGGGCACGATCGGAAGCAGGCCCCGTTGCCGCATGAGCTCGACGAGGTGGACGCCCCGGAAGGCGCCGTCGTAGATGACGCCCAGCGCGCCGGGCAGGCCGGGAGCGAGCCGGCCCATGCACTCGAGTGCCACCTTGGCCTCGCTGCCCGGCTTCGCGACCGGTGCGATCGAGAGGATCATCCGCCCGTGGACGTCGTCGCTACGGGTGGCGCACAGCACGAACCTGGTGCCCCAGGCGGGCTCACCGCTCCCAGTGACGTGGAGCGCGGCGTCGGCATCGAATCGCAGCGGCTGGATCTCGCCGGTTTCCCGATCCACCCGAGTGTCGCCCGGCTTCGCCTTCCACAGCGGAGTGATGACCTTACCGTCGGCGTACAGCATCCGGCTCAGGTCGGGGCGGGTGACCGAGCCTGGCCCTCCGGGATGGCAAAGGCCGAGTTCCTCGACCGCCTAGCGACTGGCACTTGCCTCCAGCTGGTCACGGAGCTGCTCTCGTACCGGAACGACGAGGCGGTTGCGACCGTAGAGGTAGTGGTGACGCTTCATCGGCTGCGCGGGCAGCCATTGGCTCATCGCCCACGGCAACATCTCACGCACGACGTCGCGCATGAGCGACCACACCCGAGGATGGGAGATCTCGGCCTCGACCCGACGTGCACTCCGGTAGACGCTGATCAATGCTTCGTAGACAAGCAGCATGAAGTCCGGATAGGAACGTCGCCGCCCGCCGTTCTGCTTTGGTGGTTGAGGTAGCAGCTCGGCGAGCTTGTAGACGGCCGGGTTGCGCAGGATCGCCTCGACCTGCTCGAGGCTGGAGACGCCGCCCGTCTGCGCTGCCATTAGACGCGCCACTCCCACCAGCCGATGAGGGCCGCAGCCCGATCAAGGGATCGCAGCCCGAGCCGGCGTGCGACGTCCTCGATGTGACCGGTCTCGTCGAACACCTTTCGTCCGACCCAAGCAGTGACCGACCGCGGGCGGATGTCTGGTTCGCTGGCGAACCCGGCGCGCCTGAGCACATCGCCGACCGCGCCACTCACTGAAGCTTGCGCGCTCTCGGGGGAGCCAGTGCCCTGATAGGCGACCCGTTCTCCGCGCCTGTGACCGGGGGCCTCGACCCGGCGGGCGAGTTGTGTGGCTCCCCAGTCTGTGAGCGGGACCGTGCGCGGCTCGGTCTTCGTACTTCCGCTCAGTGACACCTTGCCGGTCTCGAGATCAATCTCGCGGACGAGCACGTTCGGAATTTCGCCGCTCGTCGCTCCGGCTTCTGCGAGGGCCCAGACCGCCGGAAGTCGGGTGGTGCCAGGCGTGGTGAGCGAGGCCCAGCGGCACAGGGCGATCTCCTCGTCGTCGAGTGGTCGCACCAGCAGCGTCGATCGGTGGGGGAGTGAGAGGTCGAGCGTCGGATCTCCGCATTCGACGCCGTCGCCCCGCCAGATGCGGAAGAGGAGCCGGATCACCGAGCGCCGCCAATGCATTGCCGGGGTACTCGGCGCCGACCCGCCCGCGGTTCGTGCCTCGACGAACCCACGCACCACAGCGGCGTCGATGGCACCGACGTCGCAGATGGAGTGACCGTCCGCGGCGAACCGCCCGAATCGCGCCCACGTCTTCTCGACGGCGCGGACGGTCTGGTCGGCGAGACCGAGGCGCTCGAGCTGCTCGACGGCAGCGGTCATCGCGCCCGCAAGAGGAGCGCGTTGCCTACGCTCGGCCATCGTCGGTACCTCCAAGCAGGTGCCGGCCACGGCCCCGGGGTGTTCCCGCACCGCCGGGGCCATCTGTTTACGGGTTTAGACTACCCCCCGCCCCATCGACTGTCAAGCCCCGTAGACTCCACCCGTGGCCCCCACCGTTCGCACTGAAGACCTCATCGATGCCAGAGGAACCGCTGATCTCCTTGGCCTCACCCACCCCAACTCCGTCAGCACCTACCAGCGGCGTTATCCGGACATGCCTCGCCCTGTGCTCGACCTGGGCCGCGGTCGACCTCGTCTCTGGCTCAGGCAGGACATCGAGAGGTGGATCCGGAAGACACGGGCCCGATAGAGGAACGGGCGGTCGGCCCACGCTCTCCCGTTGCTGTCACACCCCCTCTCTACGATCCGGCAAGGACGGAAGACTGAGCAATGAACACAAGGAGTCGAAGTGCATCCACCACCGGGCGCTCTCGTCGGCGCTCGAGTCGTCTCGCGATTGGGCGCGAGTTCGACCTCCTGACTCACTATCTCTTCCGCTACCCGGCGAAGTTCCACCCACCCGTCGCCCGTGCCCTACTCGAGCGGTTCACCGACCCCGGTGACACCGTCCTCGATCCCTTCTGCGGCAGCGGCACTCTCCTCGTAGAGGCGATGGTGAACAACCGTTCGAGCATCGGTGTGGATGTCGATCCAGTTGCGGCGCTCGTATCGAAAGCCAAAGTGCACAGGTATCGGATGCCGATGCTCAGAGAGTCTGCTGAGCGACTCCGAGACCGTCTTTTCCTCTACGAGCGCGCTGGGGCCGAGTATGGCCGTCGCATGTTCTCGGACCTGTCCAATTCCGCCAACGAGGAAGAGTTGCGCCACCTGAGAAGCTGGGTGCCTGCCATTCCAAACATCGAACACTGGTTTCGACGCTACGTGATCGTCGACCTGGCACGCATTCGTAGTGTGATCGAGCGGATGCATCTGCCGGACTCTCATCGCCATCTCTTCCGTGTCGTCTTTGGCTCAATCATTCGCAACTCGTCCAACGCCGATCCGGTGCCGGTCTCTGGTCTCGAAGTTACGTCGCATATGCGACAGCGGGACCGCGACGGGCGCTATATCAACCCGTTCCTACTCTTCGATGAGGCGCTTGACCGCGCCCTCGATGCGTGCGCCGACTTGGCCGGCACCACGTCAACCGGTGTTGGGGCGAAGGTCATCAGAGCTGATGCCGCAGCCCTAGACCGCGTGGTGCACGCGCCGGTCGATGCGGTTATCACCTCGCCGCCGTATCACGGAGCCGTCGAGTATTACCGCCGCCACACGCTTGAGATGTATTGGCTCGGTGCGACCAACTCGACGGATGAACGGTTGAGCCTGTTGCAGCACTACATCGGCAGGCCGAAGGTCCCGCAATCACATCCGTATGTCATGAATGGCGCGCTAAAGACCCAGCTCGCCAAGCGTTGGGAAGGGAGGATCCGTTGGACATCCGACGATCGAGCGGACGCCTTTCGTCATTACATCGGGGGAATGCGACGCTTCTTCGATGCCCTTGCACCGCGCGTTTCCGCTGGCGCGCCGGTTGCATTGGTCGTCGGACGCAGCAGCTGGAACAACAGTCGGATACCGACCGGCGACCTCTTCGCGGAGATCGCGCGAAGCCACTTTCGGCTGGATGAGCTGTTCTGGTACCCGGTCAAGAACCGGTACATGTCGTACGCGCGCCACAATGGCGCGGATATCAACAACGAGCACGTTGTCGTGCTTAGGCGGCGAGCCAAGCGCAGGAAACGCGGAGCGACTCGAGGCTAAAGCTTTAGGAATGCCGGTCTGCCGGTCCGATCAACGTGGAGGCGGACATCCTTAGGCCGGCGTTTCTGAAGCTCCGTAAGGGCGTCCTCAAGCGCAGCCCGCCTCGTCAGCTGACCCTCGAGGAGCCCCTCTATCTGCATGGCGTCGAAGACGGTGCCGAGAGGACAGAGTGCGATGCCCGTTGCCATGATGCGCTCATAGACGCGCGTGAGCGTCTTCTCAAAGCTGTCGGCGTCAACGTCGCGCTCACTGTGGGCACCGCACAGAGTCAAGGCGGCGACGTCGGCCCAGCGCGCGGCCCGTGCGGTCTCTTCGAGTGCCAGGGCGTTCCCGACCTCCTTCACCAGTGCCTCCAGCCGAGCTCGGTTCTTGACGGTGTAGCGACGATTCGAACCCTCGCTGACCCGGTCGATGAGGCCGACCCGATACATCGATTGGAGGTGGACGAACATCTTGTGAGGGCCGGACTTGCCCTTGTACCCCTTGCTACGAATGCGTTCGATTTCGCGACGGAGACTGACTCGATCGGATGTCGCGGTCGTCAGCCTCAGGTACTCGTCAAAGATCGTGAGAAACATGTTGCGCGCTATCGAGTTCCAGTCATCCTCGCTGTTGGGTGCGGTCTCGTGTTCGAGAAGAAATCGGGCTAGGTACGCGAGGGCTGCGCCATCCCCTTCCAAGAACACGCGGAAATAGAGCAGGCGTTCAGCCGGGGAAATCACGTATGGGTCCTCGTGCCGACGTTTGCCACGAGGCTCTGCGAACAGGGCGACGAGGTGCCCCAACGCCGTCCAGGTGTTCTGTTCCGTTATGACGCCCAGGCCGCGGGCTAGGTCGACCGCGTACCCAGCGGCGGCGACGTTGAACTTCTTGCCCAACTGCGCCTGTATCTGCTTCGCTAGATGCTGTGCAACCCGTTCCGGGTAGTCGCTACGGACCGCGGACGTGCTGCTCTGAATGAGCACGCCAACATACGCCGGCTCGTCCACCTGATAGTGCGTGCGGAAGACGAGCCGAGGCTGCATCAGTAGTCGGCGCCGCCGGGCAGCGTGATACGTGGGCGCATGCGGATTGGAAAGAGTCGGTTGGCTCGATCCGTCGCTGCCAATGCGTACCCGAGCGGCAAGGCGCGGACGAGATTCTCTAGGGCGCGTGCGCCTTCGAACTTGTGTCGCGAGTCCAACGTGACCTCATTCGGGGGCGCTGTATTGATCATGCCCTCGGCCGCGGCAATGTCATCGTGTCGGCTCAGAGCGTGGATCAGCAGAACGTCTGCGTTGCGCTGAATGGACGGATCGAGTCCAGCTGGGTTCTGCGTCGCCACCACAATCGAGAGTCCGAGGTTTCGTCCTTCGTCGACGTACTTCTTGAGCGGCTTCCGGGACGGCGTTACACCGGTAGCCGGTACGTAATTGTGCGCCTCATCTATGAGCAGCCAGGACCGCGGCAAGCCCTCCGCAGCCCGGGCGTGGCATTGGTCGGCGAGCTGCGATTCACGGGCCGCTTCAACCGCGTCATTCTCCTCGGTGAGCTTCGCTGCCCGCTGTCGGTGCACCGCTTCCAGCCGCTCCTCCTGTTCAGAGAGGCCCCTGAGCTGGATCACCTGCTTCACGATCAAGGCCACCAACGCCGCTCGTAGTTGTTGATCGAGATCGCGCAAGAGCAAGACGGTCACTTGGCCCGGACGCAGTAGCTCGGTCACGTTGAGCCCTCGGTCGGAGAAGATTGGCAGCCGACGGATGGCGTGAAAGCGGCGGCGGAGGGCTTCACGCGTATCGCGGTGGTAGCGCTGCAGATCGGCATCCTGTTCGAGGGCGCGCAGTAGGTCATCGATGGAGAACAGCGGGTTGGAAGGCACGGAAGCGCCGTGCTCATCCACGTAGCCGTCCAGAGCGACCTTGCCATAGACCTCCGTAATGAGATGCCCAAGGGGATCAGCGAAGGGATCGGCTTCGAAGATCCCACACCACTCTTCCGAGCCCAGGTCAGAGGGACGCAGCGTGAGTTCGCTCGATGCGACATCGGGCGGCGACCCGGTGCCCGCAGGACGCAGTAGGACAACGCGGGGCTGCTCATCATCAAGCTTCCAGCGCTTGAACTCCTTGACTTCATCGCTGCTGGCCGGGAGCGTCCCCAGAAGCGAGAAGGGCAGCGTGAGGTACACGTTCATCGTGTCGAGCAGCAGCACGCCCTGGGGCAGGGAGCCCTGCCGGATCCAGCTGTCGGCTACGAGACCTTCTGCGAGGACGCCGAGGGTGAAGCTCTTACCGCTGCGCCGCTTGCCCATGACATACAAGACGTGCGCACCGCGTGTGTCGAGCCACGCGTTGCGGAAGCCAGTCTCCGCGTGCTTGCCCAAGTAGACGGCCTCGAACTCCCCCCTACCGACTCGTCCCATCAGCAGGCCGCGGTCGGGGCTCTCGTCGACGGTTAGATCGGGCTTCACCGAGAAGCTGTGTTCGAGCCGGAAGGACGCGTTCGGGACCTCGCCGCCCATGACTTAGCGCCTCTACTGGACCGCGTCAGGCAGGATTACGGCTGTGCCCGAGCGGTATGCCCGGCCTAAGGCGCGGGTCATCTTCAGAGTGATCTCTCGCGGCGTCATCATCTGTTGAAGTTTGCTCTTGAGCGTATCGATTGCGGCCTCAGAGAATGGATACAAGTCAACGTTCAACGTCTCGCCGACCTCGGCTTCGGCACTGGCCACAAGGTGACCGACCTCGATGTTTGGATCGCGGACGTAAGCGATGACCCGACGTATGAACTCGTCGACATCTGGATCGTGCATGGCTCCGATCTCATAAATCGCTTCGCTGCCAATGCGGGAGATGACCGGACCCTGCAAGGCAAAGACCTCCACCATCTCTGACTCCACAGCGGCGGAGGCTCCCATGAGCACGGACACGTCAGTCTGGTTCGGGTCTGCCAGCCTGGTGAACCCTGACGTGAAGGTCGGGATGGTCTCCGGACCGATCTGGTGTAGACGCTCCATCTCGTCGAGCACCAGCACCAGCTGCTCGCCACGGAGCTCCTTGAGGAGCCGCCCGAACAGACAGATGACGTCCGCCAGTCGCGCGGCCTCCGTCTGCGTGAGGTCCTGCGTTTGCCCAAGATCATCGAGGTCAGCGCGCTGCAACGAGACCCCGGACAGCCACCGCCACAGCCGAAGCGCGTCGAAGTTCGGGTCGATCAAGCGGATCGCGCCCCGAGCGATCTCCTCGTCGCCGAACCTCTCCTTGAGACGATCCATCATTTCATCGCGCCGAGCCATGCCGACCGACTGACGAGCATCATCGACCAATCCGATGATGAAGTCCTGGCCGAGTTCGCGCATGATCCCCTCGCGATAGAGATCGTGAAAGCGTGACTTCTTCGAGAGGTCTGGGCACTCAACGCGCACGTGGTGAATGTTCGTAAGCTGCTGAAGTTCCTGCATTGTGCGCATCAGTGTGTGCGTCTTGCCGCCACCGTAGGGTCCCCAGATCAGTCTCTTCGGAGCGATACCCGTGACCAGATCCGTATCGAGGCTGTCGGCCATCTTGTGCACCGGGACATCGACGCGGGCGAAGCATTCAGTGTCGGTGACGGGATTGAGGATGAAGTTGTCTCGGCTCAAGCCGTACTTCTCGGAGATGGTCGGGTCAGGCATGCTCCTCTTCCTCTGCTGTGGCGGCCGGCACCTCGATGCTCGCGTTCATGAGATCTACGAAATAGACGATTAGTTGGACGATCACGCGGGTGTCTCCGTTCACGCGAATGCCTAACTCGAAGTAGCTCGACCCGGTCAGGTTCTGTGAACCGACGATCGCCATCTCCAGTCCGCCGCTTGCGTCAGGCTCACGGATATAGAGCTTCGTATGAAGGCGGGAGTTGAGGGCAACCGTCGCGCCGAGCGCTTGTAACGGCTCGACGCCACTCGGAGCGACGTCGCGCGTTCCCTCCTCGGGTCGCGTAATCACTAGTAGCTCGGGTGATCGGCCGCGGCGTTCGGCGCCGATGACGGCGGCCATCAATGCCTCGCGCTGCCGTTGGTTCAGGTTGATCCAAGGTGAAGAGATGTAGAGACGACCGAATGAAGGTCGCCCCACCAGGCTGTCGATGAACTGGTGCGCCATCCCCTCGCGCAGGAGCTCGTACATGTGCAGCGTGGTGTCGTGCACACTCAGCCGGTCGTAGACGGACTTCAGGTCGGCGCCGTTCAGCGCCTCGAGCAGCAGGGTGGTTCGAATGCCGAGACGAGTCAGACCAACTCGGTCGCCTTGCCACGTGAGGACGTTGCTCGCGAGCAGGTCTTGCAGTAGGCGCTCAGGATCCTCGACTCGGCTCTGTTCCATCAGCGACAACGCTTCGTCGACAACGAAGGCACTGACGGCCGGTTGCTTCTCGACCTGTTCGAGGAACTCGAATGTCCCGGGCGTTGCGACGATCTCATGAAGGTAAGCACTCGCCGTCACGTCCCGTCCTCGCGTTCCGCTAGAGATACGTGCTCGGCGAGGACCGGCCTGGCGAAATCGACGGAGATCGAGTCCAGCGAGCCTTCCTGCAAGGGCAGATCGGCTTCTTGGAGCACGGCGTTGAAGGCGTGCATGAGCGATCGGGGCTTCAGGTCCTCAGTCCGAGCGACTTCATCGATGATGTAGCGGCACGTTGGTTCATCGAACGGGAAGAAAGGGGGTTTGTCGTAGGCCTCCAACGTACGGAACTCCTTCAGTACGTCACGCATGAACTCAAGCGCTTCATCTGCCCCGAGTGGTGGCAGCACCATCACCTTGGTCCGGCCGATGCGATCACGAAGCTCGCTCGTAAACCAGTCAGGTAGCTCCTTCTCCGGCTTCCCCGAGAAGGACAGAATGATGGAGAAGCCGCTCGGGCACGCGTTGAAAGTGGAGTGCAACCCGACGTTGATGTCGCTGCGGATTCGCGGCTGCAACTGGCCGATGCGCTGGAATTCATCCAGGAGCCAGATGACGCGGCATCCGGGTCGCCCCTGGGATTCGGCGGCCAGGGCGAGCAGGCGAACCAGTGCAACGAGGATTCGACTGGCCTCTTCTGCAGACGCGATCTTCTGGGAGATGCCAATCGATCGGAGCTGCGCCGCCGGCAGCGCTTCTCCCCAAAGCCATCGCATCGCGGTCGTCCGGTCGACGGGCTCGCCCGTGAGCAATACGTGGAGAGCCAAGCCCAGATCCGGCGAGGATGTCATTAGCGTCTGCTGAAAGGTCGCCGCCCCGGGAGAGGTC
This sequence comes from Actinomycetota bacterium, assembly GCA_052390575.1. GTDB lineage: Bacteria > Actinomycetota > Acidimicrobiia > IMCC26256 > JACDBD01 > JBPCMN01. The sequence continues at coordinate 20,025 of JBQTGU010000041.1, read as the reverse complement.
GTGATCTCCAAGTAGGCGTCGACCAGTTCTTCGATGTCGAGGCCGGTCGCGAAGGCCCGATACACATCGACGAATGAGCGCGGCGCTTTGGGGAACTCCGAGTAGATCGCGTGCAGCCGGGCGACCAGTGTCGAGTCCCTCGTCTGCCCGCATTGGTTCGCCAGGTAGTAGAGGGTATGAGTCTTCCCAGCCCCGAACCACGACCAAAGCAGGTGGATCGATGAGGAGTCTTGCCGTGAGAAGGCGCGCAGGAGCACCTGGATGTCATCCCGCAGCTTCTTCCGGTCCGCGACGAACTTGCAGTACTCGGGCTGTGGAACAACCGGGAACGGCCACCGCTTCAGCCCCAGGTGTTCGTAGGACATGTTTGGGACTGTACTGAGGAGGTGTGACAGCGTCACCTCGCTACCGCAGATCTGAGGACCGACACAGTCCAACGGTGACCTGAGTATCCCCCGGTTCTTCGGACACCTGAGCTGAGGTGGTAGTGACCATCTCGGAGAGGAGTCTGGATGCCGGCACCGAAGCCTCCGGAGTTCCGTCAGCGCGCGGTTGAGTTGGCGCGGGAGCGAGCGAAGCCGATCCGCCAGATCGCGCTCTGCGACGAACTGGCGGTTCACCAGGTCCTCAGCCGGCGTCGCGGTGGGGTCCCGGCGGGTGCAGCCCCGCCGCCGACGGCGATAGACGCCCTCGAGGCCGTGGAGGCGCATGAGCCGCTCGACGCGCTTGCGGCCCACCCGGATGCCGGCGCCGAGGCACAGCTCGGCCCACACCCGGGGGCTGCCATAGGTGCCGCGGCTCATGGCGCGGATCTCACGGATCGTCTCGACGAGGGCCGCGTTGGCCTGGCTCCGCGCCGAGGGCGGCCGGGCCCGCCAGTCGAAGAACCCCGACTCCGACACCCCCAGGGTCCGGCACAGCAGCGTGATCGGGTAGTTGGCCTTCTCCGCGTCGATGAACGCGAACGTCACTGGCGGGGCAGGACGTTCTCCGTGGCGAAGAAGGCCGCGGCTTTTTTCAAGATGTCGCGCTCCATCTTCACGACGCGTAACTCGGAGCGCAGCTTGCGCAGCTCCTCCCGCTCACTGGTCGTGAGCCCCTCGCGCTTGCCCTCGTCGACGTCGGCCTGGGCCACCCAGTTGCGAAGACACCTCTCGCTGATCCCCAATTCCTGGGCGATCACCCGGATCGGCTTGTCGCGCTCACGCGCCAACTCGACCGCGCGCTGGCGGAACTCGGGTGGGTGCGGTGCCGGCATACGGACTCCTCTCGAGGGGCCTCAGCCCCAAACGCTAGGACTCCGTCAAACCGGGGGAAGCTCAAACCGTGTTCCCTGAGCATAGAATTCGATCGCTCGCCAGAGGTGAGACACAGCTGTGATTCAGTGTCATGCGCCGCGAACGCCCACTCCCGAATCGCGGCCCGCAATGCCGGGGGGATTGCGACAGAGTCAATCCACCTGAGCACCCGCTCCTCGACCTCTATCGTCGGCGGGACCGTCCGATCGTCGGTTCGTCGTAGCCACCTGCGTGAAGACGTGACTCCATCCACGAAGACCATTTCGCCAGGTCTTAGTCGTCCGCGACTGTTCTCCCGCCGGTATGGCTGGAGCTCGTCTCTATGAACAGGCCGACTGAAGAGCACAACCTTCTATCGGATGGTTCGTGTTCCCAGCGCGGGTCGATGCGACGAAGCCGTAGCGACCGGAGATGTGGAGTCGGCGCTTCAGCGAACTCAAGACGTCGGAATCAAGATGCGGCTGCACGAGTGTGTCATTTCGTCGCTACCAACGCAGCGGACTCGAGCGGTCGCACCAGTCGCCAGCGGAGGACGCGCCTCGCTGAACAGGACTCCAGCGGTTGCAGCGGGACCCCCGCGGAGACGGGCATCACTTTGCCAACCTGATCCGTCGGTTCAGGGGTGAGGGACCACCGGGCCGAGCGGAGGGGGACTGCCGCTCGGCCCGGTTCCGCGTGCCGGTATAAGACGGGGCTTGGTCGGTCGTGCTCCAGGTGGCCAGCCGCGCATATCTGCGCGTCCCCAAGTGTCAACGGCGGCTGAATCTTGACCCCGTGGCGGCGGATGAAAATTGACCCCCCTGCCTTCGGGTCCGGTCACGCTGCGTCGTCGGTAGGCACCCTCCCGAGGTCGCGGTCTTTGAGCCGGTAGCTGTCGCCTTTCATGGCGACGACCTCGGCGTGGTGGACGAGCCGGTCGATCATGGCGGCGGCGACGGTGGCGTCGCCGAAGGTCTCGCCCCAGCGGCCGAAGGGTTTGTTGCTGGTCACGATCACCGACGCGCGCTCGTAGCGGGCCGAGATGAGCTGGAAGAAGAGGTTGGCGGCTTCGGCTTCGAAGGGGATGTAGCCGACCTCGTCGATGACGAGGAGCGGGTAGCGGCCGAGGCGTCGCAGCTCCTCGTGGAGTGCGCCGGCGTTGTGCGCGGCCGCGAGTCGGTCGACCCATTCGGCGGCGGTGGCGAAGAGGACGCGGTGGCCGGCTTGGCAGGCCCGGATCGAGAGCCCGATGGCGAGGTGGGTCTTGCCGGTGCCGGGCGGACCGAGGAACACGACGTTGTCCTTGGCCTCGACGAAGTCGAGCGCGCCGAGGTGGGCGATCACGTCACGCTTGAGGGAGCGTTGGTGGTCGAAGTCGAACTCCTCGAGCGTCTTGCGGGCGGGGAACCGGGCGGCGCGGATGCGTAACTCGCCGCCGTTGGACTGGCGCGCCGCGACCTCGCGCTCGAGGCAGGCGGCGAGGAACTCCTCATGGGTCCAGCTTTCGGCTCGAGCTCGCTCGGCGAGGCGCTCGACCGAGCGTGCCAGCGACGGGGCTTTCAGCGCGCGGCACAGGTAGGCGAGATCCGACGTCGGCTTCGTCGCTGTGGCCATCAAGCCACCCCGAGCACGCGGTCGTAGTCGGCGAGGTCGCGTTCTTCGACCGCGGCCTCGAACGCGGAGGCCACGACGGCCTCGGCGCGCATGGCCCGCAGCACCCGGGAGTGCTCGGGGGCCAGCAGCGACTGGTGCTTGGCCAGGCAGCGACGGTGGCGGGCGACCTCGGTGCCCTCGCAGGTCACGACGACCTCGTCGAGGGTGACGCGCACCTCGACGCGTCGTCCCACGTAGCGGGGGTTGACAGAGTAGTCGTTGGTCTCGACCCGCACGTAGTGGTCCCGGGGCAGGCGCGTCGTGAAACGCCACGAGGGGTCGGGCAGCACCGGCGGGAACGTCAGCATCGCCCCGCGGTCCTCGAAGACCGCCTCCGCCGGTCGCACCCGGGTGGTGCCGTGGATGCGCTGGTTGGCTCGGCGCAGCCAGCCGGTCAGCTGGCGGTTGAAGTCGGCGACGTCGCCGAAGCGTCGACCGGGTAGGAAGCTCGTCTCGAGGTAACCATTGGCCCGCTCGACCAGCCCCTTGGCTTCGGGGTCGGCCGGCGCGCACAGCCGCACGCCCATGCCCAGTGTCCCGCGGAACGCCTGGAACTCCGCAGTGAGCTGCTGGCGGCCCTGGCGCCAGGCCCCGATGCAGCCTTCCTGGTCCCACACCGCCGTGCGCGGCAGCGCGCCGAACTGGCTGAGGACCTGGAGCATCCCCGCCAGCACGTCGTGGCCGGCGCGGCTTGGGATCATCCACGCGCCGGTGAAGCGGCTGAAGCCGCAGACGCCGACGACGACCCAGCACTTGTCAGCCTGGCCGAACCCGAGCGGGATCTCCACATCGGGCTGCCACAGGTCGAACTGGGCGAGCTCGCCGGGCTGATAGCTCGTGCGCTGACACGGATCGGGCGGCACGAAGAGCGGGCGCAGCTCAGCGACGCGGTCGCGCAGCACCCGAATCGAGCGCTCCCAGCCGATCCGCTCGGCGACCACCGTCGCCGGCATCTCCGGGAATTTCCTCAGCCACTCCCGGATCTCGGGCTCGACCACGTCGACGATCGAGCCCTTGCGCTCCCGCGCATAGCTCGGCGGCGCGTCCGAGCGCAGCGCGGCGCGCACGGTGTTGCGCGCCACACCGAAGCGCCGAGCGATCATCTTGATGCCCAACCCCTCGGCGCGGTGCAGCCGTCGCATCTCGGCCCAGTCCTCCACGCAGATCACCCTCCTGACCTCCCTGGCTCGCCTCGAGCCAGGGTCCGAGTTCCAGCACTGCCAGTGGTGGACCCCAGGAGAGGGGGGTCAGTTTTCGGGTGCCGCCAGGGGGTCAGTTTTCACGTGCCGCTGACACCCAAGTAACTCCTTCGGTCGCCTCAGAACGGCAAGAGCAGACTTGCGTGGCTTGGGGCTTCGACGTCGATGTACACAGCGCGTTGAGCGAGCTTGAATCCGCCACTTGGTTCGCCGCGAATGACGTCGACACGTCCGGCAGAGAGGAAGGTGAGTGGCGAGTTACCACGCGACCGCGTTACGAGGACATTGCTCTTTACTCGCCATGCATCTTCCGCATCCGCCGGGGTGATGCGAATATTCGTGATGAGGTGGCGTCCGTAGGGGCGGGGTCGGTCACCCCACGCGCTAGCGAAACCGATCCGGCGAAGGCGCAGATCAAACGCACCTTTCGAGCCTGACGCCAGTAGGCCAGTTTCGTGATACTGGGATTCGCTAGGGTCGTCGCGAGGCATCGGCATGGGCACCGTGTACAAGAAGTCGTCGGTAAGCATCTCAAGCCACTCCATGTACCGGCCTTCGTCGAGCGCGGCTGATTCGTCATAGAGGAAGTCTTCAATTGCGGCTCGGACAACGAGCAGCTCCGTACCGGCGGCAACTGTCTCGACAGTGGTCATGAAGGGTCCTCCATGAGTTCGAGGTAACGGCGATAAAACGCGCGCTGATTCGCTTCGCTGACATCGCGAGCCTGAACCGAGCCCGGACCTGGCCACACCCCATTGCCGTTGGTTTCATCCGGCGCGTCGAGCCCGAGTGTGTAGTTGAAGGGCGTTTCGCGGCCGCGGGCTCCGTCGCTCGCTCGATCGATTCGCGCGAAGTTTTCGTAGTCGTCGGCCTCGAAGAAGGCCGCGCCCGAGAAGATCCGAACCTGGGTCTTGTATGACGCCCGCTTCCAGGCGTCGGACATGCCCCGCGCGACGAAGAGCCAGTACACCACCTCGGCCGTGTGCGGGGTCAATGGCCGATGAACCCGCCACGTGTAGATACTGACTTCTTCGTCCCCTGGGTCTCCGGTCGTTGGGAATGCAGCAACAACGAACGCAGAGTTCGGGAACACCGTGCCGTGGATGACGGTGTTCTTCGCTACGAATGCCGCCTGCTCAGCGGTCAGCCCCTTTGTGATTGTTGCCCAGGTATCCGCGGGATACCCAAAGTACGGAGGCTCGGGAAACTCGTCTCGGAGGTACTGTCGTCGAAGAACATGTCCTTCTTTCGTCTGGACGACATGGCCGGCCGTGTTGCCGGCCTGGGTACCGAAGATATCGAGATCAAACATCGTCCCGTGTGCGACCGGGAGATGATAGCCATCACCTCCATCGTTCTCTACCGGGAACTTCCAATTCGCGTCCTGGATGTAGCGCTGTGGTGGAGCAATGACCTCGAAGCCGCCTGGAGCCATCGACATCATGGCTTCCAAGTACCATGCCATGTCGCCTAGATACGCGACGAGATCAGGGCCCTCGTGATTCCACGTAGCGAATACGAGCCCGTGGAACACCTCAACGCGTGCCTGCACCAGCCCATGGTCACTCTTCTTCCACGTTGGGGCGTACGACTCGGAGAGCCGAGGCACGGCGAACAGGTCACCATTGTTGTTGAAGGTCCAACCGTGATACCCGCAACGAAAGCTGGATGCGTTCCCGATGGGGGTCTTGCACAACTGCGTACCGCGGTGCGTGCATGAATTGAGCATGACGCGAACCGCGCCGGCGTCGTCTCGTATCACGATGACGGAGTCGCGACCCATTGTTCGGGTCACGTAGCTGCCCACCTCGGGGACTTCGCTCTCGTGGGCGACGAACTCCCAGCACCGTGCAAAAACCCGTTCGAGTTCGCGGGTGAAAAGATCGTCGTCGACGAAGAAGCGACGGTCGACGTTGGTCAGACTGTCCGCTTCGGCCTTCCAGTCGTCTCTTGTAGCCTGAGCCGTTCCGTCCATCGGTTCCCCCCGGAAGTCGCTACGTTTTGGCGCGATCTGGGTACGCCAAAATGGTCCCCCGTCATGGACAAGGGTCGACTTCGCGGATCCTACGGCCCCAGGCAGACCTCGAAAATGGCGTCGACCGACAATCTGTAGCCTGGCTCATTGTCAGAATCGCACAGGAGCTGTCGCGGGAGTGGACGCGAGCCTGGACTACGCGTCTTCGGCGATCGAGAGTGCACTAGTGGGGCAGAGGCGAACAGCGGTTTCGACCTTCTCGCGGAGTTCGTCAGGGGGCGACTCATCGATCACGTAAGCAACATTGTCGTCGCCGAGCTCGAAGACCTCTGGTGCTTCGAACATGCAGACGGCATACCCTTTGCACCGTGTCGGATCGACCGCGACCTTCACATCGTCTCCCATGACATGGTACGCCGAGCGTAACTCGGCGCTGCCCGTTCGGTGTACGTGGAAACCTTCCAAGTCCGTTGGGCTTCCTTCGTACCATTCAGGGGACAAGGTCAAATTCCTAGGCCGTTCCGTGCAATGACCAACCCTGCTGGTTCGGCCTGAAGTCAGGGCTCATCAGGTTTCGGGCACGAGTTGCCAAACCGTGGTTGAACTATCCGTCACTTGTTTCCGTGGCCTCGTCGGGACGACGCCCGTAGGGTTTTGCCGCTAGGCATTGGGCAGCCGGGTCTTGGGGGTTGAGGATGGTCAAGGTGAAGCGATTCAGGGTGCTCGCGATGACCGTGGCCGCCACCCTCGTACTCGGCGTTTTCGCAAACGGCAGCAGCGTGGCCAGTACAGGATCGGGCGAGAAGGAGGACGCGAAAATCGCCGTCCTGCTTCCTGGCTCGCTGACCGACTCCGGCTATGGGCTCGCGGCCAAGAACGGTGTCAGGGACATCAAGAAGCGCTTCGGCGTCGACGTGACGGTCTCTGAGAAGGTGCAACCTGCGGACTTTGTCGACACGATGCGCGATTACGCAGATCGCGACTTTGATCTCATCCTCGCCACCGGAGTCCAGTTTCAGGACGCAGCGGCCCAAGTCGGTGCGGAGTTCCCGGACACGAGTTTCGTCATCATCGACGGCTTCCAGAGCGCGCCGCCAAATGTGGCGGTTGTGGACTACAGGTACGAGCAGGCCGGCTTCCTCGGTGGGCTAGCAGCGGCTGTCGTGACGAAAAGCGGGAAGGTCGCAGCCGTCGGCGGTGACCAGATTCCACCCATCGAGCGTCTCCTGTTTGGCTTCGAGCAGGGCGTAGAGGCTGCAGACCCGGACGTGGAGGTCGCGACCTCGTACGTCGGCGACCTCTTCGACCCAGTGAAGACCAAGCAGGTCTCGGATGCGCTCGCCGCCGACGGGGCGGATGTGCTCTGGGTCGTGACGGTGGGCGGGACACCCGGTGCGATTCAGTCAATCAGGGAGAACGAGATTCTTGGCATCGGGTATGGCGACGACTCGTACGAGCTTGCGCCCAATTACATCGTCACCACAACGCTCGTTGATACCCGCAAGACTATTGTCGACATGACCAAGAGGTTCCTCGACGGGAAGCTCAAGGGAAAGACGTACAAGAGCGGCTTTAAGCAGAAGGTCTTCGGCTTGGCTGACTTCCGTGACCTCGCGACTCCCGAGCAGGAAGAACGCATTCGACAGCTAGAGAAGGACGCGAAATCCGGCAACCTCCCCATCGAGGCGTTGACCCTCTAACTCTGAAACGTGGCATCCGCTAACCGTGAGGTCACTCTCAGGGGAGGACATTCGACCATCCCAGTAGTTCACGATAGCGAGGAGCGGGACGGAGCGTTTCCCGTTCTGCGCCTAGAGGGCGTGACCAAACGGTTCGGCTCCATCATCGCCAACGATCGCGTAAGTCTGGATTTCCGTGCCGGCGAGATCCAGGGGCTTGTGGGCGAAAACGGAGCGGGCAAGAGCACGGCGATGAGTGTTGCCGCCGGCCTCTACCACCCCGACGGGGGCGACTTAATCGTTGATGGCTGCACGGTGCAGTTTCGCAGCCCGCTCGACGCGGGCGCAGCCGGGATACAAATGGTGTACCAGGACTTCATGCTGGTGCCTGCCCTTACCGTGGCTGAGAACATTGTGCTGGGCACTCGGTTGGAGGGTGGGGTCCTGAACCGCACCCGAGTAGCGGCTCGGATAGCAGCTCTAAGTGAGCAATACGGCATTGCTGTCGAACCCTTCGCGGTTGTCGGTCCACTATCGCTTGCCGAGAAGCAGCGTGTGGAACTCCTCGCCGTCCTCTACCGCGACTGCCGGGTGCTCATCCTCGATGAGCCGACGTCCGTTCTAGGTCCGACGCAGATCGACTCGCTCTTTGGCACGGTCCGCAGGCTCGCCGCGGAGGGCAAGGCAATCGTATTCATCAGCCACAAGCTCGATGAAGTGCTCGCGCTCTGCGATCGGATCACCGTGATGAGATCGGGCCGGGTCGTCGCTTCGGTTAGCCGTTCCGAAGCGAACGGATCGATTCTCGCGAAGCACATCGTTGGCGGCGAGTTGGCGACTCCGGTGTTCCGCACGCGCCAAGCGGCGGAGGAGGCCGCGCTGGAGGTCGCGCGGCTCTCCGTCAGGGGTGATCGTGGAGAGGATGCCGTGCGCGACGTGTCGCTTGCCGTCCCTAAGGGTGAGATCATCGGGATCGCGGGAGTTGCGGGAAACGGACAGCGTGAGCTCATGGAGTGCCTCGCGGGAGTTCGCCGCCCGGACGCTGGACACGTACACCTTGACGGACGAGAGATCGCGGGTGCCGTCTACAACGGTGATATCGGATTTGTGCCGGACGATCCTCGGCACTCATGTTTGATACCGGAGTTCTCCCTGACCTGGAACGTAGGGCTCCGATTTTTCCGGACAGCTTCTCGCTCCCGATGGCGAATCGACTCGAAGGCACTTAGGCGCATCGCGGAGGACCTGATTCAGAAGTACGACATCCGGGGCGCAGACCCGGATACCCCAGTCGCTCATCTCAGTGGTGGGAACAGACAGAAGCTTGTGCTCGCCCGTGAGCTCGCGTCCGAACCGGCGCTCGTACTGATGGTGGAGCCGACCGCGGGCCTCGATCTCGTTGCAGCCGCGTTTGTGCACGAGCGGATCGCTGACGTACGAGATCGCGGTGCCGTAGGCATCATCGTTTCAAGCGACCTCGATGAGTTGCGTGCAGTCTGCGATCGGATCGCCGTTATGTACCGTGGGTCGCTCGTTCGAGTGCTCAAGTGCGATGAGGCCGATGCACACACCCTTGGACTTCTGATGACTGGCATTTCTTCACACGGTGAACACGGTCGACCGCACGACCTCTGATGAATCCGCCTTGGCGCTCACTGTTCGTCGGCGTTGTGGCTGTCCTATTCGCTCTCGCTGCGAGCGGTCTGTTCACGCTAATCGATGGTGTATCACCGTTTGAGGCCTATCGCGAGCTGTTCAACGGGGCGCTGGGGAGCAGCTACTCCCTTGGGGTGACTGCAAACAAGGCGGCGCCACTGATCCTCGCAGCACTGGGATTCCTCGTTGCGGCGCGGACTGGAGCCTTCAATATCGGTCTCGAAGGGCAGCTCTACGTTGGCGCGCTCGGCGCAGCAATCGCGGGTTCGTCGATTGATCTCCCCCGTGCGATCCACATTCCTCTCTGCATTCTCGCCGCCGCGCTCGGCGGCGCGCTGTGGGGCGCGTTCCCGGCTCTTCTCAAAATCCATCGCGGCGTAAACGAGATCGTCTCGAGCCTGTTGCTCAATTACGTCGCCATCTTGCTGACTGGCTATCTGATATCGAAGCCGTTGCGTGACCCCGGCTCCATTTTTCCGCAGACACGAGCGATCGACGATTCGGCCAAGCTTCCGATTCTGGTAGGCGATACCCGCTTGAATGCTGGGGTAGTTGTCACTCTCTTGGCCGCCGCAGCCGTGTTCTGGCTACTGCGGTTCTCGCGGCTTGGGTATGAGATGCGAACCGTGGGCGGGAACCCGCGCGCCGCGGAATTTGCAAACATCAGTACCACTCGGAGCATCTTTGCGGCTTTTCTCATCAGCGGAGCGCTTGCGGGCATCGGCGGCGCGGTCGAGATGCTCGGTAGCCAGTTTCGTCTCGTCGAGAACTTCTCAGATGGCATTGGGTTCACCGGGATCGTGGTGGCGCTCCTCGGTGCGCTCAGCCCCGTTGGAAGCGTAATTGCCGGCACATTTTTTGGCGTCCTGATCAGTGGCGCGAACCAAATGGAACGTGTTCTGGGGATCTCTGCCAACCTCGTGATCGTCATCCAAGGCGCTGCAGTGTTATTCGTGGTCGGTGGTCGTTCCATCGCCGAATTCATCGCTCGGTTCGTCACGAGACATCGCGGCGGGACCCCGCGAAGGGCGGCGACGCGCACGGCACTAATGCGCGAGGAGCGAGATCGGATCACTCCGGATCCCGACCCGAGCGTCATCGGCGGAGGTGTCCCGTGAGCTACGACCAGTTCACGAACCTGATGGCGGCAAGCGTTCTCACAGCTACTCCACTGTTGCTGGCAGCACTCGGTGGATTGATCGGGGAACGCGCGGGTGTCGCTAGTATTGGGCTTGAGGGTTACATGCTGGGGGGAGCCTTTACCGCTGTCGTCGTGAGCTTCTACGCCGGTCCTTGGGCCGGGCTTGCTGGGGGTGCGGCCGGAGGACTCGCAATGGGGGCTCTCCACGCGTACGTGAGCATCACGCTCAGGGCAGATCAGATCGTGTCCGGCATCGCGATCAATATCCTCGCTCTTGGCCTCACAGGTTTCTTACTCGGCATTGTGTTTCCATCGACCAGCAGTCCAGAGGAGATTCCTGGCTTTGGCAGTTGGAGTATTCCTGGTCTCTCCCGCGTGCCATTCCTCGGCGAGGTCCTCTTCGATCAGGGCATCTTCGTCTACATCGCGATCGCGCTTCTCGCGGCGACTGTCGTTTTTCTCAGGAATACGACGGCAGGACTGATCCTGCGTGCTGTTGGAGAGGCACCCGTGGTGTGTCTCACGCGTGGTGTCCATGTGGCGCAGGTCCGGTATCTGGCGGTGCTGTATTCCGGCGCGGTCGCCGGTCTCGGCGGCGCCATGCTCGCGATCGCCGTTGTACGGGGATTCACCGAGGGCATGACGGCCGGTCGGGGCTTCATCGCTCTTGCCGCAATCATCTTCGCGGGTTGGCGGCCGATGGGAATCGCTGTTGCCTGCCTTCTCTTCGGCGTCGCCGATTCCGGCCAGCAGTGGGCCAATGCCCTCGGTGTGGACGTGCCCTTCCAGATCCTCGCGCTCGCGCCATACGTACTCACTCTGCTTGCGCTGACCATCTACCGACGGAGTAATGCGCCGGCCGCATTAGGTCAGCCTCTCGAGGCGCGGGCTCCTTGAGCCGACAGGGAAGTGTCAGGGTTCGCGCTTTGGGTCCCGGGCTGTCCTGGACGACAGCGTCAGCAACGTCGCCGCCACACCGATGGCGTAAGCCCTGCCCGTAGAACCCCCAATCCCCAAGAGTTTCGACACGTCACGCGCATGCGCTGTGTCTGTGTTTCTCTCGAGGTCGAGGAGAGGGTGAACTGGTTCGGCGAGATGACCGCGGCTTGCCAGTTCGAGCAGGGTCGCACCAAGTGCTGTCGTCCGCTCATGCCGATCAGCCGGAAGGAGTGCATGGAGGAGTCGTGGAATGACTTCTGGCGGGAGGCCGCAGGTCCGGCCGACGACAATGAGCGTGCCGGACGCTGCCGCAAGCAGGTCGTCCCCTTCTGGAGTGAGTCCTGGGCCGCGACCCAACAACGTGTGCGCAGCACGCGACAGTCGATTTGCATCGTTCGCAGCAAGTGCGTCGAATAATTGCGTTACGGCTCCGCCGGTCGCTCTCAGTGCGACGTCGAGGCCCGTAATCAACTGCTCGACCAGCTCGCCTGTCTTCTTTCTGCCCTGTGGCCTGTGCCCCAGTGCTCTCATGATCTGAAGACCGCGTCCCGCTACGTGAGCCCGCGAGGCGGGAGTAGTCGGCACTTTCGATTCCCAGATGGAGACTTCTGGAGACCAGATGACCCTTGCGTCTCCGGCGGAGAGGCAGCCAGCCGTCAATCGGGCTTCCACGCCCGGGACCAGAGCCCCCCGGACATCTCCATCTATCACGATGCCGTTCGGCAGGCGTGGGACGGGGTCGCGGCTCACGCAGATGACGAATTTGTTGATCCCAACGTACGCGACGTGCGGTCCGCTGGACAGGACCACACCTTGTCGTACTTGCAGTTGCTCGTCGATTACCGGCCGAGCGACGCAAATCGCGTTTAGGCGTTCGCTCGCCGATGCGTCGCTCTCGCACATGTCATCGCTCATGGAAGCAGTCACCGTCCACCTCTGGCTCTATTAGTTATTCACAAACACCGGAGCGATCTTTTGTTACGTAGCTCCGAGGATGCTCATGATCCCCGGACGTACGCTTCGGTTTGTGGTCGGAGCGCCGGTCCGGATGTGCTCCATTCGAACAGAGCGAGGACACGCATGGATCGCTCCTTTAGACAGAGTCCGGTCGTAGCGGGCGGTCGCCGCAAGCCATGGGCGTTGGGTCGGGTCCGACGAACGGGATGAAGGGGAAGGCTGGAGGTGGGCAGCGAGAGTGTCCGCTCTGGTCCGGGTCAGCGCGGCCGCGTGTTGTTCTCGCGCTCGGAGGCAATGCACTTGCGAATCGCAACGACGAACTGGAGTTCGTCGAGCACGCGATGGAGATGGTCGCGGACGTTATAGCGGCCGGTTACGAGGTCGTTCTCACGCACGGTAATGGCCCGCAGATCGGCAACCTCGTTACTGCCGCTGACCTCGCGGCACACGCTGTGCCAGCGCAGCCGATGGACGTCTGCGTCGCGCAGACGCAGGCGAGTATCGGTTACCGGATGATGGTCGCGCTTGAAGCTGCATTGGCGGTGCGAGGTGAGGATCGCGGTGTGGCAACCGTGCTTACACGTGTCTGTGTCGACGAGCGGGATCCAGCATGGACCAATCCTACGAAGCCCATCGGAGCGTTTCTCAGCACGCCCGATGCCAAGGCTCGCCGCGCTGCAGGACAGTGCTGCAAGCGGATTGACGGTCGCGGGTGGCGACGCGTTGTTCCATCGCCCCAGCCTAAGAAGATACTTGAAGCCGCGAGCATCCGGCACCTAGTGGCCGAGGGCACGATTGTCATCGCAGCTGGCGGTGGTGGCATCCCCGTCGTAAATGACGGTGAAGGTGTTCGGGGAGTCGAGGCCGTCGTCGACAAGGACCTCACGAGCGAGCTGCTCGCGGAGATCATTGGCGCCCGGATGTTGGTCATCGCGACCGATGTTGAGCATGTGTATCTGCGGTACAGAGACCAAAGTTCTGAGCCATTGACGAATGTGACTGCGCGACAACTGCGCCAGTACGCCGCTGAGGGTGAGTTCAGCGCCGGCAGCATGGGACCAAAGGTCGAAGCGGCGGCGCGGTTTGTCGAACATGGCGGAGAGTGTGCGGTGATCGCCTCCATGGACCGTCTCAAGGATGCGGTGCGAGGACGTGCGGGTACGGTTGTCACGCTTGGGCACGCGGCGAAGAATCAATCCACGATTAGCATCGCGGAATAGTGCTAGCGGTGAACATGACCTTCAACAGACCCACGTCGAAGTGTGTTCTGGGGCGTGAGGGGAAGATGGTGGGTTGGCGGTGACGACCGACAGGGATGTGCCGGCCCATGATCGACCGCCTCTCACCGAGCTCAGGCGGGGGATCACGGTCGAGGAGGTCCTGGACATTGCGTGTCTCCGAGGCGCGCGCGTGCTGGCCGGTGGCGAAGGACTCCACAGGATCGTCGAGCGACTGAATGTCATGGAGGTCCCTGACATCCTTCCATGGGTCAAACCAAGGGAGTTCCTGCTCACGACGGCGTACCCATTGCGCGAAGCACCACCCGGTGATCTCACCGCACTTGTACAGGAACTCGATGATCGAGGCCTCTCCGGGCTCGGCATCAAGCTGGGACGCTACATCAACGAGGTTCCGAGTCAGATGCTGGCCGAGGCGGAAGGGCTGGCATTTCCACTCGTCCAACTACCCGATGACGTTGCATTTGACGACATTTTGAACCAGGTGCTCGCGAACATACTCAATCGCGAAAGCGCGAATCTCGCTCGGTCGCAGGAACTCCACCGCACGTTGATTGCACTTGTCCTCGCGGGCGGTGACTTGCCGGAACTCGCCCGCGAGGTCGCTGGTCTGCTCGGCAGCCCCACCGTCATCCTCGATCTCGAGGGCACAGTCCTCGCAAGCTCCGGCCATCCGGATATCCCGGAACTGCTGAAGACAGCGGGTGTCGTCCGGTCCAACGGCCTTACGCTGACCAGCGGACCTTGCGCTCTCGAGAGCCCCGAGGGTGCGCCGCGATACGCGCATGCCCCGGTACTGGCGGGAGGCAGATGGAACGCATCGATCGTCGCATTCGAGGCGGACCGCCAATTGCGCGATGACGACATGGTGGCTCTCGAAATCGCCGCGACCGTCACGGCGCTCGCGATCACAAAAGCTCGGGCGGTATCGGCGGTCGAGAGCAAGTTCCAGGCTGAGTTTCTCCATGACCTTTTCAACCGACGGGTGACAGATCCCGAGGAGGCTGATGCCCGCGCGACTCAGTTCGGTTGGAAGCTTGATCGCGCGCTAACTGTGATCGTCGGAGAGTTCCAGGATCCCTATCCGGGACGCGCCGACGAGTCACGCCTTGGTGGTCTTTCACGTTCCCTGGCATCCCTTCTGCATCGTTCAGATCGACACGCCGCCGTCGTCACATTGAGCAAAGAGGTCGTCGCCATCACCGGTGTCGACGTACCGTTAGCTGACATCGATGCACACCGTCAGATGATCCGGAAGATTCTCCACGAGTTGACCGCCATTGAACGCCGAACCCGGATCGGTGTGAGCAGACCTGTCGCGGGTGCCATGAAGGTTGCGGAGGGGTACTGGCAGGCGCGGAAGGCGCTCGACGTTGGTGAGACACTGATGATCGAGAATGGTCTGGTGCATTTTGACGACCTAGGCGCATTCCGAGTACTGAGTCTCATCCGAGATGAGGCTGAGGTCGATGCGTTCGTGCGCGAAGTCCTCGGTGACCTCGTCGAACCTCATCAGCGTAGTGAAGAGATGCTCGAGACACTTGAAGAACTCTTCGACCATAATCTGAACGTGGCCGAAACGGCCCGGGCGATGCACTATCACTACAACACGATGCGCTACCGCATCGAAAGGTTGCAGGAGGCACTCGGGCCCTTCACAACCGACGCGAACCTTCGGTTCAGCTTGCAACTAGCGCTACGTCTGCAGCGGATGTGTTTCGCTTGATAGTCAAGGTGGCGGCCATCCACTGTTGTAAATGACGACGGGTGTTGGTTCCTTCGAACCCCCTAGAGCACGAAGGAGGACCTACACCCGTGTCGAAACGAGTATCGCCCATCGGGCGCATCCGCGCACACATCGACGAGCTGTTCGCCTCCTGGCCGCGACCTGGCCGAGGTGCTCGCGGGCGTCGGCCGCCTGAGTGTGCGGCTGGTGATTCAGGCGGCGCTGGAGGCCGAGTTCGACGACTTCTTCGGCCGGGCCCGCTGCCAGGCGCCGCGGCGAGGACCATCGGCGGCGTCGCGGAACGGCTGGCAGCCGCCGGCGAGCATCAAGACGACGATGGGCCGGGTCGAGGTTCAGCGTCCGAAGCTGCGCGGCACCGATGAGGCGTTCTGCTCCCGCCTGTTGGGCAAGGAGGTGACCCCGCCACGCCGAAGCACTCCTTGGGGCGCTCCCATCGCCTGTTTACGGGCGCCACGCGGGCGGCCTCGCGGTCGGCGTTCTGTGCGACCCTCTGGAAGACCGGCCGGAGTTTCCCGCAGGAATCGGGGGTGAGCTTGGCGGCGTGGTCGAGATCTCGGAAGTGCAGTACGCGGAGGGTCTCGACGGGCTGATCGCGTTCCAGATGGTTGGTGACCATCCCGTTGATCTCGTTCATATCGGAAGGTTGGAACCAGACCGTCGAGGGGATTGGGAGCCGTTGGCAGAGCGCATCTGCCAATCGGCGCGTGACGCGTACCGGAAAAGGTGTTTTGCGCACCAGATGCAGCACAGACGTCTGGATGATCGCCGCCGGCCACGTTCGCGCTGATCGACTCCGAGACCCCATTGCCCCCAGCCCCACGAATCCGAGCGCTCGCCGCTGTTCGCTCGCTGCTGGCTGACGATCCTGGGCCACCGGGGCGGCGCCCTATTGGACCGCTCGGTAGACGTCCTCCAGCTGATCCACAAACAACGAATCACCTCGAGCACGGAGGCACCGGCTAACGCAGCCAGGACCCCCGAGGTTTCCAGGTCCCTTGCAAGCTCACCGTGCACCTGGGTTCCCCGCCGAGCACTGGCGCCACATCCGCCACTCGAACTTCATCGAACGCACCGTTGAGAAACACGCCGGCGCGTGAAGGTCATCGGTCGGCTCCCCGGTGAGACCAACTGCGTGTCACTGGTGTGGGCCGTGCTCGACCGCGCTTCGCGCCGCTGGCGCGGGCTCAGTATGACCGTCTGCGACTGCTGCAGAACCTGCGGGGCAGCTACACGCCGACATCGACGAGGAGGTACTCAGCGAAGCCGTCACACCCGCTGCCCAGGATCATCGAGGAGCCCGCGTCTCGAATCGGTTTACACCACTCGCGGGACGTCACCATGGTCTATCAGTTTGTTACCTAGTTCGCTGCGACGTTCTTCGAGTGCTGCGAGGCGGACACATGGTGACCGATACCGAGCGTCGACGCGCGCTCAACGACGGCATGAGCGAGGCAGACATCCTGCAAACCGCTCCCAATGGATTTGTATAGTGTGATGGATTGCGGCTCGCGCGGGATGTCACTTCTCCGCGCGACAAGTGTCGACAGTGGGAGTACGTTCTCAAGCGCGAGCATCCCCGCCTGCTTCGCTGCGATCGCGTCGCCTGACTCCTCGAGAACATCGAGGCTGTCAACTACAACAACGTCTGCACGTGCGAACACGTCGGGATCGATCTCTCGCTGGCGCGGCGTCGTGGATCCGATGGAACTGACATGCATTCCCGGATGCAGCCACCGACCGAGAACTGCGGGGCCTCGGCCCGCGGTGTTGGTGGCTGCGATGAGGACGTCCGCACTGCGGGTAACCGCTTCAGGCGAATCCACCGACGCGGCAGGCACCGACAGCAAATCGGAGAGTGTCGCAGCCAAGCGCTCTCGGCTTTGCTGACGCGGGCTGAAGATGGACACGTTCTGGAGGCGTAACACAGCGGCGAACGCTTCAACCTGCCAACGCGCTTCGCTGCCTGACCCAATGACGCCGAGGGAGAATGCGCCCGCCGGCGCGACCGCCTGCAGGGCTACCGCTGCAGTGGCGGCAGTTCTGACCGCAGTGAGGTGGTGTGCATCGAGTCTGGCAATCGGCTCCCCGGTCGCGCTGTCGAAGAGGTCTACAGAGTAACGAACGATTGCGCGTTGTGGTTCTTCCGCGACACGGGTGAGATGAAACTCTTTGAAACCGAAGACGCCAACGTGTGGCAGCGACGCCGTGAGGATGCGCATCCAGCCGGTCGGGTGTGACAGCTGCGCGCGGGTCGTCGGCATGTCAACGCCCGAACCAAGCTCGCGGAACGTTCTCGCCAGCGATGCGATCGCGGCTGGCATTGTAAGTGCTGAGCGCACCTCGTCGTCAGTGAGGACCAGCACGATCTAACAGGGGTTGCGACCGGTGAAGAATGCGCTGTCGGGTTCAGCCGTCGGCTCGATGCCACTGGCTGCCAGCGCGCTCCTGAGCGTGCGCATCTGCTCATCAGAGATGCGCATATGAGGCGGCCGCATAGGCCCTCCGTTGAAGTCGTTGAGCCAATTTTGGTACTTCCAGAGTTGCCTGTTGACTAATGATGTGCCCGCCATCGACTCCGTCATCAGGCGGCCGTTTGCTTGACGAGCCGGATGCAGGTGCCAGTAGATACCCATCGCCTCGTCGAAGTTTTTCTCCCTCAGCAGCTCGAAGTATCGGACAACCTGATCACCCATGTACTCGTAGTTCGAAGTGCCGAGGAACTGCATGTCGAATGCGTCGCACCAAGCCGGCGCATTCTGCTCCAACGGGTCAGTTACGACGACGCGACTGTTGAAACGACGGAAGATCTCAGCGATGCCGCCGACTCCGGGCCCCCCAATCTCATTCTTGATCGCGACGACGTTCGGTACGTCCTCGACTAGGCGAGCAATGACTCGGGGGGAGAAGCCGCTCGGGTGCAGACGGCCGAGGTTCCATTGGTTGATGGCGAAGAGCATCACGCCCATGTCGGTGTGGTCTGCGACATGTCTCGTGTATTCGTAAAGCGCATCTTCAGTCTCCGGGTAGAACCAGGGTGGATACGACACCATGACAAGGTCCACACCCGCCTGCTCGGCGTACCGTGACATCTCGACAAGGTCGTCGACAGTCGAGAAGGCACCGAGCAGGATCGTGCGCAGGTCGAGCTGCGTCGCTTCCTTTACAGCAATATCGATGACCTCGCACATCTCGGCGAGCGTCGTGCCGCACTCCGATACGAGGAGCGTGCCCCAGAATCCCAGTTCCTTCTCACGGCGAAGGTCGTGAACGATGGCATTCTCGTTGATCGCGCGAAGATCGTTTGTGAACGTGGGGAGAAGACAGCCACAGACACCGGCCATGTTGCTCCGTGCCCACTCGCGTGCATCCGCCTTCGAGTATTTCCGCATACGATTACTCCTCTGACGCCTTAGTTCGACTAGACACGTGGCGATTCGTCAGCGCGGCTCCGCAGTAGGCCAGACGTTGCCTTGTTCCTGTGGCCAACTGCGAGGTTCCCAGCTGTCCTCGTCAACCTGCGCGACCTCCGCGGTGTACTCAACGACGTTGCCGTCCGGATCTTTGAAGTAGGCGAAGAGGTTGTTGCCCGGCCCATGGCGTCCAGGACCCCAAACTCTCTCTACGCCAAGGTCTCCAAGGCGATACACCCCCTCAGCGATGTCATACCAACCGGAAACCGTGTACGCGACGTGATCGATGCCGGTGCCACCTGAGCGCAGCGCGAGGCTGTGGTGGTTTGGGCTACACCTCAGGAACGTCATGAAGCCTGGGATATCGTCAGAGAGGCGAAAGCCCAGCACTTCCGAGTAGAAGTATGTGGCGCGCGTAAGGTCTTGTACTTCGAGGACCACGTGATCCACGCCGAGTGGTCCATGGCCCTCAGTTGGCGCCGCAAGTCTGGCACCCCGCGCAGGGACCACTTCGACGACATGACCGTCGAGATCGCTGAAGCGCAAGCTCGCCGCGACCGAGTCGATGCCGCGCTCCGACCCATCGGCGAGAACCTCGCCGCCAGACGCAATTACTGATCGGGCGATCGAATCGAGGTCGGTGTCTGCGTCTGCTTCGAAGCGGACGTTCCGTAGCCGCTGGGCGGTGCCGGCATGCAGAACCAATACATGCTCCTCGGGCCCGTTGCTTCGGAGCGAGGCATGTCGCGCGCCCGATTCAACGATCGTCAGACCCCATACCTCTGAATAGAAGTTGACGCTTGTCGCTAGATCGCCGACTTCTAATGCGACGTGGGCGACGCGAGAAACGCTCGGATGCGGCGTGGTGGTCTCGTCAGAAGCATCACGCGGCATGGTTCCTCGCATTCACGACGAGCAGCTTGCGTTCGGAGAATTCTTCGATTGCAAAGCGAATGCCTTCACGTCCTGTTCCTGACCACTTCACGCCACCGTACGGCATTGGGTCGACGCGCCAGGTCGGCACGTCGTTGAGGATCACCGCCCCGACATCGAGGTCTTCGAATGCGAGAAGTGCATGGGTGAGGCGATCTGTAAAGACACCCGCTTGCAGACCGAAACGCGAGTCGTTGACGAGCGCTAGCGCTCGGCCGAAA